>NZ_JBICUF010000001.1:521940-1083214 GCF_043198035.1 Micromonospora sp. NPDC048898
GCCGCGCGCCCCCCCCCCCCCGCCCCCGCCCCCCCCCCCCCCCCCCCCCCCCCCCCCCCGCGCGCCCCCCCCCCCCCCCCCCCCCCCCCCCTCGGTGTATTCCGCCAGAAGAAAGTTGGCAGACGCCTCAGCCCTTCTCCAGGTATTCGGCGCGTTCCTCGTCGACGAGTGCGGCCACCGAGGCGGCCAGCGCCGGGTTGCGGGTCAGGTCCGGGTCGTCCTCGATCAGGGTGATCGCCTCGGCGCGGGCGTCGCGGATCAGGTCGGCGTCGCGGCGCAGCGACAGCAGCCGCAGGTGCGAGCGGTGCCCGGACTGGGTCGCACCCAGCACGTCGCCCTCGCGGCGCTGCTCCAGATCCAACTCGGCGAGTTTGAAGCCGTCGCTCGTGGACGCCACCGCGTCCAGCCGTTCCCGTGCCGACGAGCCCTCGGCCGCCTCGCTGACCAGCAGGCAGAGCCCGGCGGCGGCGCCCCGGCCGACCCGGCCCCGCAGCTGGTGCAGTTGGGAGACCCCGAACCGGTCGGCGTCCAGCACGATCATCACTGTCGCGTTCGGCACGTCCACGCCGACCTCGATCACGGTGGTCGCCACCAGCACGTCCAGGTCACCGGCGGCGAAGGAGCGCATCACGGCGTCCTTCTCGTCGGCCGGCAGGCGACCGTGCAGCACCCCGATCCGCAGGCCGTGCAGCGGCCCCTCGGCCAGCAGCGGGGCCACCTCGGTCACCGCCACCGGCGGCCGTCGGCCGTTGTCGTCCTCCGGCGGCGGTTCCTCGTCGCTGGTCGGCCCGTCGCCGATCCGCGGGCACACCACGTACGCCTGGTGGCCGGCGGCCACCTCCTCGCGCAGTCGACGCCAGGCCCGGTCCAGATAGGCGGGTTTCTCGGCGGCCGGCACCACGTGCGAGGCGATCGGCGACCGCCCCCGGGGCAGTTGGGAGAGGGTGGAGACCTCCAGGTCGCCGTAGACGGTCATCGCCACCGTGCGCGGAATCGGGGTGGCCGTCATCACCAGCACGTGCGGCGGCTGGTCGGCCTTGGCCCGCAGGGCGTCGCGTTGCTCCACGCCGAAGCGGTGCTGCTCGTCGACGACCACCAGGCCGAGGTCGGCGAAGTCGACTCCCTCGTAGAGCAGGGCGTGGGTGCCCAGCACGATGCCTGCGGCGCCACTTGCCACCTCGCCGAGCGCCCGCCGGCGGGCCGCCGCGCCCAGTGAGCCGGTGACCAACTCGACCCGGGTGGCGTGCTCGGCGGAACCCAGCTCGCCGGCCCGCCCGAGCGGCCCGAGCAGGTCGAGCATGCCGCGGTGGTGTTGGGCGGCCAGCACCTCGGTGGGTGCCAGCAGCGCGGCCTGCCCGCCCGCGTCGACCACCTGGAGCATCGCCCGCAACGCCACCACGGTCTTGCCCGAACCCACCTCACCCTGCAACAACCGGTGCATCGGGTGCGGGGTGGCGAGATCTGCGGCGATCTCCACGCCGACGTCGCGCTGACCGGCCGTCAGCTCGTACGGCAGTCGGGCGTCGAAGGCGTCCAACAGCCCGCCGGGGCGCGTCGGGCGGGGCCGGGCCGGCCAGTCCGCCGCCCGGTGCTTGCGCTGCACCAGGGTCAACTGGACGGCGAACGCCTCGTCCCACTTGAGCCGCCGCCGCGCCCGGTACAGTGCCTCCTTGCTGGACGGCCGGTGGATCTCCGTCAACGCGGTGCCCAACCCGACCAGCTTGCGGCTGGCGCGCACCTCGCCGGGCAGCGGATCGTCCGGTGGGGTGAACGTGTCCAGCACGACCCGCACACACCGCGCGATCACCCAGGTCGGCACCGCCGCGGCGGCCGGGTAGACGGGGATCAGCGCACCGGCGAACTCCTCGATCTCGCCGTTGGCCGCCGCCTCGCCGTCACCACCCTCGCCGAGCAGGACGTACTCCGGGCCGTTGAGCTGCCGGTTGCCCCGGAACTCGGTGACCTTGCCGGCGAACAGCCCCCACCGGCCGGGGCGCAGCTCCCGCTCGCGCCACGCCTGGTTGCCGAAGAAGGTCAACGTCAGCAGCCCACCGGAACCGTCGCCGACTGTCACCTCCAGCAGGTTGCCCCGTCGCTGCCGCATCGGGCGCACGGCGGTGCGTTGCACCTGGGCCAGCACGGTGACCTGCTCACCGACGTCCAGCGAGCGGATGTCGGTGTGCTCGCCACGCTCGTCGTAGCGACGCGGGAAGTGGTAGACCAGGTCACCCGCGGTGTGCAGGTCGAGGTGCGCGGCCAGCGCCTTGGCTGTCTTGTCCCCGACCAGCTTCTTCAGCGGAGTGTCCACGGTGGCTGGTTCGCTCATTCGATCCCTACCAGGAGCGGATAAAACGGTTGGCCGCCCGGGTACGTGTGCACCTCGACGAACGGCCAGCGCCTCGCGACGTGCGCGCGGACGGCATCGGTGAGCCCGGCCGGAGCGTCGGCCCCGGCCAGCAGGGTGACCAGCTCGCCCCCGCCGCCGAGCATCCGGTCGACAACTGCCGCGCAGGTGTCGGTGAGGTCGGTGCCGATCAGGTGCACCTCACCCTCGACAAGCGCCAGCACGTCGCCCGGACGGCACGGGCCGGCCACGGTCAGCGCCTCCCGGCTGGCATGGCAGACCTCGGCGTAACGGCAGGCCCCGGCGGCCTCGGCCATCGCGATCACGTCGTCCTCGAAGCGGCGGTCGGCGTCGCGGACCGCGAGGGCGGCCAGCGCCTGCACGGGCGAGCGGGTCGGCACCACGCTCACCTTGATGCCGTGTCGATGCGCCTCACGGGCTGCCGCGCTCGCCACCGCCTGGGTGTTGGGGTCGTTGGGCAGCATCACCACCCGGGCCGCGCCGGTGCCACGGATCGCGTCCAGCAGCTCACCCGTGGACGGGTTGCCCGGCACCACAGTCGCGCCCTCAGCGGCGAACAACTCGGCGATGCCGCCGCCGGTGGCCACCACCACCGCGGCCCGGCCGTCCGACACCGGGCCGCGGGGCGGCTCCGGTTGGTCGGCGAAGCGGGTCACCGAGATCCGGTACGGGCGGCCGGCGGCGACACCCGCCTCGACCGCCGCGCCCACGTCGTTGACGTGCACGTGCACGTTCCAGGTGCCCTCCGGCTCGCGCCCGTCGCCGACGACGACGAGCGAATCCCCAAGTGCGGCAAGCGCCCGCCGCATCCCGGCCACCGCCTCGGCCCCCGCGTCGAGCAGGAACTGCACCTCGTACGCGTACTCGTCGGAACCGGCCTCCCGGGCGACGGTGGCCGCCGGCCGGGCGGAGCGCGGCGTCGGTGCGGGCCCGGCGGTGCTCTCCCCGGTCAGCACCTCCACCAGGGCGTCCAGCAGCACGCAGAGCCCCCGCCCACCCGCGTCGACGACGCCCGCGCGGGCCAGCGCCGGCAACTGCTCCGGGGTCCGGGCGAGCGCCTCGGCCGCCGCCCGGGCCGCGAGGCGGGCCACCGCCGGCAGGTCGTCGCTGTCGGCCCGGTCGGCCGCGGCGGCGGTCGCCGCGACCACGGTGAGCAGGGTGCCCTCGACCGGCCGGGCGACAGCGGTGTACGCGGCGGCGGTGCCGGAGCGCAGCGCGGCGGCCAACTCCCGGCCACGCACCGCCGGGGCCACGGCGAGCTCGTCGGCGAACCCCCGCAGGATCTGCGCGAGGATCACCCCGGAGTTGCCCCGTGCCCCGAGCAACGCGCCCTGGGCCATCAGCCGCAGCGCGTGCCCGTGCGCCGTCGGGCCGCTGTCGGGGAGGGTGTCCAGATCCATCGCGAGTGCCTGCTGGGCGGAGGTGAGGGTGAGCACCAGATTGGTGCCGGTGTCGCCGTCGGGCACCGGATAGACGTTCAGCCTGTCGATCTCACCCTGGTGACGCTTCAGCGCGGCCAGCCCACCCGCACACCAACGGCGCACCGCAGCGGCGTCGAGGGTGTCCAGCACGGCCAGAAGCCTACTGGCGCGCACCGACACGCGCCGGGCTCGTCCGGCGTGTCCGGTTACCCCGCACCCGGCCGGGCCGCCCCCCCCTGGCCCGGGCGGACGGGATCCGCCCTCCGGGTACAGTTGCCGCCGGAACCACCGCCGCCACCCGGCGGGCCGACCACCGCCCACGTGCGGAGGGGCGGCTGATCACCGGGCCAGGGCGGTTGGTCACCTCGGCGGGGCATCGGGTAGGCTGACGCGGTTGCCCGTGCAGCACCTCTGCCGGCAACCTCATGAACGTTTCAATCCCAGGAGTATCCCGTGGCTAGCGTGTGCGACGTCTGTGGCAAGGGGCCGGGCTTCGGCCACAACGTGCCCTGGTCCAAGAAGAAGACCAACCGCCGCTGGAACCCGAACATCCAGTCGGTGCGCACCCCGGCCGGTGGCGGCAACACCAAGAAGCTGCAGGTCTGCACCTCGTGCATCAAGGCCGGCAAGGTCACCCGCGCCTGACGCGGCGGCACCACAAAACTTCTCGTACGGCTCAGCCGGCGGACCCTGAGGTCCGCCGGCTCTGTCGTGCTCCCGCGACACCAGCGCCGAAGACCCCGGCTCAGAGCGTGCGGCCGAAGGAGATGCAGCCCTCCGCGTCCTTGTAGAAGCCGAAGTTCGGGATCCGCTCGTAACCGGCGGAGCCGTACATGGCGATCGCCTCGGGCTGCTTGTCACCGCACTCCAGCACCACCCGCTTGCGGCCCTGCTCACGGGCCGAGCGTTCGATGGCCGCCAGCACGGCGCGGGCCACGCCCCGCCCCCGCGCCGCCGGGGCCGTGTACATCCTCTTCAGCTCTGCGGTGT
This sequence comes from Micromonospora sp. NPDC048898, assembly GCF_043198035.1. NCBI lineage: Bacteria > Bacillati > Actinomycetota > Actinomycetes > Micromonosporales > Micromonosporaceae > Micromonospora > Micromonospora sp. NPDC048898. Next base: position 526,717 of record NZ_JBICUF010000001.1, read on the forward strand.
CCGCGCCGTGGCTGCGCCAGCCACCGCAGCCGACCGGGTCGCCGGCCAGATAGGCGACGAGGAACGCGCCGTCGGGCGGCTCGAACTCGGTCGCGGCGACCGGGGTGTCGTCACCGGAGCCGCCGTAGCGGACACCGAGGTCGGCCAGTGCGGCATGGATCAGCTGCTGCGCCACAGGTGCGTCGAACCGCACGGCCCGGATCTCAATCTCACTCACGGTATCCAGAATACGACCGGCGCCGGGCCTCACCGGAAGTGGTCCCAGCCGGCCGGGCCGTCGTGGGGTGCGCCGTCGACAGTCACCCCGACACCGTCCGTGACCACTCCGATCGGCCGCCAGTCCGGCGGCAACACCACCCCCGGCGGGAAGGTCGCGACCAGCGCGTGGTCGTCGCCACCGGTGAGGATCCAGGTGTACGGGTCGACGCCGAGGGCCTGCGCCGCGTCGGCCATCTGCCGGGGTATCTCGAACGCGGCGCGGCGCACGTCGATCGCGACCCCGCTGGCCGCCGACACGTGCCCGAGGTCGGCGAGCAGCCCGTCCGACACGTCGATCATCGACGTGGCGCCGAGCCGGGCGGCCAGCGGCCCGGCCGGGTAGGGAACCTGTGGCCGCCGGTACGCCTCGACCAGCAGCCGGGGGGTGCGGAAGCCCCGGGTGAGCACGGTCAGCCCGGCTGCCGCGTACCCGATTCGCCCGGCCAGGGCGAGCACGTCCCCCGGGCGGGCACCCGAGCGCAGCACGGGCGGGCGGCCCTGCAGGTCGCCCAGCGCGGTGACCGCGACGGTCAGGGTGGGGCTGGCCGACATGTCGCCGCCGACGACGCTCGCACCGACCGTGGCCGCCTCGGCGGAGAGCCCGTCTGCCAACTCCTCCGCCCAGCCGGTGTCCAGGTCCGCGGGCATGCAGAGGGCAACCAGCAGGGCTGTCGGTGTGGCGCCCATCGCCGCGATGTCGGCCAGGTTGGCCGCCGCCGCCCGGTGTCCGACGTCACGGGCGGAGGACCAGTCCCGCCGGAAGTGCCGCCCGTCGACGAGCACGTCGGTGGAGGCCGCCACCCGTCCGTCCGGCGCGGCCACCACCGCGGCGTCGTCGCCGGGGCCGAGCAGGGTCGTCGGTCCGTACGTCAGTCGCGCGGTGATCCTTCCGATCAGCCCGAACTCCCCGATCCCGGACACGCTGGTGCCCCCGCCGGCGTTCCGTCCGCGCTGCCCGGCTCCGCCGTGCTCGCTCACCGCTGCTCCTTGACCACCGATAGGGATCGGACCTGCTCCGTAAGGTAGTTTCACCGTTCGGGCCGCTCCTGAGCGGCGACGGACGGAGGTCTACTCGTGGTACAGGCGTACATCCTCATCCAGACCGAGGTCGGCCGCGCACGCGACGTGGCGGGTCTCATCGCGGACCTCGCCGGTGTGGTGCGCGTCGACGCCGTCACCGGGCCGTACGACGTGGTGGTCCTCACCGAGGCGAACACCGTCGACGAACTCGGCAAACTCATTGTCAGCAAGGTGCAGATGGTGCCCGGCATCACGCGCACCCTCACGTGTTCGGTGGTGCGGCTGTAGGTGGACGAGATGACGAGCTCCTCCGCTGCGGTGGACGACGACGGCCCACGCGACACGTCCGACGGGACACGCGAGCCGGCTGACGGTATCCGCGAGCCGGCCGACCCGGCCGCCGCCGCGCCGGTCGGCCGGGACCGGAGCAATCGTGGCGCCGCTCTGGTGGCCACGTTGATCGCGGTGCCGGTCACGCTGCTGGTGGCCGTGCTGGCCGTCACCAAGCTCGCCCCGGACACGCCGGCCGCCGCGCCGTCCCCGTCCGCGACCACCGCCCGGGTGCAGTCCACCGCCCCGGTGGAGATGGCCGCCCCGGCGCTGGCCGCCCGCCCGGCCGTGGTCTGCCGGGCCCTGCTCTCCCAGCTGCCGACGACCATCCGCGACCTGGCCCAGCGGCCGGTCACCGCCGGCCCGGAGCAGAACGCCGCGTACGGCGACCCCGCGCTCACCGTGGCCTGCGGCGGCACCGAGCCGACGTTCCCCGCCACCGACGAGGTCTGGACGGTCAACCGGGTCTGCTGGCACCTGGCCGAGCAGGGCGCGGAGACCGTGCTCACCACCGTCGACCGGGAGACGCCGGTCGCGGTGCGGATTCCGCGCTCGTACGAGCAGCCGTTGCAGTGGGTGTCACCGATCTCCAGCACGATCGTGGCGAGCGTGCCGTCCGGCGGCGCCATCCCCTCCGGTTGCCAGCGCTGAGCTGACCCCGTCCGCGCCGGCTGACCTGCGCGAGCGGGGCCGGGCGACTCAGTGCAGGCCGACGCCGCGCCGCTGGGCGGTACGGATCAGCCGGTTGACGAGCTTCGGGTATTCCAGGCCGGAGGCCGCCCACATCCGCGGGAACATCGACGTCGGGGTGAACCCGGGCATCGTGTTGATCTCGTTGAGGTAGACGTCCAGCTCGGGCGTGACGAAGAAGTCGGCACGGGCCAGGCCGGCGCAGTCCAGCGCGGTGAACGCGCGGACCGCGTACTCCTGCACCTGGCGGGTCACCCGCTCCGGCAGGTTGGCCGGAACGTCGTACTCGCAGGAGTCGTCGAGGTACTTCGCCTCGAAGTCGTAGAAGTCGTGGTCGGTGACGACCCGCACCTCGGCCAGGACCGACGCCTCGGGCGCGCCGCCGGCCTCGCCCTCCAGCACGCCGCACTCGACCTCGCGGCCGACGATCGCGGCCTCGATGATGACCTTCGGGTCGAACTGCCGGGCGGCGGCGACGGCGGTGTCCAGATCCGCCCAGTCGGTGACCCGGGTGATGCCGAACGACGACCCGGCCCGGGACGGCTTGACGAAGACCGGCAGCCCGAGCCGCTCCTTGTCCTGCTCGGTGAGCGTCATCCCGTTGCGCAGCACGGCGTACGTGCCGACCGGGATGCCCTCGACGGCGCAGAGTTTCTTGGTGAACTCCTTGTCCATCGCGGCCGCGGACGCGAACACGTTCGCCCCGACGTAGGGGATGCCGGCCATCTCCAGCATGCCCTGGATGGTGCCGTCCTCGCCGTACGTGCCGTGTAGCACCGGGAAGACCACGTCGACGTCGGCGAGCACGCGGGGGCCCTCGGTCGGGTCGAGCACCATCAGCCCGTTGCCGGTGGGGTCGGCGCGCAGCACGATGTCGTCGCCGGAGTCGGCGGTGATCTCCGGTAGCTGACGGGCGTTGATCGCGAGTTGGGCGGGATCTCCGCTGGTCAGCACCCACTGGCCGGCTCGGGTGATGCCGACCGGCACCACCTCGAACTCGTCCGGGTCGAGTGCGCCGAACACGCTGCCGGCGCTGACGCAGGAGATGCCGTGCTCCGGGCTGCGGCCGCCGAAGACGATCGCCACGCGGGTTTTGCCTGGGGTGGTCACTCCGGTCACCTCTTCGTACGCGACTGCGGCTGGTCGTGCTCGCGGGTGGCGCTCACCCGGTTGACCTTACTGTGCGTGGCGATAGGGCGAGGCGATACCCGGCGAGCCGCAGCGCGACACGGCGATTGGCCAGCACAGGATATACGGTGCGTAACGGGACTATTGCCGTGCGACAGATCGGTCATCGTGCCCGCTCAGTCGCGGGAGTGCCGGCGGCCGACGGCGATCACCTTCACCCGCTGTCGACCGGCGCGCACCATGCCCAGCGCCATGAACGCTCCGGCGATCCGGTCGGCGGCCTCCCGGCTGCTGGCGCCGACCACCTGGCGGCGGCGCTCCGGCGCGGTCCGCTCGTCGCGGTCGATGCCCTGGGCCGAGCGCACGTCGGTGAGCACCACCAGGAAGCGGGTCATCGAGGGCCGACCAGCCGCACGGCGGGGGGCTCCGGAACGGTACGCACGTCGTCGTCTCCTTCCGGCGGGCCGGGATGGCGCGGCACGCGACGATCGGGCACGGGGGAGAAACCCGATCGCCGCGCGCCCCATCCCTCCGGTCGCTCACCACCACCGTCGCCACGACAACCGGCGGTGAGGACGCGCTAACAGATTGACACGTGGACAGCCATGAATGCAACTCTCATCGCCACTCTCCCATGCAGACGTTCTCACGAATGTGTGCGACCATCGATGCATGGCCCCGAAGACAGCCCGTGCCCGCCGGCTCGGCATCGCCCTGCGCCACCACCGGGAAGCCGCCGGCCTGACACTGGAGACCGCGGCGGATGAGATCAACAGCACCCGCAGCACCCTCTCCCGGTACGAGAACGCCCAGTCCCTGGTCACCCCGGCCACCGTGCGCGCGCTGCTCACCTCGTACGGGGTGGGCGCCGAGGAGGTGGCCGCCGCGGTGCAACTCGCCAAGGACGCCCGCAAGCCAGGCTGGTGGGTCTCGTACTCCTACCTGCTCGATCCGCGCACCATCGACTTCATCGCGCTGGAGGCCGAGGCGACCGCCATCGCCAACTTCGAACCCTCGGTGGTGCCCGGCCTGCTCCAGACCGCGGACTACATCCGTGGCGTGATGCGCGGTGGCCCGCACACCCTCGGCGACGACCTGGTGGAGCAGCGGGTCAAGGTCCGACTCGATCGGCAACAGCGGCTCACCGGCGACGACCCGCCCATCCTCGACGCGATCATCGACGAGGGCGCGCTGCTACGCCCGGTCGGCGAGCAGTCGGTGATGGACGGCCAACTGCGGCACCTGGTCAAGATGGCCGAGTTGCCGAACATCACCGTTCAGGTGATCCCGCTCTCCGCCGGCTACCACCGGGGCACCCGAGGCTCGCTGCACATCCTCGAGTTCGCCGATCCGGAGGATCCGATCATCGCCTCGGTGGAGACCGTCGCCGGCCAGATGATCCTCGACCGAGCCGGCGAGACGCGGACCTGCACCAAGATCATGGAGCATCTCCGAAGCGTGGCGCTCAGCCCGGCCGACAGCCGCGGAATGCTCCTGACAGCCCTGAAGGGACGGTAAGACCGATGACACCGACGATCACAGCGGCCCTGTCCGCGGCGGCGTGGCGCAAGAGCAGCCGCAGCGGCGACGAGGGCGCCTGCGTGGAGGTGGCCGCGATCCCGCGGCTGGTGGCCGTCCGCGACTCCAAGGACCCGGCCGGCCCGGCGCTGCTGTTCCCGCCGGCCGCCTGGGCCGTCTTCGCCCAGGCACCACCCCTGCGGTGACCGGGAGGCCGCAACGCTGACCCGACCGGCCGCACCACCAACCCGCCGCCCCGACCGCCCGCCCCGCTGACCACCGGGCGCGGCGGCCGGGGCGGGCTCAGGCTCAGGCGACAAGCGGACGGGGCTCCGGGACGGCACGGAGCGCCTCCAACGCGGCGATCGCCACGCCCCGGGCGCCGGCCATGTCCCGGTCCGGCACCAGCGCGAAGGTGGCCACCGCCGCCTGTTCCTCCCGAAGCACGGTGTGCTCGCGGACCGTCGCCAGGAACCAGTCGCGGAACTCCGGCGTCGCCTCCACCACCCCACCACCGACGAAGTACGCGTGCGGATCGGTGAAGTTCGCCGCGACGGTGAACAGGCGGCCCAGCGCCATCGCCTGCTGGGTGAAGAGGTCCCGCGCGAGGGCGTCCCCGCGCTCGCCGTGCCCCCGGACCAACTTCGCGGCCCGGGCCACCGGCTCGGCGGCAAGGGGGTGGTCGGGATAGCGGGTCAGCCAGTACGGCAGCAGATTGCGTTCGATGCCGGTCAGCGAGGCGATGCTCTCCACGTCCCCGGTGAAGCCGCAGGCGCAGCTGGGCTCCCCCTGCCCCGGGCCGAGCAGCCCACCCAGCGGGATGTGCACGTGACCGAGTTCCCCGGCCATCCCGGCGGCACCGGCGATCACCCGGCCGCCCTCGACCACACCGCCGCCGAGCCCGGTGCCGACGATCGCGGAGACCGACGAGCGGTTCATCGCGTCGTCGCCGAAGTGCACGTGGTGGGCGTAGAGCGCGGCGGCGTTGCCGTCGTTGTGGTAGATCACCGGCAGGCCGAGGCGTCGCTCCAACGCGCCCCGCACGTCGAAGCCCCGCCAGGCCGGCTGCGAGAAGTTGGTGGAACCCCGCGACGAGATGACGCCGTCGGCACTCGCCGGGCCGGGCGTGTCCAGTCCGACCGCCCGGACCAGCTCACGCGGCACGCCGGTCTGCGCCAGGGCACCGTCCAGAGCCCGGGCCAGCGCCTCGATCGCCGTCTCCGGCCCGGCCCGCACCTCGCTGGGGATCTCCAACAGCCCGTCCACCAGGAAGCGGCCGTCCACCGTCAGCACTGTGGCGTTGTTGCTGGTGCCGCCGTTGTCCAGCCCGACGACCACCGGCACCCCTGCGCTGCCCACCGAAAACCGCCTCCCGCCCGTAAGAGTGTGAGCCGAGGCTAGTGCCAACCCCTCTCCCCCGCCACGCCCGGCCACCCGCCGGATGGCAGAGGTACCGACAAGCGTCACCGCACGTCCCGTTTGACCAGAAGATCTGGTCTCGCGCGTGCCGCGGCCAGCTCGACGGTGCCGTGGCGCCGCCGCCAGGTCTCGCCCCCACCCTCCTCCTACCCGCCTTTGCTCTGCACCCGCCCATGCGCCGGTTACGGACCGTTCGTGGTGCGCGGGCGGGTGCAGAGCAAAGGACGCGCAAGGGGTCCCGGCAGGCCCTGCCCTCGACCGAGGAGCGGCCGACGCGGTGCCGTCCGCGACGCGGGCTCAGTCGGGCCGTCGGGCAGTCACCGCGGTGCCGTCCAGGTCCTCGTCCTGCCGCACGTCCGGCACCAGCCCAGCTGCCTCGAACGCCGCGCAGAGCGCTGTCACCTGCGTGACGCCGGCCTCGACGACCAGGTGCCCACCGGGCGCCAACCAGTCGGCCGCCTCGGCACCCACCCGGCGCAGCACGGCCAGCCCGTCCGGGCCGCCGTCGAGTGCCACCGGGGCCTCGTGCAGCCGTGCCTCCGGCGGCATCAGCGCCACCGCGTCGGTCGGCACGTACGGGGCGTTGGCCACCACCAGGTCCAGCCGACCCCGCCAGCGCGCGGGCAGGGGCGCGAAGAGGTCACCCTGGTACACCTCGACGGCCAGCCCGGCGACGTTGCGGCGGGCGCACGCCACGGCCGCCGGGTCGATGTCGGCGGCGGCCAGCCAGCGCGGAGCGAGCCGGTGCGCCAGCGCGACGGTGGTGGCCCCGGAGCCGCAGCACAGGTCGACGACGGCCGGAGCCGGGCCGGTCACCTCGGCCGCCAGCTCGACCAGCAGGGCGGTCCGGGCGCGCGGCACGAAGACGCCCGGGTCGACGGCGATCCGCCGGTCGCAGAACTCCGCCCAACCGAGCAGGTACTCCAACGGCTCGCCGGCCACCCGACGGTCGGTCAGGTCGGCCAGCACCGCCGGGGTGTCCGCGGCGGCCAGCAGCAACTCGGCCTCGTCCTCGGCGTAGACGCAGCCGGCGGCGCGCAGCCGGCTGACCAGGGAGAGCCGGTCGATGGATACCACCGGTCCCCTCAGACCGGCCCGGCGGCGTCCAACGCGGCGGCGATGTCGGCCACCAGGTCGGGGGTGTCCTCCACACCGCAGGACAGCCGGACGAAGCCGGGGGCGGTGTCGTCACCCCACTGCGCCCGCCGGTCCGCGGTGGTGTGCAGCCCACCGAAGGAGGTGGCCGCCGCCACCAGTCGGGCTGCGGCGACGAACCGGCCCACCCGGTCGGCGTCACCCAGGTCGAAGGAGAGCACCCCGGGCATCCGGCGCATCTGCGCCGAGGCCACCGGGTACGCCGGGTCGTCCGGCCGCCCCGGCCAGCGCAGGCCTGTCACGTCCGGCCGGTCGGCGAGCAGGTCGGCGACGGCGGCGGCGTTCGCGCTCTGCCGGGCCAGGCGCAGGTCGAGGGTCGCCAGCGACCGGTGCCCCAGCCAGGCGTCGAACGCGCCCGGGACCGAGCCGGTGGCGGTACGCCAGGTCGTGACCGCCTCGATCAGCTCGGTGGACCGGCTGGCCAGGTAGCCCAGCAGCAGGTCGGAGTGACCGGTGAGCGCCTTGGTGCCGGAGGCGACCACCAGGTCGGCACCGAGGTCCAGCGGGCGCTGACCGAGCGGGGTGGCGGTGGTGTTGTCCACCGCGAGCAGCGCACCGGCGGCGTGGGCCTGCTCGGCCAGGGCGGCGACGTCGACCACGTCCAGACCCGGGTTGGCCGGGGTCTCCACAAGCACCAGCCGGACGCCCTCGAAGGACGGGTACGGCCCCACGGTCGGCACGAAGAGCACCCGCACGCCGATCGTCTCCAGCACGGCGGTGGCGAACGCCCGGACGGGGAAGTAGCCGTCGGCGGGCAGCACCACGGTGTCGCCCGGGCGCAGCAGAGTGAGCAGCGTCCCGGTGATGGCCGCCTGACCGGTGGCGAAGACCCGACAGTCCCCACCCTCCAACTCGCCCACGGCCGCCTCCAGCAACCGTCGGGTCGGGTTGTCCGGGCGACCGTAGCCGTTCGGCGACGTGCCCTGGCCCTGCCACGGGTCGAGGTGGTACGGCGCGGCGAAGACCGGCCCGGGCAGGAACGGGTCCCCCGGTGCCGGCTCGGGCAGGCCGGCGCGGACGCAGCGGGTGCCGTCACCCAGTTCGCTCATCGGGTCCTCACTCGTACGACTCGGGCTTGGCGGTCCGGCTCATCAGGGTCTCCACGGCGAGGCGCGGGTCCATCCCCTCGTGGCAGATCCGTTCGACGTGCTCGGTGATCGGCATCTCCACACCGTGCGCCCGGGCCAGGTCCCGGATAGCCAGGCAACTCTTCACACCCTCGGCGGTCTGCCGGGTGGCGGCCTGGGCCTGTTCCAACGTCTCGCCGCGGCCCAGGTGCTCGCCGAAGGTGCGGTTGCGGGCCAGCGGGGACGAGCAGGAGGCGACCAGGTCGCCCATGCCCGCGAGGCCGGCGAAGGTGATCGGGTCCGCGCCGAGCGCCACGCCCAGCCGGGCCGTCTCGGCCAGCCCCCGGGTCATCAGCATGGCCCGGGTGTTGTCGCCGAAACCCATCGCGGTGGCGATGCCGTACGACAGGGCGATCACGTTCTTGACGGCCCCGCCCAGCTCACAGCCGATCACGTCGTCGTTGGTGTACGGGCGCAGGTACGGCGTCCGGATCGACGACTGCACGAGCACGGTGCGGTGGCTGTTCGTCCCGGCGACCACTGTCGCGGCGGGCTGCTCGGCGGCGATCTCCGGAGCCAGGTTCGGGCCGGAGACGACGACCACCCGGTCGGCGGCGACCCCGGCGGTCTCCACGATGACCTCGCTCATCCGTTTGGTGGTGCCGAGCTCGATGCCCTTCATCAGCGACACCAGTGTCGAGTCGGGGTGCAGGTGCCCGGCCCATTCGGCGAGGTTGCCGCGCAGGGTCTGCGAGGGCACGGCCAGCACCACCACCTCGGCGCCGGTGATCGCCTCGGCCGCGTCGGCGGTGGCGGTGACCCGGGCCGGCAGCAGCACGCCGGGCAGGTACTCCCGGTTGCGACGCTCGGTCCGGATGCTCTCGGCGACCGGCGCACGACGGGCCCACACCGTCACGTCCCGCCCCGCGTCGGCGAGGATCTTGGCGAACGCGGTGCCCCAGGAACCGGCACCGAGCACCGCGACGTGGCCGGTCACGCGACCGCTCCGGAGCGCGTCGGGGCGGCCCCGGTGCCGGAGCTGACGCCTCGCCCGTTCACGCCGCTTCACCCTGCTGCTCGTGCCCGGCGGAGGACCGGGCCGGTCGCTCCCACAGCGGCGGCGGGGTGCCGCCGCGGATCTCGCCGAGCATGTCCCGCAGCCGCAACATGATGGTGTCCGTCATCTCCTCGAGGGTGACCCGGGTCGGCTGGGCGTCCGCCCACCGGCTCAGGTCGATCGGTTCCCCGGCGACAACCGTCACCGGGATCCGCGGGCGCGGGTTGACGCGGCTGGTCCGCGGGTCGAAGAGCCGCTCCGGCCCCCACATCACCACCGGCACGACGGGAGCGCCGGTGGCCAGAGCCAGCCGGGCGGCCCCGGTCTTGGCCTTCATCGGCCACAGCTCCGGCTGTCGGGTGGTGGTGCCCTCCGGGTAGATCACCACGGCGCCACCCTGGTCGAGGGCGGCGACCAGGGAGTCCAGCGAGCGGACCGCGTCGACGCTGCCCCGCTCGACCGGGATCTGCCGGCACCGGTGCAGGATCCAGCCGACCACCGGCACCCGGAACACACTGGCCTTGCCCAGGTACTGCGGCCAGCGCCCGGAATCGTAGATGAAGTGCGCGGAGACCAGCGGGTCGGCGTGCGAGAGGTGGTTCGCCACGATGATCATGCCGCCGTCGCGCCGGAGGTGCTCCTGGCCACGCCAGGTCCGCCGGGTCCACACGGTCATCACCGGTTTCACCAGCCCCACGGCGAACCGTTGCCAGAACCCCAGCCTCCGCCGTGCCACTCTGCCTCCTCGTCGCGCCCCAACCCCGCCGCGAAACCCCGCCCGCGACACCCGCAGCGGAAATCATGCCTGCTCGCCCCCGGTACGGCCAGCGAGGGTCCCGCCGTCGGGCTGGCAGGATTGCGGGCGTGAGTCAGCCGAGGTGGGCCGTGGTGGTGCCGGTGAAGCATCTGGCAGCGGCCAAGAGCCGGCTGCGGGGCGCGCTGCCGGGCGTACCCCACGAGGAGCTGGCGCTGGCCCTGGCGGCCGACACGCTCCGCGCGGTGCTGGCCTGCCCGGCGGTCGCCGAGGCCCTGGTGGTGACCGACGACGCCCGGGTGGCGGATGCGGCGCGGGCCGCCGGCGCGCGGGTGCTGCCCGACGAGCCGGCCGCCGGACTGAACGCCGCGTTCCGGCACGGCGCGACCGCGACGACCGCCGGGTGGGTGGCCGGGCTCACGGCGGACCTGCCGGCGCTGCGCCCCGCCGAGCTGGCCGGTGCGCTGCTCGCCGCGCGTAACGGGCGACCCGCGGTACGCCGTTTCGTGCCCGACGCGCCCGGCAGCGGCACGGTGCTGCTCACCGCCCCGCCCGGTGTCGCGCTGGACCCTCGCTTCGGGGTGGGTTCGGCGGTCGCACACGAGGCGAGCGGGGCGCTGCCGCTCACCGGCGACTGGCCCAGCCTGCGCCGGGACGTGGACACCGCCGCGGACCTGACCGCCGCCGCCCGGCTCGGGCTGGGGCCGCGCACCGCCGCCCTGGTCACCGCCGGCCGCACGGCCCGCACGGCGGGCTGACCCGCACGGCCCGCACGGCGGGCTGACCCGCACGGCCCGCACGGCGGGCTGACCGCCGGGTGTACGGTGCCAGCATGCAGGGCACGGTGGCCAGCTATGACGCGGCGACGCGCAGCGGAGTCCTGCTGCTCGACGACGGCACCGAGATGCGCTTCCCCGCCCGGGCCTTCGACGCCTCCGGGCTGCGGCTTCTCCGGCTTGGCCAGCGGGTTCGCATCGACACCGATCCCGACGGCGAGGTCGTCCGGGTGACATTGCCGACGATGATCTGACCCGGCGAGCCCAAGTTCATTTTGCGTTTACCGTAATCGGGTGATTATGAGCGGGTGAGCACCCCTCGCGAGCACCCGGCCAACCCGCCCGCCACCGACCTCCGCAACGGCTCCCGCGCACGCGGTACCGACGGCCGCTTCCGCCCGTCCCGTGCCGAACGGGCCGGCGCCGCCCGCGCCGACACCCTCGCCGACGACCCCGGCGCCGCCTCCTCCGGGCTGGACGAGGTCCTCGACCCCGCGCCGGTGATCGAGGCGGACGGCCCGGCCGCCGGTGACGTCCACCCGGTCCTGCCGAGCGACCTACCGACCGGCGCCCAGGAGGACGACGACGAACCGCCGGCGGCCCCGCCGCTGCCGGAGGACCGTTTCCTCAACCGGGAGCTCTCCTGGCTCGACTTCAACGCCCGGGTGCTCACCCTGGCCGAGGATGAGCGCACCCCGCTGCTGGAACGGGCCAAGTTCCTGGCGATCTTCGCGAGCAACCTGGACGAGTTCTACATGGTGCGCATCGCCGGGCTGAAGCGGCGGCTCTCCGCCGGCCTGCCGGTGCGCGGCGGGGACCGGCTGCCCCTGCGTACCCAGTTGGAGCTGATCGCCGACCGGACCGCCGCACTGGGTGCCCGGCACGCCGCCTGCTTCGTCGACGACGTGCTGCCCAGGCTGGCCGACGAGGGCATCCGCATCCTGCGCTGGGCCGAGCTGGGCGACCCCGAGCGGGAGCGGCTGCGCACCTACTTCCGGGAGCACATCTTCCCGGTGCTGACGCCGCTCGCGGTGGATCCGGCGCACCCGTTCCCGTACATCTCGGGACGGTCGTTGAACCTGGCGGTGGCCGTTCGCGACCCGGACGGGGGTTCGGAGCTGTTCGCCCGGGTGAAGGTGCCCAACAACGTCCCCCGCTTCGTCCGGGTGGACCGGGACCAGCCGGGCGTGCGGATGCTGCCGGTGGAGGACCTGATCTCGGTGCACCTGGGCCAGCTGTTCAGCGGCATGCAGGTGGTCGAGTGCCACCTGTTCCGGGTCACCCGCAACGCCGAGGTGGAGGTCGACGAGGACCGCGACGAGGACCTGCTCCAGGCCCTGGAGCGGGAACTGGCCCGGCGACGGTTCGGCCCACCGGTCCGCCTGGAGGTCGCCGCGTCGATCTCCGACCACATGTTGGAGCTGCTCCTTCGCGAGCTGGACATGGACGACCAGGACGTGCTGCGGGTGCCCGGCCTGCTGGACCTGTCCGCGTTGTGGCAGGTCTACGGCGAGGCCGACCGGCCGGACCTCAAGGACCCGCCGTTCGTGCCGGCCACGCACCCCCGGCTCGCCGAGGGCGAGGTGCCACGCAGCGTCTTCTCCACCCTGCGCGACGGGGACATCCTGGTGCACCACCCGTACCACTCGTTCGCCACGAGCGTGCAGCGCTTCATCGAGCAGGCCGCCGCCGACCCGAACGTGCTGGCCATCAAGCAGACCCTCTACCGCACCAGCGGCGACTCCCCGATCGTCGACGCGTTGGTCGACGCCGCCGCCGCCGGCAAGCAGGTGGTGGTGCTGGTGGAGGTGAAGGCCCGGTTCGACGAGGTGGCCAACATCGGCTGGGCCCGCACGCTGGAACGCGCCGGCTGCCACGTGGTGTACGGCCTGGTCGGCCTGAAGACGCACTGCAAGACCGCGCTGGTGGTCCGGCAGGAGGGCAACCAGATCCGCCGCTACTGCCACATCGGCACCGGCAACTACCACCCGAAGACGGCCCGGCTGTACGAGGACTTCGGCATGCTCACCGCCGACCCGGAGATCGGCGCGGACCTGACCGACCTGTTCAACGTGCTCACCGGGTACAGCCGGCAGACCGCGTTCCGGCGGTTGCTGGTCGCCCCGCAGGGCATCCGCAGCGGGCTCGTCGAGCGGATCGAGCGGGAGATCTCGCACGTCCGACTGGGCATGCCCGGCCTGGTCCAGTTCAAGGTCAACTCGCTTGTCGACGAGGGGGTGACCGACGCGCTGTACCGGGCCTCCCAGGCCGGCGTGCACGTCGACCTGCTCATCCGGGGCATGTGCACCCTGCGCCCGGGGGTGCCGGGCCTGTCGGAGAACATCCGCGTCCGCTCGATCCTCGGTCGCTTCCTGGAGCACTCCCGGGTCTTCCGGTTCGGCAACAACGGCGAGGCCGAGTTCTGGATGGGCTCCGCCGACCTGATGCACCGCAACCTCGACCGCCGGGTGGAGGCGCTGGTGCGGGTGAGCGACCCGATCGCCCGCGCCGAGCTGGACCACGTGCTGACCGCCGCGATGAGCCCCGACGTGGACGCGTTCGAACTGGCCGCCGACGGCACCTGGACCCGGCGTACCGGCGAAGACACAAAAGCGCGGGCCCACCTGCAGGAACTGCTGCTGCGCCGGGTCGGTGGCACGGCCAGTTGACCGATCAACGCCTAGGCTGAACCGATGGTCGAGGAGGAACAGAAGTACGAGGTGGACGACGCCTACGTGCTGCCGGACCTGGCCCCCACGGCACCGGCCGGGGGTCGGGTCCGGGAGCTGCCACCGGTGACGCTCGTCGCGCGCTATCTCGACACGGTCGACCTGCGGCTGGCCCGCGCCGGTGCCTCGCTGCGCCACCGCCGGGGCGACGGGCAGCCGTGGACGGTGAAGCTTCCCACCGGGACGCCGGGCGTCCGGCACGAGATCTCCCGCCCCGGGCCCAAGGGCCAGCCGCCGCCGGAGTTGGTCGAGCTGGTCACCGTCCTGCACCGGGGGGCGCCGCTGGCACCGGTGACGGTGGTCCAGACGGTCCGGCACGCGTACGAGGTGTGTGACAGGGCCGGCACGGTGCTCGCCGAGGTGGTGGACGACCGGGTGACAGTGCTCGACGACACCGGCGCCGCCACCGGCACGTTCCGCGAGTTGGAGGTGGAGTTCAAGTCCGGCGACCGGGCACTGCTCGACCGGGTCGGCGCGGTGCTGCGCGAGGCGGGCGCCCAGAGCGGCACGTTCACCCCGAAGCACGTACGGGCGTTGGGGGCGCCGGCGCAGGCCGACCCGGACCTGGTCGCGCCGGCCGGGCTGACCGCCGAGCCGAGCGCCGGCGACGTGGTGACCGAGGCGGTCCGCAAGGAGATCCGCCGACTGTTGGCGCACGACCCGCTGGTCCGGCTGCGCGCCCCGGCGGGCGGTGGCGACACCGCCGTGCACCAGATGCGGGTGGCCTGTCGGCGACTGCGCAGTGACCTGCGTACCTTCAAGCCGTTGCTCCGCAGGGCCTGGTCCCGCCCGCTGCGCGACGAGCTGCGCTGGCTGGCCGGTGTCCTCGGCGCGGCCCGCGATGCCGAGGTGCTGCGCGAGCGGCTGCGCGACACCGCGAGCGCCGACCCGCTCAGCCCGCTCGACCAGGGCGCGGTGGAGCGGCTGGACGAGGTGCTCGCCCAACGGCAGCGGCGGGCGCTCGCCGCCATCGACGAGGCGTTGCGCTCCCCGCGCTACCTGGCCCTGGTGGACTCGCTGGTGCTGGCCGCCCGCACGCCCCGGTTCACCCGTCGGGCGGCTGCCCCCGCGGCGCAGGCGCTGCCCGCGCTGGTGGCCCGCCCGTGGCGGCGGCTGACCGGGCCCGACGGCGTCGACGGGCTCGACGCCGAGGCACCGGACGACCGCTGGCACGCCGTTCGCAAGGAGGGCAAACAGGCCCGGTACGCGGTGAACGCGGTGGCCTCGACCGTCGGCAAGGGTGCGCGCCGGCTGTCCCGCGCCCTCGCCGGCGTGCAGGACGTGCTCGGCGAGCACCAGGATGCGGCGGTGGCGGCGGACACCTGGCTGGAGATCGCCGCCGAGCGGCCGGACGACCACGACCTGGCGGTCACCGCCGGGCGGCTGGCCGAGCGCGAACGCCAGTCGGTACGCCGGATGCGGGCCCTCTTCCCGGGCGCCTGGCACCGGGCCACCCGACGGCGGCGGACCAGTTGGCTGCCGTGACCGGCATCCGGGCGGCGGGCGGGGTGCCGTGGCGGCCCTCGGCCGACGGTGTCCGCGTCTGCGTGGTGCACCGCCCCCGCTACGGTGACTGGACGCTGCCGAAGGGCAAGCTGGAGCCGGGCGAGCACGCACTCGCCGCCGCGGTCCGCGAGGTGGCCGAGGAGGCCGACGTGCGGGGCGTACCGCAGGTCCGGCTGCCGTCGGTGCGCTACCGCAGCGAGGGGCAGGCCAAGCTTGTCGACTACTGGTCGATGCTCGCGGTGGACAGTGGCGGTTTCCAACCGGACACCGAGGTGGACGACATGCGCTGGCTCGCGGTGGACGACGCGATCCAGTTGGTCAGCTACCCGCACGACGCCGAGGTGTTGGCGGCGTTCGCCGCGCTGCCGGCGGTGACCGCGACTGTCGCGCTGGTCCGGCACGCACACGCCGGAAAACGGGCCACCTGGTCCGGTCCGGACGTCGGCCGGCCCCTGGACGCCGAGGGATGGGCCCAGGCGAGCGCGCTTGCCGGTCTGATCACCCTGATCCGACCGGCCCGGCTGGTGTCGGCGTCGCCGCGACGCTGCGTGCAGACCCTGGACCCGGCCGCCGCGCTGCTCGACCTGCCGATCGAGATCTGCGGCGACCTGGACGAGCCACAGCCCGGCCAGCAGCCCGACGAGCAGATCCTCGCCACCGCCGCCACCGTGCTGGAGTTGGCCAGCGCCGGTGGGCAGGTGGCGGTGTGCAGCCAGGGCAAGGTGCTGCCGGGTGCCCTGAAACGGTTGACCGGCCGCACCGACGAGGACTTCGCCACCCCCAAGGGCGGCGGTTGGCTGCTCGCCTTCAGCGGCGACCGGCTGCTCGCCGCCGACCGCCTCTAGGCGCGGCGGTCAGCGGGGCGGGAGGGTCAGGGTCACCGCGACCGGCAGGTGGTCGCTGGCCGTGCCGCGGGGTGCGACCGGGTCGGTCGCGGTGAGGCCGGGCGAGACGAAGACGTGGTCGATCTGCTCGCGCGGGTCGTCGGCGGGGCTCGTCGCCAGCGGCCGGGCGGCTGCCAACGCGTCGACCAGACCGGCGCCGGTGAACTGTTCGAACGCCTCGTCACCCGGCTCCGTGTTCAGGTCGCCCGCCACCACCAGGGGCCGGCCGGCCGCGTACTCGGTGGCGAAGGTGGCGACCGCGCGGGCCTGGACCACCGGGCCCTGCCCGGGCGGAGGTTGCAGGTGGGTGCTGACCACTGCGGTACGGACGCCGGCACCGAGGTCCAGCGTGACCGCGAGTGCCTGCGCGCCGGTGGGTGCCCCGACGGCCGGCAGGGCACGGGTCCGCAGATCGGTGACCGGCCAACGGCTGAGCACCGCGTCGCCCCAGACCGGGTCGGCGGCCGGCCCGAAGACGTACGCCATACCGAGCCGGTCGGCCAGCAGGTCCAGGGTGTCGTGCCCGCCGTTGAGCAGCCAGGCCCGGTCCACCTCGCTGAGCAACACCACGTCCGGCCGCTGCCGGTCGACGGCGTCGGTGAGCCCGGCCAGGTCGAACCGTCCGTCCAGCCCGAAACCCATCCGGATGTTGTACGCCACCACGGTCAGTCGCTTCGGTGGACCTTCGCGGTTGCTGGCCACCGGCACGTCGTCGGCGAACACCGGCGCGAGCAGGGCCAGCGCGGTGACCGCGGCCGTGGCCCGCAGCGGCGCAAACGGCCCGGGGAGGCGGTGCACGACGGGACGGGCGGCGAACGCCACGACGGCGACCAGCACCGCCACCAGCACGGGCACCGCCGCGTTGGGGTACCCGAGATCGTAGGCGGAGTAGTACCCGACCGCCCCCAGCGCGAAGACGAGCATGCCGGTGGCGACCGCGTACCCCCGGCGGGCCGCCCACCTCCGGTCATCCCCGTCAGCGCCGGCAGCGTCGGCGGTACCGGCAGCGTCGGCGGTGCCGCTGTTCGGGTGGGTGGCGTCGTCGGTGCGGGAGAGGCAGGCACCGAGACCGACGGCGGCGAGCAGGACGGCTGGGAGGAGCAGGTCACCCTGGTGGAGGGCGAACAGCACCGCGCCGGCCAACAGCGCCGCCGGCCCGTACGCTCGGCCCCACCGCTCGTGCGGCCGGGTCAGGGCGGTGTACAGGAACCCCGCGACCGCCACCGGCACCGGTGCCATGCCGAGCAGCGGCGAGCGCGCCACACCGTCGCCGGCGACCAGGTACGACATTCCGGTCCGGGCCAGCGCCGGGGAGAGCGCCACCATCCCGGCCAGCAGCAGCGCCGGCCCGGCCAGCAGCCAGGCCCGCACGCCACCAGCGCCCGCCCGACCGCCGGACCCCGCCATCTCGGCCCGCGGCTCATCGGCCGGGAAGGCGGACGCCTCCGCCACGGCCCGGGAGCCGGGCCGGATGGTGCCGAACAGGAAGAGCGCCACCGCGACGAAGCTGAGCAGCCACGCCACCCAGTCGCCCCGCCAGACCAGGTCGAAGGTGTCCAGCACCGCGTGCAGCGCCGCGTCGACCGCGAGCCCCAATGCCAGCCCCGGGACCGGTCGGTCGGTGTCGGCGGCGACGCCGACCAGCCAGACCAGCCCGGCGAGCAGCCCGACGGTGGCCAGCCAGAGCTGCGTACGCCCTCCGGGCGCGGTGGTGAGCACGAGCCGGGCGAGGGCGAGCACGACGGCGGCGACGACAGTGACCGGGCGGGCGCCCACCCGCCGGACCACCGCCGGTGCGCCCATCGCGAGCACGAACCAGCCGAGGGCGAACGCACCCATCAGCTCGGCCGGGGTGGAGGCGGCCTGACCGAAGATGGTGATGATGCCGGGCAGCCAGACGCGCAGCACGTCGATGAGGAGCAGGACGCCCAGCGCGAGCGTCCCGGTGGTGACCTGGCGGTAGCGCACCGGCGCCCCATTTCCGTGTCGGCGGACCGGCGGAGGGGGGCCGGCACGGCGATTCTGCGCGAGCGAGCCGACCGGGTCAACGGCTCCCTCGTACGCCGAAAGGGCGTCCACCAACGGGTGGACGCCCTTTCGGAGAAGCTCGGTCAGCGCTTGCTGGCCGCCTTCTTCGCCGGGGCCTTCTTGGCCGCCGTGCTCTTGCTCGCCGCCGCGGTGGTCTTCTTCGCCGTGGTCGACTTGGTCGCCGCGGTGGTCTTCTTCGCCGCGGTGGTCTTCTTGCTGGCGGCCGTCTTGGTCGCCGTGGTGCTCTTGCTCGCCTTGGCCGGGGCGGTCTTCTTGTTGGCGACCGTCTTGGTCGCCGTGGCGGTCTTGCTCGCCTTGGCCGGGGCGGTCTTCTTGCTGGCCGCCTTGGCCGCGGTTGCCTTGCTGCCCGTGGCCTTGGCGCCCGCGGCCTTGGCGCTTGTCGCCTTGGTGCCCGCGGCCTTGGCGCTTGTCGCCTTGGTGCCGGTCGTCTTGGCCGCGGCGGTGGTGGTGGCGGTCTTCTTCGCCGCCACCGTGGCCTTCGGCACCTTGCCGCTGGCCACCATCTCCTTGAAACCGGCGCCGGGGCGGAAGGTCGGGACGGATGTCTTCTTGACCTTCACCGCCTCGCCGGTCCGCGGGTTGCGCGCTGTTCGCGCACCACGCACACGCTTTTCGAACGCTCCGAATCCGGTGATCGCCACCTTCTCGCCCTTGGTGACCGCCGCCTGGACCTCGGTGAGGACCGCCTCGAGGGCGTTCGTCGCCGTCTTCCGGTCCCCCAGGCGAACGGCGAGCGCCTCGATGAGCTCGGCCTTGTTCACGACTTCCTCCCGATTGTGCAACTGACTCGTCGCGAGCCATTCTGCGCGCACGTTATGCCCTGCGCTGCCGGGACACAAACATTCGGTAGAAAAAAGCCCTTGTGTCGTAACGGATTCACCCCCACCGGTCGGACCGATGGGGGTGAAATCCGCTGTGCGGCCGGGCGTACGGCTATGCCACGGAGGGCAGGAACGGCAGTCGCCGGGCCTCGTAGGAGTCGATGTCGGCGACGTTGCGGAGGGTGAGTCCAATGTCGTCGAGGCCCTCCAGCAGCCGCCAGCGGCTGAAGTCGTCCAGCGGGAACGACCAGTGGGCGTCCCCGGCCCGGACCTGGCGGGCGGTCAGGTCGACGGTCACCGGGGTGGTCGGATCCGACTCGACCAGGTCCCACAGCTCTTCGACGGCTTTCAATTCCAACTCGACCGGCAACAGACCTTCCTTGAGGGCGTTGCCGCGGAAGATGTCGCCGAACCGGGGTGCCACCACCGCGCGGAAGCCCCAGTCCCGCAGTGCCCAGACGGCGTGCTCCCGGGATGAGCCGGTGCCGAACTCCGGGCCGGCGATCAGGATCGACGCACCGGAATAGCTTTCATCGTTGAGGACGAATGTCGGATCTTCCCGCCACGCGCTGAACAGCCCGTCGGCGAAGCCCGTACGGGTCACCCGCTTGAGGTACACGGCGGGGATGATCTGATCGGTGTCCACGTTGGACCGCCGCAGCGGCACGGCCGTGCCGGTGTGGGTGGTGAACTTGTCCATCTCCTCGGTCCCTTCTACAGGTCGGCGGGGGCGGCCAGCCGGCCGACCACGGCGGTCGCGGCGGCGACCGGCGGGGAGACCAGGTGGGTACGCCCACCCCGGCCCTGACGGCCCTCGAAGTTGCGGTTCGAGGTGGAGGCGGAGCGTTCGCCCGGCTTCAGCGTGTCGGGGTTCATCCCCAGGCACATGGAGCAGCCGGCGAACCGCCACTCGGCCCCGGCGTCGGTGAAGACCTTGTCCAGCCCCTCGACCTCGGCGGCCTCCCGCACGGCGGCGGAACCGGGCACCACGAGCATCCGGACGCCGTCGGCGACCTGGTGCCCCCGCAGCACGTCGGCGGCGGCCCGCAGATCCTCGAGCCGACCGTTGGTGCAGGAGCCCACGAAGACCACGTCGATGGGCAGCTCCCGCAGCGGGGTGCCGGGGCGCAGGTCCATGTATTCCAGGGCACGGCGAGCGGCGGCGCGCTCCGAGTCGGTGGTGAACTCCTCCGGGTCCGGCACGGGCGCGCTCAGCGGCGCCCCCTGCCCGGGGTTGGTGCCCCAGGTGACGAACGGGGTGATCCGGCTGGCGTCCAGGGTCACCTCGGCGTCGAAGCTCGCGCCGTCGTCGGTGGGCAGCGTCCGCCACCACGCCAGCGCCGCGTCCCAGTCCGCGCCCTGCGGCGCGTTCGGTCGACCCTTGAGGTACGCGAAGGTGGTCTCGTCCGGCGCGATCATGCCGGCCTTGGCACCCCACTCGATGGACATGTTGGCGATGGTCATCCGCCCCTCCATGGAGAGGGCCCGGATCGCCTCGCCGCGGTACTCGACGATGTGCCCGCGCCCCCCACCGGTGCCGACCTGGGTGATCAGCGCGAGCACCAGGTCCTTGGCGGTGACGCCGGGGGCGAGGCGGCCGGTCACGTTCACGGCCATCGTCTTCGGTCGGCTCTGCGGCAGCGTCTGGGTGGCCAGCACGTGCTCCACCTCGCTGGTGCCGATGCCGAAGGCGAGCGCGCCGAACGCGCCGTGGGTGGCGGTGTGTGAGTCGCCACAGACGATCGTCATGCCCGGCTGGGTGACACCGAGCTGCGGGCCGATCACGTGCACGATGCCCTGGTTGTCGTCACCGAGCGGGTGCAGCCGCACCCCGAACTCGGCGCAGTTGCGGCGCAGCGTCTCGATCTGCGTACGCGACGTGGGGTCCTCGATGGTGAGCAGGTCACCACGGCGGAGGCGAAACGCCGGGTCGGCGTACCCGGTCGGGGTGTTGTGGTCCTCGGTCGCGAGGGTCAGGTCGGTACGACGCACCCGGCGCCCGGCGAGACGCAACCCGTCGAACGCCTGCGGGCTGGTCACCTCGTGCAGCAGGTGCAGGTCGATGAAGAGCAGATCCGGCTCACCAGCGGCGGATCGTACGACGTGTGCGTCCCAGACCTTCTCGGCCAGGGTCCTCGGCTCAGGAGTGACTCCCACCATCTGGACATCCTAAATTCTGGGAGGTAAGTTTCGGCTTGTGGGACACAGTATGAGCGGTGTCGGCGTTCTCGACAAGGCGGTGGTCATCCTGGCCGCCTGCGTCGACGGCGCCAGCCTGGCCGAACTCGTTGATCGCACCAAGCTGCCCCGAGCCACCGCACATCGGCTGGCCCAGGCCCTGGAGATACACCGGATGCTGGTCCGGGACACCCAGGGCAGGTGGCGCCCCGGGCCTCGTCTGGGCGAGCTGGCGAACGCCGCACCGGACGTGCTGCTGACCGCCGCCGAGCCCCTGCTCGCCGCACTGCGGGACGCCACCGGGGAGAGCGCCCAGCTGTATCTGCGCCGCGCCGACGAGCGGATCTGCGTGGCGGCGGCGGAACGCGCCAGCGGCCTGCGGGACACCGTCCCGGTCGGGTCGGTGCTGCCGATGACCGCCGGCTCCGCGGCCCAGATCCTGCTCGCCTGGGAGCCACCGGAGGCGGTGATGCCGCTGCTGCCGCGCAGTAAGTTCACCGGGCGCACCCTCGCCGAGGTACGCCGCCGTGGCTGGGCGCAGAGCGTCGCCGAACGGGAGGCCGGTGTGGCGAGCGTCTCCGCCCCGATCCGTGACCGCACCGGCCGCGTGATCGCCTCGGTCAGCATCTCCGGCCCGATCGAGCGCCTGGGCCGCCGCCCCGGCGAACGCCACGCCATGGCCGTAGTAAGAGCCGGCCAACGCCTGTCCGGCCTCTAACCCCCGCCGCCCCGCTCTCTCCCCTCTCCCCCACCCCAGTTGCGTTGATCATGGAGTTATGGTCGCGACACGCCGAGGCCAGTGGCTATAACTCCATGATCAACGGGGGGATTTAGGCGTGTGAGCCGGGAACGGGAAAGGCTCACCTCGCGGAGCGAGATGAGCCTTTGGGTGTAGCCCCGACCGGATTCGAACCGGCGCTACCGCCTTGAGAGGGCGGCGTCCTGGGCCGCTAGACGACGGGGCCAGAACTTTCCTGTTCACCGCCCTCGCGAGCGGTGCGGCTGTAGTCTAGCGGCACCGCCGGTTGGGGCGAGCGCGGGGTGCAGGACCCGCGGCGGCGCGGCACGGAGGCCATGGCAGCGCGGCACGGCCCCTCACGGCAGCTCCGGCACGACCCCCGGGGCAGCTCCGGCACAGACAACGAAACAGCCCGCCTCACCAGGTGAGACGGGCTGTGCACGATGTAGCCCCGACCGGATTCGAACCGGCGCTACCGCCTTGAGAGGGCGGCGTCCTGGGCCGCTAGACGACGGGGCCAGAACCACTTTTCGCTCCCCCACCCCTGCGGGCGGAGGAGCTGAAACTCTGCCGGAGACCACTCTCCGCCCCCGAGGGGGCGGAGTCGAACTCCGTCAGAATCCAGCGTCCGGAATTCTCGCGAACTCCGGTAGCGCTGGGGTACCAGGACTCGAACCTAGACTAACTGAACCAGAATCAGTCGGGCTGCCAATTACCCCATACCCCATTGGCCCCTTGCGGCGCCGGGAGTGAACTTTACCCTCCCGGTGCCGGCAGGCCAAATCGGATCCCCCCGAACCGCCCGTGAGCTGCGGAAACAGGGGCATCCGGCCGATCAGGCGACCGGAACCACCGGGTTGCTGAGCTCGCCGATGCCCTCGATTCGCACGGTGACCGTATCCCCCTCGGCAAGCGGGCTAACCCCTGCCGGAGTGCCGGTGAGGACGACGTCACCGGGCAGCAGGGTCATCACGTGCGAGATGTACGACACGAGGCCCGGCACGTCGAAGACCATGTCCTTCGTGCGGCCGAGTTGGCGTACCTCCATCTCCTCCGGGTTGCGACCCACCTCACAGCGGATCTCCAGGTCGGAGACGTCCAGACCGGTGGTGATCCACGGGCCGATCGGGCAGAACGAGTCGAAGCCCTTGGCCCGGGTCCACTGCCCGTCGGAGCGCTGGAGATCCCGAGCGGTGACGTCGTTGGCGCAGGTGTAGCCGAAGATGGCGCGCTCGGCGGCGGCCCGGTCGGCACGGCGCGCGCCCGGCGCACCGATCACGACCGCCAGCTCCGCCTCGTGCTCGACCTGCTTGGAGAAGATCGGCAGGCGGATGGCGTCCCGGGGGCCGATCACCGAGGTGGACGGCTTGAGGAAGAGCAGCGGCTCCTTGGGCACCTCGTTGCCGAGTTCGGCGGCGTGGTCGGCGTAGTTGCGACCGACACAGACCACCTTGCTGGGCAGGATCGGCGAGAGCAGCCGAACGTCGGAGAGGGCCCACCGGGCCCCGCTGAAGGAGAGTTTGCCGAACGGGTGGCCCTCGATCTCGGCGATGGTCAGGCCCTCCGGCCCGGCCCCCGCTTCACCTTCGACGGCACCGAACGACATTCCCTTGGCATGGGCGAAACGAGCGATACGCACCCGGCCAATCTAGCCCCGCCGACACCCCCACCGGCCAGGACCGGCCGTGGGGTGTGCTCAACCCGTCAGCGGGCGGCAGCCTACCGGTGCGGGAGGTGACCGGGGCGGGGTTCCCGACTTCGTACCCGCCCGGAGGCGGCTCGCCCCTAGCGTCGGCTCCGGAGGTTCGTTCGTATGCCTGCATCGACACGACACCACAGAGCCCTCGCAGTGTTCGTCCACTGCCTCGGCATCCTCGCCGCCGTGCCGGCCCTGCCGGCGGTGGCCCCGGAGGCGCCGCCCGCGCACGCACCACCGGCCGCGCCCCGACCACCGGCCGCGCCACCACCATCCGCCGCGCCAGTGCCAGTGGCCGGGCGAGCACCATCCGCCGCGCGGGCCCCAGCGCCCGCGCAGGCCCCAGCACCCGCGCAGGTGCCAGCAGCCACGCTGACACCACCACCGGGCGTCGCGACTCGACCGAGCGCCGTGCCGACCGGGGCGACGGCCGGGGTCGCGGCCGGGGCGACGGTCGCCCCGGCGACGACCACGCGGCCACCGGTCGCGGTGCTCGCGCGGATGGCCGTCGAGCCCACCCCGCCGTCGGCGCCACCGGCGATGGGGCCGCCGTCCCGGGCACCGGCGTCGGCGCCCCCGCAGCAGGTCACGGTGGCGGTCGCGCCGGAGACCAGCCCCGCACCGAGGTACCGGATCCAGGTGCGCAACGTGGGCAACGCACCTGTGGACACCACCGTGCGCCAGGAGCTGCCGGCCGGGTCGTCGCCGACCGCGATCAGCGCCGGCGGCCGGTCCACCCGAGCTGGCGGGTCGACCACCGAGGTGACCTGGCGGTTGAGGCTGCCGGCGCACAGCAGCACCACGCTGGGCACCGCGCTCGCCGCGACCGCGCCCGGTCAGCCGCTGACCGCGCCGGCCTGCGCGTTCACCAGTGACGGCACCCGGCCGTACGACTGCGCCACGGCCACCTGGAAGGCGGCGGCGGCACCGGCGGCCGAGGTCACCGAGGCACCGCCCTGGCGCCGGTACCCGGTGCTGCTCGCCGGCCTGGCGGTCCTGCTGCTGGTCAGCGCCGCCCTGGCCTGGGTGTGGCGACGTCGGCGCGCGGGGCGGGTCACGGCTGCCGCACTGGCCAGCGGGGGCGGGTCCGACGGTGGTCGCGGGACGATCTATCCGCGCCCGGCAGCCCCGAGTGCGCCGCGGCGTCGGCGTACCCCGCCGGTCTGGTTGGTGGTGGGTGCGGCCGTGGTGGTCCTCGCGGGCGTCATCGGCACCGCGGGTTGGACGGCGACCCGGCGGGTCTCGGCGATCGACACGCAGAAGCAGCCCACCAGCGGCGCGTGGACGGGGACCGGGGTCACCGGGCCGGTGGGTGTGCCACTTCGCGAGTCGGCGTTCGAGTTCACCGTGTACCGGATGTCCTGCGGCACACCAGGGAAGGCCGACGGCGGCGGTGCCGCCCCGGCCAGCGGCCGACGCTGTCAGGCCACCGTGGGTGTGCGTAACGTCACCGGTGACCACCAGCCCTGGCACGGCCAGCTGCAACGGGCGTACCTGCCCGGCGGGCGCTGGGTGAGCACCGACGAGTCGGCCACCCGGGCGGCCAACCTGGGTCGGGACATCTTCGCCGACCCGTTGGCCGCGGGCAGTCGGATGGTGCTGCCGCTGGTGTTCACCGTCGACGGACGGGACCCGCCCCAGCAGTTGGAGCTGCGCAGCGGGGTGTTCTCCGCCGGCGTGCGGGTGCACATGCCCTGACCGGGTGCGCGGGCGGCGGTCGTACCCTGGGGTGCGTGACCGCCGCCCTCGCCCCCGCCGTGCTCGACGCGGCGGCGTGGCACGCCCGCCGGCGCACCCACGAGGAGCGGGTGGACGTCTGGTTGACCCCGCACCTGGCCCGCCGGCGGCGCGGTGAGCGGCATCCGGTGGCCGACTTCCTGTTCACCTACTACTCGCACCGCCCGGCCCAGCTCCGTCGCTGGCATCCGGGCGCCGGGGTCAAGCTGCGCGATGCCGATCCGGCCGAGTTCGGCCGGGACTACCGCGCCACCACCGCCGGGGTCACCCTCGACACCGATGGGGTACGCGCGCGGCGCGGCGAGTCGATCGCCTGGATCCGCTCCCTGCTGGCGGCCACCGCCGGGCGGGCGCCACACTTCGGCTGCTTCGGGATGCACGAGTGGGCGATGGTCTACCGGCAGACCCACGAGGAGGTGCGGCACAACGCCTGGCCGCTGCGGCTGACCCCGGAACGGACCGCCGCGGTGGTGGAGGAGCGGGGCGTGCGGTGCAGCCACTTCGACGCGTTCCGGTTCTTCACGCCGCCGGCCCGCTCGTTGAATCTGCTCACCCCGACGCGGGAGACGCAGCACGCACTCGACCAGCCGGGCTGCCTGCACGCCAACATGGATCTGTACAAGTGGGCGTACAAGTTGTCGCCGCTGGTGCCGTCCGAGCTGGTCGCGGACTGCTTCGAGCTGGCTCGGGAGATCCGCACCCTGGACATGCGGGCCAGCCCGTACGACCTGGCGGCGCTGGGTTACCCGGCGGTGCGGGTGGAGACCGCCGACGGGCGGGCGGAGTACGCCGCCGCGCAGCGCGGGTTCGCCGAGCGCGCCGCCGTGCTGCGCGACCGACTGCTCGCCGCCGTCCCGGGCTGATCGGGGGGGGGTCGGCTCAGCCGGCCGTGCGGGTACGCAGACCATCGACGAGCAGGTCGACAACGGCCGTCAGGTCGTCGTCGAGCCCGGGCTCGGTCCACTCGGTGCGGTGTGCCGGGTGGTGGAACCGGGCGGTGGCCTGCAGCAGCGCCCGCCCGGCCACCGCCGCGTCGGGCACGCTGAACTCTCCGGTCGCCACACCGTCCGCGACGATCAGGCTGAGCTGACCGGCGAGCACCTCCAGGTGGTTGGCGACGGCGCCCTCGGAGAGCGTGGCGAGCTGGTGGAAGTTGTCGAACAGCTCCGGGTCCTCCCGGGCCATCCGGCGTTTGGTGCCGCTCAGCTCGGCCAGCCACCGACGCAGCCGCTGCGCGGCCGGCTCGGGGCCGGCGCCCACGTCGATCAGTGGGGTGGAGACCCGGGCCAGCCAGCGTTCGGCGACCGCCTCGCGCAGGGCGGCCTTGCTGGCGAAGTGCCGGTAGACGCTGCCGTGGCTGACGCCCAGCGCACGTGCGACGTCCAGCACGGTGGCCTTCGCCGGCCCGTACCGGCGCAGCACCTCCTCGGCGGTGTCGAGGATGCGGTCGGCGGTCAGGGCGGTGGCGTCGCTCATCAGGCCAGCCTCCCTGACCGCGCCGGCAACCGTGGCGCGGCCCCCGGACCGGCGGTCGCGCCACGGCCCGCGGTCATGGGCGCTCGCTGTCCAGGAAGGCCATCTGCGCCTCGTCGTAACGGGTTCCGGCCGCCGCGCCGGCCGGGACGGCGGATTCGATGGCGGCCAGGTCCCCCTCGGTCAGGGTGACGGTCGCGGCGCCCAGCGCCTCGGTGAGCCGCTCCCGGGTGCGGGCGCCGATCACCGGGACGATTGTCGCGCCGCGGGACAGCACCCAGGCGATGGCGATCTGCGCCACGGTCACGCCGCGCGCCTCGGCGATGGCACGCAGCGCGTCCACCAGGGCGAGGTTGCGGTCCAGGTTCGCGCCGGCGAACCGGGGCAGGTGACTGCGGAAGTCCGTACCGGTGGTCTGCTGCCCGGGCTGCCAGTGGCCACTGATCAGCCCGCGGGAGAGCACCCCGTACGCGGTGATCCCCACGCCCAGCTCGCGGGCCGTCGGCAGGATCGCGGCCTCCGGGTCGCGGGAGATCAGGGAGTACTCGATCTGGAGGTCGCTGATCGGGTGCACGGCGTGTGCCCGGCGCAGCGTCTGCGCGTTCACCTCGGACAGGCCGATGTGCCGGACGTGACCGGCCTTGACCAGCTCGGCCAGGGTGCCCACCACCTCCTCCACCGGGACGTCGGGGGAGAGTCGGGCGGGCCGGTAGACGTCCACGTGGTCGGTGCCGAGCCGGCGCAGCGTGTACGCCAGGAAGTTCTTGATCGCGACCGGCCGGACGTCGTTGCCGTTCCAGCCGCCCGCGACGTCGCGAAGCGCACCGAACTTGACGCTGATCACCGCGTTGTCCCGGTTGCGACCGCGCAGCGCGTCGCGCAGCAGCATCTCGTTGTGGCCCATGCCGTAGAAGTCGCCGGTGTCCAGCAGGGTGATGCCGGCGTCCAGGGCGGCGTGGATGGTGGCGATGCTCTCGGCCTCGTCGGCTTCGCCGTAGAAGTCGGACATGCCCATCAGGCCGAGCCCGAGGGCGGAGACGGTGGGCCCGGTGGTGCCGAGGGAGCGGGTGTCCATGGGGGTTCCTCTCGCTGGATGACCCACCCACCGTACGACATCTGGCTGACAGATTCCACATTTTGTCACCGAGGGTCCGAACGACGACGGCCGTCGAGCCACCGAAGGGCAGGGCCGCGTGCTCCCCGCGCCGGGCCGCGATCGACTCAGCTTCCCGGCAGAATCGCCAATGTGATTGATGGGGATAGGATTTCTCATCGATGATTCCTCGTCTCGTGTTAGCTTGATTATCGTGATTACCGGTGCGCGACCACTACTGTTCCTTGCCGGTCTTCTGACGATCGGTGTGACGGCATCCGGGACGCCCCTTTCCGCGACTGCGGCGTTCGCCAGTCCCGTGCCTTATGGGGCGGCCGGGGCATTCGGCCCCTTCGGGCCCTCCACCTGCACTCAGGGAAACGTGTGGCGGGAGGCGACGCCGGGCGACCACGTCTGCGTGGACCCGAAGACCCGACAATCTGTGAAGCTGGACAACGGAAACCCCAATCAGTTTCGCAACCCCGCCGACCGGACGTTCGGGCCCGACACCTGTCAGCAGGGGTTCGTGTGGCGGGAGGCGACGCCCCAAGACCATCGCTGCGTCGCGCCCCAGGTCCGCGAGACGCACAGGAAGTTCAACGAGAGCGCCGCCACCCGATGGGTGGCCACCGTTTCGAAGCGGGGCGAGACCACAACCGTGCCATTTGTGCAATTCGGCGAACTCGAACGACTCCACAGCGTCTATTCGGGCCGAAACGACCTCGCCGTCGACGTGACGGACATGAAGGTGCAACCCGATACAAACAGGCCGAGTCAGCGATTCTTCTTCCTCCGCCGAGGCGGGAAGGTCGCTTACCAGAATGCCTTCCAGCTCAGGGACGCCGCCGGCCGGCGGTGCCTGAGCGTACGCGACGCCGCGACGGGAAATGGGGCTGGTCTGGTGCTGGAGACCTGCGGCTGGCGGCCGAACCAGACCTGGCACCTACAGCGTCGCGCCGATGACAAGTGGGAGCTGCGGGTCGGGCACAGCGACAAGTGCCTCGATGCGGCCAACTCCGCCCTGACGGCCCCTGCGCCCGGCGCCTTCGTGCAGCAGTGGGAGTGCATCGGCGGCCAGAACCAGGCCTGGAGCTTCACTGGCTGACGTCCACGGCGGGGCCAGCCGCGTACCCGACAACCCCGCTCGACACACGCCCTAGTCGTCGTCGGCGCGGCGGTCCCGCTTGCGCTGGGACTGGCGCTTCTTCTCGGCCAGCCGGCGCTCCTTGGCCCCACGGGACGGGCGGGTCGCCCGCCGGGCCGGCGGTGGGGGTGCGGCGGCCTCCCGCAGCAGCGCGGTCATCCGCTCGCGGGCCGCCTCCCGATTGGCCAGCTGGGCTCGATGCTCACTGGCGGCGATGGTCAGCACCCCGTCGACCAGACGGTTGGCCAGCCGGGCCAGCGCCCGGGACCGCAGCCACTCGGGCACGGCCGGCGAGTTGGCCAGGTCGTAACTCAACTCGACCCGGGAGTCGGCGGTGTTCACACCCTGCCCACCCGGCCCCGACGAGCGGGAGAAGCGCTCCCGCAGCTCCCCGGCGGGGACGACCCACCGATCGGTCACCCGCAGTCCGTCGTCCACGCCCCGAGGCTAACCCGTGGGGACTCAGCAGGGGTCATCGGCGCGGGGTCTCACTCTGCGTCGGGGACTCGCCGGGCGCCGGCCCCGCCGTCTCCTCGTCGGAGCCGACCGCCGCGTACGCCACCGCACCGAAGAGCAGCAGCGCGATCACGCCGGCCTTCACGGCGACCCCGCGGATCAGCGACCAGGCGCCTCGACGGGCGCCCGGCACCGATTTCCGGACGGTCTGGTAGTCGGTCCACCCGCGTCGTGCCCGGGCGTACGCCGACCCCACCGCACATCCGATGACCAGGCCCACCAGCAGGAGGACCGCGAGAAGAGGACGCTCCACCTCCGCCAGTATCCATACCGACAGTAATATTTCCATGGCCCGATGCCGTCACGCCGGATATCTGACACTGGCAGCGCGCCGCCAGGCTGTCTGGGCAGGTCAGCCGCCCTTGCCGATGATCGTGTCGGCCGTCTGCTGCACCTGGTCGATCGGGATGGCGAACCCGATGCCGATCGAACCGTTCCCGTCGATCGTCGCGATGGCGGTGTTCACTCCGACCACCTCCCCCCGGGCGTTGACCAGTGGTCCACCCGAATTGCCAGGGTTGATGGACGCGTCGGTCTGCACCGCGCGGTGCCGGTTGTTGCCCAGCCGCACCTGGCGGTCCAGCGCGCTGACGATGCCCGCGGTGACCGTTCCGGCCAGGCCGAGTGGTGAACCCACCGCGAGCACCGGCTCGCCGACCCGGGTCGCGCCCGGCTTGGCCAGGGGCAGTGGGGTGAGACCGGCCGCGGCCGGCACCTTCAGCACCGCCAGGTCGCTGCGAGGCTCCCGCCCGATTACGTCGGCGGCGAACCGGCGGCCGTCTGGCAACTCCACAGTCACCGGCCCGCCACCGCCCTTGGCCAGGATGTGATCGTTGGTGATCAGGTGCTGCTGGTCGTCCACCGCGAAGCCCGAGCCGGTCGCGGACCCGGCCGACGTACCGCCGGCCAACACCGACACCACCCCGGGCACGGTCCGTTCGGCCGCGGTGACCAGCTCGGCCGACACCGGGGCGGCGGACGCCGCGGCCGGGCCGCCAGCCCCGTCCCGGGCGGCCACCACGCCGCCGGCGACGGCCCCCGAGACGGCGGAGAGCGCCACCACGGCCAGTGCGGCGAGCAGCCGTCGCGGCCTGCGCTCACCCGGGTCACGCTCGGGCGTGTCCCACCACCCGCGCCCGTCCGGGTCGAGTTGCGGTGAGATGAACCAGGGACCGCGCGGTTCGCCCAGTCCGGTCTGTACTGCCATGCGTACTCCTCACGGTCGACAGCTGTGGTGCGCGGCGGTCAGGGCAGGCGGGAGAACCAGCGCATCGAACCGGCCGCGGCGCCCATCGCGAACACCAGTCCGAGGCCGATGAACCGGGCCGAGACGTCCTGCCGCTCGGTGCGGTAGCCGACCGAGCTGCCGATGTCGTCGTAGACGGCCCGCAGCTCGTCGGTGGTGCTGGCCTCGTGGAAGATGCCGCCGGTCTCCTCGGCGACCGCCTTGAGGGTCTGGCCGTCGACCGGCACCTGGATGGGCCGTCCACCGCGGTCGACGAACCCCGACGGCGTCCCGAAGGAGATCGAGTGCACCGGCACCTCCGCCTTCACCGCCTCGGCGGCCGCCTCCATCGGGTCCATTCCGGAGGTGTTGGCGCCGTCGGAGAGCAGGATGATCCGGGCCGGTGGGGTCTCCTTCGCGGCCTCGCTGTCCAGGCTCTTGACCGCGCCGAGGGAGGTGTTGATGGCCTCGCCGATCGCGGTGCCCTGGACACCGGTGATGCCCTCGGCGAGCCGGTCGATCCCCTCGTCGAGGGCGTCCCGGTCGGTGCCGGGTGGCACCAGCACGGCCGCGCTGCCGGCGAACGCGACAAGACCCACGTTGAACTCGTCGGGCAGGCCCTCGACGAACCGTCGGGCGGCCTCCTTCGCCGCGGCCAACCGGTCCGGGTCCACGTCGGTGGCGAGCATCGACGTGGACACGTCCACCGCCACCATCACCGTGGCCCGCTCCCGGGGCACCCGAACCTCGGCGCTGGGACGGGCGAACCCGACCACCAGCAGGGCCAGCATCGCCAGGAAGAGCCCGGCCGGTACGTGCCGACGCCAGGCGGGCCGCTCCGGCGCCACCCGGTCCAGCAGTCGCAGGTTGGTGAAGCGGACCGCGTACCGGCTGCGCCCCCGTTGCATCAGCAGGTACACGCCGACGAGAGCGAGTACGCCGAGCAGCAGCCAGAGTCGCAGCGGCGACTGCCAGGTCACGCGACACCTCCCCGTGCCGGGCCGACCGGCGCGGCGGCCAGCCGACGCTGGGCCCGCACGTGCCGGACGATGTCCGCGCACCAGTCCCCGTCGGTGCGCAGGGGCAGGTGGGTGGCTCCGCTGCGGCGCAACGACCCGTGGATCTGGTCGCGCTGGGCGGCGGCGGCCTCGGCGTACCGCTCGCGCAGCCGACGGTCCGATGTGCACACCTCGCGGCGACGACCGGTCTCCGGGTCCATGAGCGTGATCAGGCCGACGTCCGGTAACTCCAGCTCACGTGGGTCGGTGACCTCGATCGCCAGCACCTGGTGTCGGGCGGCGAGGCGGCGCAGGGTCCGTTCCCACGGCGCCGGCTGGCCGGGGTCGTCGGGCAGGCCGTCGAGGAAGTCGGAGACCACCACGACCAGACCACGCCGGTTGGCGACCCGGTGCAACGCGTCGAGCCCGTCGGCCAGGTCCGGCGGCCTCGCCGACCCCCACCCCGGCCGGTCGCCGGGCGCGGTGGGTCGCGGGGCGGCGAGCAACGTGCGCAGCAGAGCGAGCAGATGGGTACGCCCGCTGCGGGCCGGAAAGCGGCGTACCCCGTCGACCCGCAGCACCTGGGCGCCGAGGCGGTTGCCGACGCCCGCGGTCAGGAAACCGATCGCCGCGACCGCGGCCACGGCCAACTCCCGCTTGTCCAGCTCGGCGGTGCCGAACTCCATGCTGGCGCTGCCGTCGACGAGCAGCCAGGTGGTCAGTTCCCGGTCGGCGTCGACCTGCCGGACGTGCGGCACGGCGGTGCGGGCTGTCACCGCCCAGTCCATCCGGCGGACCTCGTCCTCGCCCGGCCGGTACTCGCGGCTGCCCGCGGGTTCACTGCCCGGTCCGGGCAACAGCCCGCGGTACTGGCCGTGCAGCAGGCCGTTCAGTCGACGCGTGACGGTCAGCTCCAGGCGACGTACCCGCTGATCCGGGGCCAACTCGGCCAGGCCCGGGCCGGCCGGCGCCACGATCGCTCGTCTCATGCCGCCGCCAGATCCGGCGTCTGCTGCGGGTGGTCGGTGGCCAACCGGGGCGGTGGCACCGCCTCGACCAACCGCCGCACCACGCTCTCGGCCGACACCCCGTCGGCCACCGCGTCGAAGGAGAGCACCAGCCGGTGGGCGAGGACATCGACGGCCAGGTCACGAACGTCCTCGGGCAGCACGTACTCCCGGCCGCGCAGCAGCGCCTGGGCCCGAGCGGCCGCGACCAGGCCGAGGGTGGCCCGCGGGCTGGCACCGTACGCCAACAGCGGGGCGATCTCCGGCAGCCCGAACCGGCCCGGGTCACGGGTGGCGAGGATCAGCCGCACCACGTACTCGGCCAACGCGTGGTGGACGAAGACCCGCTCGGCGTGGGCCTGGAGGTCCCGCAGTCGTTGCGCGTCGAGCACCGGACGCGGGCTCGGCCGGTCGGTGCTCATCCGGTAGAGGATGGCCAGTTCGTCGGCGTCGCTGGGGTAGTCGACCACCACCTTCATCAGGAACCGGTCCCGCTGCGCCTCCGGGAGCTGGTAGACCCCCTCGGACTCGATCGGGTTCTGGGTGGCCAGCACCAGGAACGGTTGCGGGACCGGCCAACTGCGCCCGCCGATGGAGACCTGCCGTTCCGCCATCGCCTCCAACAGCGCCGACTGCACCTTGGCCGGGGCGCGGTTGATCTCGTCGGCCAGCACCAGGTTGGCCATGATCGGACCCAGTTCGATGTCGAAGGTCTCCTTCGAGGCCCGGTAGATCCGGGTACCGACGATGTCGGAGGGGACCAGGTCCGGGGTGAACTGGATCCGGGAGAAGGTGCCGCCGACGACGGTCGCGAGGGTCTGCGCGGCCAGGGTCTTGGCCACACCGGGTACGCCCTCCAGGAGACAGTGCCCATTGGCGATCAGTGCGGTGAGCAGGCGTTGGACGAGCCGATCCTGCCCAACGATCACGCGTTTGACCTCGAAGAGGGTCTGTTCCAGCTCGACGCCCGTCGGCTCGGGATCGACCGAGCTGGGCATGCTGGCCAGGGTGTCCGAGATGTCCGTCACGGTGCTTGCTTCCCTGGCCGAGGGCCTGGCAAACGTCGGATTGTGCGGCCGGGACGGGCCCGGAGTGGCCGGAACAGGGACAAGTCGCACGGAAGCGCGACGATCGGCACGAGCCCACCAAGGAACCCTCAACCGTGCCGCCGCCGAGGGTCAGCGGCAGCGCGGGCAACGAGCGGCAGCGCGAACAACGAGCGGCCCCCGCGCACGAAGCGCGGGGGCCGGGTTGTCGATTCGGTCAGGGCGTGTGGGTGAGCAGAGTGAAGCCCAGGTCGGCCGGCACTCCCGCCGAGTTGCGGGTCTGGATGAAGACCGCGTTGGGCGTGCTCAGCCGCGGGGCAACCGCGACCTCACCGGCCGGCGGGATGCAGCAGGCGTCGAATCGGGAGATGGTGGCCAGGAAGGCCCCCGCCGACACGTTGTAGCCGAACTGCACCTCGTACTCGCCGGTGCCGTACTTGAGCACCGTGCCGGTGCCGCGCGCCTTGGTGCCGTTGGCGTTGACGACGGTGAACCAGTTGGCAGCCGCCATCGTGGTGACCCCGCCGGCCTTCAGCGCGGCCTTCGCCGAGCGTGCGGACTCGGCGGTGACCGGCGGCTGGCTGCTCGTGCCGCGGACCGTCGGCTTGACGGCCGCCTGCGGCGCCTTCGCCGACGGCTGGGCGATGGCGATCCCCCCGCCAGCCAGGGTGAGCGCCAGGACAGCGAACGTGACCGCTGCCGCCTTACGTCGGAAGGATTTTTCCATGACAGGTCCCCCTTGTATGACCGTGCGAATTCGACCGACCCGCGGGGCGGGACGGATGACTGCCCATAAATAGGCGGACGACGACATTGGGGTGCCGAAAACCTAGCCCACTGGCAACCGGTGAGGTTGATTTCTGAACGTTCTACATCCCATCTGAGCTGCAGTTACTACTCAGAGTGGCGTCGCTTGAACCAGATGGAACGTAGCACCGCAAAAAGCCCGCCGTCAATAGTTGATCTCACTTTGTCGAGGTGTCGACCAGCCGTCAGATAAACTGTGAAATGTGAAGGCGCTGCCATTCACGAATTGCATTCGGAGCGCCCACTAGGATCACCGTCATGATCGTCGACGGTCCGACCAGGTCCACACCCACGCCCACGCCGAGGTGGTACCGCGGCGCTCGGCTCGGCACGGTGCTCTGCTGGCTGACTGTCGCGCCGACAGCCCTCTGGGCCGCCGTGCGGCTGCTCGGCCTGGACCGGGGTCCGTTGGTGCAGGCGCTCGCCTTCACGCCGTACATCGCAGGTGTCAGCGTGCTGCCCCTGGCCCTCGCACTCGCCCTGCGGCGATGGTGGCCGGCGGCGGTCGCGGCCCTGGCGGCGGTGGCGCTGCTCGGCGTCGTCGCAACCCGGGCGTTGGCCGCTCCGCAGCCCGCGGCGGCCGGGCCGACCGTGCGGCTACTCACCGCCAACCTGCTCGCCGGGACGGGCGACGCGCGGACGTTGGTCGAGCTGGTCCGGCGGTACGAGGTGGACGTGCTCACCGTGCAGGAGTTCACGCCGGACGCGCAGGCCGCCCTGGATCAGCTCGGCCTCGACCGGCTGCTGCCGCACCGCCAACTCAACGCGGAGGTCGGCACTCCCGGCTCCGGGCTCTACTCAAGGTGGCCGCTCACCGACGTGGGCCTCCGGCACAACCTCAACGGCTGGGGCTTCACCCAGGCGTACGGAACGGTGACCATCCCCGGCGCGCCCCCGGTGCGGGTCGAGTCGGCGCACCCCTCCGCGCCGTATGCGCTCGACCAGGTCGGTTCCTGGCGTGCCGACCTGGCCGCACAGCCACCTGCCACTCCGGACGGCGGCCTGCAGATCCTCGCCGGGGACTTCAACGCGACCCTCGACCACGGCCCGCTGCGAGCCCTGCTGCGCACCGGTTACGTCGACGCCGCCGACGCCGCCGGCGAGGGCCTGGTCGGCACCTGGGGCCCGTACGACGGTGACCTCATCCCACCGGTCACCATCGACCACGTGCTGGTCGACCGGCGCATCGCGGTCCGCTCGGTGCGGGTGCTCACCCTCCCCGGCAGCGACCACCGCCCCGTCCTGACGACCCTCACCCTCCCCACCTCCCGCGATCTTGCACTTTCTGCCTCGACATAGAGGCCAGAAGCCGCAAACCGGCGACACAAAGTGCAAGATCGCGGGGGTGGGGTGGGGTGGGGTGGGGTGGGGTGGGGTGGTTAGACCGTGGTGGGGGCCAGGCCGTAGGTGAGGGCGTCGATCAGGGCGTGCCAGCTGGCCTCGACGACGTTGGGGTGTACGCCTACCGTCGTCCAGTCGCGGCCGGTGCCGTCGGCGGTCTCCAGCAGCACCCGGGTCACCGCGCCGGTGCCGTGGCTGCCCTCGAGGATGCGGACCTTGTAGTCGGCCAACTCGAAGGCGCGCAGCTGTGGGTAGTGCCGGGCGAGCCCCACCCGCAGCGCCTCGTCGAGCGCGTTGACCGGGCCGTTGCCCTCGGCGGTGGCGATCACCCGCTCCCCACGTACCCGGATCTTGACGGTCGCCTCGGAGACCACCGAACCGTCCTCGCGGTGCTCGACGAGCACCCGGTACGACTCCAGGGTGAACGGTCGGGCCGGGCCGCCCTCCGGCAGCTCGGAGCGGACCAGCAGCTCGAAGGAGGCGTCCGCGGCCTCGAAGGACCAGCCGCCGGCCTCCAGCTCCTTGACCCGCTTGGTGACCCGGGTCAGTGCCTCCGGACTGGCGGCCAGGTCCAGACCGAGCTCGCGACTCTTGAGCTCGACGCTGGCCCGGCCGGCCATCTCGGTGATCAGGATCCGCATGTCGTTGCCCACCACCGACGGGTCCACGTGGTTGTAGAGCAACGGGTCGACCTTGATCGCGCTCGCGTGCAGCCCCGCCTTGTGGGCGAAGGCGGCGGCCCCGGCGTACGCCTGGTGGGTGTCGGGGGCGATGTTGGCGATCTCGGCGATGGCGTGCGAGACCCGCACCATCTGCGCCAGGCAGCCCTCCGGTAGGACCGGCATGCCGAGCTTGAGTTGGAGGTTGGCGGCGACCGCGAAGATGTCGGCGTTGCCCGGACGCTCGCCGTACCCGTTGGCGGTGCCCTGGACGTGGCGGACGCCCGCCTCCACGGCGGCGATCGTGTTGGCCACCGCGCAGGAGGTGTCGTTCTGGGCGTGCATGCCGAGCAGCGCGGGGTCGATCCCCAGCCGGTCGGTCAGGTCGGTGACGACGGCGGTCACCTGGGACGGCAGCATGCCGCCGTTGGTGTCGCAGAGCACCATCCGCTCGGCGCCGGCGGCCAACGCGGTCTGCACCACGGCCGCGCCGTACGCGGGATCGTGCCGGTAGCCGTCGAAGAAGTGTTCGCCGTCGACGAAGACCCGTCGGCCCTCCCGGACGAGGTGGCTGACGGTGTCGTGGATCATCGCCAGGTTCTCCGCGCCGGTGGTGCGCAGCGCGCGCTCGACGTGCCGGGTGTCGGCCTTGGCGACAAGCGCCACCGCCGGGGTCTGCGCGTCCAGCAGTGCGCGCACCTGGGGGTCTTCGGCGACCGCGACACCGGCCTTGCGGGTGGCGCCGAACGCGACGAGCACGGCGTGCCGCAGGTCCAGCTCGGTGCGCGCCCGGCGGAAGAACTCGGTGTCCTTGGGCACCGCGCCCGGCCAGCCGCCCTCGATGAAGCCGACGCCGAACTCGTCGAGCAGCCGGGCCACCGCCAGCTTGTCGACCACCGAGTAGGTGAGCCCCTCGCGCTGGGCGCCGTCGCGCAAGGTCGTGTCGTAGACCTGGAACGTCATCAGGATCCTTTCTCTGAGCAACAAAAAGACCTCCCGCGGGTGCGGGAGGTCTGCGCGCTCGGCGGAGGGGAGAGCCGGCGCGCTAGGTCGCAATAATCAGGGAGGTGTTGCTCACGGTCACCACTTTGCCACCCGCCCCCGAATGTGGGAAGAACAATCCACATACCGGGACCACTACGGACGGTGCATTCGGCAAGGGGGCAGCCGGAGCCCGCCATCGGTGCTCGGCCCCACCAGCCCCTAGGCTGCCAACCGGCGAAACAGCGATGCGAAAATATCTGGAACAGATCCAGTTTACGGCCACCGTGCCGCCCGAAAGGAGGACCAGTGCTCACTGTCGGTGACCGCTTCCCCGAGTACGAACTCAGCGTCTGCGCCTCTCTGGACGCCAACAAGGCGTTCGACGTCTCCGAGGTGCTGCGGGTGCTCGACGCGCTGCAGACCGACGAGCTGTGCCCGTGCAACTGGAACAGGGGCGGCGGCACCCTCGACGCCAACGCGCTCCTCGCCGGCGCCGGGGTCTGACCATGGGCCTGGACGCGATCAAGGCGGCCCTGCCGGAGTACGCCAAGGACATCAAGCTCAACCTGGGCTCCACGGTCGGCACCTCGACACTGACCCCGACGCAGACCTGGGGCACCGCGCTGGCCTGTGCGGTCGCCGCCCGCAACCCGGTGGTGCTGCGGGAGATCGCGGCCGAGGCACTTGGGCACCTCGGGCGGGAGGGTGTCGAGGCGGCCAAGGGCGCCGCCGCGATCATGGCGATGAACAACGTCTACTACCGGGCCAAGCACCTCATCGGCGACGACCAGTACGCCTCGATGCCGGCCCGTCTGCGGATGCAGATCATCGCGCGGCCCGGCGTGGACAAGGGCGACTTCGAACTCTGGTGCCTCGCCGTGTCGGCGATCACCGGCTGCGGCGTGTGCCTGGAGTTGCACGAGAAGAAGCTGCGGGCCGGCGGCCTCACCCGCGAGCAGGTGCACGAGGCGCTGCGGATCTCCGCCGTGGTGCACGCCGCGGCGGTCACCCTGGACGCCGAGGCCGCCCTCGCCTGAGCAGGTACGCCCCGACGTGCCGACACCGCACCTCGCGGCGTCGGCCCGCCGCCGCATCTCGCGGCCCGCGACCCGCCGCCACACCTCACGGCCCGCGACCCGCCGCCACACGTCGCGGCCCGCGACCCGCCGCCGAGCCTCGGCCCGCCGCCGTTTCCGGCCCCCGACGGCCGGGTAGCTCCTGCGGGGACGACGTACCCGCCTACGCCGAGACGATCGGCGACAGTCAGGAGTGAACGGCATGGACAGCATCGATCCGCACGCCACCCACGCCGGGCCGGACCCGCTGCGCGGCGGCGACCAGGGTGCCGTGCCCGGCGGCGCGCCGACCGGCACGTTCGACCCCTGGCGGTACCGGGACCAGGCCGGGGTGGCCGACGCCGACCTGGTCGGCTACAAGGTCGAGGCCAGTGACGGCGGAGTCGGCAAGATCGACAGTGCCAGCCACGAGGTGGGCGGCAGCTACCTGGTGGTGGACACCGGCCCCTGGATCTTCGGCAAGAAGGTGATGCTGCCGGCCGGCACCGTCAACCAGGTCGACCACGACCAGCGCACCGTTTCCGTCGACCGGACCCGGGACCAGATCAGGGCCGCCCCGGAGTACGACGAGAGCAGCCACAGCGACCCGAGCTACCGGGATCAGTTGGGCGGCTACTACGACGAGACGTACGGCGCCCTCCCGCCGGGCACGGCCCGGTAACTGTTCGCCCCGACGGCCGGTGGGGTGCGGCCCCGCCGGCCGTTACCGTGTGCACGTGGACGCCATCGACGACAGCCGCCAGATCTCGTTGCCCGCCACCTTCAACTTCCGGGAGGTCGGTGGCTACCTCGGCCACGGCGACCGACCCGTACGCCGGGGCCGGCTCTTCCGTTCCGACTCGCTGCACCGCCTCACCGAGCAGGACCAGGACGCGTTCGCCGCGATCGGGATCCGCACCGTCATCGACCTGCGCCGCCCCAGCGAGGTGCAACGGGACGGCCGGGTGCCGGCGTACCAGGGGCTGACCTACCGGAACATCCACCCGGAGCACGACGACTGGGCGGGCACACCGCACGAGGAGGGTGCCAGCCTGGCCCGTTACCTCGCGGACCGGTACGCCGACCTGGCCCAGACCGGCACCGCCGGGCTGGCCGAGGCGGTCGGGCTGATCGCCGACTCCGCGAACGCCCCGGTGGTGGTGCACTGCGTCGCCGGCAAGGACCGCACCGGCATCGTCTGTGCGCTGACCCTCGCCGTGCTCGGTGTCGACGACGCGGACATCACGGCGGACTACGCGCTCAGCACCGAGGCGTCGGCCCGGTTCAGTGCCTGGCTGAAGGCCACCAGCCCGACCAGCGGGGACGTGCCGGCGCCGTTCCTGGCCTCGCCCGCCGAGGCGATGCAGATCTTCCTCGACGAACTACGCGAGGGGCACGGCTCGATCGAGGCGTACCTGCGGCACGCCGGGGTGACCGACGAGCAGCTCGCCGCGCTCCGCGACCACCTGCTCGACGAGCCGACCGAGGCGTAACCCGCCGAGGCGCAGCCCGCCCAGGCGCAGCCCGCCCAGGCGCAGCCGACTGTGCCGGCCCGTCCGGTGGGGACGGGCCGGCCAGCCACGTCGGTCAGAGGACGCGCTGCACCCAGCCGTACTCGTCGGCGGTCTTACCACGCTGGATGTCCATCAACTGCTCACGGAGGGTCATGGTGACCCGGCCGGGCTCGCCGCCGCCGACCAGGAACTCGCCGTCCGGGAAGCGGACCTGACCGATCGGGGTGACCACCGCGGCGGTGCCGCAGGCGAACACCTCCTTCAGGCGTCCGCTGGCCGCGTCGGCCTGCCAGTCGGCGAAGCTGACCGGCCGCTCCTCGACCCGGTGCCCGGCTGCCCCGGCCAGCGTGAGGACCGCGTCGCGGGTGATGCCCGGCAGGATCGTGCCGGTCAGCGGCGGGGTGACGATCGAGTTGTCGTCGTAGACGAAGAAGACGTTCATGCCGCCCAACTCGTCCACGAACCGGCGCTCCACCGCGTCCAGGAAGACGACCTGGTCGCAGCCGGCCTCGATCGCCTCGGCCTGGGCGGCCAGCGACGCGGCGTAGTTGCCGCCGCACTTGGCCGCGCCGGTGCCACCGGGTGCGGCCCGGGTGTAGTCGGGTGAGACCCAGACGGTGACCGGCTTGACCCCACCGCTGAAGTACGACTCGACCGGCGAGGCGAT
This sequence comes from Micromonospora sp. NPDC048898, assembly GCF_043198035.1. Lineage (NCBI taxonomy): Bacteria > Bacillati > Actinomycetota > Actinomycetes > Micromonosporales > Micromonosporaceae > Micromonospora > Micromonospora sp. NPDC048898. The sequence continues at coordinate 567,757 of NZ_JBICUF010000001.1, forward strand.
CACCATGTAGAGGTATTCGTTGGCCGGGCGGACGCCGAGGAAGACCTCGCTGGCGAACATGAACGGCCGCAGGTAGAGGCTGCCGTCCGCGCCGGTGGGGATCCAGTCCCGGTCGATCTCGATGAGCCTGTGCAGCGAGTCGACGAACACCTCGGGCGGCAGCACCGGCATCGCCATCCGCTGCGCCGAGGTGACGAAGCGGGCGGCGTTGGCATCCGGCCGGAACATCGTCACGCCACCGTCGGCCGTCCGGTACGCCTTCAACCCCTCGAAGATCTCCTGCGCGTAGTGCAGCACCGCGCTGGCCGGGTCCATCGGAATCGGGCCGCGCGCCTCCACCCGGGCGTCGTACCAACCCTTGCCCTCGGCGTAACGCACGGTGACCATGTGGTCGGTGAAGACGCGGCCGAACCCGGGGTTGGCCAGCAGGGCGGCCCGATCGGCGGCCGATACCGGCGCGGGATTCGGACGGATCTCGAAGTCGAGCATGTCACCACCGCTCATCGCGCTGACCTCCCTGCGGGACAACGGCATGCGGGACCGCACACCGTATGGGCTGTGCCAGAAACTTACCCCGAACGGTCGTTCAGCGGGTAACGCCACCCGGGCGGGAAAGGGTGCCCGGCCAGGCCGATGCCGGGCCGGTCAGGCTACGGCGTGGGCGGCGAGCCGGTCGCCGACCTCTTCGGTACGCAGCGCCACACCCGGAGTACGGCTGGCCAGCTCGGCGGCGACCGCGGCGTTGACCCGGGCGGCGGACTCGCCGTGCCCGAGCTGCTCCAGCAGGAGCGCGGCGGAGAGCACGGCGGCGACCGGGTCGGCGATGCCTCGCCCGGCGATGTCCGGCGCGGAGCCGTGCACCGGCTCGAACATCGAGGGGTACGCGCCCTCGGGGTTGATGCAGCCACTGGCCGCCAACCCGATCCCACCGGTGACGGCGGCGGCGATGTCGGTGAGGATGTCGCCGAACAGGTTGTCGGTGACCACCACGTCGTAGCGCTGCGGCTGGGTGACCAGGAACATGGCGGCGGCGTCGACGTGCTGGTACTCGGTGGCGATGTCCGGGTGCTCGGCGGCGACCACGTCGAAGGTGCGCGACCAGAGCGAGCCGGCGTGGGTGAGCACGTTGGTCTTGTGCACGAGGGTGACCTTGCGCCGCTCGCGGCGGCCGGCGCGGGCGAACGCGTCGCGGATCACCCGCTCCACGCCGTGCCGGGTGTTCAGGCTCTCCTCCGTGGCGACCTCGGCGGGGGTGTCCCGGTGCAGCGAACCACCGGCCCCGGCGTAGAGGCCCTCGGTGCCCTCGCGCACCACCACGAGGTCGACCTCGCCCGGCTTCACGCTGCCCAGCGGGCCGGCGACCCCGGGCCAGAGGCGGGAGGGACGCAGGTTGACGTACTGGTCGAAGGCGAACCGGAGCTTGAGCAGCAGCCCCCGCTCGAGCACACCCGGTGGGACCGTCGGGTCACCGACCGCGCCGAGCAGGATCGCGTCGTGCCCGGCCAGCTCGGTCAGCACCGAGTCGGGCAGGACCTCTCCGGTACGGTGCCAGCGGGCCGCGCCGAGGTCGTACTCGGTGGCCTGCACGTCGGGCAGCACCGCGTCGAGGACCTTGCGGGCCTGCGCGACCACCTCGGGCCCGATGCCGTCCCCGGCCACCACCGCGATCCGCGCCACGACCGCACTCCTCTGCTCAACGGTTCCGTTCTGGGCAACGGTACGTTGCCGTCCCGCTTCCCGGTACGCTACGTCCAATATCTGGGAAGGCGTAATGCACAGCAGCCTCTCAGCTGGGATTCATGAGCCGATCATGTGGGCTGCCTACCCTGGTGGTCGGCGGGTCGCGGGGGCCCGTCCACCACTGGCCGCGACGACGCGGCGCCGAGTGCGAGGGGGCAGGTGCGATGCGCATCGACGAGCAGCCGCGGACCCGCTGGCCGGACCCGTCGGCGTTCCGCAACCGCCGGCCCGACCTTCGCCTCGGCAGCCGCCGGCACCGCATCGACCCGGCCGGCGCCACCGAGGGCCGGATCGCGGTGCAGCACACCGTCCGCACGGCGACCGCCGAATACACCCTGCTCCTCAACGCCCCCGAGTGGCTCGGCCGCCGGGGCGTGGGTGAGGCCCTGCGGGACAGCGTCGCGGAGCTGCGCGCCATCGACCTCACCTACGGCCCCAACCGGCCGGAGAGCCTGGTCTCCCGGCTACGTCGGGGCGAGATCAGCCCTGACTCGTACCCTCCGCTCGCCGACCTGGTGGACCGCTGCGCGGCCATGCGCGCGGCCACCGACGGGTGGTTCGACGCCTGGGCGGTGCCCGGCGGCTTCGACCCGGGGGGCCTGCTCGGTGGCTGGGCGGTGGAACGCGTCGCGCAGAGGCTTCGGGCCGCCGGCATCCACGACTACGCCGTCGTCACCGGGGCCGACCTCGTCGTCCGTGGCCACGCACCGCACGGCGGGCCCTGGCGGGTCGCCGTGCACCACCCGACCGCAGCCGAGCGCGCGCCACTGGTGCTGGAGATGACCGCCGGCGCGATCGGCACCTCCGGGGTGAGCGGACGGCAGGGGCACGTGGTGGACCCACACACCGGCGAGCCGGCCAACCAGCTCGTCGCCGCCACCGTCGTGGGCCCCGACCTGACGATCGCCGACGGCTACGCCACCGCGCTCTACGCCGCCGGCCCCACCGGCCTGGCGTGGTTCCGCGGCAACTCCGACTATCGCGCGCTCTTCGCACACCGTCGCTGAGCACACCAGCGCGAAGCAGACCGGCGCTGGGCACACCAGCGCCGCATCGAGCCCGTCTCACCGCGGCGCTCCGGCCCGATTCGCACCTCGGTCGCCCGCTGCCGGCGGACACACCGCCTCGGTGGTCGACGACCGGTCGGGCTTGCGATCGGCCCCCACGCTCTCGGCAACGACCGTGGGGGCCGATCAGCGACGAGTGCGCGTGGCTCGCACAATCGAGGGGTGCGGACCGGTCGGGTCGGACGTCGACCGCGTCACCCGAAGACGGGCCGGCGCCTCGCACTCGGCCAGTAACCGCAGTACGTACGCTAGCGAATCGACGCAACTCGACGCAAGAGTCTCTACACCGGACCGTCGTGACGGGAGACCCCGGGCCTCGGCGGTTGACCGGCGGTGAGGCAGTTTCGACATGGTGAACGGCGGATGGCACGCTATCCGCCGTGAGTTTCGATCTGAGCGTGTGGGCCCTGGAGGACGGGGCGACGCCCGAGGACGTACGGACAGCGGTCGACGGTTGCCGACAGGGGCGACACGTGGACCGTTACCCGGACCCGCGGGTGGTCGGCTTCTACCGGGCGATCACCGCCTCCTATCCGGACCGCCACCCCGGCGCGGACAGCCCGTGGGCGGTGGCTCCACTGCACGCCGCCCACGACCATGTCGAGCTGAACCTGCACCCGACCTGCGCGGACCAGGTGCTACTGGACATCGAGCGGTTGGCCGGCGAGCACGGGCTGATGCTCTTCGACCCGCAGGACGGCTCGGTCTACCCGCCCCCGGCCCGACTGCCCGGCTGATCGACCCGACTGACCGGCCGCCCAGGTGGCCGGCCGATCGGCTGCCCGGCGGTGCGGGCCGGCTGATCGGCTGCCCGGCCCGGCGGGCCGGCTGATCGACCCGGTGCGGGGTTCGGCCCCCACCCCGGGGTACGACGAAGGGGCCCAGCGGATCGCCGGGCCCCCCTGCCGCGTGCCGTGGACTACTCGCGAAGGTCGGCGGCGCTGGCCGCGGTGGCGCCGATCGAGTCGGCGGCCGAGGTGAGCAGGTCGGCACCGAGCGCCTGGTCGACGGTGAGCGTCATCAGCGTCTCGCCGCCCGCCTCACGCCGAGCCACCTGCATGGCGGCGATGTTGATGCCCGACTCGCCGAGCAGGGTGCCGACCGTGCCGACGACACCGGGCCGGTCCGCGTAGCGCAGGAAGAGCAGGATGCCCTCGGCGCCGATCTCCACGTCGAAGCCGTCCACCTCGGTCAGCTTGAGCACGTCGCGAGCACCCGAGTGGGTGACGGTGCCGGAGACACTCACCGTCCGGCCGTCCGGCAGGGCGCCCCGTACAGTGACCAGGGTGGGCTGCTCGGCCGTCTCGGCCAGGGTCGCCAGGGCGACCTCGACGCCACGCTCGGCGGCCAGGTGCGGGGCGTTGACGTAGGTGACCTGCTCCTCGACGACCGAGCTGAACAGGCCCTTCGTCGCGGCGAGCTTGAGCACCGACACGTCGTGCGCGACGATCTCGCCACGGACCTCGACCGTGACGCTCGCGGCGACGCCGCCGGCGACCGCGGTGAACGCCCGGCCGAGCTTCTCGGCCAGCGGCAGCAGCGGGCGCACGTCCTCGGCGACCACGCCGCCGGCCTGCACGTTGACCGCGTCCGGCACGAACTCGCCCTGCAACGCGAGCTTGACGCTCTTGGCCACGGCGAGACCGGCCTTGTCCTGCGCCTCGTTGGTGGAGGCGCCCAGGTGCGGGGTGGCCACCACGTTGTCGAAGGCGAACAGCGGCGAGGAGGTGCACGGCTCCTTGCTGTACACGTCGATGCCGGCACCGGCGACCCGACCCTCGGCGATGGCGTTCGCGAGCGCCTGCTCGTCGACGAGGCCACCACGGGCGGCGTTGACGATGCGAACGCCGGGCTTGACGATCGCCAGCTCCTTCTCACCGATCAGGCCCACCGTCTCCGGCGTTTTCGGCAGGTGGATGGAGATGAAGTCGCTCTCCCGCAGCAGCTCCTCCAGACCGACCAGGCGGACGCCGAGCTGCGCCGCACGGGCCGGCTGGATGTACGGGTCGTACGCGATCAGCCGGGTGCCGAACGCGGCGATGCGCTGTGCGAAGAGCACGCCGATGCGACCGAGCCCGACCACGCCGACGGTCTTGCCCTGCACCTCGACGCCTGTGTACTTCGACCGCTTCCACTCCCCCGCCTTGAGCGCGGCACTGGCGCTCGCGGTGTTGCGGGCGACGGCGAGCAGCAGCGCGACGGCCTGCTCGGCGGCGGAGACGATGTTGGAGGTGGGCGCGTTGACGACCATCACGCCCCGCGCGGTGGCGGCCGGCACCTCGACGTTGTCCAGCCCGACACCCGCCCGGGCGACCACCTTGAGCCGCGGCGCGGCGGCGACCGCCTCCGCGTCGATCTGGGTCGCGCTGCGCACGATGACGGCGTGGGCCTCGGAGAGCGCCGAGAGCAGGGCCGGACGGTCGGTGCCGTCGACGTGCCGGACGTCGAAGTCGTGGGCGAGCACCTCGATGGCGGCGGGGGCGAGTTCTTCGGCGATCAGTACGACAGGATTCATCGGTCCTCGTAGAGGTCGTGTTTGCGATCGGCGCGGCGGCCGGGCGCCGCACTGCGCCCTGCGCTGATCCGTGCCGTGGCCGTCAGGTGCCTGCTGCTGCACCTACAGGCGATCGTAGGGGCCGGGCCGGGCGGCGTGTTCTGGTCTGTGGGGTGAGTGCCCTCACACGCCCGGTCGAGCGACGGACATCGACCGTTCACCTCACCGAAACGGTCGCGCCCGCAAGACGCCGGCCGCCAACGCCGCACGTAGTTGCGCACGGGCGCGTCGACCGCCCGCGCGCCCACAAACGCCAAGATCCGCGCAAGATCAGGGAAACAGCTGCCTCCTGCGGGCCCCGAGGGGCCACCATCCCTGATGTTGCGCGGATCTCGGCGCGGGCTCGGGCGCGGGACTCGGGCGCACGGGGGCGCCTGGACAGGCGCCGGCCCGGTCGCAGCGGGGAGAGCCGCCGGCCCGGGCGCGGCGCTGGGGAGAGCGCCGGCCCGGGTCCGGTAGGAGTTGTCGTCCGGACCGTCAGGCGGTCTCGGTGATCGGGCGGTCGACCCAGCTCATCATGCCGCGCAGCTTCTTGCCGGTCTCCTCGATCGGGTGCGCCGCGCCCTCGGCCTGCCACTTGGTGAAGTTGGGCCGGCCGGCCTCGTCCTCGGCGACCCACTCGCGGGCGAACTCGCCGGACTGGATCTCACTGAGGATCTTGCGCATCTCGTCCTTGACCCGGGAGTCGATGATGCGGTGGCCGCGGGAGAGGTCGCCGTACTCGGCGGTGTCGGAGATGCTGTAGCGCATCTTCGCGATGCCGCCCTCGTACATGAGGTCGACGATCAGCTTCAGCTCGTGCAGGCACTCGAAGTAGGCGACCTCCGGGGCGTAGCCCGCCTCGGTGAGCACCTCGAAGCCGGTCTGCACCAGCGCCGAGGCACCGCCGCAGAGCACCGCCTGCTCGCCGAAGAGGTCGGTCTCGGTCTCCTCGGTGAAGGTGGTCTTGATCGCGCCGGCGCGGGTGCCGCCGATGCCCTTGGCGTACGCGAGGGCGAGGGCGAACGCGTTGCCGCTGGCGTCCTGCTCGACGGCGACGAGGCAGGGCACGCCCTTGCCGTCGGCGTACTGGCGGCGGACCAGGTGCCCGGGGCCCTTCGGCGCGACCATCGCCACGTCCACCTCGGCCGGCGGCTTGATCAGGTCGTACCGGATGTTGAAGCCGTGGCCGAAGAAGATCGCCTTGCCCGGGGCGAGGTGCGGGGCGATCGACTCCGTGTAGATGGAACGCTGCGCGGTGTCCGGTGCGAGCACCATGATCACATCGGCCTCGGCGGAGGCCTGCGCCGGCGTGAGAACCCGGAAGCCCTGCTCCTCGGCCTTGGGACGGCTCTTCGAGCCCTCCGGCAGACCGATCACCACGTCGACGCCCGAGTCACGCAGCGACAGCGCGTGGGCGTGACCCTGGCTGCCGTAGCCGATCACCGCGACCTTCCTGGCCTGGATCAGGCCGAGGTCGGCATCGTCGTCGTAGTACACCTCAACGCTCATGAGAACTTCCCTTTCGTACGACGGCCGGGACGGCCCGTCGTGGTCTGTGCGGATGGGTTCGGTCACGGCCCACCGGGGCCGACCGGTGGCGGTCAGGCGGCCCGCAGCGCGGGCCCTGCGGTGATCGAACGCGAGCCGCGCCCGATCGCCACCAGCCCGGACTGGACCATTTCCTTGATGCCGAAGGCTTCGAGATCGCGCAGCAGCGCGTCGAGCTTGTCCGGGGTGCCGGTGGCCTCGATGGTCAGCGTGTCCGGTGCGACGTCGACGACCCGGGCGCGGAACAGGTTGACGGTCTCCAGCACCTGGGACCGGGCGGACCGGTCGGCGCGCACCTTGACCAGCAGCAACTCCCGGGCGACCGAGACCTGCGGGTCCAGCTCGACGATCTTGAGCACGTTGACCAGCTTGTTGAGCTGCTTGGTGACCTGCTCCAGCGGCGACGACTCGGCGTTGACCACGATGGTGATCCGCGAGACGTCCGGGTTCTCGGTCTCGCCCACGGCGAGACTGTCGATGTTGAACCCGCGCCGGGAGAACAGGCCGGAGACCCGGGCGAGCACGCCGGGCTTGTTCTCCACGAGGACGGAGAGGGTGTGCATGGTCATGCCACGCCCTCGCTTCGCTCGGTCGTGCCACGACCGTTGACAGGGCTGAGCTTGCTGATTCGTTCGCTGAGCTCACTCATGCCACGGCCTCGCTTCGCTCGGTGGTGCCACGACCCTGGGCAAGGATTCGTTCGCTGTGCTCACTCATGTCAGATGTCATCCTCGTCGAAGGTCGGGCGGACGCCACGGGCGAACATGATCTCGTCGTTGCTGGTGCCGGCGGCGACCATCGGCCAGACCATCGCATCCTTGCCGACCACGAAGTCGATCACGACCGGAGCGTCGTTGATCTCCATGGCGGCGGCGATGGTCTTGTCCACGTCGTCGGCATTCTCGCAGCGCAACCCGACGCAGCCCAGCGCCTCCGCGAGCTTGACGAAGTCGGGAATGCGGTGCTTGTGCGTGCCGAGGTCGGTGTTGGAGTAGCGCTCGTTGTAGAACAGTGTCTGCCACTGCCGGACCATGCCGAGATTGCCGTTGTTGATGACGGCGATCTTGACCGGGATGCCCTCCAACGCGCAGGTGGCCAACTCCTGGTTGGTCATCTGGAAGCAGCCGTCACCGTCGACCGCCCAGACCACCGTGTCCGGCTTGCCGACCTTGGCGCCCATCGCCGCCGGCACCGCGTAACCCATGGTGCCGAGGCCGCCGGAATTCAACCAGGTGTACGGCTTCTCGTAGGAGATGAACTGGGACGCCCACATCTGGTGCTGGCCCACCCCGGCCACGAAGATCGCATCCGGGCCGACGATCTCGCCCAGCCGCTTGATCACGTACTGCGGCGAGAGCGTGCCGTCCGACGGCTCCTCGTAGCCGAGCGGGTAGCGGTTGCGCAGGTCGTCCAGCTGCGTCCACCAGTCACCCAGATCGGTGGTACGCCCCGCTGACCGCTCGACTGTCACCGCGGCGATCAACTCGTCGATGACGTGCTTGGCGTCCCCGACGATCGGCACGTCCACGTGCCGGTTCTTGCCGATCTCGGCGGGGTCGATGTCCGCGTGGACCACCGTCGCGTCCGGGGCGAACGAGTCCAACTTGCCGGTGACCCGGTCGTCGAAGCGCGCGCCGAGAGCGACGATCAGATCCGACTTCTGCAGGCCGTAGACCGCGGCGACCGTGCCGTGCATGCCGGGCATGCCCAGGTGCTGCCGATGCGAGTCGGGGAACGCGCCGAGCGCCATGAGCGTGGTGATGACCGGGATGCCGGTCAGCTCGGCCAGTTCACGCAGCCCGTCCGTGGCACCGGCCTTGAGCACCCCGCCACCGACGTAGAGCACCGGCCGGCGGGCGGCGGCAATCAGCCGGGCCGCCTCCCGGATCTGCTTGCCGTGCGGGTGCAGGGTGGGCCGGTAGCCGGGCAGGCCCAGGGTGGGCGGCCAGGTGAAGGTGGTCGGTGCCTGGAGCACGTCCTTGGGGATGTCGACGAGCACCGGGCCGGGCCGACCGCTGCTGGCCAGGTGGAACGCCTCGGCCAGCACCTGCGGGATCTCCTCGGCGTTCTGGACGAGGAAGTTGTGCTTCGTGATCGGCAGGGTGATCCCCTGGATGTCCGCCTCCTGGAAGGCGTCGGTGCCGATCATCGGTCGGGCCACCTGCCCGGTGATCGCCACCATCGCCACCGAGTCCATGTACGCGTCGGCGATCGGGGTGACCAGGTTCGTCGCGCCCGGCCCGGAGGTGGCGATGCACACGCCGACCTTGCCGGTGGCCTGCGCGTACCCGGTCGCCGCGTGCCCCGCGCCCTGCTCGTGCCGGACCAGGATGTGCCGGACGGAGGAGTCGTAGAGCGGGTCGTACGCCGGCAGGATCGCGCCGCCCGGAATGCCGAAGACGACGTCGACGTCGAGCGCCTCGAGGGACCGCACGAGCGAGCCGGCCCCGGAGACCTGGGCCGGAGCGGATGGCCGTACCGCCGGGGCGGCCGGGGTGGCCGCGGGACGCACGGCGGCCGGGTCGACGTCGACTGTCGGGTCGGCGGCCGCGCGGGCTCGGCGGGCGGAGTGGGCGAGGGTCTCGGGCGTGGGTCTCGTCATGGCGGTTCTGGCCTTCGGCTGGAGTGGCTGGTGGCTAGTCAAGCGATGCGACACGGGCGGGGCCCGCCTCGCCAGGTTCCGATGGCAATAAAAACGGCCCTCGTGCAGATGCACGGGGCCAGCGCACTCTCAATCAGGGAGAGTGCGCTCAGGTAAGTACTCGCAGCGACCGGTACGACGACATGCGGCTAAGCCTGACGCATCTCACGCGATGAGTCAACTGCTCCCACATGTTGGTCAACGGACGTCGGCGCGTCGCCCGGCGACGCGCCATCGGCAGGCGGCGTGACCTGTGCGTACCCACCCGGGACCCGGCGTGGCGCGGGCGGTGACGCGGACCGCGCGCCCGGTGACGTGGCCGCCTCCAGCATCGCTTCCAGGTGCTCGGCCGGCACCCCCCAGCCGAAGAGTGCGCCCTGGCCGAACCGACAACCGGCGGCCACCACCGCGGCCAACTCGGTCGGCGCGGTCACCCCCTCGGCGATCACCTCCAGCCCCAACTGGTGGCCCAACCGCATCACGATGTCGACCATCGGGGCGAAGGCCGGGCCGTCCTGGTCGACCGGCCGGACCGGCTCGTGCTCGGCCACCAGGCTGTGGTCGATCTTCAGGATGTCGATCGGCAGCCGGCGCAGCTGCCCCAGCGACGAGTAGCCGGCCCCGAAGTCGTCGAGCGCGATCCGCACGCCGGTCAACCGCAGCGCGGTCAGCCGCCGGATCAGCTCGTCCAGGTCGGTGGCGACCGCGTGCTCGGTGACCTCCAACACCAGCCGCTGCGGCGGCACGTGGTGGGCGCGCAGCGCCTCGGCGACCTGGACCACGTACGCGGGGGCGTGCAGCTCGTGCGGGGAGACGTTCACCGACACCCAGACGTCGTGGCCGTCCGCCAGCCAACGGGAGAGCTGGTAGCAGGCCTGGTGCAGCACCCAGGCCCCCAGCGGGGCGATCATGCCGCACTCCTCGGCGAGCGGGATGAACTCGTCCGGACCGACGTTGCCCAGCTCGGGGTGGTGCCAGCGCAGCAGCGCCTCCGCGCCGACCGGCCGCACCGACGGCAGCGACGCCACCGGCTGGAAGGCCAGCCGCAGCTCGTCGCGCTCGATGGCGCCCCGCAGCTCGTGCTCCACCGTCGTGCGTCGGCGCAGCAACTTGTCGTACGCGGCGTCGTAGCGTTCGATCCGGTTCTTGCCGCGCTGCTTGGCGTAGCGCAGTGCCAGGTCGGCGTGGCGCAGCAGCAGCTCCACGTCCGGCTCGCCGGCCCACCCGGCCACCCCGATGCTCACCGACAGGAAGACCGGCCCCTCCGGCTCGTCGTACGGCCGGTTGAGCACCCCGAGCAGCCGCTCGGCGACGCGGTCCGCCTCGGCCGGCTGACCCTGCATGAGGACGGCGAACTCGTCGCCGCCCAGTCGGGCGGCCACGTCGCCGGGGCGCAGGTTGCTCCGGAGCCGCCGGCCCACCTCGGCCAGCACGGCGTCGCCCACGTCGTGGCCACGCATGTCGTTGACGTTCTTGAAGCCGTCCAGGTCGAGACCGAGCAGCACGCACGGAGTGCCCGCCGCGGCGGCGGCGTGCAGTGCGCGCAGCAGCCCGCGCCGGTTGCCCAGTGCGGTCAGCGGGTCGGTGTGTGCCAGCTCGCGAAAGTGCGCCTCCCGCTCGACCAGGCGGCCCGCGTACTCCCGGACATCGCGAAGAGTGAGGTATTGCCGCGCCACCAGGGCGAAGCCCTCCACGCTGGCGGCCACGACGCCCGGCGCGGTGAAGCGACCGTCCTGGGCGAGGTGGTGTATCGCCGAGGCGGTCATCGCGATCATCGGGGCGATCCCGTACTCGCCGTCCCGACTGATCAGGTCGGCCTCGGCTCGCCCCGGCCGGTCGGCCCAGTGCGCGGCGAGCGCGACGGCCAGCAGACCGGCGGCGAGCACCGCCGCACCGGTCAGCGCCATGGTCGGCCCGGCCTGGCAGAGCCCGGCGCTGAGCCCCATCCCGCCGCAGGTGACCGCGCTGATGCCGAGGCCCAGCGCGGTCAGTCGCCGGCGTAGCGCAGCCCGGAAGATGACAGTCGCGGCGAGGCCGGCTCCGAGCGCGGCACTCACCGTGGCCACCAGGATCGCCGGGCAGGCCATCGGGGTGGCCATGCCGAGCAGACGGGTGGGCTCGGAGAAGAGCACCCAGCCGACGAACCACAGCGCCGCCGCCACGACCAACCCGTCCAGGGCGAGCCGGGCCCTGCCCGCCGCGGTGGCGGCCACACCCGGCAACCAGAGCAGGCCGGCGGCGAAGGCCAGCCCACTCACCGTCGTGCCGATCGCCACAGCTGTCGCCCAGCCCGTGCGCTGCCCCTGCTCGGCGGCCCAGTGGTGGTTGGCGCTGAGCGCGGCGACCACCCCGGCCAGCAGGCTGAGCAGGGCGACCCCGGCGGCCACCGCGAGCAGCACGTGTGCCGGCCGACGTGGGCCCACCCGCCGCCCGGCGGTCACGGTCAGCAGCACGGCGGCGGCAGCGGCGACGAGCCCGCTGAGCGCCGCGACAGCGACCATGCCCGGGGGGATATGCACGTCTCCAAGAGTGCCGGATCGGCGCGCGCCTTGGGGGGCTGGGTGTGCATCTGTTGGGACACGGCGCATACGAGGGAGGGTTGGCGCGGCGATGGTGTCATGCTGATGGGTATGCCTGAGCTGCGATCGAGGACTTCCACACACGGTCGGACGATGGCCGGCGCCCGGGCCCTCTGGCGGGCCACCGGGATGACCGACGACGATTTCGGCAAGCCGATCGTCGCCATCGCCAACAGTTTCACCCAGTTCGTGCCTGGTCACGTCCATCTCAAGGACATGGGTGGCCTGGTCGCCGACGCGGTCGCCGAGGCCGGCGGGGTGGGGCGGGAGTTCAACACCATCGCGGTCGACGACGGCATCGCGATGGGCCACGGCGGCATGCTCTACTCGCTGCCCAGCCGCGAGCTGATCGCCGACGCGGTGGAATACATGGTCAACGCGCACTGCGCCGACGCCCTGGTCTGCATCTCCAACTGTGACAAGATCACACCCGGCATGCTGCTGGCCGCGCTGCGGCTCAACATCCCGACCGTCTTCGTCTCCGGTGGCCCCATGGAGGCCGGCAAGACGATGGCGATCGAGGGCGTCGTGCACAGCAAGATCGACCTGATCGACGCGATGATCGCCTCCTCGAACGAGTCGGTCACCGACGAGCAGCTCGGTGAGATCGAGCGCTCCGCCTGCCCGACCTGCGGCTCGTGCTCCGGCATGTTCACCGCCAACTCGATGAACTGCCTCACCGAGGCGATCGGGCTGGCGCTGCCCGGCAACGGTTCGACGCTTGCCACCCACGCCGCGCGCCGGTCACTCTTCGTCGAGGCCGGCCGCACCGTCGTGGAGATCTCCAAGCGGTGGTACGACGGCGACGACGACTCGGTGCTGCCCCGCACAGTCGCCTCCAAGGCCGCCTTCGAGAACGCCGTCGCCCTGGACGTGGCGATGGGCGGCTCCACCAACACGGTGCTGCACCTGCTCGCCGCGGCCCGCGAGGCGGAGATGGACTTCGGCGTCACCGACATCGACGCCATCTCCCGGCGGGTGCCCTGCCTGGCCAAGGTCGCGCCAAACTCCCCCAATTACCACATGGAGGACGTGCACCGGGCCGGCGGCATTCCGGCGATCCTCGGCGAGCTGGACCGGGCCGGGCAGCTCAACCGGGACGTGCACGCCGTGCACTCCCCCTCGCTGGCCCAGTGGCTGTCCGACTGGGACGTCCGCGGCGGCTCGCCGACCCCGACGGCCGTCGAGCTGTTCCACGCCGCACCGGGCGGCGTGCGTACCGTCGAGCCGTTCTCCACCACCAACCGCTGGTCGTCGCTGGACACCGACGCGGCCGGCGGCTGCATCCGGGACCTGGAGCACGCCTACTCCGCCGACGGCGGGCTGGCCATCCTGCACGGCAACCTGGCACCGGACGGCAGCGTGGTGAAGACCGCCGGCGTGCCGGACGACTGCCTGACCTTCCGCGGCCCGGCGAAGGTCTACGAGTCGCAGGACGACGCGGTGACCGCGATCCTCGCCAAGCAGGTCGTGGCGGGGGACGTGGTGGTGATCCGCTACGAGGGGCCCAAGGGCGGTCCCGGCATGCAGGAGATGCTCTACCCCACCTCGTTCCTCAAGGGACGTGGGCTGGGCCGGTCCTGCGCGCTGCTCACCGACGGCCGCTTCTCCGGCGGCACCTCCGGCCTCTCCATCGGGCACGTCTCCCCCGAGGCGGCCTCCGGTGGGCTGATCGCCCTGGTCCGCGACGGCGACGAGGTCGTCATCGACATCCCGGGCCGGTCGATCGAGCTGAACGTGTCCGCCGAGGAACTGGAGGCGCGACGGGTGGCCGAGGAGAAGCGCGACAAGCCGTACACCCCGACCGACCGGCAGCGCCCGGTGTCGGCGGCGCTGCGCGCGTACGCCTCGATGGCCACCTCGGCCAGCGACGGCGCCTACCGCCGCGTCCCGGAGTAGACCGCAGGCCGCAGCCCGCACCCGCGATGTCAGATGGCTGATTGACCCCCAACCCCGGCAGACGGACCCTTATCGGAACGTTCCTGGCGGCCTTGGGGAGGACTTGTGACCATATTTGGCCGCAGCAACGCCGTCGGGCTGGTTCGCGAGGTCATGGCGTGTCCGCAGGACGGCCCTGCACCGCCGGTGCTGATGTTCGAGGGGAGACGAGGCAGCGGCAAGACCGCGCTGCTCACCGGGTTGGCCGGCCTACTCGACGGACGAGTGCCGTACGCCCACGTCGACCTGGCCGCTTCCGGTCGGACCGGCACCCCCGAGGTTCTGTACGCGCTCGCCTTTCACCTCGGCCGACCCTGCGCCCTGTACGGCACGCTGCGATTCCCTCGGCTGGCTGTCGGCAAGCTGGTCATGGAGGATTCCGCTCTGGACCTACAGGACCGGGACCGGGCTCGTAGGCAGATCAATGACCTGCTCCGCGCTCACCGGGGCATCGACAGCCTGGTCGCCACCCTGCGCGACGGCGCCGGCAATCTCCCGGCCGGGTTACCCGCCAGCGTCCAGGCCCCGCTGAGCCTGGTGCCCCGGATCCTGGCCTCGGTCATCAGTCGACTTGCCTCCTGGGGGTGGAGCAGCCCGCTGGTGCTGGGGCAGGCTCAGAAGTGGTACGGCAGGCAGGGCACCCACCGACGTCCGCCGGTCGAGACCCTCATCGAGCTGAACCAGTGGCACCGCCACCCCAAAATAGGCAACAACGCCAGGCAACGCGACGAGTTGCTCTGGGCCGCCTTCCGCGCCGACCTGACCGCCGGTCTCGGCCGCCGCCGGCACCGGGCGTGGATGCCACGCTGTGCGGTGCTGCTCGACAACGCCGACACCAGGCTCGGCCGGCACTTCCTCACCGAGTTGGTCCGGCTGCGCTCCAGCGGGGAGCACGACCTGCTGGCCGTGGTGGCCACCGCCCGGGACCCTTTCGTCGACCATCTCGCACCAACCGAGCAGCAGATCCTGCAACACGACAAGCCGCTCGTGCTGATCCGGCCGGGACTGAACGGCCGGCAGTGGCCGCGGTGGGTCCGATATCGACTGCCGCGACTGACCGATGACGACGTCACCCTGCAGGCCAGCACAGCGCACCCGAGCCTGGATCGCCGGCTGCCCATGCTCATTCAACAGTTCGCCCAGGGCAACCCGATGGTGGTCAGCCTGTTGCTGAACGCGGCAGCCGAGGTGACGTCCTGGCCGGCGGCCGGGAACGAGTTGGACGTGGTGCTGGCCCGGACGGAGCCACCGCCGCCCGAGGACACCGACCAGCAGCAATACACCATCGAGGAACGACTGACGCGTAATCTGCTCGGGCTCGACGACAGCTATCCGTTTCCCACCGACGATGTCGAGACCCTCACCACCTGCGCTGCCGCGCAGACCGGCAAGCAGGCTGTCACCCTCGCCATCACCAAGGGCCTGATGACCCCGGACGAGTACTCCGGAGAACTCAGCGTCCGAATCGCCGACCTCTGGCCAGAAAACGCCGACGCCGCCCCGCCGACGCCCCTGCGTCGGCTGCTGTTGCGTCGGCTCGCCGCTCGGCCACCGGAGGAGACCGACTGGGTACAGACGCACAGGTTACTCAGGACCCAGTGCGTGCAGCAGGATGACCGGACCGGCGAGCTTTACCACACACTGGCCCTCGGGGAGTTGGGCGTTGTGGCGACGCACTTCGCCAAGCGTGTCAACACCGAGCCAGCGGCGGACTGGCTGGCCACGATGCTGGCGGTAGTTCAGGCGCCAACGACCGTGACGCATCCCGTACCGCCAGCGGACGAGGCGAAGCAACTCGCGCGGGCGACCGGGGCCGAGCCGGACAGCCTGCTCGGTCGGGTGGCCCGGCTGATCGCTGGGCTGTGGCTGCTCGGCGATCCGTTCACCGGCCGCCACCGAACGGTTCTGCACGACAACCTCAAACGTGACTTCAGGGCGGTGGCCCTGCATTTCCACGATGACCGATCCCTGCTGGTCGCCGAGGCGACCCGGCACAAGGCATTGGCGGACCTATGGCGGTGAACAGCAGAGCCGGCCTCAGCCCGGTGGCCGAGATACCTCCCGACTACTTCGCTCCTCGCGTGCCCCGGCTCCGTAAGGTGCTGCGGTCGGTCGCAGTGGTGGTGACGGTCATCGCGGTGCTCACCGCAGGGGCGCTGGTGACACGGTTCGTCATCAACCGCTGCGGCGACCTGCGCTCCGGTCTCACCAAGATGGACGGCGAATGCATCGGTGTGCTCACCGACGCTTCCGCCTACACCTTCAAGGGCCTCGAGTCGATTCAGGTCACCATCGACCAGGAGAACGACCGGGTTCACAAAGCCTGGCTGGCCGACCCGGACGGCAACACTCAGTACGTCCGAGTTGCCCTTTTGTCCCCCCTGACCACGGCGACCAACAGTTTCATGAGCATCGATCAGATCCGGCACTCCGTCCAGGGCGCCTACCTGGCTCAGCACCGAGCCAACCACTCTGCGGCCTTCAAGGACGCCTCGTCTCCGCCGATCCAACTGGTGCTCGCCAGCCCGGGCAGCCGGCAGACGCACTGGGAACCGGTGGTCCGGCAACTGGAGAGGATGGCCGGCGACGACCATCCGCTGGTGGCCATCGTCGGCATGGGCACCAGCGTCGCTGCCACCCGGGACGCCGCCCTGCATCTCGCCAGATCGAGCAGTGGCCTGCCCATGGTGTCCGCGGTCGCCAGCACCGATGATTTCCGCGACATCGAGGGATTCGTCCGCACCACTCCAAGCAACACCGATTATGTCGCGGCGCTAGCTGGCTATCTCGGCGGGCATCCCAACCTCAACAACGGCATGCTGGTCTCCGACGCCTCGGCACCCGACCTCTACGTTCAGGACCTGCGTGATGCATACAACGCCCAACTCAAGAGCTACCTGAAGGCCGACGAGAAGAAGTTCTTCGGCCTTGCGGACAACAAGAACAAGACACAACTCTTCGCCAACATCTCGCAGAGCGTCTGCATCAGTCGATCGAACCTCATCCTCTATGCCGGTCGCGCCCTCGACCTCGACGACTTCATCAAGTCGCTGAAGGAGCGCGCGTGCAAAGATCTTGGAATCTCAATCATGGTCGGTGCCACCAGCCTGATCTTCCTGGAGAACCTCGGATCGGACCTTCTCACGAACAATAAGATCAAAATCGTGAACGCCGCGGCCGTACATCCCAAATGGTTCACCAGCAAGGTCGATGACCAAGGATTCCGTCCTGACGCGACGGCTTCCGGCGGCCAGACCTACGACGGCCTAAAGAAGTTCCTCGAAGACTTCGACGAAGAAGGGCTCGGCGGGCGACAGGAGCTCGCAGACGGGTACCTGGTCACTCACCACGACGCGATGGCCACGGCGGTCATGGCGATCCGGGTCGTGAACGGGCAACTGGAGAAGGGCAAGCTGCCGCAGGCGAGGGACGTACGCGGACAACTGCTCAACCTGAACACTGGCAGCGAAGTGCCCGGCGCCGGCGGCAACCTGCGTTTTACCCAGGACCGGAAGGCCGACCCCGTCGGTAAGTGGGTGCCGATCATCGAGATCCCGTCCGCCGAGACATCGCCCACCCCCCTGTTTGTCACGGGGTGACTTCTGGTCAGACCGAGCGAGGCCAAGACAGGGGCAGGACCGAGGGCCGCCGGCTCAGGACGGCGCCCACGGGCCGCTGATGAACTGACCGTTCTCGTTGAACGGGCTGACGTTGGGCACACACCCGCCCAGGTCGATCGTCTGGGTCATCATGACCGGGCCGGGCTTGCCGGGACCGCCGCACTTCATGTGCGCGAAGCCGAGGAAGTGGCCGAACTCGTGATTGATGACGCCGGCATGGTACTCCTCGATGGTGACCGGGTATCCCGGCGAACCCTGGAGCCAACGCCGCAGATTGATCATGATGGTCTTGCCGTACTTGCAGGAATAGACGCCCTCGGTGTCGACGCCGCTCGCACCGCACAGCCGGTCCACCGTCCCCGGTGTGGCGAGGCGGACATCCACGTCGACGCGGGACGTGCTGACCCGCTGGAAGGACCACGACGCCCGGCTCAGATTCACCGCGTCGTTGGTGACCGGGTGCTGTGCGGAGCTGGCCCACCCGTTCGGTGCCGCCAACACCTGCTCGATGCTCTCGGCGAACCGGTCCGGCTTCCAGGAGGGGATGTCACCCCAGGCGATCCCCTTCTCCACCGAGACGCTGTAGCGCACCCGCTTCTTGCCCTTGCCGATCACCCGACCGGTGCCGGAGGCGGTGGAGAAGGTGCCGGCAGCCCTGGTGGGAACCTCCGCATCGGTCGGGATCCTCGGAGTCGGGCTGGAGCTCGGCGTATCGCTGGGGCGCGGCTCACTCCAACCCGAGCGCGGGGTGTCGGCGCCCCCGGAAGCCGGCGCCGACGCCAGACCACAGGCGGCGGTCGCCATCACCACCGCCAACGAGATCGGCACGAGCAGCCGTCCGTTGATCCGCACGTTGCAACCTCCAGAAATCGATCACGGTCAGCTGAGCAACCGGAAGGCTACGTCACTGGAGGTAAGGAAAAGGTCAGGGTGATCGGCATCGATACCCGGCCACACCTCGGCAGAGCGGACACCATCACGCGGCCCGAGCCTACGCTTTGTGGTCAGGAGTTGACCCAATGATCGGACGCGATCGTGGGGCGCCAGCCGATGTCGTTGCCGCAGAGCAGCACCGGTCGAATGGCCAACGCAGCAGGTTTCAGCGGCCCAGACGCCCGGCGGTCGACCAGCAACCAAGCCCTATCGCAGGCCGCGCAGGTCGCGGGTCCGGGCGAGGAGGCGGACGCCGTCGTCGTCGTGGCGGTGCACCGCGCAGCCGGAACGCGTGAAGCGCACGGTGACCGCCTGGCCGGCGTGCCGGGAGGCGAGCTGCAGGAGGTCCGGCTCGGGGTCGGCGACGAGATCGGGCGGCCCCGACCACGGCACCGGGATCGGTGTCGCCGGGTCGGTCGGAGCGGCACCGGCGACCGCGTCGGTCAGGCACTCCCGGCACCAGGTGAGGGCGGCAGCCAGACTGGGCCGGTAGGGCAGGTCGTCGGGGAGGACGGCTGCGTCGCGCGGCTTCACCTCGACCGACCAACGCAGGCCGTCGGCCAGCAACGGGTCACCGGTGTTGTGCCGCAGGTCGCAGACGGCCACCACGAGCGCCAGGTCGAGGCCGAGGGCGAGCCGCAGCAGCTCGGCCAGTGGCGGCGCGTCCGGGGGTGCCGCCACCACGATCAGGCGACCGGCAGCCGTGCCCCGTCCGGCGCTGCGCGCGTACTCCCCCACCGGGTCGGCGCCGGCCCAGGGCAGGGTGACGTACCCGTCGCGCAGGTTCCGGTCGAGGTCGTGCCCGCCGTCGGCGTCGCGGAGGTCCTCGGGTCGCGCGCCGAGGACGGCAGCCCAGGAGCCGAGCCGGTACCGGTCGGGGAGCTGGACGACGGGCCGACCGTTGGGCTGGGTGGCAACCAGCGGGGCAACCTCTGGTGTGCCGGCCTGCCAGGTCAGGTGCACCACCCGGTGCCGCAGGTCGGTGACGGTGACCAGCACGACCTGATGCAGGCGCTGGTTGTCGCCGCAGGTGAAGCAGCGCAGGGCCGACGGGCGTAGGCCGGCACCACCGCAGTGCGGGCAGTCGTTGTCGGCGGGGCGACCGCCGAGCCGGCAGTCGCAGGCACGCAGCCGGTTGCCGGACCGGCAGTCCGGGCAGGGCCGCCACTCGACGGGTCCGCCCAGCCAGGACGGACCGGGCGGTTCGTAGCCGCGGCGCAACGGCACCCGAACCCGACGGAGCACCTGACCGGTGGGCTGCTCCGCGAGAGTCTCGACCGGATCGCCGGGGCGCAGGGTGGTGTGCCACCAGCGGCCGTCCCGCCAGAGGGCCTGCGCGCCGGGCAGCTCGTCGCCGCCGGCCGGGTCGACGCAGTCGGCGAGGACGCGGCGTTCAAGCTGGTCGACGTCCACGGTCGGGGCGACGGGTGGGCGCGGCGAATCGGGGCACAGCAGCCGGGCGGGGACGGCCAGACCGCGCTCGGCGAGGCCGGTGAGCGCGTCGCCGACGTCGGTGTGGGTCAGCGCTTCCGGCAGGTCCCGCCACCGGCTGGGCGAACCGGACGGCACCGGGGAGCCGGGCATCTCGTACCGGACGGCCCAACCGAACCCGATGCCCTGCCGGAGGGCCTCGACGACCAGGTCGAGCAGCAACAGGTCGGCCAGCGCGCAGAGCCGAGCCAGCCGTGCGACCGGATCGACGGTGGGCGCGGCGGCGGATCGGCCGAGCACCAGTCGCCAGGCGGCGTAATCAGCCCGCAGGATGGCGTGGGCCTCCAGTTCGTGCCGACGTGCTGCGGGTAGGTCGGGTCGCCACTGCCGGTCCAGCCACAGCGACGGCGCGTCGGCGTCGGTCACGACGGCGTCGACGTTGGCGGCGAGTTCGCGTACCCGGGGAGCAAGATCGACCACCCAGTGGCCCGCCGGGTCGCGGTGGGGGTCGAGGCCGCCGGGCACGACCTGGTGGGACGCGACCGCGCCGGTGTCCAGGTTGACCACGGTGACCACGAGCTGCGCCCGCCGCCGGCCGCGGCGGTCGCAGCGATAGCAGGGGTACGCGACGGTGCCCGCGCCCCGACACTGCTCGCAACCCCGGTACGCCTCCCGAGGCGGACCGGGGACGTCGGCGTCGGCGAGGAACCGGTCGCCGTAGGTGGTGCACCGGCACGGGTCCAGCGTGAAGGTCATCCCGTCACAGTCGGGGCAGGTGACGACGGGCACGCCGGTCACCGGGACCGCCGGGTCGTGCAGTCACCGTCGTGCTCGATGCGACGCACACACCGCCGACCGCCGTCGAGTGGCAGGTCACAGAAGACCCGACGATGTACGCCCTGAGCGTCCTCGGCGGACACCGTGGTCTCGCCCGAGTCCACGTCGGACAGGAAACTCAGGGAGCGGGCCAGGGTGCCGGCGAACTGCTGGGCAGCCGGCAGATCGGCGGCGGTGAACGGCAGGTGCGCCACCCAACGGGGGCTCACCGGCGGACCACTCGGTAGGAGGCCGGCCGGGATGGCTCGGCTCGAAAGTATCGAACAATCGCGCGCACGACAGTGCCCTCCTTGCTGACTACGGGTGGAGTGCCACCCAGAGCAGACCGGGCGCCGAAGGCCGGCGGTAGACAACAGGGGTTAACTACCTGCTGTTAAGCGATTTCTCTTGGTGATCGGGGGTTGTTCCGTCAGGCTGAACGCGTCCCGTCGACCGGCAGGAGAATCGTGGCGAATCACCTGCGGCGCGCTCGCGTAGCGAGGGGATGGTCCCAGGCCAGGCTGGTTCACGAGATCGAGCAGTACAGCCGCCAACGCCTGGTGACCGTCGCGTCCACCAACAGTCTTGGGGTCTACGTCTCTGATTGGGAGAACGGACGGCGGAAGATTTCCAGCAGCTACGCGGCCATCCTGCGGAGGCTCCTGGGAACGACCGACGACGAACTCTTCTCCGACGTGACGATCGTCAACGACGACCGGGGCGGCTACGCGCAACTGGTCGAGCACCTCGACGCCTCGGATGCCGTCGACCAATCCACGCTGCGCGCCCTGCGGCGCCAGACAGAGCTGCTTCGCACCATGGACCGGCAGCTCGGGGCGGCGCAACTCGTCGATCAGATGCAGAGCCACCTGGTCCGTCTCCAGGAAAACCTATCGTTCGCCGTGCTGCCTTCGGCCAGGCAACCGCTCGCCCGCGCGTTGGCCGAGGCGGCATCGCTCGCGGCTTGGCAGGCTCTTGATGTCGGAGCGGCAGACCGCGCGTGGCGCCACTACGAAATGGCGAAGAGCGCCGCGCGGGAGGCAGACGACCCGCTCCATCTCGCCCACGCCACAGGCGAACAGGCTTATGTCCTCGCTGATGCCGGCCGACCAGAGCTGGGTGCGCAACTCGTGCAGGAAGCACAGCGCGCCGGGGGCAAACGGTTGTCTCCTCGCCTGTCGGCCTGGTTGGCCGCGGCCGAAGCCGAGCTGTGGGCGCTCAGCCAACGCTCTGACGAATGCCAGCGCTCACTGGACCGCGCAAGCGGCCTCCTCTCGCGCCTCACGGGAGTTCGTGATCCGGACCTGCCGGGGATCTTCCTCGATGAAACTCACCTCCGCCGCTGGCGGGGACATTCGCTGGCACTGCTCGGTGACCATCGGTCAATCGACGAGTTGTCGACGGCGTTGACCGCGATGGACGATACCTTCGTACGAGCTGCGGCGGGCATCCGTTGCGATCTCGCTCAGGCACATCTTGTTCGAGGTGAGACCCGGGAAGCCCGCTTTCATCTGAGGGAAGCCAGCTCGCTGGTGAACCTCACTGGGTCCGTGCGGTACCGGCTCCGGGTAGACCGGATCAAAGGCCTGTCGGACGCGGGGAAATGTTAGCCAAGGCATGCAGGATGGCGACCAAGGTGCCGGAACCCGCCAGCTCTCCGCGCGCTATCAGGTTTGGCATGTCCCGCAGGGGCAGCCATTCCACCCGCCCGGCTTCCTCTGCGTCCGTGGGCGGACCGATGTAGGTCGCGCCGCCACCGACGAAGATCTCGTGGGGAGAGTCGATCATGCCGATCATGGGCTGAAACGTGACAATGTGGGTGAGGAAGGAGGGCCGCCAGCCCGTCTCCTCTTCCACCTCGCGCCCTGCCGCCGCTACTGCCTCCTCCCCCGGCTCCACGATACCGCCGGGCAGCTCCCACCTTGTCTCACCAGGGATAAACCGGTAGCGACGCAACATCAGAACGCGGTCGTGTTCATCGTGTACCGCGACGATCGCCACACGACCTAGCCGAACGACATGGTGAGCAAATGGATTGAGGCCCGGTGGCTCCACGTCGACCACATCGAGTCGGAGCCAAGGGTTCTCGTACATCGTCCGCTCGCCCAGGATCCGCCAAGGCTCGGGCTCGCCTGTCGTATTCTCCTGCACCTCGTGAAGCTACCGTCGCCCACAGCGCCGTGGGCAATCCCGCATCCCTCCGCGAGATCGATCTTGACCGTCCTTAGGTGGGACTGCGTACCGCCATCATCTCCGATAGTGTCCGTCCGACCACGCAAACGTGAACTCGTTGGCGCGATCGACAGACGGAGGGCGGCATGGCCAGCATCGAGGAAGTCAAGGCCGCGCTGATGCAGGCCGCCGAGCAGGGCAACGCCACGATCAGCCAGATCCGGGCCGCTGCCGAGAACACCGAACAGATGCTGACCCGGCTACGCGCCATCTCCGCGGGCACCGGGCACCCGACGATCGCCGAAGCCATCGCCCGGGGCGAGCAGAGCAAGCAGCGCCTGGCCGAAGCCATGGCCTTGGTGCAAGGCAGCTCTGAGGCAGCACGCCGCTACATCAGCGTCCTCGGCTGAGTCCCGACCACCACGATGAGCGTTGGTGAGGTCAAGGCGTCCCTTCGCGCCGCCATCGAAGCCGCCCGCCAGGGACGGCGGGTGTTCGACCAGGCCGCCTCCGACGCGGAGGCAGCGACCCACACGGCGAACGCTCTCCTGCACGGCGGCCAGCACGCCGACGTGACAGCAGCCCGTCAGGCCCTTGCCGCCGCCAGAGCAGAGGTCGAACCGACCCGCCGCCGCTTCGACAGCACCGCCGAACACGCAGCCGACTACCTGACCCGGCTCGGATGACCGGCAGCATCGCCGAGTTGGTCGCGCAACTCCTCGCCGTACGAGGAAAGCTCGACACGGCCGCCGTCACGGCACTGCGCGCCCGCACGGACGCCGAGCAGTCCCTGGCGCACCTGGCCGACGTACAGCGGGGTGGCGGTGACCAGCGGTTACGCGCGGCCATCACGGACGCCGAGGTGGCCCGCGACAAAGCCGGCCGCTACGCCCGCCTCCTGGCCGACGCCGCCCGACACATCGCCGGGTACGTCAACACCATCGCCCCCGGTGCCGCGACCTCCGGACCGGCTGAGGACGACGCATCGCCGTCCGGGGAGCGGCTGGTGGAGGAAGCGGAAGGTCGCAGCCGGAAAGCCGAGGCATTCCTCCGCCGGCACGTCAAGAAGGCGGACGATTCCGAGGACACCCTCAAGCAGACCGAGCAGTCGGTCACCACTGGCCTTCGCGAGCTACAGAAGAGCTTCAAGGGCTCGGGATCGAGTGGAAGCACGGCCTCCACCTCCGCCAGCCCTGGCACGCTGGCTGACCGCCCTCAGTTGGAGCACCCGGTCACATCAGTCATCATGGCTGCTGGCGCGGTCGTCGTGGGCCTTCGAGGTGTCTGGAACATGGCAAAGAAGCGCCGCGAGAGGAAGCGATCTGATGAGCAGCCCTGAAATGGTCGACTACATCCGGACGATGGTCAGAGGCGACCACGAGGCCAACGACCGGGTCGAAACCCGCCTCGACCAGCTTGGCTGGGACGGCTTCCCGACCCTCCTGGGTGCGGTCTTCTACTTTGCTGTCAACCGACGCTTCGATGAGCGGACGTCCCCCGGTGAGGTCATGCGGTTCGTGGCCGACATACGAGCGGCGGCTCCAGCCGGTGCACCAGAAATTGACGCCAATGCTGCCGAGACTCTGATCCGGGCCGCCGTGGATCCCGATGTCGAGACGGCCATCGATCCGCAGATGGCCGGCCGAATCCAGGGCCTCGTGATCCTAGCCATCTTGGGCGATGGCGCGGTTGCCGACGACGACTTGGACGCACTCCTCTCGGAGGCGGTAGCGCTGGCCAACCGAGTGTGAGACGCCGCTGAATGAGCGCAACCGAGGGGACGACAGAATTAGAGCGCTGATCCGGCTACCTGCCGGTTCCGCCGCCGGGGGCGAACCCGCGCTTTGATCACCCGCTCCACCTGCAAACGCGCCCGCAGTCAGCTAACGGACACAATCGCAGACAGAGACCAAACTGCTGACGCCGACATCTCCGACTGGCGAGGGGACCCGACCGGGCGGATCGGCCGGCATCCCTTTGGGCAACTCTTTCCGTGCGTACGCTCCAACGGTCACGCCGCTTTCCGACCCAGTTCGCGAGTAACTTCTCGTACCACCGCCTGCACGAGGAGTGACTTGCATGTCTGAGGAGACCTGGCTTGCTGCCCGGCTGATCCCCACATCCGGCATCAATGGATCGGACGAACAAGAACGTCGGGCCACCTCCGCCCTACTGGCGGTAATGAGCGCGGTGCGGGAGTTCGGGCGGGCCCTGACCCAGTCCCTCGGCGCACCGGCCGGATCGGTGCAGACCTTCATCGAGGTTCCGTTCAAGCTCGGCGACCAGCAGCTCTTTCCGGACGGCCTGATCCGCGTCACGCGAGGACAGCGGCAGTGGACCGCTCTGGTGGAGGTGAAGACCGGCAGCAACGCGTTGAAGACCGAGCAGTTGGAGGCGTACCTGGACATCGCCCGGGAGCAGGGCTTCGACGCCCTCATCACGATCTCCAACGAGATCGCCCCCGTCCCGGGTCAGCATCCGACCGCGATCGACCGCCGGAAGCTGCGCAAGGTGGCCCTGTACCACCTGCCCTGGACGGAGATCCTGACCCAGGCGGTGATTCAGAAGGAATACCGCGGCATCGCCGATCCGGACCAGGCATGGATCCTGGGTGAGCTGATCAGGTATCTGGAGCATCCTCGCTCAGGTGCGCTGGAGTTCAGCGACATGGGGCCGGCGTGGGTGCAGGTGCGCGAGGGAGTGTCAGCAGGAACGCTACGGGCAGCTGACAGCGGCGCGGCGGAGGTGGCCGGCCGCTTCGACGCCCTGATCCGCTACGCATGTCTGCGTCTCGGCAGGCAGTTGGGTACCGATGTCACCCCCGCGCTGAGCCGCCGCGATCTCACCGACCCGGCCGCACGTACCCAGGCGCTGGTCACCCAGCTCTCCAGCACTGGGACTCTGACCGGCAGCATCAGGATTCCCGGCGCAGTCGCCCCTCTCCACGTCACAGCCGATCTGCGGGCCGGGCAGATCCTCTGCCACATCGATGTCGACGCCCCTCGCGCCGGCAGGCCGACCACCAGGGTCAACTGGCTGATTCGCCAGCTGAGAGACGCGCCGGACACCATCCGGATCGAAGCGTTCGCCATGCACGCACGAGGCGGTGGACAAACCGATCTGCTGCGCCAGGTCCGCGCCGAGCCCACCACGTTGATCAGCGATCCCGCACGTGAACTGCGGGCATTCCGGGTCGCGCAGAGCACGGCGGCGGGAACCAAGCGCGGCAGCGGACGGGGCGCGTTCATCGATTCCGTATTGCACGCGATCGACGACTTCTACGAGCAGATCATCCAGAACCTGAAGCCGTGGATGCCCGCGCCGCCGCGCCTGCGTACGCCCGAAGACGTCGCGCCCGTGCAGCCCGTCGCGGCCAGCCTCGTCTCCACTGCCATCTCGTCCCAGGACAGCCCGGAGTTCGATACGTCGACGGGGAGGGACAGCAGCTCCGCAGTTGGCAGCCAGTTGGAGGAGTGATCCGAACCGGTGCGGCCGGGCCCGCGACCGGTTGGCCGGCACCGCTCAGTCGGCGGGTACGACCGTCGGGTGGCCCACCGCGGGGAGCGCGACCGCGCGGGCGTACCGGATGGCGGTGGGGGTATCCGGGAAGACCAGTTCCTCGCGGCGCAGGTCGTCGGCCACGCCGAGGGTGGTGAGCACCTGGTCGTGGGCGGGGGTGATGCCGGAGAGCAGAACGGTGATCCCGCGTCCGCGTAGCCGTCGGATCGCGTCGCCGAGGACGTGCGCGCCGGTGGCGTCCATCGTGGTCACGCGGGACATCCGCAGGATGACCACGCGAACGTCGGCGACCTCGGAGAGTTCGAGCAGGAAGGTGTGCGCCGCGGCGAAGAAGAGCGGCCCGTCCAGCCGGTACGCGACGATGTGTTCGGTGAGCAGCGCGTACTCCTCGGCGCTGTGTTCACCGGGGTCGAGGGGCACCTGTTCCAGTCGGGCGCTGCGGGCCACCGCGCGCAGGGCGAGCACCACGGCGACGCCGACGCCGACCGCCACGGCGGTGACTAGGTCCCAGATCACCGTGACGGCGAAGGTGAGTACCAGCACGACCGCGTCGCCCCGCGTGGAGCGGGCCAGCGCCCACAACGCACCGGCCTCCACCATGCGGACCGTGGTGGCCAGCAGTACGCCGGCCAGGGCGGCGAGCGGGATCCGGCCGACCAACGGGGCTGCGGCCAGCACGATGGCGGCGAGGGCGACGGCGTGGGTGAGGGCCGCCAGCTTCGAGGCCGCTCCGGCGCGGACGTTCACCGCGGTGCGGGCGATGGCGGCGGTCGCCGGAATGCCGCCGAAGAGCGGGACGGCGAGGTTGGCGAGCCCCTGACCGAAGAGTTCCCGATCCGGGTCGTGCCGCTCACCGACGGTCATGCCGTCGGCGACGGTGGCGGACAGCAGACTCTCCAGGGCTGCGAGCGCGGCGACCGCGAGCGCGCTGGGCAGCAGCACTCCGAGCGCGCCGAGGTCGAGGAAGCTGAGCGACGGGACGGGTAGGCCCTGCGGCAACGCGCCGATCCGGACCAGCTCGACCGGGAGCAGCTCGGCGAGGACAGTGGCGGCACCCACGCCGAACAGCGAGAACGGCAGGCCGGGCCGCCACCGGGCGCCCAACAGCATCAGCGTCGCGACGGCGACGGCCACCGCCAGCGCGGCCGGCTTCGGGTGTACGACGAAGCGGGCGACCGCGTCGGCGGCGACGCCCCAGACCTTCTCCCCGTGCGCGTCGGTGACGCCGAGCGCGGCGGGTACCTGTTGCAGGGCGATGACCACGGCGATGCCGGCGGTGAAACCCTCCAGTACCGGGGTGGGCAGGTAGCGGACGTACCGGCCCAGGCGGGCCACGGCGAGCGCGATCAGCACCAGGCCAGCCATCGCGCCGACCATGAGCACTCCGGTGGCTCCGAACTGCTGCACCACCGGCACCAGCACCACGGTCATCGCCCCGGTCGGCCCGGAGACCTGGAGGTTGGAGCCCCCGAATACGGCGGCGATCGCGCCGGCGATCACCGCGGTGATCAGCCCGGCCTGGGCGCCCAACCCGGAGGTGACGCCGAACGCCAGGGCCAGTGGCAGCGCCACCACCGCCACGGTGAGCCCGGCCAGCAGGTCGCGGCGCGGTGAGCGGTGGACGGCCACCCAGTCGGCCCGACCGGGCAGCAGCCCGAGGATCCGCTCACGGGCCGCCCGTATGGCGGCGCTCACCGGTCGCCGCTCGTGGCGCGCAACTCGTCGAGGAGGGCGCCCCGGTCGGTCAGGACAGCGCCGAGGATCCGTCGACCGGCGGCCAGCAGGTCGGCCACATCGGGGGTGCTGAGCGCGTACATGACGAGGGGACCGTCGCGGTGTGAGGTGACCATTCCGGCGCGGCGCAGCACGGCGAGCTGCTGGGAAAGGTTCGACGCTTCGACCTCGATCGCGGCGAGCAGGTCGCGGACCGGCTTCGGACCGTCCTGGAGCAGTTCGAGGACCCGGATGCGCACCGGATGCCCGAGGGTGCGGAAAAGCTCCGCCTTCGCCTGGTACAGCGGCACCGACATGAACGCCCTCCCGGTCGACACGAAGACTTTATCACTTGAAGAAGTCTTCAACCGGGTCGGCCGGGTGGAGCGCCGTGTGCGTGATGATCGTGCTCGAACGTGGAAGTAGTGGCCTCCTCGCCGAAAGGAGGCCACTACTTCATGGATCGAGCACGACCATGGGAGTTCAGCCCAGGTCGTTGACGCAGCGCAGCACCGGGCGGGCGACCAGGGCCGCAGCATCCAGCGGCCCGGTCGCGCTCACCGTGAAGGTCGTCGATTCGCCTGGCAGCAGGGTGAGCAGGGCCTTGTCGACGGACGCGGACGCGTCCAGTCGGTCCGGGAAGAGGATCAGGTCGCGCAGCACCGTGCGGGCCGTGACCCGGACCCGCTGACCACCGTCAAAAGGTTCGACAGTCGCGTCCCAGGCCGCCGCCGGCCAGTCGACGTCCCGGTCCTCGGCGAAGAACCACAGCGCCCGATCGGCGCCCGCCTCGGCCACGAGCAGCTCGCGCCGGGCCTCGTCCGGCCGGGCCAGGTCCGCCGGCAGAGCCAGCGTCACTACGGAGTACGCGGGCACCTCCAGCTCCATCGTCGTCTTCGCGCGGGGCTCACCGGCGAGGGTCAGTCGGGTGACCGTGGCCGGCGCGGTCCACGGCTCGCCGGTCTCGTTGACCGCGACCACGGCCAGGCCACCGTCGCGCGGCTGCACGGTGAGGAGCCGATCGGCGTACGCGTGGCGCAGCGCGTACCACAGGGGTTTGCGACGGCCGTCGCCGTCGACGGCGGACCAGGAGGTGACCGGCCAGCAGTCGTTGAGCTGCCAGACGATGGTGCCCGCGCAGATGCCCCGGTGGGAGCGGAAGTGTTCCACCCCGAGTTGGATGGCTCGGGCCTGGTTGAGCTGCGTCAGGTAGTGCCAGTCGTCGAAGTCGGCCGGTGCGGGCAGGTGGGCGTCCAGGCCCCGCTGCAACTTCACGTCACCGTTGGCGGCCTTCTGGTGGTGCGTCATGCCGGGTGAGTCGTGCGCGAGGGGTTCGTCGCTGAGCGCCCGGCGCAGGGTCGCGTACGCGGGTGGGGCCTGGTAGCCGAATTCGGCGACGAAGCGCGGCACGTACTCGCGGTACCTGGTGTAGTCGTCGGTGTTCCACACGTCCCAGATGTGGGTGGTGCCGTGCGCCGGGTCGTTGGGGTGGATCGTCTCGGTGCCCGACCAGGGGCTGCCCGGCCAGTACGGTCGGGTCGGGTCCAGTTCGGCGACGATCCGGGGCAGCACGTCGAGGTAGTAGCCGCGCCCCCAGGTGCGCCCGGCGAGGGCCGCCTGCCAGTCCCAGTCGTGCCAGCCCCAGATGTTCTCGTTGTTGCCGGTCCACAGCACCAGCGACGGGTACGGGGACAGGCGGGTCACCTGCTCGGCGGCCTCGGCGGCCACCTCGCTGGCGAACGGCTCCTCCTCCGGGTACGCGGCGCAGGCGAAGAGGAAGTCCTGCTGGACGAGCAGGCCGCGCTCGTCGGCGAGGTCGTAGAAGTCCGCCGACTCGTACCGGCCGCCGCCCCAGACGCGCAGCAGGTTGACGTTGGCCTCGGCGGCCTGGTCGAACCGCTCGGCCAGCCGCTCCCGGGTGATCCGGGTGGGGAACGTGTCGTCCGGGATCCAGTTGACCCCGCGGACGAAGACCGGGACGTCGTTGACCGACAGGGCGAACGGGGTGCCGTGCTCGTCGGGCGTGGTGTCCAGTCGCACCGAGCGGAAGCCGATCCGGTGCGACCAGGTGTCAAGTGTTTCGCCGGACGCGGCGTGCAGGGTCACCTCGATCGGGTGGCGCACCTGTGCGCCGTACCCCCGGGGCCACCAGAGCGCGGGCTCGCGGACGGTGAGGGTCAGCACGGCCGTGTGTTGCCCGGCCGGGACGACCACGTCGGCGCGGGCGCCGGCGACTGTCGCCCGGACGGTCAGCGGGACGTCCGCGACCCGCTCGACCTCGACGTGCAGTTCGACGCGGCCGTCCCGGCCGTCCATCGTGACAAGTGGACGGACAATGGCCAGTCGGGCGGTGGACCAGGCGTGCAGGCTGATCTCCTGCCAGATGCCGGCGGTGACCAGGGTCGGCCCCCAGTCCCAGCCGAAGTTGCAGGCCATCTTGCGGATGAACTGGAACGGCTCCGGGTAGGCGTTGGGCCGGTCGCCGAGCCGCTCCCGCTGCGACTCGGCGTAGCGGTACGCGGAGTCGAACGTGACGACCAGGTCGTTGTCGTCGTCGCGCAACAGCGACCCGACGTCGAACCGGTAGCCGCGGTGCATGTTCTCGGTGCGGCCGAGGGCGACACCGTTGACGGTGAGCGTGGCGACGGTGTCCAGGCCGGCGCAGACCAGGTCGACCCGGTCGTGGTCGCCGGCCGGGCGTCGGAAGCTCGTCCGGTAGTGCCAGTCGGTGCGCCCGATCCAGGCCAGGGCCAGTTCGTTGTCGTCGCGGTAGGGATCGTCGATCAGCCCGGCGTCGAGCAGGTCGGTGTGCACGCAACCGGGCACGGTCGCCGGCACGGCCCGCCCGGCGATGTCGGCGGGCACCTGCGCTCCGGGTGCCGCCCGCAGGGTCCAACCGTCGTAGAGTGCCTCTCGGCTCACGGTTTCACCGCACCTTCTGCATCGGAAGACGTGTACTGAACCGGATAAGCTGAGCCACCGTATGGTGCACGATCCGGACTGTCAACGGCCAGCGACCGAAGGAGCACGCCGGTGAAGCGGCCGACCATCGCCGATGTCGCCCGGCACGCCGGGGTGTCCAAGGGCGCCGTGTCGTACGCGCTGAACGGGCAGCCCGGGGTCTCCGACGCCACCCGGCAGCGCATCCTGGCCGTCGCCACGGAGATCGGGTTCAGCCGGAGCAGCGCCGCCCGCGCCCTCTCCGCCGCCACGGCCGGTGCGATCGGTCTGGCGCTGTGCCGACCGGCCCGGATCCTCGGCGTGGAGCCGTTCTTCATGGCGCTGATCAGTGGCGTCGAGGCCGAACTGTCCGCCCGCTCGTACGCGCTGACCCTCCAGGTGGTGGCCGACCACGACGCCGAGATCGCGGTCTACCGGCGCTGGTGGGGCGAGCGGCGGGTGGACGGGGTGCTCGTCTGCGACCTGCGCACCGACGACCGTCGTATTCCCGCACTCGAACAGCTCCAACTGCCCGCGGTGGTGATCGGCGGTCCCGGTGGCACCGGTGGGCTGGCCAGCCTCTGGTCCGACGACGCGGCGGCGTTGACCGAGACGGTGGAATACCTGGTCGCGCTCGGGCACCGGCGCGTCGCCCGGGTCGCCGGCCTGCCCGACCTGCGGCACACGGAGATCCGCACCGAGGCGTTCACGGCGGTCTGCCAGCGGCTCGGCCTGGTCGACGCGGTGACCGTCTGGTCCGACTACAGCGGCGAGGAGGGCGGGCGGGCCACCCGCCGGTTGCTCAGCTCGGCCCAGCGGCCCACCGCGGTCATCTACGACAACGACGTGATGGCCATCGCCGGGCTCTCCGTCGCACAGGAGATGGGGCTCAGCGTTCCCGCCGATCTGTCCATCGTGGCCTGGGACGACTCGCCGCTGTGCCGGCTGGTGCACCCACCGCTGACCGCGCTGGGTCGGGACATTCCGGCGTACGGCGCGCACGCCGCCCGGCAACTGCTCGCCGTCGTCGCCGGCCAGCCGGCCGGCCGGGTGCAGGACGAGACAGCCCGCCTCACACCACGCGGGAGCACCGCTCGGCCACGCGCGAGATGAACCGGTTCAGCGGGACGCGGTGGGAAACTCCTCGAAGTACGCCTCCACCCGCTCGGCCGTCGCTGGCCGGGCCAACGCGAAACCCTGCCCGTACCGGCAACCGCCCCGGCGCGCACCCTCGACCTGGGTCGACGACTCCAGCTCCTCGGCGACGATCTCCACACCCAGCCGCTCGCCGACGGTGACCACCACGTCGATCAGCGGTGGCTGCCCATCGGGCCGCGCGCCCACCAACTCCGGGCCCACCTTGAGCAGGTCGATCGGCAGGCGGCGAAGCTGCGCCAGCGAGGCGTGCTCGGCCCGGAAGTCGTCCAACGCGGTGCGGACGCCCAGCGACCGCAGCCCGGCCAGCCGGGCCACCACGGTCGGCAGGTCACCGGCCACCCGCGGCTCGCTCACCTCCACCACCAGCCGCTCCGGCGGCACCCCGTACGCGGCCAACACGGCCGCGGTCCGCTGCACGAAGTCGGGCGTCGTCAGCTCCCGGGTCGTGACGTTGACAGCCATCCACAGCTCCCGGACACCCACCGACCAGTCGGACAACTGCCGGCAGGCCCGGTCCAACACCCACCACTCCAACTCACCGACCAGGTCCAGATCCTCGGCGACCGGCAGCAACTCGGCCGGAAGCACCGTGCCGAGCACCGGGCTCCGCCAGCGCAGCAGCGCCTCCGCACCCACCGGTTGCCCGTCAGCCAGGTCGACCACCGGCTGGTAGACGAGATCCAACTCGCCACGGGCCACCGCACCGGGCAGCTCGCGCTCCAGGTCGAGCCGGCGCACCAGCTGCTCCTCCAGGAACGCGTCATACCACTCGACTCGGTCCCGGCCCAGCTGCACGGCCCGTCGGCGGGCCAGCTCGGCCTGGCGGAGCACGTCCGCCGGGCGGTCACCGCTCACCTCGGCCAGCCCGATGCTGGTCTGCACCCGCACCACCGAACCGGCCACCTCGAAGGGCGGGGCGAGCGCGGCCAGCAGCCGGGTGCCCAGCGCGTACGCCAGCATCGGGCCGGCGGGGGTGACCACGGCGAAGCCGGCAGCCGTGCAGCCGGTGACCAGGTCGTCGGGAGCGATGACCGCGCGGACCCGGTGCACCGCCTCGGCCAGCACGTCCTCCCGAGCTGTCGGACCGGCCCCGTCGGTGCTGTGCAGGTCGACCAACAGCAGGGCCCCGGACGGCGCCGGCACGTCGCCGATCGCGGCGAGGGCGTCCAGCAGGGCCGCCCGGTCGCCCGATGGGCCGCCTCCCACCGGAAGAGGCCGCCGGGTCAGCGCCGACCAGCCGGCGCCGTCCTCCGGCGACCAGGTCGAGCCGGGAGCGCTCGCGGTGACCCGGCCGTCGCCCGCGGCATCGGCGCGGTCGGGCCGGTGCTGCGCGGTCGGGAGGTCACCCAACCACTGTGGCTGGGCCGCGTGGCGGTGCCGCACGGGGCTGCCGGCGGGCCGGCGATGTGCGGCGCGTCGTGGCGAGGTGGGTGCGTCGCCCGCACGCAGCAACTCGCGCAGCACCAGCGGTGGCACCGCCGCCAGGGCCAGCAACACGCTCGTCCGGTCCGGCGCGTGGCCCGAGCCCAGGTGCAGGCCCGTCGCCAGCAGCAGCACCGCGGCGGGAAGCACCGACCGGGGCCAGGCCGAGGCGATCGGCTCCGGTGGCTCGCCGCCGCCGGTGTCCGCCGCGTCGGCCGCACCGACCGCGACGAGCAGCATTCCGAACACCAGCGGGGGTACGGCAAGCAGGGCCACCCGCCCGGTCGGCGCGGACGGCAGCGTGGCCAGCAGCACCAACCCGCCCAGGGTGAGCAGGACTCCACCCCGGCAGACCGCCGTCGCCGCGCGTCGGCGCGGCCCGGCGAACGCGTTGAGCGCGGCCATGCCCAGCCCACCGAGCGCCAACGCGGCCACCAGCCGGGCTGGAACCGGCAGGCCGTCGTGGGGCAGCAGGAGCCAACCGGCGAGGGCCAACCCGACGGCCGGGCCGGTCGACTCGACAAGCCACCGCAGCCGGAGCCCGGTGGTCGGCCGCGCCCGGCCGGGGAGCTGGCCCAGCCCGGCCACGGCCAGTGCCGCCACGACCAGTGCCCCGACCAGCACGGCAACTGTGTGACCGCCACCGGCGAGGGGAAGTGCGACGGCGGTGAGACCGGCCGTCACCACGGCCGCGTCGAGCAGCACGCCTGCCGCACGTGGTGACGGGTCGACGTGGTGCCGGGTGGCCAGCCGGGAGAGCCGCACCCCGGCGATCGTGGCACCGGCGCCGGCCGCCAACGCGATCACCACCGGAGTCGGGACCAGGTCGAGAGCACCGGCGGCGAGAAGCAGCGCCACCGCCGTGGACGTGGCGGTCTCCGGTGCCGAGCGGCGGAGGACGAGGACGCGGAACGGGTACGCGAGGAGCACGGCGGTCGCCTTCGTGAGGGGGCACGGGGCGGTACGACGGTGCGAGGCAACGGAAATCGCTGGTCCGCTACCCAACAGATGAGAACGATCGGTGGCCGAATTGGTTACGTGTCGGTCACCCAGAGGTGACAACGACCTGTGTCACTCTACGACGTGCCGCACCCCTGACACCGCCCGCCGCCAGTCGGATCGGCCGGGAATGGGATCATCGGAGGGTGAGTAAGCCCGACACGGTCCGCTTCCGGTACAACCAAGCCATCCTGGTCGCCGCGGTCATCGCCTTCGTCGGTGCCCTACCGCTGGCCGACGCCCGGGCCTACCTGCTGCCGGTGCTCCTGGTGCCACTCGCCGTCGGGGTGTGGGCCTGGCGGGCCGGCACCGATGCCGACGCACGTGAGCTGCGCGTACGGGCGTTGGTCGGGCAACGCCGCATCGGCTGGGACCGGGTCCTCGAGTTGACCACCGACCAGCGCGGCCGAGCCGTCGCCCGGCTCGACGACGGCCAGCAGATCACCCTCCCGGCCGTCCGCAGCGTGGACCTGCCCCGGCTGGTCTCGGCCACCGGTCAGACGCTGCCCCACGCCGGCTGAGGCGCCCGCGGCTGGGTGTCAGTAGCCGTCGACGACCGCGTTGATCAGCGGCTGCCCGGCGGCGAACCGGCGTACCTGATCACCGACCAGCGCGTACGCCCGCGGCAGCAGGCCGCGCACCGACCCGGCCACGTGCGGGGTGAGCAGCACGTTCGGCATCGCCCAGAGCGGCGAGTCGACGGGCAGCGGCTCCGGGTCGGTGACGTCCAGCGCGGCCGAGATCCGGCCGGTGCCCAGCTCGGCGACGAGCGCCTCGGTGTGTGCCACCGGCCCACGGGCGGCGTTGACCAGCAGCGCCCCGTCCGGCATCGCGGCCAGGAAGTCCTTGTCGATCAGGCCACGCGTCTGGTCGGTGAGCGGCACCAGCACCACCACCACGTCCGCCTCGGGCAGCAGCCGGGGCAGCTCCTCGACGGCGTGCACCCCCTGCTCGGGGCGGGCCGTCCTGGCGACCAGGGTGAAGCTCACCTCGAAGGGGGCGAGCCGGTCGCGCACCGC
Source organism: Micromonospora sp. NPDC048898 (assembly GCF_043198035.1). Lineage (NCBI taxonomy): Bacteria > Bacillati > Actinomycetota > Actinomycetes > Micromonosporales > Micromonosporaceae > Micromonospora > Micromonospora sp. NPDC048898. The sequence continues at coordinate 603,548 of NZ_JBICUF010000001.1, forward strand.
GGTGCCGATCGAACCGGCCCCGATGATGAGCACCCGCTTGCCGGACACCTCGTCGGTCGGGGTGTTCTCCGCGTACGCCCAGCGCCGCTCGGCCTGGGCACGGACGAACGCCGGGAACGCCCGCAGCTGGGCGAGGATCGCGGTGACCACCCACTCGGCGGTGGACGGGTCGTGCACGCCCCGCGCGTCGCAGAGGGTGACGCCCGGCGGCGTACGGCCGGCCCAGGCGTCCGCCCCGGCGGAGAGCAACTGCACCACGGCCAGGTCGGGCAGCTCACGCAGCAGTGCCGTCGCGTCGCCGCTGGTCAGGAACGGTGGCACCCAGACCCGGACGTCGGCCACCGACGAGGGCAGTCGGTCGACGTGCTCCAGGACCTCCACCGTCACGTCCGGGGGCAGCTGGCCCATCAGGTTGAGGCCGGCCTGGTTCGGGATCCATACCTTCACGTCAGCCGACGATAGTCCCCGTCGCGGCAGCGGAGGCGGGCGCGGGCGCGAACCGGCGTCCCGGGGGATGGCGCGCGGGGCCGGGGCGGGCGAGACTCAGCACACCGATGTTCGACCCGGGCCTGGACGAGGTATAACGAAGGGTCGGTGGGCCGGTCGGCCTCCGTCCCAGCAGACAGGTGCTCGATGACCGACGGCTCCTCCGCCACCCCCCGGCGTTCGATCGTCGTACCGGCGGCGCTCGGCGACCCGGCGCGGCTGCGCGCGCTCGCCGACACCGGGCTCGACGCCACCCCGGACGAGGCGTTCGACAGGTTCGCCCGGCTGGTCAGCGACCTGCTGGACGTGCCGGTCGCGCTGGTTTCCCTGGTCTCCGCCGACCGGCAGTTCTTTCCGGGGGCGTTCGGGTTGCCGGAGCCCTGGTCGGAGCGCCGGCAGACCCCGTTGAGCCACTCCTTCTGCCAGCACGTGGTGGACGTGGAGGTGCCGATGGTGTTGCCGGACGCCCGGCTCTACCCCCGCGTTCGGGACAATCTGGCCATCGACGATCTCGGCGTGGTCGCGTACGCCGGGATGCCGCTGACCGACCTCTCCGGCCGGGTGCTCGGCTCGCTCTGCGCCATCGACAGCAAGCCCCGCGCGTGGACCGCCGCGCAGCTGCGGACACTTGCCGACCTGGCCGCCGCCTGCTCGTCGGAGCTGCGACTGCGCATCGCGCTGGACGGCGCACAGGAGGCGCGGCGGCGGGTCGTGCAGGCGAACGAGCGGCTGGAGCTGCTGGCCGGGGTGAGCGAGACCCTGGCCGGCACGCTGGACGTGGGCACCGCGCTGCGCCGGCTCGCCGCCGCCATGGTGCCGCTGCTCGCCGACTGGTGCCTGCTCACCCTGATCGGCCCGACCGGGCTGCCCCGCGAGGTGGTCTCGGTGCACCGCGATCCGGCCCGGGCGGCCGACATCGACCGCTTCGGTGAGTTGCTGCGCACCGGGCTGGGCCCAGACTCGATCATCCGGACGGTGCTGCGCACCGGCCAGCCCCGGCTCGGCGGCGTCGCGTCCCTGGCCGACGTGGCGAGGGGCACCACCGACCCGGAGATGGCGTCGATCGCGGCCCGCCTGGGCATCGCGTCCTACCTGAGCGTGCCCGTGCGGGGCGTCGGCGGCACCGTGCTGGGCGCGATCACCCTGGTCAACGACCCCAACCGGCAGCAGTTCGACGACCGCGACCTGCTCACCGCTGTCGAGATCGGCCGCCGGGCCGGCCAGGCCGTCGGCAACAGCTCGATGTACGGCGAGCAGCGACACGTCGCCGAGGTTCTGCAACACAGCATGCTGCCGCGGCTGCCGGTGGTGACGGAGTTGGAGCTGGCGGCCCGCTACCAGCCGGCGGCCGACCGGGTGGAGGTGGGCGGTGACTGGTACGACGCCTTCATCCAGCCCGAGGGCGACCTGATCGCGGCGATCGGGGACGTGGCCGGGCACGACATCGAGGCGGCGGCCACCATGGGCCAGTTGCGCAACCTGGTGCGCGGCAACGCCTTCGGCCGGCCGGACACGGTCGGGGCGCTGATGAGCAACCTGGACGGCGCGATCCGCGGCCTCCGGCTGCCGATCGCCGCCACCGCGACGCTGGTCCGGATCTGTCCGCAGCAGGCCGGCGCCCACGAGGTGACCTGGTCCAACGCCGGGCACCCACCGGCCCTGGTGGTCCGGGCCGGTGGGACGGTCGAGGCCCTGGAGGCGACACCGGAGCCACTGCTCGGCCTGGCCCGGCCGTCCCCGCGGACCAGCCAGTCGACGAGCCTGGCCACCGGCGACACCCTGCTGCTGTACACCGACGGGCTGATCGAGCGGCGGGACCGATCCATCGACGAGGGGTTGGCCGAGCTGGTGGTCCGGCTGACCGACACCGACACGCTGCCCCTCGACAAGCTGTGCGACCTGCTGCTCGCCTCGATCCGCCACCGTGAGGACGACACCGCGCTGCTCGCCGTACGGGCACGGTGAGCGGTGCACCGGCCCGGGTCGCCGGCACCCGTCGGATCCGACGGGCCCGACCGGGCCGTCCGGCCGGCTACCCTGGGCCGGGTGAGAGCCCGTCCCTCGTACCCTCGCGTCCGTAGCCTCCGGGTGGCCCTCGCCGCGTCCTGCGCGGCACTGCTGTTCACGGCGGGTTGCAGCTTCGGCGAACCGGAGCCCGACCCGGCCGGCGAGCCGCCCAACCTGCCCACCCCGTCCGCGTCGGCGAGCCCCGGCGGCGCCGGCCAGCAGGCGGTGGCGACGGTCCTCGCGAAGGGTCTGCGGGTGCCGTGGGCCATCGCCTTCCTGCCGAACGGCGCGGCGCTCGTCACCGAACGGGACAACGGCCGGATCCTCCAGGTCGGCCCCGAGTCCGGGCCGGACGGGCTGCGGGTCCGCCCGGTGCAGACGATCGCCGACGTGGCGGCGGCCGGCGAGGGGGGCCTGCTCGGCATCGCCGTCTCCCCCGACTACGCGCGCGACCGGACGGTCTTCGTCTACTACACGGCCGAGCAGGACAACCGGGTGGCCCGGCTGCAGCTCGGCGGGCAGCCCACCCCGATCCTCACCGGCATCCCCAAGGCCAACGTGCACAACGGCGGCGGGTTGGGCTTCGGCCCGGACGGGCAGCTCTACGTCAGCACGGGTGACGCCGGTCAGCGTCCCCTCTCCCAGAACGTGAAGAGCCTCGGCGGCAAGATCCTCCGGATCACCCGGGACGGCAAGCCCGCCCCGGGCAACCCGTACCCCGGTTCGCCGGTCTGGTCCCAGGGCCACCGCAACGTCCAGGGCTTCGCCTGGGACGCCGCCAAGCGGATGTACGCCGTCGAGTTCGGCCAGAACACCTGGGACGAGATCAACCAGATCACCAAGGGCGGCAACTACGGCTGGCCGGAGGTCGAGGGGCGGGCCGGGGACCGGCGGTTCACCGACCCGATCACGCAGTGGGCGACCTCGGACGCGTCCTGCTCGGGCCTGGCCGCCACGGACCGGCTGCTGGTCACCGGTTGCCTGCGTGGCAAGCGCCTCTGGGTGATGGAGTTGACCGACACCGGCACGCTGCTCGGTCAGCCCAGCGAGCTGCTCACCAACCGGTACGGCCGACTGCGCGCGGTGGCCGCGGCACCGGACGGCTCACTGTGGGTGAGCACCTCCAACCATGACGGACGCGGCGACCCCGCCGGCGACGACGACCGCCTCCTGCGGGTGGTCTTCGCGGGTGGCGACGGCGGCCGCAGCTGACATTCGTCACCATCCGTTCAGGTTTACCAAGATCTTCCAACGGGCAGGTCAGAATTTCAGCATGGACGGGCAGCGCGACGAGCAGCACGACGACGCCGGTGACCGGGACGTCCCGGTGACCGACGGTGATCCGCCACGCCCGAAGCGCTCGCTTGTCGGCCCCGCCGGTCCGCTGCGCCGCATCGGGCTGGTGGTCGCCGTCGTCGCCGTGGCTTTCGCCGGGGCGGTGCTCGGGGTGCTGGCCGGCGGTCAGGTGGACACCGACATCGGGCCGTTCCGGGCCAACCTCAGCATCTCTCCCGCCCGCGGCGGCGGCACCACCGTCGACATCCCGCCGCTCGGCGCGCTGCTGCTCGACAGCCACGACGGGCCGACCCACCTCACCGTGCGGCTGGGCGCACTCGACCAGGGGCGCACCGAGGCGCTGATCGACGACCCGGCCAGCATCAGCCGGGCCAGTCAGAGCGCCGTGGAGGACGTCCGCTCGGGTGTGATGCGGCTCGGCCTGCGGGCCCTCGGCGCGTCGGTGCTGGTCACCCTGGTCCTGGCCGGGCTGGTCTTCCGCAACGTCCGGCGGACCGCCTGGGCGGGCGGGCTCGCGCTGCTGGTCACCGCCGGGAGCCTCGGCACGGCGGCGGCCACCGTACGTCCCCAGGCGATCGAGGAGCCACGCTACGAGGGTCTGCTGGTCAACGCACCAGCCATCGTCGGCGACGCCCGCCGGATCGCCAACGACTACACGAAGTACGCCGAGCAGTTGCAACGCCTGGTCGGCAACGTCAGCCAGCTCTACACCACCGTCTCGGCGCTTCCGCTGCTGGAGCCGACCCCGGGCACCACGCGGGTGCTGCACGTCTCCGACATGCACCTCAACCCGACCGGCTGGCAACTGATCCGGACGGTGGTGGAGCAGTTCGGCATCGACGCGGTGATCGACACCGGCGACATCACCGACTGGGGCAGCGAGCCGGAGGCGTCCTTCGTCGGCTCGATCGGCCTGCTCAAGAAGCCGTACGTCTTCATCCGGGGCAACCACGACTCCGGCAAGACCGCCGCCGCCGTCGCCCGCCAACCCAACGCGATCGTCCTGAACAACTCGACGACGACAGTCGCCGGGCTGACCATCGCGGGCATCGGCGACCCCCGCTTCACCCCGGACAAGAACACCTCACCCGCCGGCAGCGGCCTCACCCAGCAGGTCGCCGACCAGGTGATCGGCGTCGGCGACCAACTCGCCACAACGGTGCGTCAGTCACCCCGGCCGGTCAACATCGCGCTGGTGCACGACCCGGCGTCGGCCGGGCCGCTCGCCGGCACCTGCCCGCTGGTGCTGGCCGGGCACACCCACTCCCAGCAGGTCTCCAAGCTGCCGCAGGCCCCCGGGCAGCAGCCCACCACGTTGATGGTGGAGGGGTCCACCGGCGGCGCCGGGCTGCGCGGTCTGGAGGGTGAGAAGCCGACCCCGCTGTCGATGAGCGTGCTCTACTTCGACCAGCAGAAGATGCTCCAGGCGTACGACACCATCACCGTGGGCGGCACCGGCCAGGCCCAGGTCAACCTGGAACGGCACCTGGTGGAGAACCCGACCGCCGGCGCCCCCGCCTCGGTCACCCCGACCCCGACCGCCGGTGCCCCCGCCACACCCACGCCGACGCCGACCGGCTGAGCCGACACCGACACCGACCAGCGGGACGGGTCAGCGCAGGGCGACGGCGGCCAGGGCGGCGTTGACGATGCTGCCGGGCAGCAGGTCGTGCAACTCGTACAGCTCGGCGACGGTACCGGACTGGCCGAACTCGTCCACGCCGAGCGGCACCGCCGGCGCGCCGACCGCCGACCCGAGCCAGGCCATCGCGTGCGACGCGGCGTCGTGCACGGTCACCACCGGCACCCGGTCGGCGAACGCAGACCGCAGCGCGCCCGGCACACTGGGCACGGTGGCCGTCCGTACGCCCTGGCGCAGGGTGCGCTGCCAGGCCCGGTAGAGGCGGTCGAGGCTCGTCACGTCGACCACGTGCGCGGCGATGCCCTCGTCGGCCAACTCCGCGGCGGCGGCCAGCACCTCGGGCAGCACCGCGCCGGAGGCGGCGAGTTGCACCACCGGGGCGTCGGCCAGGTGCGGGTACGCCTGGTGCGCGTCGACCAGCCGGTACGCCCCGGCGACCACCTGCCGACGCAGCACCGCGTCGCCGAGCCGCGCCCGGGCCGCCTCGAACGGCCCCTGGTCCAGCGGGCGGGTGCTCAGTCGGAAGTAGTACGCGCCGTCCTCGGCGGGCGCGGCGGTCGCCGCCGGGGTCGACCCACCGGCGATCTGCCCCAGCGCGTCGCAGAGCAGCCAGTCCAGGCTGGCGCCGTACGCCGGCTCGACGAACGTCACCCCGGGCAACTCCAGGCCGACCGACGCGGTGATGGTGGACTGGTGGGCGCCACCCTCCGGGGCCAGGGTGATGCCGGACGGGGTGCCGGCCACCACGAACCGGGAACCGGAGTACGTGCCGTAGAGGAACGCGTCGAGGCCGCGCAGCACGAACGGGTCGTAGACCGTGCCCACCGGCAGCAGCGGCTGCCCGGACAGGTCCCAGGAGAGGCCGAGCTGGCCCAGCAGCAGGAACAGGTTCATCTCCGAGATGCCCAGCTCGATGTGCTGCCCGGCGGGGCTCTGGATCCAGCGCAGCATCCGGTCCTCGGTCCAGGAGCGCTGCTCGGTGGGTGCGAACACCCCGGTCTTGTTGATGAACCCGGCCAGGTTGGTGGAGGTGGCCACGTCCGGGGCGGTGGTGACCAGGTAGCGACCCACCTCCCGGTCCCGCGCCAGATCCACCAGCACCCGACCGAAGACCTCCTGCGTGGAGATCGGCTTGGTCGCGCGTACTCCCGTGCTCTCCGGGACGGTGACCCCCAGCGCGCGCTGGCGGGGCGCGCGGGACAGCGCCTCCCGGCGGGCGCCGGCCCGGATGCCGGCGGGCGACGCCGGGTCCAGGCGGTCCCACTCGGTCTCCGGGGTCAACCCCTGCGCGGCGCGCAGCGTGTCGACCTGCTCCGGGCTGAGCAACGCGGAATGGTTGCGCGGGTTGCCGGCGAGGGGCAGACCCCAACCCTTCACGGTGTACGCGAAGACGACGCTGGGCCGGTCGGTGACCGCGTCGCACTGGGCATACGCGTCGAGCATGGCGGACAGGTCGTGCCCGCCCAGGTCGGTGACGAGCGGGCCCAACTCCTCGTCGTCGACGTGGGCGATCAGCTCGTCGATGCCGGCCGGCGCGCCGTCGAGGAACTGCTTGCGCAGCAGCGGGCCGGTCAAACCGAACAGCGACTGGTACTGCTCGTTGGGCATCGCGTCGATCCAGTCGCGCAGCGCCTCGCCACCCGGCCGGGCGTACGCCTCGGCGAGCCGACGGCCGTACTTGACCTCCACGACGTGCCAACCGGCCGCCTCGAACTGCCCCCGCCACTGGTTGATCCGGATGCCGGGGACCACCCGGTCCAGCGACTGCCGGTTGAAGTCGACAAGCCACATGACGTTGCCCAGCCCGGTGGTCGCCGGGTCGGCCACCGCCTCCCAGATGTTGCCCTCGTCCAGCTCGGCGTCCCCGATCAGCGCCACGAACCGGGAGTGCGGGCGGGCCCCGAAGTGCGCGTCGACGTACCGCCGGGTGGCGGCGGCGAAGAGCGGCGCCGCCGCGCCCAGCCCGACCGAACCGGTGGAGAAGTCCACCTCGTCCGGGTCCTTGGTGCGCGACGGGTACGACTGGAGGCCGCCACGGGCGCGCAGCCGGGGCAGGTAGGAGCGGTCCAGGTTGCCGAGCAGGTACTGGATGGCGTGGAACACCGGGGACGCGTGCGGCTTCACGGCGACCCGGTCCTCGGCGTCCAGGTGCGCGAACCACAGCGCGGTCATCGCCGTGACCAGGGAGGCGCTGGACGCCTGGTGGCCACCGACCTTCACACCGTCGCCGGTGGCCCGGTCGTGGTTGGCGGCGTCCACGATCCGCGTGGCGAGCCAGAGCACCCGCCGCTGGATCTCGTCGAGGACATCGAGGTCGTGCTGGGTCACGGTGGCTCCATTCGGGCGTCGCCGTTGACGCCCTCGCGAGGGGTGCGGGGTGGTTGCGTGGTCGGCTGGGGAAGGCGGCAGGCCGCCGCGTCACCGCGGCGGCCTGTCTCGGGTGTGCCGGTCAGCCCTGGACGCCGAGGCGCTGCAGGATCAGCTCACGCAGGGTCTTCGCGTCGGCCTGGCCCCGGGTGGTCTTCATGACCGCGCCGACGAGCGCGCCGACCGCGGCGACCTTGCCGCTGCGGATCTTGTCGGCGATGCCGGGGTTCGCGGCGATCGCCTCGTCCACGGCGGCGGTCAGCGCGCCGGTGTCCGACACGACCTCCAGGCCCCGGCTGGTCATGATCTCGGTGGGCGAGCCCTCACCGTCGACCACGCCCTCCAGCACCGTACGGGCCATCTTGTCGTTGAGCTTGCCGGCGTCGACAAGCCCCTGCAGCTCGGCGACCTGTGCGGGGGTGGCACCGATCTCGGCCAGCTCCACGCCGCTCTCGTTGGCCCGGCGGGACAGCTCACCCAGCCACCACTTGCGGGCCGCGGCCGGGGTGGTGCCCGCCGCCACGGTGGCCTCGATCAGCTCGACCGCGCCGGCGTTCAGCACCGACTGCATGTCCAGGTCCGACAGGCCCCACTGCTCCTGGAGCCGACGCCGGTGCACCCGGGGCAGCTCCGGCAGCGCGGCCTTCAGCTCGGCGACCCAGGCCGGGTCCGGGGCGATCGGCACCAGGTCCGGTTCGGGGAAGTACCGGTAGTCGGTGGCCGTCTCCTTCGAGCGACCCGGGGTGGTGTCACCGGTGTCCTCGTGGAAGTGGCGCGTCTCCTGGGTGATCCGGCCCCCGGCGTCGAGCACCGACGCCTGGCGCAGCATCTCCGAGCGGACCGCCCGCTCCACCGACCGCAGCGAGTTGACGTTCTTGGTCTCGGTGCGGGTGCCCCACTCCGCGCCCGGCAGGTTGAGCGAGGTGTTCACGTCGCAGCGCAGCGAACCCTCCTCCATCCGCACGTCGGAGACGCCGAGGGTGCGGATCACGTCGCGCAGCTCGGCGACGTACGCCTTGGCCACGTCGGGGGCGAGCGCACCGGTGCCCGTGATCGGCTTGGTGACGATCTCGACGAGCGGGATGCCGGCCCGGTTGTAGTCGACGAGCGACTCGGTCGCGCCGTGGATGCGGCCGGTGGCACCACCGACGTGCAGCGTCTTGCCGGTGTCCTCCTCAAGGTGCACCCGCTCGATCTCGATCCGCACCGTCTCGCCGCCCACCTCGACGTCCAGGTAACCGTCGACGCAGATCGGCTCGTCGTACTGGCTGATCTGGAAGTTCTTCGGCATGTCCGGGTAGAAGTAGTTCTTCCGGGCGAACCGGCACCACTCGGCGATCGAGCAGTTCAGCGCCAGGCCGATCCGGATGATCGCCTCGATGGCCGCCTTGTTGGCCACCGGCAGCGAACCGGGCAGACCCAGGCACACCGGGCAGACCCGGGTGTTTGGCTCGCCACCGAAGTCGGTCGGGCAACCGCAGAACATCTTGGTGTTCGTGCCCAGCTCGACGTGGGTCTCCAGGCCGATCACCGGTTCGAAGCGCGCAACGACCTCGTCGTACGCGGGCAGTGTCGTCGTCATCTGGGCTCCTGCCTCACAGCGCCGGTGGGGTGAACGTGCCGATCGCGGACTCCAACGCGGCGGCGACCCGGTACATCCGGTCGTCGGCCAGCGTCGGGGCCATCACCTGCAGGCCGACGGGCAGCCCGTCGGACAGGCCACAGGGCACCGAGATGCCCGGCCCGCCGTACAGGTTGGTCGGAATGGTGAACAGGTCGGCCAGGTACATCTGGTACGGGTCGGCGGTGCGGGCACCGATCGGGAAGGCCGTGAACGGGGTGGTCGGCGAGATCAGCGCGTCGACCCGCTCGAACGCGGCGGTGAAGTCCCGGGTGATGAGCGTGCGGACCTTCTGCGCCTGCCCGTAGTACGCGTCGTAGTAACCCGACGACAGCGCGTACGTGCCGATCATGATGCGGCGCTTGACCTCCGGGCCGAAGCCGGCCTCCCGGGTCAACGACATGACCTCCTCCAGCGACCGGTTGCCGTCGTCGCCGACCCGCAGGCCGAACCGGACGCCGTCGAACCGGGCCAGGTTGGAGGAGCACTCGCTCGGGGCGATCAGGTAGTACGCCGGCAGCGCGTACGCGAACGTCGGGCAGGAGACCTCGACGACCTCGGCGCCCATCTTGGTCAGGGCGTCCACCGACTCGCGGAACGCGGCCATCACGCCCGGCTCGGCGCCCTCGCCGACGAACTCGCTGACGATGCCGAGCCGTACGCCGGTCAGGTCACCTGTCGCGCCGAGCCTCGCCGCCGCCACCACGTCCGGCACCGGCTGCGGGATGGAGGTGGAGTCCCGTGGGTCGTGCCCACCGATCACCTGGTGCAGCAGAGCGGCGTCGAGCACGTTGCGGGCGCACGGGCCGGGAGTGTCCAGCGACGAGGAGAAGGCGACAAGCCCGTAGCGGGAGGTGCCACCGTAGGTGGGCTTCGCGCCCACGGTGCCGGTGACCGCGCCGGGCTGGCGGATCGAGCCGCCGGTGTCCGAGCCGATCGCCAGCGGCGCCTCGTACGCGGCCAGCGCCGCGGCGCTGCCACCACCCGACCCACCCGGGATCCGGCTGAGGTCCCACGGGTTGTGCGTCGGGCCGTACGCCGAGTATTCGGTGGAGGAGCCCATCGCGAACTCGTCCATGTTGGTCTTGCCGAGCATCACCGTGCCGGCCTCGCGCAGCCGCTGCACGATCGTCGCGTCGTACGGCGGGCGCCAGCCCTCCAGGATCTTCGACCCCACGGTGGTCGGCACGCCCCGAGTGGCGAGCACGTCCTTCACCGCGACCGGCACACCCGCGAGCGGGCCCAACTCCTCGCCGGCGGCGCGGCGCTCGTCCACCGCGCGGGCCGCGGCGAGCGCGCCGTCGCTGTCGACGTGCAGGAAGGCGTGCACCCGGTCGTCGACCGCGGCGATCCGGTCCAGGTGTGCCTGGGTCACCTCGACGGCGGAGGTCTCGCCGCCGGCTACCAGCGCGGCGATCTCCGTCGCGGTCATTCTGATCAAATCGCTCATGCCGTCACTCCGCTTCGCTCCGCGACGCCATGAGGCACCACGGCGCTGCACTGCTGATTCGCTCGCTGGCGCTCGCTCATGAGGCCACGTCCTCGCTCAGGATCCGCGGAACGCGGAACCGCTGGTCCTCGGCATCCGGCGCGCCGGACAGCGCCTCCTGCGGGGTCAGGCACGGCGTGACCACGTCCTCGCGGAAGATGTTGGTCAACGGCACCGAGTGCGAGGTCGGCGGAATGTCCGCGGCGGCGACCTCGCCGACCTGGGCGACCGCCTGGAGGATCACGTCGAGCTGGCCGGCGAACGTGTCCAGCTCCTCCTCGGTGACGGCGAGCCGCGACAGGCGCGCCAGGTGCGCGACCTCCTCGCGGGAGATGGCGGCCATCCGTGCCCCCTTCTGATGTCCTGCTGGTCGGGCGGTGTGCCGGCCACGCGACGACTGGAGCGTGACGCGCGGTGACCGGAGCGAGTCTATTGTTCCGCTCCGGTGCCGCGTCCCCGGACTCCCCCTCCGCCGACCCCCGTGCCGCGTCAGCGGGCGGGGCGGCGCGTGACGTCGGCCTGCGGGTGCCCGCCGCTCGGGCGCACCGGCCGGTACCGGGCCAGCCAGGTGACCAGCTCCGCGGCGGGCATGGGCCGAGCGTAGAACCAGCCCTGCGCCGCGTCGCAACCGGCGGCGTGCAACATCCGCCAGGTCCGCTCGTCCTCGACGCCCTCGGCCACCACCCGCAGCCCCAGAGCGCCGGCCAACTCGATCATCGACCGGACGATCGCCGCGTCGTCGGCGTCGTCGGCCATGCCGAGTACGAACGACCGGTCCACCTTCACCTCCGACAACGGCAGCCTGCGCAGGTGCTGCAATGACGAGTAGCCGGTGCCGAAGTCGTCGAGCGCGATACCCACCCCGATCCGGTGCAGTTGGGAGATGGTCGCCAGCACCCGGCGCGGGTCGGCCATCAACGCACCTTCGGTGATCTCCACCTGTAGCCGCTCGGCGGGCACCCCGTAGCGGGCCAGCCGGTCGGCGATCTGGTCGGCGATCTCGCCGGTGTGCAGGTCGCGCACGCTCACGTTCAGCGCCGCGCGCAGGCTGATGCCGGCCGCCGACCACCTGGCGAGCTGCTCCACCACGTCGTCGACCACCCGACGGGTGAGCAGCCGCATCACGGCGCTCTGCTCGGCGACCCGGATGAGTTCCTCCGGGTCGACCATGCCCCGCCGCGGGTGTCGCCACCGCAGCAGGGCTTCGACACCGACCACCTCGCCGGTCGCGATGGCGATCTGCGGCTGGTAGTACATGGTGATTTCCCCGGCGTCGTCGGCCGGCCCACCGTCCGCGTGCGCCCACCCCGTCGGTTCGAGCGGTCGCCCTGGTGCGCCCGGCCCGATGTCCTGCCGCGGCCCGAGGCCACCGTTGCCGATCGCGGCGACCGCGCTTCCGTTCGGCGACCGCCTGTCGTTTCCGAACCCGGCGCGTCGCTCCCCGGCCAGGCCCGGCCGGTCGCCGCCGACCGTGGCGCGGGTGTTGCGACCCCGGATCGGGTCGGCACCGGTGGCGATCCGCTTGATCAGCTCGTCGGCGTGCGCCAACTCCGCGTCGCCGCGCCGACGCCGCCCCCACCGTCGACCGGGCGGCGGTGCCGTCACGACCGCCGGCGCCGGGTCCGCGTGTGGCGCGGCCCCGGTGGGCAGCGCCGCCCCGTCACCGCCGCGCACCTCGGCCGTGGCACTGAGGGGTACGCCGACCGCCCGCTCCGCGCCAACCTCATCCGGTACGGCGTGCCGGCCGTTCCCATCGCCCCGTTCGCCCTGGTCGGCCCGTTCGCCCTGCTCGGCCCGTTCACCCTGCTCGCCCTGGTCTGCCCACTCGGCCTGCCCGGCCCTCTCGCGCTCGTCGGCCCGCTCACTCCGGTCGGCCCGCTCGCCCTGCATGGCAGGGTCGGCGTCGGAGGGTTCGACGACCGGTGGGCCAGACTCCAGCACCCGGCGCAGATCGGCGAGGAGGCCCAGACGCTCGGCGGAGTTGTGGTCCGACTCGGGGGCGTAGACGGCCACCGTGTCGTTGCGGTGCTTGGCGTCGTACATGGCCACGTCGGCGTGGCGCATCAAGGTGGCGAAGTCCTCGCCATGCTCGGGGAAGAGGGCGATCCCGATCGACCCGCCCACGTCCAACGGAAGCCCGTCGAGCGGCACCGGCTCGGCCAACGCCTGGACCACCTGGTCGGCCAACTCCCGGGCCTGAGCGACGTCGGTCAACCCGGTCATCACGATGGCGAACTCGTCACCGCCGAGCCGGGCGATCATCTGAGGGCGGGGCCGCACGTCGGTGAGCCGCGCGCTCACCTCGACCAGCAGCCGGTCGCCCACCGCGTGGCCGAGGGCGTCGTTGACGTTCTTGAAGCGGTCCAGGTCGATCAGCAGCAGCGCCAACTGCCCGTCGGGTCCGCCACGGGCCGTCCGCTCGGCATGCAGGTGCACCTGCTCCGCCACCTCGGCCAACAGGGCCTTGCGGTTGGGCAGGCCGGTCAGCGGGTCGGCGGCGGCGAGGTGCTGCTGTTCGACGGTCAGCCGGGCCATCCGGTAGACGGCGAAGAGCGGCACCAGCACCAGCGGGATCAGCGCCGCGCTGACCCGCGCGGCCGCGACCAGCACCGGGGCGAGCAGCAGCAGTGAGCCGGTGGAGAGCAACTCGAAGCCGAGCCCCTGCCGCAGGGTGGGCCACCACCGGTCCCCGAAGCGCAGCCGCACCGCCCAGCTGACCAACACGTAGTTGACGACGAACCAGGCCAGCGTCGCGCCGCCGACGGCGGCCACGTCGGTCCAGTGCAACCGTCCGCCGGAGAAGATGGTGCCCGGACCGAGCAGGATCACCCCGTACGCGGCGGCGAGCGCGCACGCGTACTGACCGACGTTGAACGCCGTCCGCCACGCGGCGTGCCGCATCCGCCAGCCCGAGACGACGACACCCACCGCCTGCACCGCCACCGCCGGGCCGAGGCCCCAACCCAGCAGGATCGCGAAGGTGAAGCAGGTGGAGGGGAACACCGCCGAGGTCTGCCGGCGCCCCGGCGGGACGAACGGGCGGGCGTCGCAGAGCACGGCGAGCGCGGCCATCGTCCAGAACGCGACCGGCAGCCCGGAGACCTCACCGGGCAGCGTCGCGAGTGGAACGGCGGCGGTCAGCGTGGCCACCACCAGGATGCCGACGACGAAGGCAGCGAACGGTGCCACTCGCCCCGGGGGCAGCGAGTTGCGTGGATCGGCGACCTCCACCACACCTCCCGACCGACCGTCGACGTGCCAGTGCACGTCGTGACCCAATGAAACGCCCTCAGCCCCCGGTTTCCCGGTATGACAGTCACGAATCGGTCGTAGTCGTAATTAAGTTGGTATACGCGACCTCTCGCCGCACCGTGCCACGTGCGGAGTCAGTCGCCCGGTTGAGCGACCTCCCGTGCGGCATCCGGCCCCGCGTCGAGCAGGAGCTGGAACCCGGCCTCGTCGAGCACCGGCACCTTGAGGCTGACCGCCTTGTCGGCCTTGGACCCGGGGTTGTCCCCCACGACCACGAAGCTCGTCTTCTTGGAAACCGACCCGCTGACCTTGCCGCCCCGGGTCTCCACGGCCTCGACGGCCTGATCCCGCGAGAAACCGGCGAGTGTGCCGGTCACCACCACGGTCAACCCCTGCAACGGGCGCGGCCCCTCGTCGACCACGTCCTCCGCCATCCGTACGCCGGCCTCGGCCCACTTGCGGACGACCTCGCGGTGCCAGTCCACCGCGAACCACTCCCGAAGGCTCGCCGCGATGGTCGGCCCGACCCCGTCGACCGAGGACAGCTCCTCCTCCGTGGCCGCCTCGATGGCGTCCATCGAGCGGAAGTGCCGGGCGAGCGCCCGAGCCGCGGTGGGGCCGACGTGCCGGATGGAGAGCGCCACCAGCACCCGCCACAGCTCGCGCTGCCGGGCGACCACGAGATTGTCCAACAACTTGGCCGCGTTGCTGCCGAGGGTGCCGTCCTTGTTGACGAAGAACGGGGACCGGGCCAGCTGCTCGGCGTCGAGCTGGAAGAGGTCGCCCTCGTCGGTGATGATCTGCGCGTCCAGTAGTGCTCCCGCGCCCTTGTAGCCGAGCACCTCGATGTCGAACGCACCCCGGCCGGCCAGATGGAACACCCGCTCCCGCAGCTGCGCCGGGCAGCTGTGGGTGTTGGGGCAGCGGATGTCGACGTCGCTCTCCTTGGCGGGAGCGAGTGGCGTGCCGCAGGACGGGCAGGTGGTGGGCATCACGAACGCGCGCGCGTCGGCGGGACGCAGGTCGACAACCGGGCCGAGCACCTCGGGGATCACGTCCCCCGCCTTGCGCACCACCACCGTGTCGCCGATCAACACGCCCTTGCGTTCCACCTCGCTGGCGTTGTGCAGGGTGGCCTGGGCGACCGTCGAGCCCGCCACGTGCACCGGCTCCAGCACCGCGAACGGGGTGACCCGCCCGGTGCGCCCCACACCGACCTCGATGTCGAGCAGCTTGGTGGTGACCTCCTCCGGCGGGTATTTGAAGGCGATCGCCCAGCGCGGGGCACGGCTCGTCGAACCGAGCCGGCCCTGGATGGAGACCGGGTCGACCTTGACCACCACCCCGTCGATCTCGTGCTCGACGTCGTGCCGGTGCTCGGCGTAGTGCGCGATGTATGCCGCCACGCCGGCCAGATCCGGGACGACCCGCCACCGATCACTTGTCGGCAACCCCCACGACTTCAGCGCCGCGTACGACTCGGACTGGGCCGTGGGCTGGAACCCCCGGCGGGCGCCGATGCCGTGCACGACCAGGCGCAGCGGCCGGGAGGCGGTGACCCGCGGGTCCTTCTGCCGCAGGCTGCCGGCGGCGGCGTTGCGCGGGTTGGCGAACGGTGCCCGGCCCTGCTCGACCAGGCTGGCGTTGAGATCGGCGAAGGCGGCGATCGGGAAGTAGATCTCGCCCCGGACCTCCAGCAGCTCCGGGACGTCTGGGAACTCGGCGGAGGGGGCGAGCTCGCTGGGCACGTCCCGGATGCTGCGTACGTTGGCGGTGACGTCCTCACCGGTGCGACCGTCGCCCCGGGTGGCGGCCCGGACCAGCCTGCCCTTCTCGTAGGTCAGGTTGATGGCCAACCCGTCGACCTTCAGCTCACACAGGTAGGGCACCGGGCCGCCCGCGTCCCGTTCGACCCGCTCGGCCCAGGCCGCCAGCTCCTCGTCGGCGAAGGCGTTGTCGAGCGACAGCATCCGCTCGGCGTGGGTGACCGGGGTGAAGTCGGTGGAGAACGTGCCGCCCACCCGCTGGGTCGGCGAATCGGGCGTGCGCAGCCCCGGGAACTCCGCCTCCAGCGCCTCCAACTCGCGCAGCTGCCGATCGAACTCGGCGTCGGCGATGATCGGCGCGTCCAACACGTAGTAGCGGTATTGATGCTCGGTCAGCTCCCGGCTGAGCGTGGCGTGCCGCTCCCGGGCCTGCGGCGTCGGCTCAGCCCCGGCCGCCGCCTCCTGCTCCGGGCTGACCTGCTGACCGATCTGCTCCTCGGACACACCGCCACCTTCGGACACGCCTGCGACCTCCCTGATCACGCTACTCCGGCACGGTATCGGGCCGGTGGGACAATCCGTTGCCCGCCCGCGCAAGCAGCGACGTTCCTCTCCGCCGCGATCCGTGATCACGTGATGCTCAGTAGTTCTCGACGGGCCGATCCCACTACTCAGCATCAAATGATCAAGGGGTGTCCTCCGGGTGCCGCGGTGCATCGGGCACCCGCGGTGTGGTTGGCGGGCGGCACGGGCGACGGCGTGCGAGGATCGCCGGACAGCGCGGCCCGCGAGCCGCCAGGAGGCGGCGATACGTCCGCCGGTGGTCACCAGGCGGGAGTACCCGCCGGTAGGCAGGCGGCGGGGCACATCCGCCGGTACGCACGAGCGGGGCACATCCGCCGGTGGTCACGAGGCGGGAGTATCCGCCGGGAGGCGGGCGGCGGGGATGCGTCCGTCAATGGGCAGGAGGTTGGGCGATGCGCGAGGCACTGCTCTGGGCGGTGGCGATCCTGCTGGCCGTGGGTGCGGGCTGGGCCTGGAACAGCTGGCGGCACCGGGTTTCCACCCGCCCCTCGGGCACCCGACCGGATCGCCGTGCCACGGCCGGCACCGGTGGTCGTCGGCCCACCCCACCTCGACCGCGCGGCGCCGACCGACCGGGCGCCAAGCCCCGCTCACGGGACACCGACCGGCGAGAGGCCCCGGCACCGGGCGAGATCTGGTGGGCCGACGTGCCGTACGCCGACGGCAGTGGCTCGAAGGTACGGCCCTGCCTGGTGCTGCGGGCGGACTCCCGAGGAGCGGACGTCCTGAAGATCACCAGCCAGGACAAGAGTGACCGGGACGACCACGTGCGGATCCCCACCCGGGACTGGGACCCCGGCGCGGAGCACGACAGCTACCTCAGCCTGACCGAGCCGATCCGACTCAACTCGGCCGCCTTCGCCGACCACGCCGGCCGCTGCGACGCCGACCTGTGGCGCAAGGTCCGCAGCCTGCGTCACCTACCCACCCCCTGACCAGCCCGCTGCCCGGTCATCCAGACCGCCCTGGCCCGCGGACCACCCCGTCACCTGACCAAAGACGGCGTGATCGACTCGGCTTCCTGCAAAACGCGGCATCCGACACCACGGGACACCGCGACTTTCAGAAAACCGAGTGGATCACCCCCGCATGGCAGCGCCGGGCAGGGCCGAGGCCGGGCAGGGCCGAGGCCGGGCAGGGCCGAGGCCGGGCAGGGCCGAGGCCGGGCAGGGCCGAGGCCGGGCAGGGCCGAGGCCGGGCAGGGCAGGCAGGGGGTCAGTCCCAGGCGGCGCCCAGCGTGGCGAGTTGGTCCGCGTACTCGATGCGGTCCATCCACCCGGTCCGCCAGGCGGCCATGCCGGCGGCCGCGCCCACGAACGCGCCGGCCAGGGCGGCGATGGAGTCGGAGTCGCCGGCGGTGGTCGCGCCCCGGGCCAGTGCCGCCACCGGGTCGTCGGCGTGCCGAATGGCGCAGAGCAGTGCGGTGGCCAGCGCCTCCTCGGCAACCCAGCCCTCCCCGGTGGCCCGGCACGGGTCGCCGCCGTCGTCCGGCTGGCTCAGGGCGGTCGTCAGTCGGCCCAGCGCCGTCAGGCACTCGTCCCAGCCTCGGGCGATGTACGTCTCCGGTGAGGGCGTACCGGGACGCTGCCAGAGGTCGCCCAGCCACTGCTCCCGGTAGACCAGGCGCTGGGCGAGCGCCCGCTCGGTGAGCAGCGCGGGAAGCTCGGGCAGTGTGGCGCCCGCGCGCAGCGCGAAGACCGCGTACGCGGTCAGCTCGCTGGCGGCCAGCCCGGTCGGGTGGCCGTGGGTCATCCCGGCCTGTAGTTGGGCCAACCCGGCCAGCGTGTCCAGGTCGATGTCGAGCAGCCCGACCGGTGTGACCCGCATGTTGGCCCCACACCCCTTCGACCCGGCCACTGTCGCCTCCTGCCAGCGCGTGCCCTGGGTCAGCTCCGCGCAGGCCCGCAGGCAGGTCATGCCCGGGGCACGGTTGTTGTCCGGGCTGACCGCCCAGGCCAGGAAGCGCTGCCGCAGCAGCGGCTCCACCGCCTCCGGGGTGAGCGAGGGCGCATCGTGCAGCGCCCAGCCCACCGCGAGTGCCATCTGGGTGTCGTCGGTGACGAGTGCCGGCTCGCCGGTCAGCTCACGTGGGCCGGTCGGGCCGTACCGGTGCTCGATCTCGGCGACAGTCAGGAACTCGGTCGGCTTGCCGAGCGCGTCACCGTAGGCGAGGCCGAAGAGTGAACCGGAGGCGCGCAGCGCGGAGGTGGGGATCACGGCGGCCATGATGCCCGGCCGCCGCAACCCCCGTCGGGCTCAGTCCCAGCAGAGGCAGAACGGGTGGCCGACCGGGTCGGCGTAGACCCGGAAACCGTCGCCCCCGCCCGGCAGCCGCCGAGCCCCGAGCGCGAGGGCCGCCTTCTCCGCGCTCTCGATGTCGTCCACCGTCACATCCAGGTGGAACTGCTGTGGACGCTCCGGGTCCGGCCAGGCCGGTGGCCGCAGGTCGGGCGCCTGTTGGAAGGCCACACGCGGCTGGTGGCCGGGCGGACCGCCCAGCACCACCCAGTCGGACTCCGTCTCACCCTCGGCGATGGGCACGCCGAGCAGCTCGGCGTAGAACTCCGCCAACGCCCGGGGATCCGGGCAATCGATCACCACTGAACGCAGCTGTCCAATCATGACCGTCATCCTGCCCACCCGGTACGACAGGAAACCTCAATCCTCGGCGAGCCGCCGGCCGGCGTCCCGACAGGCCGCGAGCACCGCCCGCGCGTACTGCGGGGTGGCACCGGCGAGACCGCAGGCCGGGGTGAGCACCACCTGCTCGGCCAGCTGCCGACGAGGAAAGCCGAGGCGGTCCCAGACCTGACGTACCCGATCGGCGATCTGCGCGGAGGTCGGCGCGCCACCGGCCGACGGAGGCCGGGTCGGCGCGGCCCCGGCCAGCAACCCGAGGCCGGCGTCGATCGCCTCGCCCAGCGGGTCCAGTTTGGTGACCAGGTCGAGGTCGAGGGCGACCGCGACGGCTCCGGTGGAGCGGATCAGCTCCAGCGGTACGTCGGGGGCGCAGCAGTGCACGAGCGTCGGCACGCCCACCGCGTCGACGACCTCGCGCAGCAGTGCGGCGGCGTCCACCGACTCGACCGCCCGGTACGCGCCCAGGCCACTCTCGGTCGGCACCCGCCCGGCCAGCACGGTCGGCAGTGACGGCTCGTCCAGTTGGAGTAGCACCGACGCCCGGGGCAACCGCCGGGCCACCGCCGCGACGTGCGCGCGCAGCCCTTCGGCGAGGGACCCGGTCAGGTCACGGACCGCGCCGGGGTCACGCAGCAGGCGACCACCGATCGGCAGTTCCAGGGAGGCGGCCAGCGTCAACGGACCGGCGGCCTGCACCTTGATCGGGCCGTCGTACTCCTCGGCCTGCTCGGCGAGCTGGTCCAGGTCGCGTTCCATGAGGTCAGCGGCCCGGCGCAGGTCGCGGCCCGGGCGTGGGGCGACCCGCCACCGGCCGGCGTACACCTCGACGGGCAGCTCGACCAGCAGCCCGGCGGACCGGCCGATCATGTCGGCGCCGGGGCCACGGGCCGGCAACTCGGGCAGGTGGGGCAGCTCGGGAAGCTCACCGAGGACCACCCGCTGTGCCTCGCCGATGTCGGTGCCGGGCAGCGAACCAATTCCGGTTGCCGCACCGGCCGGCCAGGGCCACGCCTGATCTGTCACGGCCGAAGGCTATCCCGCGAACCCCCGTGCCGCGCCGTCAGGCGGTGATGGTCGCCGAGCCGAGGACCACGTCGCCGGCCGGGTCCGGCCGGTACGCGACCACGGCCTGACCGGCGGCGACACCGCGGACCGGCCGGCGCAGCTCGGCGTGCAGCAGGTCACCGTCGAGGGCGACGGTCGCCGGGACCACGTCGCCGTGCGCACGCAACTGCACCTCGCACTCGACCGGCGCGTCCGGGCGTGCGCCGCCGGTCCAGACCGGACGAACGGCGCGCACCTCGGACACCTCCAGGGCCTCGGCGGTGCCGACGGTCACCGTGTTGGTCTTCGGCGTGATCGAGAGCACGTAGCGCGGCCGTCCGTCCGGGGCCGGCCGGTCCAGGTGCAGGCCGCGACGCTGCCCCACCGTGTACGCGTACGCGCCGCGGTGACTGCCGACCACCGCGCCGGTGCTCGCGTCGACCACGTCGCCGGGCGCCTCGCCGAGCCGGCCGGCCAGGAAGCCGCGGGTGTCGCCGTCAGCGATGAAGCAGATGTCGTGCGAGTCCGGCTTGTCGGCCACCGCCAGGCCACGCTCGGCGGCCTCCGCACGGACCTGCGCCTTCGTCGCGTCGCCCAGCGGGAAGATCGACCGGTCCAGTTGCTCGCGGGTGAGCACGGCCAGCACGTACGACTGGTCCTTGGCGATGTCGACGCTGCGCCGCAGCAGCCCGTCCGGGCCGAGCCGGGCGTGGTGCCCGGTGACCACCGCGTCGAAGCCCAGGGCCACCGCCCGGTCCAGCACCGCCGTGAACTTGATCTTCTCGTTGCAGCGCAGGCAGGGATTAGGCGTACGGCCGGCGGCGTATTCGGCGACGAAGTCGTCCACCACGTCCTCGTGGAAGCGGTCGGCCATGTCCCAGACGTAGAACGGGATGCCGATCACGTCGGCGGCCCGTCGTGCGTCCCGGGAGTCTTCCAGGGTGCAGCAGCCGCGCGCCCCGGTCCGGTAGGTCTGTGGATTGCGCGCCAGCGCCAGGTGTACGCCTGTCACGTCATGCCCGGCCGCCACCGCCCGCGCCGCCGCCACGGCCGAGTCAACCCCGCCCGACATAGCCGCCAGAACCCTCATCAGCCCACTCCCTTCCCACCCCAGTCCCCCACGACAACCCTATCCACCACCCCAGCCCCATCCCACCCCGCGCACCGACCCCGCCACCCCCGACGTCGATCATGGAGTTGTGGTGCCTGGAATGAGATAAACCACGGCCTTTGTCACCCACCACAACTCCTTGATCGACAAGGACGGGGGTGGGGCGGGGCGGGCGGGGCGGGGCGGGGGGTGGGGGGGGATCAGTTAGCGGGGGGTGCGGAGGGCTGCGGCTCGGCGGGCTCGGTCTACCGCTGCCGGGAGGGCCGTGATGAGGGCGTCGACGTCGGCCTGGGTGCTCGTATGGCCGAGGGAGAAGCGCAGCGAGGAGCGGGCGCGGTCGTCGTCGGCGCCCATCGCCAGCAGCACGTGTGAGGGTTGGGCCACACCCGCGGAGCAGGCCGACCCGGTTGAGCAGGCGATGCCCTGGGCGTCGAGCAGCAGCAGCAGGGCGTCGCCCTCGCAGCCCGGGAAGGAGAAGTGCGCGTTGCCCGGCAGCCGGTCGGTCGGGTCACCGTTGTAGATCACCTCGGGCACCGCCCGACGAACCCGTTCGATCAGGTCGTCGCGGAGCGCGGCCACCCGGGCCGCGTACTCCTGTTGGCCCTTCACCGCGCTCTCGACGGCGACCGCGAAGGCGACGATGCCGGCGGTGTCCAGGGTGCCGGAGCGAACGTCGCGTTCCTGGCCGCCGCCGTGCAGCAGCGGAGTGGCCGCGACGTCCCGGGCGAGCAGCAGCGCGCCCACCCCGGTCGGGCCGCCCAACTTGTGCCCGGTGACGGTCAGCGCGGCGACACCGCTGGCGCCGAAGTCGACGGGCACCTGACCGACCGCCTGGACGGCGTCGGTGTGGAACGGCACACCGTGCTCGGCCGCGACGGCGGCCAACTCGGCGATCGGCTGGACGGTGCCCACCTCGTTGTTCGCCCACATCGCGGTGACCACCGCCACCCGGTCGGCGTGCGCGGCCAACTCGGCGCGCAGGTCCTCCGGGTCGAGCCGACCGGCGGCGTCCACCGGCAACCAGCCGACCTCGGCTCCCTCGTGCTCGACGAGCCAGTCCACCGCGTCCAGCACCGCGTGGTGCTCGACGGCGCTGGAGACCACCCGACGGCGTTGCGGGGCGGCTCCCCGGCGGGCCCAGAAGATGCCCTTGACCGCGAGGTTGTCGCTCTCCGTGCCACCACCGGTGAAGATCACCTCGGACGGCCGCGCGCCCAGCGCCGCGGCCACCTTCTCGCGGGACTCCTCGACCCGGCGGCGGGCACGGCGACCCGCCGCGTGCAGGGAGGACGCGTTGCCGACCTCGCGGGCGGCAGCGACGTACGCCTCCAGTGCCTCGTCGAGCATCGGAGTCGTCGCCGCGTGATCCAGGTAAGCCATCACCGCTCAGCCTACGGCTGACACCGCGGAGCCCCGATGCCGGAGGGGACCCGCCCGGTCAGGCGGGTACCGCGGTGACGACGACGTTGTCCCGGTACCTGCGCGCCCTGGCGTCGAACGGCCCGCCACAGGTGATCAGGGTCAGTCGCGGCTTGCCGTCCCGGGCGAAGTACCGGTCCAACGGAATCCTGGTCTTCGCGTACTCCTCCCGGGCGACGACCCGGTAGCGCCGTGCCGTGCCGTGCCGTCGCTGCCGGTCGCGGTCAGCGTGTCGCCCTGGCCCAGTTCACGGAGTCGGAAGAACGCCCCCCTGCCCTGCCTGGCACTGTCCACGTGACCGGCGATGACCACCGAGCCGGCGGGGGCTGCATCCGGACCGGGGTCGCGAGGCGAAGAGCTGCTGAGATGACATCGACCGGGAGAGTGGGGCGGAGACTGTGGCAGCTACAGTCGGGCATGCCCCGTCGAAGGCGAGCCGCCCGATGACGGCCCTGCACGAGGAACCGGACCCTCCGGTGGACGACCTCGCGCTCCGCTTCCGCGCGGGCGACGACGTGGCGCTCCGCGAGGCGTACGACCGGTACGGTCGGGCCGTGTTCCACCTGGCCACCTCCATACTGGCCAACCGCGCCGACGCCGAGGACGTCACCCAGACCACGTTCGTCGCCGCCTGGCTGGGTCGCGACACCTTCGACCCGGCCAAGGGGTCACTGATCGGCTGGCTGCTCGGCATCGGCCGGCGCAAGGTGATCGACCGGATGCGCGCCTCGGCCCGGGAGACCCGGGTGGTGGAGACAGTCCGTCAGTTGCCCGAGCCGGTGCCGGCCGACCCGGACCCGGACCGCGTGGTGGACCGGCTGGTGATCGCCGACGAGTTGGCCCGTCTCCCCGACGACCAGCGACGCATGTTGGAGCTGGCCTTCTACGACGACCTGACCCACCAGCAGATAGCCACGGTGACGGGGGTGCCGTTGGGCACCGTCAAGAGCCACATCCGGCGCGGCATGGCGAGCTTGAAACGCAGATGGGAGGTGGACGGTGCAGCACCTGGACCACGACCGGCTGGTCTTTCTGGCGCTCGGTGAGAGCGAGGCGGACAACGGGGAGAGCACCCACCTCGGCACCTGCGCGCACTGCCGGGTGGAGATGACGACCCTGCGGCAGATCGCCGGGCTCGGCGTGGAGACGCAGGGCCTCGCCGACCTGCCCGACCCGCCGGAGCACCTCTGGCAGGGCATCCTGGCCCAGGTCAGCGCGGCGGAGACCCGGCCGTCGGTGACCGAGACCCGCCGCCCGCCGCTGCCGGAACAGGCCACCGGCACGGAGGCCGAGCCGACCACCGACACGTCGGCGGAGCCGACTGTCACCCGGCTGGACCCGGCTCGCCGGGCTCGCCGGGGCCGTGGCTGGTCCCGTTGGGCGGCCACCGCGGTGACCGCTGCCGCCGCCGCGGCGGTCGGTGTGGTGGGCACGGTCTCGGTGCTCCGGCCGGACGACCCGGCGCCCGCACCGAAGCCGGTGGTGGTGGCGAGCGCCCCGCTGGCGGCGTACGGGTCGACGCCCCCGGCGGCCATGGGTGACGCTCGGGTTTTCCAGGGCGGCCAACTACATCTGCATGTGGCGAATCTCCCGAGCGTCCCTGGGTACTACGAGGTCTGGCTCATCAATCCGACGACGATGGAGATGTTCTCGGTCGGCACCCTGGGTGGCGGCCAGGATGCCCTGCTACCCCTGCCCCCGAATGTCGACCTCAAGAGCTACTCGGTGGTCGACATCTCCGCGGAACGGTTCGACAACAACACCCGCCACTCCGGCGACAGCCTGGTGAGGGGCACCCTGACGGGCTGATCGGCGGGCCGGCTCAGCTCCCCGGCCCGCCGATCAGCTCCCCACGAAAAAGACAGTGGCCGCCCCGGATCGGGGTGGCCACTGTCGTGTCACCGGGTCACTTGCGCTTGCGGATCTCCTCGGCGGCCTGCGGGACGATCTTGAACAGGTCGCCCACCACGCCGAAGTCGGCCAGCTCGAAGATCGGCGCCTCGCCGTCCTTGTTGACCGCGACGATGGTCTTCGAGGTCTGCATGCCGGCCCGGTGCTGGATGGCACCGGAGATGCCGAGCGCGACGTAGAGCTGCGGGGAGACCGTCTTGCCGGTCTGGCCCACCTGGAACTGGTGTGGGTAGAAGCCGGAGTCGACGGCCGCGCGGGACGCGCCGACGGCGCCGCCGAGCAGGTCGGCCAGCTCCTCGACCAGCTTGAAGTTGTCGGCGTTGCCCACACCGCGACCGCCGGAGACGACCACGCCGGCCTCGGTCAGCTCGGGGCGGGAGCCCTTCTGCTCGGCGACCCGCTCGACGACCCTGGCCAGCTTGTCGGTGTCGGTGACCGACACGGTGAGCTGCTCGATCGCCGGGGTGGCCGCCGCCGGGGTCGGGGTGACCGAGTTGGGCCGGACGGTGACCAGCGGCAGGCCCCTGGTGACCCTGGACTTGACGATGGCGGAGCCGGCGAAGGCGATCTGGGTCGCGGTGCCGTCGGCGTCCAGGCCGACCACGTCGGTCAGGATGCCGTTGTCCAGCTTGACGGCGAGGCGGGCGGCGATCTCCTTACCCTCCTGGGCCGAGGCCAGCAGCACGGCTGCCGGCTGCACGCGCGTGACCAGTTCGGCCAGCACGGTGGCCTTGGGGGCTACCAGGTAGCCGTCGATCTCGTCACCCTCGGCGGCGTAGATCTTCTCCGCGCCGTACTCGCCCAGCTTGCCGCTCAGCGCCTCGGCGGCGCCGGCGCCGCCGAGCACCACCGCGCTCGGGGTGCCCAGCTCGCGGGCGAGGGTGAGCATCTCCAGGGTGACCTTCTTGACGCCGAATTCCTTGGTGGCTTCGACGACGACGAGAACCTCAGACATGTCCAGACCCGCTCTCACACGAACTTTTCGGTGGCGAGGAACTCGACCAGCTTGACGCCGCCCTCGCCCTCATCGGTGATCTTGGCGCCGCCGGAGCGTGGCGGGCGCTTGGAGTGTTCGACGACAGCGCTGGTGGCCCCGTCGAAGCCCACCTCGGCGGGCGCGACGCCCAGGTCGGCCAGGGAGAACGTCTGCACCGGCTTCTTCTTGGCGGCCATGATGCCCTTGAAGGAGGGGTAGCGCGGCTCGTTGATCGTGTCCCAGACGGAGACCACGGCGGGGGTGGCGGCGGTGACCACCTCGTAGCCCTCCTCGGTCTGCCGCTCCACGGTCAGCGTGCTGCCGTCGACGGTCAGCTTGCGGGCACCGGTGAGCGCGGCGACGCCGAGCCGCTCGGCGATCATGTGCGGCATGACCTGGACCCGACCGTCGGTGGACTCGGCGCCGCAGATCACCAGGTCGGCGTTCAGTTGACCCAGCGCGGCGGCGAGCACCTTCGAGGTGGCGACGGCGCAGGAACCGTGCAGGGCGTCGTCCAGCACGTGCACGGCCTTGTCCGGGCCCATGGAGAGCGCCTTGCGGATCGACTCGGTCGCCCGATCCGGACCCATGGTCAGGATGGTGACCTCGCCGCCGTGCGCCTCCTTGATCTTCAGCGCCTCCTCGATGGCGTACTCGTCCATCTCGTTGATCACGTTGTTCGCCGAACCGCGGTCGACGGTGTTGTCGTCATTGCGCAGGTTGCGGTCCGCGCCCGAATCAGGCACCTGCTTGACGAGTACGACGATGTTCATCGCGCTTCGACGACCCTCCTGTGTGGTGATGCGATTCGCTCGCCCGGTCTGGGGCGCAGCGTCGCGCGTCGGTCGACGCCAGGTCAACCGCGGGCTGCTGTGCAGTTGCCCACGAGGCAATGTTACCTGTCGGTAGCTTGCGCTCTCCGGGGCACTCAGAGTGACACAGCTCACCGATGGGCAGGCGGTCAGGCCGGGTCGGCCAACGCGTTCCGGATCTGGTCGATGGCCGCCGCCTCGGCGGGCGCCACCCCGGCGTGCGCCCGGGCCACCCGGTCCGCCGCACCCAACACCACCGAGCGGTACGCCTCCACGTCCTGCGGTGACTTCTCGCGCAGGATTCGCACCGCGTGCCGCAGTGCCGGCAGCACCACCGACTCGATCTCCAACTGCGAGTCCCGGGGCAGCCGGGGCAGCGGGCCGGTGGTGAGCGCCTCCTTGACCGTCCCGCTGGCGTTGGCCAGCGCGCTGGACGCGGCGACGCTCTCCCGGATCACCCCCAGTACCCCCGGGTCGGCGTTGGACACCAGGAAGACGGCACCGAAGGCACCGGTCTTGAGAATCGACCGCTCCTCGTCCGTCAGCCGCTGCTCCATGATCACGGAGTGTAGACGTACGGGGTGGTGGTGGTCACCGGGACGAGGCCGAGCCGCTGCAGGATCGGCCGGCTGTCCTCGGAACAGTCCACCTGCACGAGCGTGCGGCCCCGCTGGTCGGCCAACCGCGCCCGGTAGTTCACGAGCGCCCGGTAGATGCCCCGGTGACGCCACTGCGGCAGGGTCGAGCCGCCCCACAGGGTGGCGAAGCCGGTGTTCGCCGGGAAGCGCACCCAACCGGCGCTCACCACCGTGTCGTCCGCCTCGGCCACCACGACGGTGATCGAGTTCCTGTCGGCGTCGATCTCCTTGGCCAGGCCCGTGACGAGGTGCGAACGGTCCTCCTGCCAGACCTCCTCCTCCATGGCGGCGATCCGCTCCAGGTCGGCGCGGGAGGTCACCTCACGCAGGCGTACCCCCTCGGGGGTGACCGGCAGCGCGGCGGCCAGCGGCGCGACCGGGCCGACCACGACGGTTTCCCGGTCCTCCGGCACGAAGCCGGCGGCGCGCAGGCGGTCCGCCAGGTCCGCCGGTTCGTCGTGTTCGTTGAGCTTCCACTCGACCGACTGGCCACGTTCGCGGAACAGCCGCACCTGCCGGGTGATCAGCTCGTCCAGCGCGTCCCCGGTGAGTCCGCCGAGGTCGCGGTAGGTGAGGAATCCGCCGGCGTCGAGCCCGATGATGCGCACCAACGGCCCGTCCCACTCCACCGTCACCCCGGCCGGAACCGGGTCGGGGATCTCCGGGCGGAGTTGGTTGTCGTAGGCGGCACGCAGCGTCGTTACGTCGAGATCAGTCACCGAGTCAGGCTAAGCGGGATGGGAAGCGGATAATCTGCCACCGTGTGGGCGGCGATCAGGCGATGGTTCGACCCGGCGGAGCTGGGCACGGTCGGTGAGCAGCCGGACTACCGGTTCTCACTGGCCAACGAACGGACCTTCCTCGCCTGGCTGCGCACCGGGTTGGCGCTGGTCGGCGGCGGGTTGGCCGCCGCGCAGTTCCTGCCACCCCTGCCGATGAGCCACCTGCGGGAGGCGATCGCCGTCGCGCTGCTCCTGCTCGGCGCTGCCGTCGCGGTCCGCGCGGTGGACCACTGGGCGCGTACCGAGCGGGCCATCCGGCTCGGTCAGGAGCTGCCCGCGTCCCGGTTTCCCGCCATCCTGGCCCTGGCCGTGGGTGCCGGCGCGGTGCTGCTGGTGGTCGCCGTCCTGCTGCGGGCGGTCGGCGGCAGGTGAGCGCCGCACGCGACTCCGGGCTGCAACCGGAACGCACCCGCCTGGCCTGGCGACGCACCCTGCTCGCGGTGACGGTGGTGACCGCGCTCGCCGTGCGGTTGGCATCGGCGGACGGCCCGACCGGGGCGCTGCTCGCCGGCGTCGTCGTGCTGCTGTGGGGTGCCCTGCTGGTGCTCTGCTCGCCCCGCGGCACCGGCGCCGGCCCGGCCCGCACCGGTGGTCGGACACTGCCCCTGGTCGCGCTGGGCACCGTGGGGATCGCGTTACTGGGAGTGCTGCTGGTGATGCGCGGACTGTGGTGACGGGACTCGGTGCGCCATGATGGGTGGATGGCCCGGCTGTACGTTCTCCTCTTCCTGGTGCAGATTGTCCTCGCCGTCTGCGCGTTGATCAGTTGCCTCTCCGCCGAGGAGGGTCAGATTCGCGCCCTGCCCCGGATCGCCTGGGTGCTGATCATCCTGTTCTTCCCGCTGGTCGGCTCGATCGCCTGGTTCGTCGCCGGCCGGGAGCCCAGCACCGGCGCCCGCAAGGGCTGGTCGGGTGGCACGGGCTCGGTCGAGCGCAAGCGCCCCCGACCGGTCGCCCCCGACGACGACCCGGAGTTTCTCCGGTCCGTGCAGGACCGCGCCAAGCAGCAGGACGACGAGCTCTTCCGTCGTTGGGAGGAGGACCTGCGCCGGCGCGAGGACGACCTGCGCCGGCGCGACGGTGAGCCGCCCCGCGAGGGTGACCGGCCGGAGGTGTAAGCGTCGGCGCGACCGCGCCGGCGTCGGTGCCTGAGCGTCGGCGCGACCGCGCCGACGTCGGTGCCTGAGCGTCGGCGCGGCCGCGCCGGCGTCGGTGCCCGAGCGTCGACTCACACCCGACGCTTGAGCGCGTGCACCGCCCACGGCGCGAAGATCACCGCGATGCCGGCGCCCCAGAGCAGCGTCTGGAGCACCGGCCCGGCCACCGGCCCGCTGACCAGGAGCCCGCGCAGCGCGTCGGCCACCACGGTCACCGGGTTCACCTCCACCCAGCTCTGCAACCAGCCGGGCATCCGGTCGGTCGGGACAAAGATGTTGCTGGTGAAGGTCAACGGGAAGATCACCATGAACCCGAAGATCTGCACCTTGTCCGGTTCGCTCACCAGCACGCCGACCAGCACCGAGATCCACGACGCGGCCAACGTGAACGCCAGCAGCAGCGCGAACGCTCCGACCACCCCGAGCAGGCCGTTGCCGACCCGGAAACCCAGGATCGACCCGACGCCCAGCAGCAGCGCGATCGACCATGCCTGCTTGACGGTGTCGGCGAGGATCCGGCCGGCCAACGGCGCCCACCGGGCGATGGGCAGCGCCCGGAGACGGTCGAACACGCCCTTGGTGAGGTCGTTGTTCAGCCCGAAGCCGGTCGTCATCGTGGCGAACAGCGCGTTCTGCACCATGATGCCGGGCAGCATGAAGGTGAGGTATTCGCCTGACGATCCGGCGATGGCGGTGCCGAAGACGTACGTGAACAGCAGCACGAACATCACCGGCTGGATGCTGAGGTCGAGCAGCTCCATCGGGTTGTGCTTGATCTGCACCAGGCTGCGCCACGCCAGCGTGAGGGTGTGGCGCAGCCCCGCGGCCGGGCTGAGCCGGCGGGCCGGTGTCAGCGGGGCGGGGAGGGTGACGGCGGTCATGCCGGAGTCCTTTCCAGGTCGGTGTCGGCCGGGGCGTCCTCGGCCCGGTGGCCGGTGAGGGAGAGGAAGACCTCGTCCAGGCTGGCGCCGCGCAGTGCCAGCTCGGCGACCGCGATCTCGGCGGCGTCGAGGCGGCGGACCACAGCGGGCAGGACACCGGAGTCGTTCACGGCGACGGTGACGGCGTTCTGGGCCACCTCGGGGGTCACACCGGACACCTCGCCGACGATGGCGGTCACGGTGCCCAGGTCGGTGCTGTCGGCCGGCCGCACGGTGAGGGTCTGACCACCGGTCTTGGCCTTCAGCTCCTCCGGTGTGCCCTGGGCGATCACCCGGCCGTGGTCGACCACGGCGATCTCACCGGCGAGCTGGTCGGCCTCCTCCAGATACTGGGTGGTGAGCAGCACCGTCACGCCGTCGGAGACCAGGGTGCGGACGATGTCCCACAGGTCGTTGCGGCTACGCGGGTCGAGCCCCGTGGTCGGCTCGTCGAGGAAGAGCACCTGCGGCCGGCCGACCAGGCTGGCGGCGAGGTCCAGCCGGCGACGCATGCCTCCGGAGAAGGTCTTGGCGGCCCGGTCGGCGGCGTCACTGAGCGCGAAGTCGGCGAGGAGTTGGCGGGCACGCTGCCTGGCGTCGGCCCGGCTCAGCCCGAGCAGCCGACCGATCAGCAGCAGATTCTCGGCACCGGTGAGTGTTTCGTCGACCGAGGCGTACTGGCCGGTGAGGCCGATCAGCTGCCGCACCTGGTGCGCGTCGCGCACCACGTCGAAGCCGCCCACCGTGGCGTGCCCCTCGTCGGCGGCCAGCAGGGTGGCGAGCACCCGCACGGCGGTGGTCTTGCCGGCCCCGTTCGGCCCGAGCAGACCGAAGACGGTGCCGGTCGGCACCTCCAGATCAACTCCGGCGAGGGCGGTGGTGGCGCCGAAACGCCGCACCAGCCCCTCGGCCCGGATCGCGTAGTCCATCCCAACTCCTGTCGTCGTCAGTGGTGACACCACTGTGGGCGACAGGTCTGACATCCCGCCGTTCCCGCGCTGACGTTACGACGACACGGGCTGACTTTCCGCTGATTTAGCTGCGGACAGACGCGACCGCCGCCGCCCGCGCGGGGCGACGGCGGTCGCGGGTGCGTCTCAGGCCAGGTTCGACGACCGCGGGTACGCGTCGGTCGGGTCGGTGAGCACGTTGACCAGGTACGGCACTCCGGCGTCGAACGCCCGTTGCAGGGCCGGCCCCAGGTCGGCGGCCTTCGCGACCGTCTCCCCCGCCCCGCCGAGCGCGCTGACCACCGTGTCGTAGCGCAGCTCGGGTTGCAGGTCGGCGGCCACGTCGTAGCCGTACATGGCCCGCATCGGGTGCTTCTCCAGCCCCCAGATGCCGTTGTTGCCGACGACGATCACCACCGGCAGCTTCTGGCGGGCCAGCGACTCGACGTCCATCAGCGAGAAGCCCGCGGCACCGTCGCCCATCAGCACGCAGATCTGCCGATCCGGGTGGCTGACCCGGGCACCCATCGCGTAACCCATGCCGGTGCCCAGGCAGCCGTACGGACCCGGGTCCAACCAGGTGCCGGGCTGGGCCGGCTCCAGGTAGCGCCCGGCGTACGACACGAAGTCGCCGCCGTCGCCGATGGTGATCGCGTCCGGGGCCAGCACCCGACGCAGCTCGCCGTAGATCCGGGCGGGGCGGATCGGGTCGGTCTCGGCAGCCATCTCGGCGGCGTCCCGGGCCTTCGCCGCGTCCTCGGCCACCCGCAGGTCGGCGATCCAGTCGGTGTGGTCGGCCCGGTCACCGGAGTGATCGGCAAGCGCGGAGAGGATCAGGCGCAGGTCGCCGGCGGGGGCGGCGGCCGGCTGCACGTGCGTCGCCCGCTGGCTGGGCGCGTCGACGATGTGCACCACCTTGGCGTCACCGAAGTCGCCGAAGCTGAGCCGGAAGTCCAGTGGGGTGCCGACCACCACGACCACGTCGGCACCGGACAGGGCGGCCCGGCGGGCCTTGGCGAACGCGAGCGGGTGCGTCGGCGGGAGTGAGCCGCGGCCCATGCCGTTGGTGAAGACCGGCACCTGCAGCGCCTCGGCCGCCTCGCGCAGGGCGGCGACCGCGTCGCCCGCGTACACGTCGGAGCCGGCGATGATGACCGGTCGCTGTGCCCCGGCGATGAGCATCGCGGCGTGGCCGACCTCCTCCGGGTCCGGTACGACCGGGTCGACGCCCGCCACCGCGGGCAGGTCGACCTCGGCGACCGAGAAGACCGTCTCCAACGGGAAGTCGAGGAAGGCCGGGCCACGGTGCGGGGTGAGGGCGGCGGTGAGCGCGGAACCCACCGCGCGCGGGATGTCGTCGGTGCTGAACACGGTCTCGGCATGCTTGGTGACCGGGGTGACCAACGGCAGGTGGTCCATCTCCTGCAGGCTGCCCGAGCCCCAGCGGAAGGCGGGCGCCCGCCCGCCGAGCACCAGCACCGGGGAGGCGTTGAAGAAGGCGCTGGTCATGCCGGAGATGCCGTTGGTGACACCGGGCCCGGCGGTGAGCACGGCGAGACCGGGGCGGCGTTGCAGCTTGGCCACCGCCTCCGCGGCGAAGACGGCGGACTGCTCGTGGCGGACGTCGTAGATCGGGAAGTCGGTCTTGTACGCGGCGTCGTAGAGCGGGAAGACGTGCCCGCCGGAGAGTGTGAACATCTCCCGTACGCCGTGCGCGCGCAGTGCCGCGAGCGCCAACTCGCCGCCGTGACCCTCGATCCGCTCCGTCATCGCCGCTCCTTCTCGTCGCTCATGACCGAAGCCACACGCTACTGGCCGGTAGGCACAATGTGAACAATTCTCGGCTCGCCGTCGGGCCCAGCGGTCCGAACCGCCGGCCCCGCCCGGTCAGCGGCCGGTGAAGTCCGGTTTGCGCTTCTCGACGAAGGCCGTCATGCCCTCGCGCCGGTCGTCGGTGGCGAACAGCGCCGCGAAGAGTTGCGTCTCCCAGGCCAGGC
This sequence comes from Micromonospora sp. NPDC048898, assembly GCF_043198035.1. Lineage (NCBI taxonomy): Bacteria > Bacillati > Actinomycetota > Actinomycetes > Micromonosporales > Micromonosporaceae > Micromonospora > Micromonospora sp. NPDC048898. Next base: position 636,416 of record NZ_JBICUF010000001.1, read on the forward strand.
CCGAGGTCAGGTCCATGTCCAGGCCGCCGTCGACCGCCAGCTTCGCCGCGCGCAGCGCCTGCGGAGGCCCGGTCAGGTACGGAGTGACGAGCGCGACGGCCGCGTCGTACACCTCGGCGGCCGGGACGACCCGGTCGACCAGGCCGATCCGCAGCGCCTCCTGCGCGTCCACCATCCGCCCGGACATGATCAGATCCTTGGCTCGGGCCGGGCCGACCAGGCGGGCCAGCCGCTGGGTGCCGCCCGCACCGGGGATGATGCCCAACTTGATCTCCGGTTGGCCGAGCTTGGCGTCCTCGGCGACCACCCGCCAGTCACAGGCCAACGCCAGCTCGCAGCCGCCACCGAGCGCGTACCCGGTGATCGCGGCGACCACCGGCTTGGGGATCCGGGCGAGTGCGCCGAGCGCGCTGGACAGATCCGGTGCCCGCTCGACCATGTCCACGTAGGACATGTCGGCCATCTGCTTGATGTCGGCACCGGCGGCGAAGACCTTCTCCCCGCCGTACACGATGACGGCGCGGACCTCGGGGTCGGCGGTGGCCGCCGTGGCGGCGGCGCGCAACTCCTCCTGCACCTGGGTGTTGAGCGCGTTCATCGGCGGCCGCTCCAGCCGGATCGTGCCGATGCCGTCCCTGGTCTCCAGCCGAACGAACTCGCCCACGGTGCCTCACTTCCTCGTTGAAGTCGCGTGCCAACCTTACGACCCCGCTCGTTGGGGTATGTAGTGTGGTGTCAGCCTCCGAGCAGGAGTGAAGCCATGGTCACTTATTACGACGACAGGTCGGTGCAGGTCACCTCCACCACCTTTCGAGTCGACGGCCGCAGCTACGCATTGACCGACATCACCATGATCTGGCACCGCCGCGGCACCCGTTCCTGGCGCGTCCTGGTGGGGCGCGGCGCGATCGGCGCCGCACTGGCCGGTCCGCTGGTCGCCGCGGTGCTCGGCATCGCCCTGGCCATCTGGCTGCACCGCTCGCCCACCGTGACGATCGCGATCGTCGGCGCGTCGGTGCTGGTCGGGCTGGCGGTCGGGCCGGTCGCCGACTTCCTCTTCGAATACCTGGACCGCTCGTACACCCGGGGCAGCCGCCAGTTGGAGATCTGGGCCCGCTGGCGCGGCCAGCCGGTGCGGTTGCTGCGCACCGGCGACGCGTTGCGCTTCGGTCAGATCTACCGGGCGGTGCAGCGCGCGGTCGAGCACAGCCAGCCGTCCCGCCCCGGCACCCGCCGCTAGCGACCCGGGCGCGTCCGGCACGGGGCCAGCCACCCTCGCGCGGATTGCCTACGGGCTGTCGACGGGTTGCCTACGGGTGGTTAGGCTTAGTGATGACCCTCTATTACCGGGACGACGCGGTGCAGGTGACCTCCGAGTCGATCCGGGCCGGTGGGCACGTGATCGCCCTGTCCGACGTGACGTTCGTGTGGCACGCGCGGGGGCAGAAGACCCTCGCCGTCCGCGGCCGGGTGCTGGGTCGCGGTGTGCTGGTCCTGCTGCTCTCGCTGCCGCCGTTGGTCGCGGTGGTCTGCGTGCTCTCGCTGGCCTGGTCGGCACAGGACCGGGGCAACTGGCAGTTGGCCCTGATCATCCTCGCCGCCTGCGCGGTGGGGGCGCTGGTGGCGCTGCCGTTCCTGGAGATCCCCCTCGGCTGGCTGGACCGCTCCTACGAGCGCGGCAGTCATGTGCACGAGTTGTGGGTGCAGCACCACGGCCGGGAGGACCTGCTGGTGCGCACTCCGGACGCGCTCCGGTTCGGGCAGATCTACCGGGCCGTCCAGCGAGCCGTCGAACAACACGGAGACCATTGACGATCGCCACCGCGGCGACGCCGTCGAGCGGTTGCGGCGCGGCCGACGCACACTTGGTCCCATGGCGATTCCCCTCCCCACACCGACCGCCGTTGTCGGTCTGACCCGCTTCGCTCTCGACCAGGCGCTCGGCTCGGCCGCCTCGATGGCCGCCGTGCCCGCCCGCGCGTTCGCGGTGCTGGACGGGGTGGAGGCGCTGCTGGCCCGGATCAACGGCGTGGTGGACCGGATCGAGACGACCCTGGACCGCACCGACCAGGTGCTCACCGACGCCGAGGCGGCGGTCCGTGAGGTGGGCCTGATCAGCGCGGCCGCGACCACCGCCATCGACACGGCCACCGAGGTGGCGACCGCAGCCGCCGTGGTGGTCGCCGAAGCCGACCGGGTGTCCCGGTCGGCCGGCTCGGTGGTCGCCGAGGCCGACACGGTGGCCCGCCGGGCCGCCGCCACCGTGGGCACCGCGGCGGAGGCCGCCGCCACGGCCGCCGAGTTGCTGGCGGCGTACGAGCCGGCGTTGCGCCGGGCCGCGCCGATGACGCGCAGGTTCGTCGAGGAGCTGAGCCACGAGGAGATCAGCGCGGCGATCCACCTGATCGACGAGTTGCCCAAGCTCAGGGAGCACCTGACGGCCGACATCCTGCCGATCCTCGCCACCCTGGATCGGGTCGGGCCGGACCTGCACGACCTGCTCGACGTGACCCGCGACCTCAAGCTCGCCGTGGCCGGCATCCCCGGGTTGGGCATGCTGCGTCGCCGCGGCGAGAAGCTCGCCGACGAGCCCGCCGACTGAGCCCTCCTCGCGCGCGTCGGGGGATCAGCACTCGCAGGTGATCGTCGCGGTCGGCGCGGTCAGGTCGTCGACCGGGCGCCGGGTCAACCCGGTCTCCGTCACCACCGGCAGCCCCTCCCGTACCCAGTACTCGAACCCGCCGAGCATCTCCTTCACCGGGTAACCGAGGCGGGCGAACTCCAGCGCCGCGCGGGTCGCGCCGTTGCAGCCCGGACCCCAGCAATAGGTCACCACCGCCGAGCCCGGCGGGATCAGGTCCGCCGCCCGGCTCGCGATCTCGGCGGTGGGCAGGTGCACCGCGCCGGGAAGGTGCCCCTGCGCCCAGGCGGCCGCGCCCCGGGAGTCGACAACCAGCAGGCCCGGGGTACGAGCCGACAGATCGGCGTGCACATCGCTGACGTCGGTCTCGACGCTGAGCCGATTGTGGAAGTGGGCGGCGGCGGTGGCCGGATCGGCCGGCGGAACGGCGAAAGTGAAGGTCATGCACCGATCCTCGCCGGCACACCACCTCGGGACGAGTGGCGCGAACGACGTCCTGCGCTAACATCCCGCCATGCCGACCCGAGCCCACACCACCGGCTCGCGCCCGCTGCCGACGCCCCGGCTGCCGGCGACCGCGCACCGCGTCGCCGTGCTCGCGTACCCGGGGATGTCGATGTTCGAGGCCGGCATCGTCACCGAGGTCTTCGGGCTGGCCCGACCCGAGTTCGACGTCGACTGGTACGACCTGGTGGTCTGCGCCGAGCGGCCGGTGCCGGTGGTCGGCGGGGCCAGCCTGCACACCCCGTACGGCCTGGCGGAGCTGGCGCAGGCACGGACGGTGATCGTGCCCGGCGTGCCGGACGTGACGGGTGACCCGTCGCCCGAGCTGGTGACCGCGCTGCGCCGGGCGCACCGGGGCGGTGCCCGCATCATGTCGATCTGCTCGGGCGCGTTCGCGCTGGCCGGGGCGGGGCTGCTCGACGGTCGGCGGGCCACCACCCACTGGCGGTACGCGGAGCTGCTGGCGCGGCGTTACCCACGGGTCGAGGTGGACCCGGACGTGCTCTATCTCGACGACGGTGACCTGCTCACCAGCGCCGGCAGCGCCGCCGGGCTGGATCTCTGCGTCCACGTGGTCCGGCGCGACCATGGCGCGGCGATCGCCAACGCGGTCGCCCGACGGCTGGTGATTCCCCCGCACCGCGACGGCGGGCAGGCCCAGTTCGTCGAGACACCGGTGCCCACCGACCCGGACGACGACCGGATCGCGGGCAGCATCGACTGGGCCCTCGCCCATCTCGCCGAGCCGCTGAGCGTGGCCCAGCTCGCCGGGCGGGCGCACATGTCGTCCCGCACCTACCTGCGGCACTTCGCCCGAGCCACCGGGACCAGCCCGATCCGGTGGCTGATCGACCAGCGGGTCCGTGCCAGCCTCACCCTGCTGGAGGAGACGGACGCCCCGGTCGAACAGGTCGCCCGGACGGTGGGCTTCGACACGCCGGTCACCTACCGCCACCATTTCGGCCGGGTCATGCTGACCTCGCCGTCGGCGTACCGCCGGGCCTTCCGGATCAACGCGGGCCGGCCGGCGTAGCGCGGGCGCGCTCAGGCCGGTGTAGCGCGGGCGCGCTCAGGCCGGCGTAGCGCGGGCGCGCTCAGGCCGGCGTAGCGCGGGCGCGCTCAGGCCGGCGCGTACAGCTCGTCGATCTCGGCGCGCCGGGGCAGCGCCACCGAGGCGCCGAGCTTGCGGACGCAGGCCGCACCGGCCGCCGACGCCCAGCGCACGGCGTCGACCAGGTCGCGCCCCTCGCCCCAGCCGACGGCCAGCGCGGCGGTGAACGCGTCACCCGCGGCGGTGGAGTCGACCACGTCGACCCGTACCGCCGGCACGTGCACGTGGGTGCCGTCCCGGTCGACGTACCAGGCGCCCTCGCCGCCCAGAGTGAGCACGGCCCGGGGGGTCAGGGCGAGCAGCGCCCGGGGGTCCTCCCGACCTCGGCCGGCCAGTGCCTGCGCCTCGCCCTCGTTGACGACGAGCACGTCCACCGCGGCGAGCAACTCGGGCGGGAGGTCACGGGCCGGGGCGGCGTTCAGGATGACCCGGGTGCCGGCGGCGCGGGCGGCCACCGCGGCGGCCGTCACGGTGCGCACCGGGATCTCCAGTTGGGCGACCAGGACGTCCGCCTCGCGCACCGTGGCCAGCTCCTCCTCGGTGAGGTCGACCAGGGTGTCGTTGGCGCCGGGGGTCACCATGATGGCGTTCTCACCCTGGGCGTTGACCATGACCAGCGCGACGCCGGAGGTGCCGTAGACCACGCGCAGTTGGCTGGTGTCCACCCCGGCGGCGGTGATGCGGGCCTTCAGGGTGACGCCGAAGGCGTCCGAGCCGATCGCGCCGAGGAAGGCGCAGGAGGCGCCGGCCCGGACGGCGGCGATGGCCTGGTTGGCGCCCTTGCCGCCGGGCACCATCACGAAGTCGGTGCCGAGCGTGGTCTCACCCACCCGGGGCAGCGTGGGTGCCATCGCGACCAGGTCCATGTTGGCGCTGCCCACCACGGCCACCCGGGTCTGCGGCACTGTCGTCTCCGCCCTGTCCCGACGCTCAGGCGGCCCGCGCGGTGTAACGGTCGCCCGACCGTTCGACAACCAGCGGCAGGCCGAAGGTCTTGGAGAGGTTGTCGCCGGTCAACGTCTCGGCGAGCAGACCCTGGGCGACGACCCCACCCTCGCGCAGCAGCAACGCGTGGGTGAACCCCGGCGGGATCTCCTCCACGTGGTGGGTGACGAGCACCATCGCCGGTGCGTCCGGATCGTGGGCCAGCACGGCCAGTCGGGCGACCAGGTCCTCGCGACCACCCAGGTCGAGCCCGGCGGCGGGCTCGTCGAGCAGCAGCAGCTCCGGGTCGGTCATCAGGGCACGGGCGATCTGCACCCGCTTGCGCTCACCCTCGGAGAGGGTGCCGTAGCGGCGTTCGGCGAGGCCACCGACGCCGAGCTGGCTCAGCAGTGCCCGCGCCCGCGCCTCGTCGGCACGGTCGTAGTTCTCCCGCCAGCGGCCGACGACCGACCACGCGGCGGTCACCACCACGTCGCTGACCCGCTCGTCGGCGGGCAGCCGCTCGGCGAGCGCGGCGGTGGTGAGCCCGATCCGGGTCCGCAGCTCGTTGACGTCGGTGCGGCCGATCCGCTCGCCGAGCACGTGCGCGACACCGGTGGTCGGGTGCAGCCGGCCCGAGGCGAGGTTGAGCAGGGTGGTCTTGCCGGCACCGTTGGAGCCGAGCACCACCCACCGCTCGTCCAACTCGACGCGCCAGGTCAGGTCCTGCAGGAGGGCGGTGCCGGACCGGCGTACACCGACGCCGGCCAGGCTGACCACCAGATCCGGGTCCACAGGCGCGGCGCCGGTAGCGTCGGGGATCAGGTCACCAGTCACCGCACCATCCAACCACGCAGCGACGAGGCGCCCCCCATGGGCGGCGCCTCGGCCATAGGGTGAAGCGCCGTGTCGTTGATCACCACACCCGGAGGACGGCTGATGCCCCGTCGAGGTACGGAGCCGCGCGGATGAGCGCGGTCATCGAGATCGAGGGTCTGCGCAAGACCTTCCACAGCCTGCGTAACGGGCGGCGGGTGGCGGTGGACGGGTTCGACCTGCTGGTCGAGGCGGGCCAGGTCCACGGTTTCCTGGGGCCCAACGGCTCCGGCAAGACCACCACCCTGCGAGCCCTGCTCGGGCTGGTACGCGCCGACGGTGGGCGGATGGCCGTGCTCGGCGAACCGTCGCCGCAGCTGCTGCCCCGGGTGGCTGGCCAGGTCGGCGCGATCGTCGAGAGCCCGCAGTTCTTCGGCAACTTCACCGGGTACCGCACCCTGCGGTTGTTGGCCCGTGCCGGCGGGGTGCCGATCTCGCGGGTGGACGAGGCACTGGATCTGGTGGGGCTGCGCGACCGGGGTGACGAACGGGTGAAGGGCTACTCGCTGGGCATGAAGCAGCGCCTCGCGGTGGCGTCCGCACTGTTGAAGGACCCACGGTTGCTGATCCTGGACGAGCCGGCGAACGGGCTGGACCCGGCGGGGATCCGGGAGATGCGGGACCTCATGCGATCGCTGGCGGCCAACGGGGTGACAGTCCTGGTGTCCAGTCACATCCTGGGTGAGATCCAGTTGATCTGCGACCACGTCACGATCATTTCGCGGGGGCGTCGGGTGGCGGCCGGCCGGGTGGACGAGGTGCTGGCGGGCCATGACCGGCACGAGTTCCTGGTGCGGGTGGCCGAGCCGGAGCGCGCGGCCGAGCTGCTGCACGCGGCCGAGCTGACGGCTGTCGTCGACGGCGGGGCGCTGGTGGTCAGTGGCGTGGATGACCCGACGGTCATCAGCCGGGTGCTCGGCGAGCAGGGGTTGTGGGTGGGCGAGCTGACGCCGCTTCGGCCGGATCTGGAGAGCGTCTTCCTGGAGCTGACCGGTGCGAACGCGCAGCCGGCGGTGCCCCGGCAGGTCGACGGCTCGGCGCTGCCGGCCGGCGGTCAGGGCGAAGCTGTGATTGACCTCGATCGGGGAGTGGACGCGTGAACCTGGTTCGTGCCGAGTTCGAGCGGCTGTCCGCCCGTCGCTTCGTGCAGCTCATGGTCGTCCTGTTGGCGTTGGCGTTCGCCGTGACGGCGGCGACCACCCTGGCTGGTTCCCACAAACCGAGCGCGAGCGAGCTGAACTCGGCGCGGGCGCAGGCCGCCGAGCAGCTACAGGGGATGGAGATCGCCTACCAGCAGTGCCTGGCCCGACAGAACGGCACTCTCCCGCAGAGGGACATGGACAAGTACTTTCCGGCGGAGTGCTCGGAGATCGACCCGGTCCGGCTTGAGCAGCTGCCGACCGCCGCCGACTTCCTGCCGGGGGTGTTCAGCTTCGCCCAGCAGGCGGAACCACTGCTCTACTTCCTCATCGCGTTCCTGGTGCTGTTCGGGTTCCTGGTCGGCGCCTCCTACATCGGCGCCGACCTGAACTCGGGCGGCGTGGTGAACCTGCTGCTCTGGCGACCACGCCGGTTGACGGTGCTCGGGGCCAAGTTGGGCACCCTGCTCGGCACGGTGCTGGTCCTGGCCCTGCTGGCGTCGGTGGCCTACCTGGCCACGTTCTGGGTGATCGGGCAGACCGCCGGGTTGCCGGGCCGGTTGGACGGGGACTTCTGGCGTTCGCTGGGCGCGGTGCACGGCCGTGGCCTGGTGCTGGTGTTGTTGGCCAGCGCGGCGGGCTTCGCCATCGCCACCCTGGGTCGGCACACGTCGGCGGCGCTCGGCGCGCTCGCCGCGTACGTGGTGGTCTGGGAGTTGGGCGCCCGGCTGGTTCTGGAGATCGTCGACGCCCCACAATCGGACCTGTTCATGCTCTCCAGCCACATCGGGGCGTGGCTCAACGGCGAGGCGCGTTTCTACGACGCACGGATCTGCCGCGGCGACAGCGCTGGCTCCTACTGCGAGGGGTTCTACACGCTGACCTGGTTGCCGTCACTGTTGGTGCTGCTCGTGATCACCGGCGGGCTGACCGCGGCGGCGTTCGCCGTGTTCCGCCGACGCGACCTGATCTGAGGTTTCGGCGGCCTGCCCGGAAAGTCGCGGGCAGGCCGCCGAACCAGGACGTCGACGGCAATGGCTTGCAGCCTGCTGGCCGGCGGTGAAATATTCCTTCACATGACCGGCGCAGCGGGCTCAGCCGACGGTGGAGCCGAACACCTCGTCGCGTACCGCGTCCAGGGCGGTGCGCAGCGCGCCGTGCAGGATCGGCTCCTCGGTCAGCCCGGTGGGCACCACCCGCGGTCGGACCAGGGTGATCGCCGCGACCTCGTGCTGCACCCGCTCGGCGAGGGCGGCGCCGCCGGCCTGGCCCACCTCGCCCGCGAGCACGACCAACGGCGGGTCGAGGACCACGCAGGTGCTGGCCACGCCGAGCGCGAGCCGGCGGGCCAGCTCGTCGAGCATCGGGCCACCGTCGGCGCCGGCCGCGACTGCCGCACGCACCGCCTCGGCGGCGTCGGTGTCCGGGTAGCCGTGCTCGCGGGCCACCGCGCGCACCGAATCCGCGCCGACGAGCTGCTGGAAGGCGGGCTTGGCGCGGCGGGAGACGTCCCGCGGGATGGGCGCGCCGGGCACCGGCAGGTAGCCGATCTCACCGGCCGCGCCACTGCTGCCGTGGTGCAGCCGCCCACCCAACATGATCGCCAGGCCCACGCCGGCACCCACCCAGACCAGCACGAAGTCCGCCAGCCCCTGGGCGGCACCGGACTGCGCCTCGGCCACCGCGGCCAGGTTGACGTCGTTCTCGAAGACGACCGGGGTGTGCAGGTCGTCCCGCAGGGCGGCGAGCAGGCCGCTGTGCCAGCGCGGCAGGTTGAAGGCGAAGGTGATGTCGCCGGTGCCGGGGTCGACCAGGCCCGGGGTGCCGAGCACGATGCGCCGTACGCTGCTCAACTGCGCGTGGGCGCTGCTGGCGGCCTGCACCACGGCGTTGTGCACGACGCCCACCGGGTCGTCGGTGTCCCGGGTCGACTGTTCCACCCGGCCAATGACCGCGCCGGTGATGTCGGCACACGCCGCCACCACCCGGTCCGGCCCGACGTCCACGCCGACCACGTGCGCGCTGCCCGGGCTGACCGCGTAGAGCTGGGCGTTCGGCCCCCGCCCGCCGGCCTGCTCGCCGACCCGCGTGACGAGACCGCGCTCCTCCAACCGCTCGACCAACTGGGAGGCGGTGACCTTCGACAGCCCGGTCAGCTCGCCGAGCCGGGCCCTGGTCAGCGGGCCGCGTTCGAGGAGCAGTTCCAGTGCCGCACGGTCGTTGAGCGCCCGCAACAGGCGGGGGGTACCGGGCAGCCGGGTCGCACTCATGACACGTCCTCTAGTTTTAGTAAACTTTGCTAACTGTAAACCGACCTGCGAACGGGTAGCCGTAGCGTATCGGCCACCCGGAGGCGGGGCGCTCCGCCGATTCGGCAGGGCGAACACCACCACCGGTACGACGTTTCGTACCCGCGGGGGCACCGAAGGGGGAGATCACGTGGGGCTGGATCCAGGACTGCGCCGGCTGGCGCTGGGCACGCTGCTCGCCGCGTACCCGGGACCGGTCCCGCCGGACTGGGCGGTCGACCTGCTGGCCGACGGGCTGGCCGGGCACACCCTGTTCGGGGCCAACGTGCACGACCCCGCCCAGGTGGCGGCGAGCACCGCCGCACTGCGCGCCGGCCGCCCGGACGTGCTGATCGCCATCGACGAGGAGGGTGGCGACGTGACCCGGCTGGCGCATGCCACCGGCAGCCCGTACCCCGGAAACGCCGCCCTCGGCGCGATCGGCGACGTGGCGCTCACCCGACGCGTCTACCGGTCGATCGGCGCCGAGCTGGCGACGCTCGGCATCACCGTCAACCTCGCCCCGACCGTCGACGTCAACACCGCCGACGAGAACCCGGTGATCGGCACCCGGTCCTTCGGCGCGGATCCGGTGCGGGTGGCCGCCCACTCGGCCGCCGCCGTGACCGGGTTGCAGGCCGCCGGCGTGGCCGCCTGCGCGAAGCACTTCCCCGGGCACGGCGCCACCGTCACCGACTCGCACCACGAGCTGCCCACCGTGGACGCTCCGCTGAGCCTGCTCCGCCAGCGGGACCTGCCGCCGTTCGCGGCGGTCGTCGCCGCCGGTGCGCGCGCCGTGATGACCGCGCACATCCGGGTGCCGTCGCTGACCGGCGCCGATCCGGCCACCTTCAGCCGGGCCGTCCTGGTCGACCTGCTCCGCACCGACCTCGGCTTCACCGGCGCCGTGATCACCGACGCGTTGGAGATGAAGGGCGCCGCGGTGGCGGCCGGCGGGGTCGGGCCGGCCGCGGTCCGCGCCCTGGCGGCCGGGGCCGACCTGCTCTGCATCGGCGCGCGGGTCGACGCCGCGCTTGTCGAGCGGGTGGCCGCCGAGATCGTCGACGCCCTCACCGACGGCCGGCTGGCGACCGCCCGGGTCGAGCAGGCGGCCGGCCGCGCCGCCGAGCTCGCCGCCTGGACCCGGGCCGCCGGCGGGTCGCCGGCCACCGGCGACACCGAGCTGGGGTACGCGGCAGCGCGGCGGGCCCTGCGGGTGGACGGCGTGCTCACCGGCCTGGACCGGCCACTTGTGGTGCAGTTGCACACCGAGTCGACGATCGCCGAGGGTCGGGTGCCGTGGGGCCTCGGCCCGCACCTGGACGGCGTGCCGGAGATCCGCGTGATCGCCACCGAGACCGACCCGGCGCAGCTGCGCGGGTTGGCCGGCGACCGACCCATCGTGCTGGTGGGGCGGCACCTGCACCGGCTGCCCGGCGGCCCGGAGCTGGTCACCGGGCTGGCCGCCCAGCATCCGGTGACAGTGGTGGAGATGGGCTGGCCGGCACAGTGGCGCCCGGCGGGCGTGCGCGCCTTCGTCACGACGTACGGCGCGAGCCACGCCAACGGCCGGGCCGCGGCCGAGGCGCTCGGCCTGGCCGGCTGAGCCACGGCGTTCTCCGGCCGGGCCCCGAGGCTCGGCCGGAGGACGCGCTCCGGCACCACAGTGTCCACAGTCACGTGTCGGCCATTCTTGAACATGTTCAATATCCGCCCTAGGCTGGCGACGTCGGTAGTTGAACACGTTCAAGAAGGGCGTCCACATGGACACCAAGGTCTGGATGTACGTGATCTACCTGGCGGTCAGCGTGGGTCTGACCATCTGGGTGGCTCGGGCGCTGTCGCGCAACGGGCTGGTCTTCCTGGAGGAGGTGTTCGCCGAGGAACGACTCGCCCGAGCGGTCAACAATCTCCTGGTCGTCGGCTTCTACCTGCTCAACCTCGGCTACGTCACGGTGGCGATGAGGCACTCCGACCCGGTGCTCTCGACGAGCCAGGCCATGGAGGAACTGTCCCTCAAGATCGGCTTGGTGCTGCTGGTGCTCGGCGCGCTGCACTTCTTCAACGTCTTCGCACTGGGTCGCTACCGCCGAAACCGCCTGCGCCAGCTCGCCACCCACCCCCCGATCGCCCCGATCGGCCGACTCCCCATGCAGCCCACCCCAGCCGGGCCGCAGCTGGTCGGCGCGTACCCGGGCGGGCCGCACCCGACCGGCGGGTACCCGACCGGACCGCAGCAGGCCGGACCACAGCAGGCCGGTCCGCAGCAGGCGGGTCCGCAGCAGGCCGGACCACAGTCGGCGGGTCCGCAGCCCGGCGCCGGCCCGGCGAACAACCCGCCGACCCGATGACCGTGCCACCGGCCGATGACGTCGGTCGGCTCCCGGATCCCACTGCTCACTCCGGCGGTGGGATCCGGGGGTTCACCGTCCTGTTCGACGCGGCCTGCCCGCTCTGTCGCGCCGCCCGCCGCTGGTTGTCGTCCCGCGCCCAGCTCGTACCCCTGGAGTTCGTGCCGGCCGGGTCCGCCGAGGCCCGGCGGCGCTTCCCCGGCCTGGACCACGACGCGACGCTGCGCGACCTCACCGTGATCGCCGACACCGGTGAGGTGTACGCGGGCGACGGCGCCTGGTTCGCCTGCCTGTGGGCGTTGGCCGACCACCGGTCCACGGCCGAGCGGCTGGCCCGACCGCACCTGCTGCCCCTCGCCCGCCAGGTGGTGGCCACCGCGTCGGCGATCCGGGAGCGGGTCCGCGACCCGTGGGCCGAGCCGACCGACGACCTGGCGGGATACGGTGGCCCCGATGACCGAACAGCCTGCGCAGACGACCACTGCGGGTGACCCAGCCACAGCCCGGGGCGAGCAGACCCGGCAGCTGATCCGGGACACCGCGATGCGACTGTTCCGCGAGCGTGGTTACGCCCAGACCACCATGCGGGCGATCGCGCAGGAGGCCGGCGTGGCGGTCGGCAACGCCTACTACTACTTCGGTTCCAAGGACCACCTGATCCAGGAGTTCTACGCCCAGTCCCAGGCCGCGCACCGGGCGGCCGCACAGCCCGTGCTGGATCGGGAGGAGGCGTTCGGCGCCCGGCTGGCCGGAGTGCTGCACGCGGGGATCGACGTGCAGACGCCCTCGCACGCGTTCGCGGCGACCTTCTTCAAGACGGCGGCCGAGCCCACCTCCCCGCTGAGCCCCTTCTCCGCGGAGTCCTCCGGTCCCCGACAGGCGGCCATCGACCTCTTCGCCGAGGTGTTGACGGGCTCGACGGCAAAGGTCGACGCCGAGCTTCGCCCGCAACTGCCCGAGTTGCTCTGGCTCGCGTACATGGGCGTGATCCTCTACTGGGTGCACGATCGATCGCCGGGGCAGACCAAGACCCGTCAGCTGATCGACGGGGTCGTACCACTGATCGACCGGCTCGTGGCGCTGTCCCGGCTCCGGGTCCTCCGGCCGGTGACCCGCCAGGTGTTGGACCTGATTCGCACGCTCCGTCACTGACCCGTCCGGCGCCTACAGATCGGCGAAGAAGCAGGTCAAGTCCACTTTTCGACACTCCGAACGGACAGCATCAGCCTTGCCCCGAGCCCGTTCGATACGTAGCGTGATCGCCACGTAGCGGCTCGCCCACGGCGGGGCCGCCACACCCGGAACCCGGGCCTGGGGAGAGGTCGCGGACCGTGGATCCGGCCCGGGATCCACGGTCCGCTCGCGCCCGTCGCCGCTCAGCGCGGATAGACCCCGTACGCGCGCCAGCCCCGGTCCGGGAAACCTGCCGCGTCGGCGACCCGGGCCGAGGCGAGATTGTCCCGCTCGTGCAGGTAGGTCGGCACCGCCCCCTCGTCGAGGACCCGTCGCGCCGCCTGTGCCACGAGTCGGCGGGCGAGGCCGCGACCCCGGGCGGCCGGCGCGGTGCCGACGGCCAACTCGTGCCCGTACGCGTCGTGCCGTTTGATCCCGGCACCGGCCAGGTAGGTGCCGTCCGGGTCGCGGACCACCAACACCGGCCGGTCGAAGAGCCGCAGCCAGGGCGGCAGCCCGGGGGTCGTGGAGGCGGTCCACTCCCCCACGTCGGGCAGCGGCGCGGGGGCCGTACTCCAGCGGAAGGGGCCGTCGTGCACGCACCAGTCGGGCCACCCCACGGCCTGCGGCAGTGCGGCGAGGAACCGGTCCGGGGTACGGCTGACCAGGGCACGGATCGCCGCCACCCGCTCCGGCGCCACGGAGAGCACGCCACTTCGCCCGGTGTCCACGGCGAGCGCGGGGCGCAGCCTGCCGTCCCAGGCCGGTGTGGCCCGTCGGTGCGACGCGACCACGTGCAGCCCAGGCCCGCCCGGCCACTGGCCGAGCCAGGTGGCCAGGTGTAGCTGGACCCGCCGGTCGAGCATGTGCACCTCCGGTGTCGCCCCACCCGTCGTGGATCACCGTACGCCGGGCCGCCCCGGCCGGGCGGACGATCCCTCCGGGCCGGGCAGGCGCGCAGACCTGGTGCGGCAATCGACCGTCATATCTATTTTTCAACCTGGACACCTTTGTTTGGGACGGTAGGGCAATGCCGAATGACCCCTACCACCACCAGCAGGACCCCGAGCGACTCTGGCTCACCGCGGGGACCGCTGGCGGCATTCCGCCCCAGCCGCGCTACCGCAACCCCCGGGCGATCGGCGGCAGCGCACTGTCCTGGGCCGGGCTGAACAAGCTGGCCGTCGGCAGTTCCGGTCGGCACCGGCTGAACACGCACTGACTCGCCGGTCGACCGGCAGCCCCCGTTCGGCGACACACCGGGGAGGTCCAGCGCGGGCTTTCGCACACCTGTCGGGTAATTTCTTGTGGTCCGGCATCCCGGCCTACGACAGGAGAAGCTCCGCGCATGGGCAAGAAGACGATCCACGTCTCCGACTTCACCGGCACGGTTCTGCAGCAGGACGACGAGGTGGTGCGCGTCGTCGTGCTGGAGCACCCGGACCTGGTCGCCGGGCCCGTGCAGTTGGACGCCACCCCGGGCGAGGTGGAGCACATCGACGACGCCGCCCTGGACGTGGCGGTGGTGGAGATCCACGACCAGCACGGCGGCGGCGAGCCGCGTCGGGTGGTGTTGACGGCCAGCGAGTTCGACGCGATGGCCACCGACGTGCCGATGGCGCAGCTGTTGCGGACGGCCGAGCGGGTCCGCCCACCGAAGGCCCGCAAGAGCGCCGAGAAGATCGACTACAGCACGCTTGAGCACGCCGGCAAACCACACCGGGGCCGGGTCACCGAGGAGGAGGCCCGACTGGTGCGCGAGCGGCTCGACGAGGTCAACAAGCGTCTCGCCGACGCGGGCGTGCGCCAGATCGACCCGGCCGACCCGGAGCACGCCCTGCGTTACGGCTTTCCCGAGGCACCCTGACCCCAGGGCCTCACGTCTGCTGCGCCGTGAATGCGGCGAGCGCCGCCGCCAGGTCGGCCTCGACCGTCGCCTTCGCCAGGCCGAGATCGGTGAGCACGCCGGCGCCGTCCTCCTGCTCCAGCAGGGCCAGCAGGATGTGTTCGGTGCCGATGTAGTTGTGCCCGAGGCGCAGCGCCTCCCGGAAGGTCAGCTCCAACGCCTTCTTGCCGCGTGCGTCGTACGGGATGAGGTCCGGGACCTGCTCGGCCGGCGGCGGAAGGGTGGCACCCACCTTCTCCCGCACCGCCTCGGAGGTGGCACCCCGGCCGGCCATCACCTTCGCGGCCAGCCCCTCCGGCTCGGCCAGTAGGCCCAGCGCCAGGTGCTCGGGGCCGATCTCGGCGTTTCCGGCGGCGCGGGCCTCCTCCTGGGAGGCCATCACGACGTTGCGGGCCCGGGGGGTGAACCGGCTGAAGGCTTCGTTCGGGTCGAGCGGCAGCCCGTCGGACGCCTTCGAGACGAAGCGCTTCTGGGCGGCCTGCTTGGTGACCCCCATGCTGCGGCCGATGTCGGTCCAGGAGGCGCCCGAGCGGCGCGCCTGGTCGACGAAGTGCCCGATCAGGTGGTCGGCGACCTCGCCGAGGTGATCGGCGGCGATGACCGCGTCGGTGAGCTGGTCGAGCGCGTCGGTGTGCGCCCTCTTGATCGCCTGGATCAGGTCGTCGAGCTTGACGGTGTTGCTCATCTGGAGAGGATCTGTCATGCGTCAACCATAAGTTGACGATCTCATTGCGTCAACCCTGAGTTGACGACCGTCGGCCCGGTCGCATCGGCTGGCCCGGATACGGTGGGCTCCGGTCGAGCGGCGGGAAGGGCGGTCATGCGGCTGCACGTGGGGTGCGCGATGTGGAGCCACCGGTCGTGGTCGGGGCACCTGCTGCCGCCGACGGAACGTCTGCGGCACTACGCCAGCTGGTGCGACGCGGTGGAGGGCAACACGACGTTCTATGCGACACCCGCCCGGGACACCGTCTCGTCGTGGGCCGCCCAGACGGACTCCGACTTCCGGTTCGTCCTCAAGCTTCCGAAGGTCATCACCCACGAACGCCGGCTCACCGACGTCGGCGAACCACTGCACACCTTCCTGGACGCGATCGAGCCGCTCGGCCCGCGCGTACACACCCTCTGGATCCAACTGCCCGGCTCGTTCGCCCCCACCGACGTCGCGACCCTGCGCCGGTTCCTGGGCCAACTCCCGCAGTCGCACCGGTACGCGGTGGAGGTCCGCCATCCCGCGTTCTTCGGCGACGCCCACGCCGCCCGACTGCTGGAGGCGACCCTCGCCGACGCGTCCGCCGAGTGGATCCCCTTCGACACGACCGCCTTCTTCGCGAGCCCACCCACCAGCGACGCGGAGCGGGACGCCTGGACCAAGAAGCCGCGTGTGCCGCTCCGGTCGCTCGCGTTGACCGACCGGCCGATCGTCCGCTACCTCGGCCGGGACGACTCGGCTCGCACCGTCGAGGGGTGGCAGCGCTGGATCGACGTCACCGTGGCCTGGCTACGGGAGGGGCGCTCACCGACGATGTTCGTGCACACCCCGGACAACGCCGACGCGCCAGTGCTCGCGCGGCGCTTCCACGACGAGGTACGAGCACGCGTACCCGAACTCGACGCGCTGCCCGAGCCGATCCCGGTCGAGCCGCTGACACTGTTCTGACCCCGGCGGTCAGCACTGCTCGCCGAGCAGGTCGTCGAGGTGGGTCGCCGTGCTGATCAGGGACAGGTGGCTGAACGCCTGCGGGAAGTTGCCGATCTGCGCACCGGTCGGGGCGATCTCCTCGGCGTAGAGGCCGAGGGGGTTGCTGTAGGTGAGCATCTTCTCGAAGGTCAACCGTGCGTCGTCGAGCCGACCGGCCTGGGCGAGCGCCTGGACGTACCAGAAGGTGCACATGTTGAAGGTGCCCTCGGTGCCGGCCAGGCCGTCCGGCGAGGCCTTCGGGTCGTAGCGGTAGACCAGGCTGTCGGAGACGAGTCCGGTGTCCATCGCCCGCAGCGTCGACTCCCACATCGGGTCGGTCGGTGAGATGAAGTTCAGCCCGGGCATCGCCAGGAGCGAGGCGTCCAGGATGTCGGACCGGTAGTGCTGCACGAACGCCTGTCGCTCCTGGTTGAACCCACGGGTCATGACCTGCTCGTAGATGGCGTCGCGTTCGGCGGCCCAGCGGGCGGTGTCACCGGGGCGCCCTCGGCGGTGCGCGATGCGGATGGCACGGTCGAGCGCGACCCAGGACAACACCCGCCCGTAGGTGAAGTCCTGCCGACCGGACCGGGTCTCCCAGATGCCGTCCTCGGGTTGGTCCCAGTGCGCGCAGAGCCAGTCCATCAAACCGGCAGTCTTGCGCCAACCCTGGTACGGCGGGATCAGCCCGCTGCGGTCGGCGAGTTCCAACGCGAGGAGAGCCTCGCCGTAGATGTCGAGTTGCAGTTGGCCCGCCGCACCGTTTCCGATGCGCACCGGGGCCGAACCGCGGTACCCCTCCAGGTGATCCAGCACCTCCTCCGACAGGTCCGGTGAGCCGTCGATCCGGTACATGACCTGCAGCGGGATGTCACCGTCACTGGCCGCACGAATGCGCGCGTCGAGCCAGAGCAGATACTTCTGGGCCTCGTCGGTGAAGCCCAGGCGCAGCAGCGCGTGCACCGAGAAGGACGCGTCCCGGACCCAGGTGTAGCGGTAGTCCCAGTTGCGCGGCCCGCCGATCTGCTCCGGTAGCCCCGCGGTGGGCGCGGCGACCAGGGCGCCGGTCGGCGCGTACGTCATCAGTTTGAGCGTGATCGCCGACCGCTCGACCACCTCCCGCCAGCGACCCGTGTAACGGGAACCACCCACCCACCGCCGCCAGTAGTCGCGGGTCTGTGCGAGCAGGTCGCACGCCTCGTCGGTGGTGAGCGCCCGGGGCGCGTGCGGGCAGGCCGTCTCCAGGACCACCCCGCCGATGTCGCCCTGCCGCAGGGTGAACGACGCGGACACCCCGTCGGCGTCCCGTCGGATGTCCCTGGCGTTGAACACCCGTTCCACGTTCTTGAAGGGAGTGAGGGTGAGGGTCAGCGTCCGGCTCCGGAAGACGTCACCCTCTGGGTGCACCTCGAGGGTGTACGGATCGCGCCCGTAGTTGAACCGGGGCCGGCAGTCGAAGCGGAACCGCATGCTCCCCCGGACCATCCGGACCAGCCGGATCAGCACGTGCCGCTCGGTGGCGCGTGCACCGGTGACGGGCATGAAGTCCAACAGCTCCGCGACGCCGTCGGCGCTGTGGAAGCGGGTGATCAGGATCGGCGTACCGGGCAGGTAGAGCTGTTTGCTCATGTAGTAGACGCCGTCGGGCGACAGTTGGAAGTGGCCGCCCCGATTGCGGTCCAACAGCGCGGCGAAGACGCTCGGGGAGTCGAAACGGGGCGCACAGAACCAGTCGACAGTGCCGTCCGTGCTGATCAGCGCCGCGGTCTGCAGGTCACCGATCAGGCCGTGTTCCTCCACCGCCGGGTAGGTCGTCGCCACGCTGCCCCCGCATCCGTCGAGCCAACGGCGGCGACTACCCGGGAATTGACGGCCTACACCCGCGATTGCGGAACCAGACCTTCCGCAATCGTCGATAGCGTCGACACCGAACACATCGATGAGAGGACACCTGATGAGCCTGCGAGGATTTGCCACACTCAACATCTGGGCGGACGACGTGGAGGCGGCCACCAAGTGGTACGCGGAGTTCCTCGGCGTCGAGGCGTACTTCATGCGCCCGGGGCCCGACGGACGCCCGGCCTACACCGAGTTCCGGATCGGTGACTACCAGGCGGAGCTGGGCATCATCGACCGCAGGTTCGGCCCGCCCAACGCCGCGACGGGGCCCGGGGGCGTGGTCATGCACTGGTACGTCGACGACCTCGACGCGACAGTCAAGCGTCTGCTGGCGCTGGGTGCCACGGAGTACCAGCCGATCACCCCGCACGGGGACGAGGGGTTCATCACCGCGTCGGTCGTCGACCCGTTCGGCAACGTGCTGGGCGTCATGAAGAACCCGCACTACGAAGAGATCCTGGCCGCACTGAAGGGCAGCTGACGTGGAGGTGCTCGACTTTCCCGACGCGGCGGCGTGGGAGGCGTGGCTGGCCACACAGCACGAGCTACGCGACGAGGCGTGGCTACGGATCGCCAAGCGGCACTCCGGGCTGGCCTCGATCACGATCACCGACGCGCTCGACGTGGCCCTCTGCCATGGCTGGATCGACGGACAACGCAGGGCGTTGGACGACCTGTCGTTCCTGCAGCGCTACTCGCGCCGCCGCCCACGGAGCACCTGGTCACAGGTCAACGTCGCCAAGGTCGAGGCCCTGACGGCGGCCGGCCGGATGCGGCCCGCCGGGCTCCGGGAGGTCGCGGCAGCCAAGGCCGACGGGCGATGGGACGCGGCGTACGAGAGGCAGCGCACCGCCACCACCCCGCCCGACCTCCTGGCCGCGCTGTCCGCCGATCCCCGCGCGAGCGCCGTGTTCGACCGGCTCGGCCGATCCGCCCGGTATGCCGTGATCCTGCCGGTGCTCAGGGCCCGCACCCCCGAGGCCCGGGCGAAGGTGCTGGCCCGGGAGGTCGCGCGACTGACCAGGTAGTGGCGGCGGACGGTGGACCGGCCGGCAGTCCTATCCGGCCCGGTCCACCCTTCGCCGCACCGACACCGCCGCCTGGTCGACGCGGACCTGTCCGGATCAGTGGGCGGGATTGGGTGTGTGCGGGAGTTTGCCGAGTTGGCGCCAGTTCGTCTCGGCGACCTCGACGTCGTAGTGCTTGGCGGCGGCGAGGATGTTCTGGAAGGCCAGGTCCCGGTCCTCGTCGGTGACGCCCTGCACCTGGTCGAAGCGGGCGATGGCGTTGCGGACGTGGCCCGCGTCGGTCATCGGTTCCTTACGTTCACGAGGGAACGCGAAGACGGTTTCCGGCAGCTCGCGCTTGTCCTTGCTCGACAGGCCGCCGTGCTTCTCGTGGGGCTTCCAGGTCGACTTCATCACCTGGCATTACCCGCACGCTGTCCGCCAGCACCTCTCCGGCCGACATTTTCCGGTCCCGCCAACCCGACCAGAGCGGGCGGAGCACCCACCGTCGACCTCGCCGGCGAGGCAACCTTCGCCTTCGACGGGTTGGGAAAGCGATACATATCACCCCGGGGAACGGTAATCCGCGACATTCGGCCGTTCCGCGTCCGTGGCCAGGCACGACGCACCGACCTGTGTGGACACCCGCGTCCGCGTGCTTTATGGAAGGTTTAAGGAACTGTCGAGTACGGGCGGCGGGCACCTACCATTCGGCGGCCGTGGCCGTTCGGGTCAGCCTCATGTCGGCTCGTTGGGAGTGACAGGTGTCGTACGAGAGCCCACCCCCGTCACGTCATCGCCCGCCGGGGTGGCCGGCCCGCACCAAACTCGGCGTGGCCGCCGGAGCGGCGGTGCTGCTCGTCGTCGCGGCCGGGGGCGTGTACCTGGGCAACGGCGGGGTGCCGCCCGAGCCGTCGAACGCGGCCAACGCCGTGGATTACCCGTCTCCATCGGCCCGGCCCACCGAGTCCGCTGCGGCAGCGTCGGCCGTCGCGACGCCATTGGCCTCCACGACCCCGTCGATCGCCGCGACCCCGTCCACCGCCGCCGCGCCGAAGATCCCCGCTACCGGCTGGATTCCCGTCGACCGCGCGGCCTGGAAGGCGCAGGCCGACGCGTACCGGGCGTTGACGATCGACCCGGTCCCGGCCGGTGTGGGCAACCTGCCGGAGTTCCGCGCGGACTGCCAGTACAGCCACCAATTGCCGGACGACCCGATCGTCGCTCCCGGCCTACCGGGTGCCTCACACATGCACTCCTTCGTCGGCAACAAGGCCGTCGACGCGAACACCGTCGCCGGTGACCTGACGAAGTTCACGGCCACCTCCTGCAAGCCGGCGCAGGACCACTCCGCCTACTGGGTGCCCACGCTCTACGACAACGCGACGGGCAAGCCGGTCGAGACCACTGGCTTCCGGGTCTACTACCGATCGCTTGCCAAGAACTCGACAGGCCAGATGCCCCTGCCCAACGGCCTGCGCATGATCTCCGGCGACGCCAAGAAGAAGCAGCCGACACCGCGTGGCGCGACCGGGCAGTTCTACTGCGCCTTCTACGGCCCGGGGGATCTCGACGGCGTGGCGCGCAGCACCAACGGCAACTGGCCCATCTGCGGAGGGGACGCGACGCTGCACTTCATGATGCAGTTCCCCGACTGCTGGGACGGCAAGCACCTGGACAGCCCCAACCACAAGGACCATGTGGCGTACGGCAGCGGCGACGCCTGCCCGCCCAGCCATCCGGTCCGGGTTCCGGCGATCACCTTCGACATCCAGTACCCGGCGAAGGGCACCCCGTCGGGCTACTACCTCTCCTCCGACAAGGAGGGCAAGAGCGCCTCGTCGATGCACGGCGACGCGTTCGTGATGTGGGACGTCGCCACCATGAACAAGCGCACCAAGAACTGCGTCCTCGGCCGCCGGACCTGCGACAACTACGGATACCAGAAATAGCCCGGGGCCAGGCCCGTGTCGGCCTGGCCCCGGGGTCTGATCGGTCAGCTACGCAGCGTCCACCGCTGGTTCGCGCCGCCGTTGCACGACCAGAGGATCACCTTCGTGCCGTTGGCGGTGGCAGCGCCGTTGGCATCGAGGCAGAGCCCGGACTGGGCGTTCGTGATGGTGCCGTTGGTGTTGACGTTCCACTGCTGGTTCGTGCCGCCGTGGCAGTCCCAGATGATGACCGCGGTGCCGTTGGCCGTGCCGGCCCCGGACGCGTCCAGGCACTTGTTGCCGTACACGGTCAGCTGCTTGCTGGCGGTCTGGGTCCACCGCTGGTTGGTGCCGGTGGAGCAGTCCCAGAGTTGCGTCTGGGTGCCGTTGGTGGTCGAGGAGTTGGGCACCTCGACACAGCGGCCGGACTGGCCACCCACGAGTTGCCCGACGCCCGTGCCGCCACCGCCCTGCTGTTGCCGGACGATGAAGGTCGACTCCGCCGATCGGTTGCCCTGCGCGTCGACCACGTAGAGCCGGTACTCGCCCTGGGTCGTCGGCACGGCGATGGACGTGGCGGTGCCGGTCGCCCTGGTCATCGTCGCCCCGGCGGTGAAGGTGGTCGTGCCGGACGGAGCCAGCCAGACCGACTTGGTGGCGTCACCGGTGCTGCGGATCGGGATCGACGCCGTGGCACTCGCGACGAACGTGCTGGCCGGCAGCACGTAGTTCGGCGCGGAGAAGGTGCTCGCCGCAACGATGTCCCGGTACGCGTCCTCAAGTCCGGAGTTCGCGGCGATGCTGTAGGCCGCCGCGGGCCAGACATAGTCGGAGGAGACGAGGATGTCGGCGACAGTGCTGTTCGGCAGGTTCTTGTTGGAGACCTTGTTGATCGGGCCGTAGATCTGCGTGATGCTCAGATCGTGCTTGCGCCCGAAATCGTCCGAATTGATCATCCAGGTGACGTTCTTGTCGATGCTCAGGACGTTGTCGCGGAACGTGATGAACGCCGATCCCTCGTCCGGGTGCAGCCCGTACTTGTGGCCCGAGGGAACGCCCTGGAGATAGTTGTTGGTGATCATCGTCCCGGGCTGGCTGCCGAGCGTGTAGATGGGGGCGGTGTCGCTGAGGCGCTGCACCGTGTCGATGATGTGGTTGTAACTGATGTTGTTGTTTCGCGCCGTCGTGGTGGGTCGGTTGGGCACGATCGAGCCCGATGACCCGTCGAAGTTCCACCAGCCCCAGCCGAGGGTGATGCCCGACCACGGAGTCTTCTCGATCCGGTTGTGCTGGATGGTGAGGGTGTCCGCGAAGTAGGCCGAGATGGGGCTGTGCCCGTTGAACAGGACGGCACTGTCGTAGAGATAGTTGTTCTTGATGTCGATGTTCTTCGGCAGCCCCTCGACCTGCGCGGAGTACTTCTCGCGGTTGGTCGACGTGCCGTCTCCGATGTAGACGTGCTGGGGATGGCCCACCAGGATCGCGGAGCCGGCGATGTCGTTCGTGGAGTTGCCGATCAACTGCGAGCCCTGCACGTCGTTGACCATGCTGATCCCGTCGGCACCGGTGTGCTGGATCCGGTTGCGTTGCAGGAGGATCGCGTCGGCGTTCTGCACCTGGACGATGCCGGGAACGACGTCCACGTTGCGGTAGTGGTAGACGTGGAAGTTGCCCTTCGCGTACACCTGGGCGCCGAGGTTGCCCTGCTGCGCCTGCTTGAACGACGCGCCGGCAACGTTGAACAGGTTCCAGTCGGAGTGCTGCACCGTCAGGCCGGAGAACGTGATGTTGCGGGCGTGGCTGCTGGTCGAGGTGCCGGCGACCCGCAGCACGGTGGTGACGTTGTTCGGCGCGTAGACCGTCGCGGTCGACATGTTGTCGGCAGTGGCCTTGTAGTAATAGACCGTCTTGGTGCCCTTGTCGAAGAAGAACTCGCCCGGCGCGTCCAGGAACTCGTAGGCGTTCATGAGCTTGTGGGTGCCGCCCACCTGGGCGTTGCCGTTGAACGAGCCCTGGGCGATCGCCGCACCCGGCTGCTGGAACAGGGCGACCCGGTTCGCGCCGTCGGAACTCGTGGTCACCTGGCGGACGCCCACGATGGCCGTGGTCCAGGTCGTCCCCGTCTCGATCTCGATGTCGTCCTGGTTGCGGGCGACGGCGGGGAAATCGTTCAGGTTGTATTTGGCGCCGTCGCACTGCGAGCCCGACTCCCAGGCCCACGCGGCCTGGTTGGCGGTGATGTTGTACGTCCCGTAGCACCCGCCCGAGCTGATCGTCTTAGACGCCATGAGGGCACGCTTGTCATTGACGTACAGCGCCCGCAGCTTGTTGGCGCGGTCCAGTGGCGCCTTCCAGATGTTGCCGCTGTGCTGGGTCCACCCGGTCACCTGGACGCCGCCGTCGAGGACCGGCTTCTCACCGGGGTACGCGCCATAGCTGACCCGGAATCCGTTGGTGCCCGAGTCGCTCGTGCCGAACTCGACGGTGCTGCTGATCGGATAGGTCCCGCCGCGCAGCAACACATTGATGTCGCCGGTCATGTTCGTATTCACCGTACGAACGACATCCCGTGCGCGTTGCAGGGTCTTGAATGGGGATTCGAGCGTCCCCGCGTTGGCGTCGTTGCCGTCCGGGGCGACATAGTAGGTCGCCTGAACCGCGGCCGAGGCCGGCAGCTGATTCGTCAGCACGGCCGGCACTGCGGCGGAGACGAAGACCGCGAGCGCCAACAACGACGTTCGAGCGGTGGATATTGCTGATTTCACGTGCTGTTCCTTTCACTTGCCGTCGACGGGATGCCGAATGTGGGTATCGAGCGACGAGCACGGAACAGCGATGCCACTAAGGACTGGCGGAGGGGCTGCTGTCGCCCGACCGCACTCTTTTTCCAATCGCTACGAAGCTCTCCCAGGGACTGTATGTCGAACGTGTGACGACTGCAACAGTCAATTAAGAGTGGTCAATGCGCAAAGACGCTCGTACCGGGCAGAACGCCCGAGCCCCGCCCCCGGCGCCGCCGGCATCGTCCGATGAATCCGCGACGCAGGATCGCGCTGCCCAGCGTGCGGGCGTGGAACTGCGACGCCGGCCGCGCGAGCGTCAGGGGTCAGTGGTACGAACTGGGCTGACCCGAGACGCGGCAGCAGCGGAGGACACCACCATGCGGACACACACGGCCGCCCGCCGCTGGGCCACGACCTGGGCCGCCGCCTGGCCGACCCGGGACGTCGACGCGATCGTCGCCCTGCAACGGGAGGACGGCGACCACTGGGCATCCCTGTTCCGCCCGTACCGTGGCCGATCCGGCCTCCGGGCCTACCTGGAGGAAGCCTTCGCCGAGGAGTCCCGCCCCGCCCAGGTGTGGTTCGGCGAGCCACGGGTCGACGGCGATGGCGCAACCGTGGAGTACTGGGCGGTGGTCCACCTCAAGGACCATCCCCTGACCATCTCCGGATGCACGGTGCTGCGTTTCGACGAGGCGGGCCTCGTCGACGAGGCCCGCGACTACTCGCACGTGCGCGAGGGCCACCACTCGCCGCCGGCCGGCCTGTTCACCTGACGAGAGACAGCACCCCACTCCAGGACGCATGTTCGACGCCGCGTTGGTCAATCTCTACACCCGCGACATCGACGCGGGGATCCGGTTCTAGGAGATCGTCGCCCAGATCCCCCGCACCTCGCACGGACAACCCGCGAGGGAACAGTTCTTCATCACCTGCGCGCGACTCACGTCAGCACCGAGAGTGCGGTTAGGACCTGCGGATGGCTGACGAATTCGACGTCGTGGTCCTCGGCGCCGGTCCCGGTGGCTACGTGGCCGCCATCCGTGCTGCTCAACTCGGTTTGCGCACGGCCGTGGTGGAAGAGAAATACTGGGGCGGCGTCTGCCTCGACGTGGGTTGCATTCCGTCGAAGGCGCTTCTCCGCAATGCCGAGCTGGCCCACCTGTTCACGCGCGAGCCCAAGACGTTCGGCATCAGCTCGACCGGCGAGGTGACCTTCGATTTCGGGGCCGCGTACGCGCGCAGCCGCAAGGTCGCCGACGGCCGGGTCAAAGGCGTGCACTATTTGGCGGTGAGCAGCAGGTCCAGCCGCCACCGGCGGTGCGACGTCGGGCGGATCGACCCAAACCGCTGCGCTACCGTGCTACACGTGGTCGATCCAGATTCGCTCACCACGTTCGTAGCTGCCCCGGACCCGGATTGGCAGCAACAGGGAGCGGCGCTCGTCCACGAGCTGCAGGCTGTTCTGGCACCGGTGGCACGGCGGGTGGATCACATCGGCAGCACCTCGATCCCCGGCATGGCAGCCAAGCCGGTGTTCGACCTGCAGGTCAGCGTCGCCGACCTCGACGCCGCCGTAGTCGCATTCGATGAACCACTGGCCGCCCTCGGATTTCGCCGACGACCATACGAGCGAGACCACGTACCGGCCGGTCGTGACGACCCGCCACACAGGTGGGCCAAACGGTACTGGAACAGACGAAGCGTCGGTGAACCGCATGTCAACCTGCATTGTCGGCTCGTAGGCTCACCGAATGAGCGGCTCGCCCTGCTGTTCCGGGACTGGTTCAGGGCGCACCCGCCAGCAGTGCCAGCGTACGGACGGTTCAAGGGCACTCTGGCCGCCGCAGTCGGCGACCTGGACGTCTACACGGACGTCAAAGACCCGGTGGTCGACCTCGTCGTGACCGTCGCGGAGGAATGGGCTGCCGCCACCGGCTGGTCCCCGGGCGGCGTCGACGGTCGAGGACTGGCTGCCCGTTAGCCGGCTCGCACCGCATCCACTTCCGCCGCCGTCCGATCGTCAGGTCATGTCTCGAGATGCGCTGCCAGGTTGGCGAGTGAGGAGGTCATGCCAGCAGCGTGGTCGCCGGCGGAGATACCGGCCGGGACGTTGTCCGCTTGGAACTCCACGCGCGTGCCCTGCTCCACCTCCGTAACCGTCCACGTCATCGTCATCGTGCCCGAGTGGGCCGGGTCTTCGGAGACGAAGTCGACGGCCTGCACCACCCGCACACCAGGGACGATGTCGACGAAGGAGGCCTCCACCACGTCCGAGTCCGCGGTGCTCTTGCCCGGCGCGGTCGAGGCGTCGGCATAGGTCAGCACAAGCCGGTAGGACCCGCCCGGCCTGGCGTCGAACCGCTCGAATCGGGCGCTCATGCCCTCGGGTGGCAACCAGACCGTCAGCGCTTCGGGGTCGACGAGTGCCGCGTACACACGGTCGGCCGGAGCCATGATCACTCGGGAAGCCGTGTCCGTCCTAGCCATGGTCGGATCCTAGTTTCTCGACGCTTGAGAATTGCTCCGCGCCTGCGCCCACCAGGCCCGGTCCGCGCCGGCTCCCTCATGCCGCCGGACGGCGCGTGCCTCTCGACACCCGCCCGGCGCCTCAGGACGGCCGGGACGGTTCGGTGCTCGTGGGAGCGGCGACCCGGGCCGCCCGGAAGTGGGTGTGCAGTAGTTCCGCGGTACGGAAGGACAACTCGATCGACTGGCTGCGGTTCAGCCGGGGGTCGCACGCCGACTCGTAACCGGCGTGCAGGTCGTCGAAGGCGACCGGTTCCCCGCCGCCGACGCACTCGGCCACGTCGTCGCCGGTCAGCTCGATGTGCAGGCCCCCGGGGTGGGTGCCCAACGCGGCGTGTACCTCGAAGAAGCCCGTCACCTCGTCGACTATGTCGTCGAAGCGTCGGGTCTTGTGCCCGCTCGGTGCCGTGATCGTGTTGCCGTGCATCGGGTCACTGACCCAGCTGACCGCGCCACCGACGGAACGGGCCGCCTCGACCAACGCCGGAAGCCGGTCACGGACGAGCTCGGCGCCCATCCGCGCGATGAAGGTCAGTCGGCCGGGCCGGCGGTGCGGGTCGAGCAGTTCGACGTAGGCGACCACCTCGTCGGGTGTGGTCTTCGGCCCCAGCTTGACCGCGAGGGGATTGTCGATCGTGGTCAGGTATGCCAGGTGGGCACCGTCGAGCTGCCGGGTGCGCTCGCCCAGCCACAGCAGATGACCGCTGCCGGCGTAGCGTCGGCCGCTGCGGGGATCCGTTCGGGTCAGTGCCTCCTCGTAGTCGAGCAACAGACCCTCGTGGCTGGTGTACAGGTCGACCCTGCGGCTACCGGCCAGGTCCATGTTGCAGGCCTGGACGAAGCGCAGCGCCCGGTCGATGTCGTCGGCGAGGCGCTCGTAGCGTTGGCCGACGGGCGAACGAGCGACGAAGTCCTGGTTCCAGGCGTGCACCTGACGCAGGTCGGCGTACCCGCCGGTCAGGAAGGCCCGGATGATCGCGAGCGTCGCCGCCGACGCCTGGTACATCTCGTGCAGGCGGCGCGGGTCGGGTCTGCGGGCCTCGGCGGTGAACTCGATGCCGTTGACCGCGTCGCCACGGTAGGCCGGCAGGGTCACGCCGTCGCGGGTCTCCGTCGGCGCCGACCGAGGTTTGGCGAACTGTCCGGCCATCCGCCCGACCTTGACGACCGGCAGTGAGCCGGCGTAGGTGAGGACCACCGCGATTTGGAGCAGGGTCTCCAGCTTCCGGCGGATTGCCAGTGACGAGGTGCCTCCGAACGTCTCGGCGCAGTCACCACCCTGGAGCAGGAACGCCTCGCCCCGGGCGACCTGCGCCAGCCGGGTCGTCAGCTCGTCACACTCCTGCGGTGACACCAGGGTCGACGCGGTACTGAGCTGGCCGACCACCCGGTCCAGCAGGTCCCGGTCCGGCCAGTCCGGTGCCTGGGCGACCGGTCGGCCGCGCCAGTGATCGGCCACCCGGGTGGTGGCGGTAGGGGCGTGGTGCACAGGAGCGAGCAGAGCGCTGGTCATGGCAGCCTTCCGCGGCGGCAGAGCATGGTCTGGTGAGACGGGTCATGGACCGGCCGGGCTGAGCGTAGGCCCGGCGGACCCGGCCCCGTCAAACCCGGCGGGGCCACCCGAGCGGCCCGGCCTGACCGTCCGCGTACCTCCGCGGCCTGGGGATTCGCCACCACGACGGACACCGCGAGGGCGAAGTGGACCGGTACACGGACCGGTGAATGGTCTGGGGTCCCCCGGTGCCACCTGCTTGGCTGGCAGCGGCGAAGGGGGATGTGATGCCGACGAATGAGGCTGCCCGGACAGATCGCGACGCCGTGACGTCGCCGGGCCTGCTCGAGCACCCGAGGATGCGGGTCGCGGTGCGTTCGACGGAGCTGCCCTCGCGCGATCCGTTGGAGCTCTACGCCTCCCTTGCCGCCAGCCTCGGCAGTCACCAGGTGTTCCTGCTGGAGAACCTCTCCGGGGCGGAGCCGCAACGACGGGGTTCGGTGGTCGGCTGGGGGCGTCTCGCGCAGATACGGCTACACCCGGAACACCTGGAGTTCGACGGGGTGACCGGAATCGTGGAAGCGCTGCGGCGGTTGGCCGCCGGACTCGGGTTGCGCACCGACGGGCCCGACCGGTGGAGGTTCGACCGGGCGGAAAGCGTCTGGGAGCTGCTGCGGCACACCCAACGCCTCTTCGACGTGGTGACCGACGAGCCACCGCAGGCGTACGCCTTCGGTTTCCTCCTCACCGCCGGCTACGGCGCCGCCTGGCACATGGAGGACCTGCCTCCCCGGCCCGCGGGTGACGTCCCGGATCTGACGCTGACCCTGTTCCAGCAGTCGGTCTGGTTCGATGCCGGATCCGGCCGGGTCCGACACCTGCGCGGCGACAACCCGTGCTTCCCCGCCCTCCCGGACGTACCACCGGTTCCGGAGCCGGCCGGGGTGTCGGTGGCGGTGCCGGCGGCGCCGCCCCCCGACCAGGTCAGTGACAACGTCGACCGGGAGACGTTCCTCGGCTGGGTGCGACGCTGCCTGGAGCACATCCACGTCGGTGACGTCTACCAGATCCAGATCGGCCACCGGATCGACGTGCGTACCTCGCTGACCCCACTCGAGGTGTACCGGCGGCTGCGGTGGCGCAATCCCTCGCCGCACATGTACCTCCTGCCGCACGCCGACTCCACCCTGATCGGTGCCAGCCCGGAGCTGCTGTTCCGCACCGAGGGGGACCTGCTGGTGATGCGGCCGATCGCCGGAACCACCCGCCGCGACCCAACCGGTCAGGGGAACGACGAACGCGTGCGGGCGCTGCTCGCCAGCACGAAGGAACGGGCAGAGCACATCATGCTGGTCGACCTGTGTCGCAACGACGTCAGTCGTGTCGCCCGCCCGCGCAGCCTGGCCGTCGACCGGCTGATGGCGGTGGAGACCTTCTCCCACGTCTTCCACCTGGTGTCGACCGTCTCGGCCCGGATGGATCCGGCCACGGACCTCTGGGCGGCGCTGCGGGCGACCTTTCCCGCGGGCACGATGACCGGTGCGCCGAAACTGCGGGCCATGGAGATCATCAGCGAGATCGAGCGGGACGATCGGGGCAGCTACGCGGGCGCGGTCGGTCTGGTCGACGCGCGCGGCTGGAGCGAGCTGGCGCTCTGCATCCGCACCGTCCACTACGACGGCACCCGGTACTCGACCCAGAGTTCGGCCGGGATCGTGGCCCAGTCCGACCCCGAGGGCGAATGGGCCGAGACCCTCCACAAGATGTCCGCCGCCTACTGGGCCCTGACCGGAGAGGATCTGGAGCCGTGAAGGTGCTTCTCATCGACGCCTACGACAGCTTCGTGCACATCATCCAGCAATACCTGCGGGATCTCGGCGTGCACGCCGAGACCGTACGGTCGAAGACGCTGTCGGAGGCCGACCTGCTCGCCTGGGGTCCGGACGCGGTGGTTCTCGGGCCCGGCCCCGGACACCCGGCCGACTCGGGTCACGTGGAGCTGGTACGGCTCTTCGCCGACCGGGTGCCGGTGCTCGGGGTGTGCCTCGGTCACCAGGCCATCGGGATGGCCTTCGGCGCGGAGGTGCGGGTCTCCGGCCGGCCGATGCACGGCCGCACCAGCGTCGTCCGGCACGACGGACGCGGTGTCTTCACCGGCCTGGCGCCGGACATGGTCGCCACCCGTTACCACTCGCTGGTGGTCGGCGAGCCGCTGCCAGAGGTGCTGGAGGCGACCGCTCACTCCACCGACGACGGGTTCGTCATGGGTTTACGGCATCGGCATTTTCCGGTCGAGGGCATCCAGTTCCACCCGGAGAGCATCACCACCGTCGACGGCATGCGCCTGCTGGAGAACTTCCTGACTGCCTCGGTGGCTGCGGTCTGAGCGATCCGGCCGGCCCGTCAGGCGCTGTGGCGCAGGCAGGGCCGGCCGGGCAGCTCCGCGGCCGTCTCCCCCACGGCCCGGATCGCCTCGAACAACCCCGACCTGGGCAGAGCGGCGTACCCGACCACCAGAGCCGCGGTCGGCGAGGGCTCCGCCGTGGCGAAGGACCGGCCGCCGGCGACCAGCACCGAGCGTCGGGCCGCGCCGTTCACCAACGCGGCCTCGTCGATGTGCGCGGGCAGTCTCAGGTACGCGTACAGCCCGGCCGCCGACCCGCTCATGCGGGCCTCGGGCAGGTGACGGCCGACGGCCTGGGTGAGCGCTTCACGTCGAACCCGGCAGCGGGCCCGCATACGTCGGGCGTGGCGGTCCAGTAGCCCGCTGCGGATGAACTCGGCGAAGGCCAACTGGGTCAGGCTGTCGCCGGCGAACTCACGTTCCGAGCCGACCCGGTCGAGGACGGACGACAGGGTGGGCGGGACGCACAGCCAGCCCACCCGCAGCCCCGGGCCCAGAATCGTGCTGGCCGTGCCGGCGTAGATGACCCGGTCGGGCGACTCGCGTTGCAGGGCCAGGGGGCGGGGCCGGGGTTCCATCCACAGATCACCGTCATGGTCCAGCTCGATGATCCACGCGCCGGTGTCGTGTGCCCAGCGCAGCAACTGGTCCCGGCGGTCCCGGGTCATCGTGACCCCGGTCGGGAACTGGTGGGCGGGGGTCGTCAGCACCGCCCGCACCCCGCTGCGGGCGAGCGCCCGCACGTTGATGCCGCTGGCGTCGACGGGCACCGGGTACAGGCGCTGGCCGAACCGGGCGGCGATGCCCCGGTGCCGGGGGTGACCCGGGTCCTCCACGCCGAGCTGGTCGATCCCGATCCGGCGCAGCGAGATGCTCAACAGTCGCAGCGCCGCCGAGAAGCCCGCGGTGACAAGTGTCTGCCCGGGGCAGGCACGGACCCCGACGACCCGGCCCAGATAGCCCGCGAGTTCCGTGCGCAGGGCCGGGACGCCGAAGGGGGGTGGCCGGTCCAGGTCGGGCAGGCGGACCGACCGGATCGCCCGGTCGTACGCGGCCAGCCAGTCGCGGTGCGGGAAGTGGACCGCGTTGCCCGCATCCGGCCGGAGGTCGAACCGGACGAGCTGCGCCGCGGCATGCTCCACCGGCTCGGGCCCGGCCGGCACCGGCGTGATGTGCCGGGCGACGCGGGTGCCCGAGCCTCGTACCGCCTCCAGGTAGCCCTCGGCTATCAGCCGGTCGTACGCCTCCACCACGACACTGCGGGAAACCTCCAGGTCGGCGGCGAGTTGCCGGCTGGACGGCAGTCGGGTGGCCGGCCGCAGCGACCCGGCGGTGATCTCTCGCTGGATGGCGTCGTGGATCTGCGCGGTCAACGGGGTGCCGGAGTTTCGGTCGACGTGGATGAACAACCGCCAGGTCATCACACCACTCTCTCGACGGGCGAAGTGGACCGGCCGTTCGACGTCGGGGTGGTCTGGCACGGCGCGACCTCCGATCCGACAGTGGGCAGGAGGATCTGAGAGGGGAACCGATGACCGAGACCGATCGGCGCTGGCCCGTTTTGTTGAGCGCCCTGCTGCGGCGTGAGGATCTGACCGCGACGGACACCGAGTGGGCGATGGACGAAGTCATGCGGGGTGCGGTCGGGCCGGCCCGGCTGGCCGCCTTCCTCATGGCGTTGCGCGCCAAGGGTGAGACCGTCGCCGAGGTCGAGGGGCTGCTGCGGGCGATGTACGCGCACGCGGTGCCGGTGCCCGTCGCGGGCCCGACCGTCGACATCGTCGGCACCGGCGGGGACGGCGCCCAGACGGTGAACATATCCACGATGGCGTCGATCGTGGTCGCCGGCGCCGGGATCCGGGTGGTCAAACACGGCAACCGGTCGGTGTCGTCGTCGAGCGGCTCCGCCGATGTCCTGGAACACCTCGGGGTGCCGCTGCCGCTCTCGGCCGCCGAGGTGGCCACCCTGGTCGATCAGGTGGGTATCGGGTTCTGTTTCGCGCCCGTGTTCCATCCGGCGATGCGGCACGCCGCTCCCGTCCGCCGGGAGCTGGGAGTCCCCACCGTGTTCAATCTGCTCGGGCCCCTGTCCAATCCGGCCCGCCCGACCGCCCACGCAGTCGGCGTCGCCGACGTGCGGGCCGCCCCACTGGTCGCCCAGGTGTTGGCCGGTGGCGGCGCGAGCGCACTGGTGTTCCGTGGTGACGACGGGCTGGACGAATTGACAGTGACCACGACGTCCCGGGTCTGGGCGGTGCATGACCGGACGGTGCGCGAGGAGGTCTTCGATCCTCGCGAGATCGGTATCGGCTACTCCCCGCTGGCGGCGCTGCGCACCACCGGGCCACAGGACAGCGCGCGGGTCGTGGGCGAGGTGCTGGCCGGTGCGGCCGGCCCGGTACGCGATGCGGTGCTCCTCGCGGCGGCGGCCGGGATCGCGGCGGCCCGGCCGACCGACGAGTCGGTCACCGCCCGGCTGGCGACCGGTGTGCGGCTCGCCGCGGAGGCCATCGACTCCGGTGCCGCCCGTCGGCTGCTCGATCGCTGGCGAGAGGTCGGCGGTGCGCTGGCCACGAGTGCCGTGCGGGTTCCGGACGGCACCGTCGCCGCTCTGTAGGTAGGCCGGGCGGCACGGGTTCCGGCATGGGCCGGCGGCCGGACGGGCAGAGCCGAGGTGCCGGCACTGTCGGATGCCGACGCCGACCGGGTTCAGCGGCAGGACCGACCGCCGTGCGTCGGCGGTCGGTCCTGCCAGCAGGTCAAGCGGGCACACGAGCATCCCGGATACTGTCGGCCAACCGCGCGGCGAAGCCACGGACCCCGTCGAGCCGGGCGGCCTGGTCCTCGTTGTCGATCAGCTGGCGGACGAACCCGGCGCCGACGATCACGCCGTCGGCGTAGGCGGCGATTCGGGCCGCCTGCTCCCCGGTGGACACCCCCAGCCCGACGCAGACGGGTAGGTCGGTGACCTGTCGTACCCGGCCGACGAGCCGCTGCGCCGCCTCCGCCTTGGCGCCGCCGGTGCCGGTGACACCCATCAACGCCGCCGCGTAGACGAAGCCCCGGCTGGCCGCTGCCGTCCGGCTGAGCCGCTCGGTGGTCGAGGACTGGGCGACCAGGTAGATCCGGTCGAGCTGGTGGGCGTCGCTTGCCGCGGTCCAGCCGCTACGGTCCGCCTCCTCGGGAATGAGATCCGGGATGATCAGCCCGCAGCCGCCGGCGGCGGCCAGTTCCTCGGAGAACCGGCCGACGCCGTAGCGCTCGACCGGGTTCCAGTAGGTCATGCAGACCGCGGCCGCTCCGGCGGCGGTGACCGCCTCGACGGCCTCGAAGACGTGCGGCGTGACAGTTCCGTTAGCCAGTGCGACATCCACGGCATGTTGGATGACCGGCCCGTCCATGACCGGGTCGCTGTAGGGCAGACCGACCTCGATCACGTCGACGCCCGCGGCGACCATCGCCTCCATGGCCGCTATCGAGTCGGCGACTGTGGGAAACCCGACCGGCAGATAGCCGATCAGCGCTCCCCGCCCGGCCGCCCGTGCGTCACGCAGGACACGGCTCAGCCTGGTCTCCGACGCGTCTGCGTCACCCACGGTCGTCCCCTTCCAGCCCCAGGTGCTCGATGGCGGTGTGCATGTCCTTGTCCCCTCGTCCGGAGAGGCAGACGACGATCACCGGTTGGGCGTCGTTCGGACCGGTGGGCAGCGTGGGCGCGATCCGGAGCGCCCCGGCCAGCGCGTGCGCCGACTCGATCGCCGGGATGATGCCCTCGGTACGGCTCAGCCGCGCGAAGGCCCGCATCGCCTCGTCGTCGTCCACCGGCTCATACCGCACCCGACCGGTGTCGTGCAGCCAGGCGTGTTCCGGGCCGACCGCCGGGTAGTCCAGCCCGGCGGAGATGGAGTGGCTCTCCCTGGTCTGTCCGTACCGGTCCTGGAGCAGGTAGGTGCGAGCGCCGTGCAGCACGCCCACCGAGCCTCCGGTGATCGAGGCGGCGTGCCGGTCGGTCGTCACGCCGCGACCACCGGCCTCGAAGCCGTACAGGCGCACCCGGCTGTCGGGCACGAACGCGTGGAACGCGCCGATCGCGTTCGAGCCACCACCGACGCACGCCGCCACGGCCGTCGGGGAGGCCAGACCGAGGGCGGCTACCTGGGCGCGAGCTTCCAGCCCGATCACCCGGTGGAAGTCGCGGACCAGCGCCGGGAACGGGTGCGGGCCCGCCGCCGTGCCGAGGACGTAGTGCGTGGTGTCCACGTTGGTCACCCAGTCCCGGATGGCCTCGTTCAGGGCATCCTTGAGCGTACGGCTACCCACCGCCACCGGAACGACCTGCGCGCCGAGCACCCGCATCCGGGCGACGTTGAGCGCCTGCCGGCGGATGTCCTCCTCGCCCATGTAGACGACGCACTCGAGGCCGAACAGTGCCGCCGCGGTGGCGGTCGCGACGCCGTGCTGGCCGGCGCCGGTCTCGGCGATCACCCGGCGCTTGCCCATTCGACGGGTCAGCAGCGCCTGACCCAACACGTTGTTGATTTTGTGCGAGCCGGTGTGATTGAGATCCTCGCGCTTGAGCAGGATCCGCGCGCCGGCACCCTCGGCGAACCGGGGCGCCTCGGTCAGCGGACTCGGCCGCCCCGCGAAGCCGGTCAACAGCGCTGCGAACTCGGCGTGGAAGTCCGGATCCTTACGGGCCTGGTGATACGCCTCGGCCACCTCGGCCAGCGCCCCCATCAGCGCCTCCGGCATGAACTGCCCACCGAAACGGCCGAAGTGGCCGTCCCCGCCGTCGGACAGGTCAGCGCCGTCGAGCGCCTCGGCCACCAGCGCCACGTACGCCTGCGGCGGCGCCGCCCACGGCGGGGTCATCGGGCCACTCCCGCCGACCGCCGGCCCGCCGCCACCAGAGCGGCGACCGACCCGCGTGGGTCCGCGCTGGTCACCAGCGTCTCACCGACCAGCACGGCCGCCGCACCGGCATCCCGGTAGGCACTGACATCGGCCGGAACCCGCACCCCCGACTCGGCGACCCGGACCACGTCGTCGGGCACCAGGGCGGCCATCGTCGCGAACACGCCCCGGTCAACCCGCAGTGTGTGGAGATCCCGGGCGTTGATGCCGACCACCCGCGCGCCGGCGTCGACCGCCCGGCGCACCTCTTCGGCGTCGTGCGCCTCGACGAGGGTGGTCATGCCCAGCTTGGTCGCCTGCCGCAGCAGCGACTCCAACTCGGCCTGGCCGAGCGCGGCGACGATCAACAGCACCAGGTCGGCCCCGTGGGCTCGAGCCTCCCAGAGCTGGTAGGGCGAGACGATGAAGTCCTTGCGGAGCACCGGCACCCGCACCGCGGCACGGACCGCGCTCAGGTCCGCCAGGGAACCACCGAACCGGCGCGGTTCGGTGAGGACGCTCACCGCGGCGGCGCCCCCGGCCACGTACGCCTCGGCGAGCCCGGCCGGGTCCTCGATCGCGGCCAGCGGGCCCCTGGCCGGGCTGCGCCGCTTGATCTCGGCGATCACCCGTACCGCGTCGCCGCGCAGCGCGGCCACCACGTCCAGCGGCGGGGCGGCCGTGGCTGCCGCCGCCTGGAGGTCGGCCAGTTCGACGAGCGCCTCCCGTTCCGCCAGATCAGCGCGCACCCCGCGGACGATCTCCTGCAACACGCTCATCGGGACATCTCCTTCATCGGGCCGGCTCCACCGAGAGCTGGTGGTGGAACAGTCGCTGCGGGTCCCACTGACTCTTGACCCGCCGCAACCGCTTGTAGTTCTCGCCGTAGTACAGCTCCTGCCACGAGGTACCCGAGCTGTTCCACGCCGGATCGCGCAGGTCGACGTCCGGATAGTTGATGTACGCCCCCGCGGTGCTGCCGTCGCGTACCGGCACACCTCCGGTGCTGGCGTAGACGTCCCGGTAGAACTCGCGCAGGAAGCGGAGGTGGGTCGCATCCTCGGCCTCGTTGTCCCACTCGCTCAGGTACAGCAGTATCAGCGCGGCGTCGCGGTGCGAACTCGCGGTGGCGGACCCGGTTACGGCGCTGACCTGACCGCCGTAGGGAGCGATCAGCACCCCGCTGCCGGGATGCGTGTAGTCGGTGGAGACCAGCGCGCGGTGGATGGCCGCCGCCTGGGCCTCGGTGAGCGCGCTCCGGTGCAGCGCCGACTTTCCCTTGATCCGGCGTCCGACCGGCCGGTCGGCGAAACCGGACCACTGGGTTCCGAGCAGCCAGGGCAGCCGGCGCCGGACGGTGCTCTGCATGGCCACGCCCACCCCGTCCCCGATCGCCTCCAGGAACTCGTCGAGCAGTCCGTCAGCGTCCGGAGCCTGCCCGGACACCTGGGTGTTGAGCACGACAGCGCCACCGGAGCGGTGGAACGTGATCAGATGGCTGTAGAGGTGGTTCTCCACCCGGCCGGGCCGGTTGCGCGCCGCGTACCAGCGGCTGTAGTTGAGCAGCAGCCGGGTGAACGCCGCCCGGTCCATCGCCTCCCACGGCCAGATCACGGTGTTGACCAGCAGCTCGGCCGGTGGCCGGGGCAGCAGTCGGCGGGGATCCGAGGTGTCCGCGCCGGGTGAACGGAACCAGTACCGCGTCACCACGCCGAAGTTGCCGCCGCCACCGCCGGTGTGTGCCCACCACAACTCCCGGTTCGGGTCGTCGGCCTCGCGGGTGGCGAGCACCGCCCGTGCCGACCCGGACCGGTCGGCCACCACCACCTCGACCGCGTAGAGGTGATCGACGGTGAGCCCGAACAGGCGGCTGAGCGGACCGTAACCGCCGCCGGCGATGTGCCCACCGACGCCGACGCTCGGGCACGAGCCAGCCGGCAACGCCACGCCCCAACCGGTGAACAGCCGGCGGTTGACCTCCTCCAACCGGGCACCCGCGCCCACCACGAAGGCCCGCCGGGCCGGGTCGAAGCCGATCTCGTCGAGCCCCGCCAGGTCCAGCAGGACCTCGACGGCGGGATCACTGACGAAGTTCTCGAAGCAGTGG
This sequence comes from Micromonospora sp. NPDC048898, assembly GCF_043198035.1. Classification (NCBI taxonomy): domain Bacteria; kingdom Bacillati; phylum Actinomycetota; class Actinomycetes; order Micromonosporales; family Micromonosporaceae; genus Micromonospora; species Micromonospora sp. NPDC048898. The sequence continues at coordinate 674,055 of NZ_JBICUF010000001.1, forward strand.
CCGCCGCTGCGGACCGACAGGCGCCGTCCCGAACGCGCGGCCTGCTGGACCGCCCGTACGACGTCGGAGGTCGAGGTGGCCACCACCACCTGCCCGGGTCGGCCCACCCACCGCTGGTTGACACCGCGCACCAGGTCGGCGTACTGCGGGTCGCCGGGCCGTACGGTCAGTAGCGCGTCACCGGCCACCGACCCCGGCCTGGCCGCCGGTGCGGGTGCGGCGCCGACGAGCGCCGCGGTCACCACACCACCCAGCACCGCCGAACCACCCAGCACTCCACGACGAGTCACTTCCATCTGAGTCACCTTTCTTCCGCGATCTGTCGCAACGCCGCCAGCAGGCGGTCACGTTCGTGCACGCCGTCGAGCCGGATCCGGCCATCGACGACGATCAGGGGCACGACGGCGGTCTCCTGTCGGGCTTGCCGGACCAGCTCCCGGACCTCGTCCACGCCGTCGCCGGCATCGAGGAAGCAGGCCACCCGCTGCGGCGCCATCCCCGCCCGACCGGCCCGTTCCACGAGCACCTCGGGGTCGGAGACGTCGACGGCGTCGACGAAGTACCCCGCGAAGAGCAGTTCCTCGAGCCGCCCCTGGACCTCTTCGCCGTACTCCCGCCCGGCGAGCCAGAGCAGTCGGTGCGCGGCCAGGGTGTTGACCGCGTAGCCGGACTCGTTCGCGAAGGCGATACCCATGCCGCGCCCGTACGCGGTGACCTCGCTGCTCATCCGGGTCGCCTTTGCCGCGCCGTACTTTCCGGCCAGCCAGGTGAGCATCGGCATCGGCGTGGCGGGATGTTCGCCGTCGATCTGGTACGGATGCCGCACGACCCGCACCGTGGGATCGCCGAACTCCCGCACAGCCGCATCGAGGTGCCGCTTGGTGACATAGCACCAGGGGCAGGAGACGTCGAGGTAACTGTCGACTCTCACGGCCGTACTCCCCGGGCGGCGACCGGCACGTCGTGGGACGGCCGGTCGTTGACGGTGGCAACGTCGAACCCGCCCAGGCGGGCGTACCGCTGGGAGATCTCGGCCAACTCGGTGGCCGGGATCACGTCGTGCACGTCGACGAAGCCGTCCGGGGCCCGCTGAGCCGCCAGGCTGATGACGAGCTCCGGCCCGAGCTGCCGGTTGCGCTCCTGAAGGTCCGTGGTGACCGGTCGACGCAGGCGCTCGTACTCGCTCAGGGCGGTGACCGGGTCGGCGTGCAGAGCCAGGCAGTACGCCAGCACCCGTGCGTCCACGATGGACTGGGTCGCACCGTTGGAACCCATCGGGTACATGGCGTGCGCGGCGTCGCCGAGCAACGTGACCGGCCCGAAGCTCCACCGGGGTAGTGGATCTCGGTCCACCATGGGATAGAGGAACGCCTCCCCGCCGGCCCGGACCAGCTCCGGCACGTCCAGCCAGTCGAAGCGGAGGTCGGCGAAGTCGGCCAGGAAGGAATCCGGTTCGACCACCCGGTTCCAGTCGGCACGGGCCGGCCTGTCCTGCTCGGCAGCCGGTCGGGCCAGCGCCCAGTTCATCAGGACCGGCTGCCCGGGGCCAGCCGCTCGGGACATCGGGTACACCACGGCCCGGCGGCGTTCGTCCCCCGCGATGATCATCGTCTTCCCGTTGAGGATGGGCGCCCGCCAGGCCGACCCCCGCCACACGAGCAGTCCGTTCCACGGCGGCTCGCCCTCGCCGGGGTAGAGCGCCGCGCGTACCGCCGAGTTGATGCCGTCCGCACCGACCATGACGTCAGCCTCGAACTCGCTGACGCCTCCAACGCCGGGCTGGCCCACCACGGTCCGCACCGAACCGTCTGGCCGGATGTCGAAGTCCCGTACCCGCGCGTCGGTGACGATCGTCGCGTCACCGAGACGTCGGCGTACCTCCTCGAGCAGCACCATCTGCAACCGACCCCGGTGGATCGACAGCTGCGGCCAGCGGTAGCCGGCGGATCGCCCGCGCGGCTCGTTCCAGATCAACGAACCGAACCGGTTGTAGTAGGACAGTTCCCCGGTGCAGACCGCGACCGCCGTCAGGTCGTCCAACAAACCCAGCTCGGCGAGTTCGCGCACCGCGTTGGGCAGGATGTTCAGACCGACCCCGAGAGGTCGGATCTCCGGGGCCGCCTCGAGCACCCGGACGTCACGGATCCCCGCCGCGTGCAGGCTCAGCGCCAGGGTGAGCCCACCAATGCCGGCACCGGCGACCAGGACCCTCACAGGGCCACCCCGCCCTGCCAGCGCTGCCGGGGAATCGTGCCCTCCGGTCGAACCCTGTGCGACTCGGTCGGCGGGTCGGACCGCCGGGCCTGGACCAGACTGGCGTTCTGCCGGGTCAGATCAATGATCTGCCGGAGCAGTTCGACGCTGGCGCCGCCGCTGCCGACCGGATAGAGCCGCAGGTCTGCCTGGTACGCCTGACGGGCGATGCCGAGGTGGCGACCCCGGAACACCACCACCGTACGCAACACCCGGGCCAGTGCCTCCGCGCCGCGGCGTAGCACCGGGGATACGTTGCCGGTCCCCGCGCCGTCGACCCCGCCGAAGGCGTCGACGAGGCGGCTCACCACCGACCTCCGCTCGGTCCACCGGGTGTAGTAGGCCCGCCAGCGCGGCAGGCTGAAGGGAACCGAGTGGCGGATGAACTCCTCGTAATCGGGCTCGCTGCGGTCCGCCGCCCAGATGACCTGGTCGACGAGCCAGAGTGGCACCTGCGCGGCGGCCGGGCCGAGCAGTTCCCGGCCCGAGACGGTGATCTCCTCGAAGTACGGGCGGAGTACCCGGGCGAAGAAGACCGGGCTGACGTGTCGCAGCACGAGGTCGATCGAGTCCACCATCGCCGTGAGCCGGAGGTTCAAATCGTCCAGCAGCGGCGCGAACTCCGGGTCCGTCGGCGCGGTGTCGGCCAGGACGTCGCAGGTGATGAGGCCGGTACGCAGGCCGGGAAAGACCATCCGCACCGACTCCTGGAGGAACCCCTCCTGCGGGTCGCCGGTGTACATCCGCTGGCGGTGCCCCAGGGGGTTCCAGGTGGTGTAGTGGTGCACGGTGTCGCGGGGCACCATGTCGGTGCGCCGGCCCAACTCCTCCAGCACCACTGTGGCTTCCGGCACGACCGACAGCGGCTCGACACCGTGTCGCTTGAGGGAGCCCAGGAACATGCCGAGGTCGCGCATCGCCGCGAGGCACTCGTCCACCGAGTACGTGGCGACCTCGTCCAGGCCGGGTATCAGGGCGCGCAGGGCACCGGCTATCGCTGGCACGTCGGCCTGCGCGTTCATGGCGCGGAGGCGGAAGCAGGCCGGATCGGCGTTGAGGGGGTCGAGGAGCCGGACGTTCTCGATCCGGGCCAGGCTGGACAGGTCGGTGATCGTTGCGTTTGGCATTGCTCACTTCCTGATCTGTGAGGGACGGTGGGTGGGTGGCGGGAGGGCGCGCGTCATGGCGGCACGACGTGCGCAAAAGTGGCGGGAAGACGATGAGGTGGTCCGGTGCGGCGGTGACGGCAGCGCTGCCGCCGATCAGGTGCCGACCGCGGTTCTTGGGCTCGGCGGCCCCACCCAGTCCAGCCAGTGCCGGGTGGTCTGCCAGGGCCGGATCGGCAACGGCACCAGCCGGCCCGATGGCCCGATGTCGCGCGGGGTCAGCACGGTCTCCGGCGGTTCGCCCGACAGCACCGCGCGGAGTTCCCGGATCATGTCGTCGTGGGAACGGCCACGCACGACCACCCGGTGCGGGTAGCGCCGACGCCGGACGTTGGTGCTGTAGCAGATGTCCCGCAGGTCGAGTGCGGCGCCCGCGCCGTCGGGCGCCAGGAAGGCCAGGTAGCTGTGGATCAGCTCGGTCAGCCCGGCCGGCGAGCGGGCGGTGAGCACCAGCGGATAGTGGTCCCGGCCCGCCTCGGGCACTCCGGACGACCGGCCGGTCCCGGCTCCGCCCGGCTCCGGGGCCACCGCCGCCTGGGCGAGCACCAGGTGGACGTTCGTGCCGGGCATGCTCTGCCCGTTGACGGCCACGATCGCCGGTCGACCACGGTCGGGCAGCGGGGTCGCGACGTCGGGCACGACCAGCGGTACCCGAGCCCAATCGACGTCCGTCCGGGGGCGGGCGCAGTGCAGGCTGGGTGGTACGAGCTGGTGCTCCAGGCAGAGCACCGCCTTGACGAGGCCAGTCAGGGCGGCGGCGGCCTCGGTGTGGCCGAGGTTCGTCTTGACGGACCCCACCAGGCAGGGCCGTCCGGCGGGGCGCCCCTCGGCGAGCACCTCGGTCATCGCGGCGAGTTCGGCCGCGTCGATGCGGGTCCCGGTCCCGTGCGCCTCGACGTAGTCGACATCCCCCGGGGAGACGCCGGCGGTGGCGTACGCCGACCTCATGGCCATGGCCTGACCGGTCACCGAGGGCGCGGTCAGCTCGGGCTTGGCACGACCGTCGTTGCTCACCGCGCTGCCCAGCAGCACGGCGCGTACCCGATCACCGTCGGCGAGGGCGGCGGACAGCGGCTTGAGGACCACCACCACGACACCGTCGCTACGGACGAACCCGTCCGCGGATCGGTCGCCGAACTTGCACCGCCCGTCGGCGGCCAGCACCCCCGCCTGCCCGAACAGCACCGCTGGCGTGGGCGCCAGCACCAGGTTGATCCCGGCGACGACAGCCATCGTGCTCTCGCCCGACCGTAGGCTCTGCGCCGCCAGGTGAACCGCCGCACCCGAGGACGCCTGGGCGGCGTCGACTGTCACACTGGGTCCGCGCAGGTCGAAGGTGTACGAGAGCCGGCCGGCCGCCATGCCGCGCTGCTGGCCGCCGAGGGCGGAGAGCAACCCGAGGCGGTCCGGTCGCGAGCTCTGGAGATCCCAGTAGTCAGCCTGGCTCTGGCCCACGAACACCGCCGTCCGGCTGCCCGCGAGGTGTTCGGGCAGTTGTCCGGCGTCCTCCAGCGCCTCCCACGCGGTCATCAGCAACAGCCGTTGCTGCGGGTCAAGGCTGGCGGCCGCGTCGTCGTCGATGCCGAAGAACTCGGCGTCGAACTCGGCGACGCCGTCCACGAAGCCACCCCAGCGACTGGTCGTCATGCCTGGGGGCGGGGGAAACGGTGCGACGTAGTCGTCGACCGAGAACCGGTCCGGCGGGACCTCCGTGATCAGGTCCCGACCGTCAACCAGGTGTTGCCAGAGCTGCGGCAGGCCGTGCGCGCCGGGAAGGCGGCACCCTGCGCCGATCACCGCGATCGGCTCCCCCGCCTGTCGTCGTGCTGACCACATGTGTCGAGCTCCTTGCCGCGAAGGTCGTGCGGTGGACCCGCCGCGCCGTTGCGAGCGGTGGCCGTCACCCCCGGGGCCCGGCCGGCGGACTGCTGTGTCGGCTGGCCAGGTTGCCCGGGGGTGACCGCCCTCAGGGAAGTTCCGCCTGCTCCTCTTAGGCGAACTGCTGCCACGGCCGCGCCGTGACCCATTCGGCGATCGGCGTCGGCGTCACGTTCAGGGCCTTCGGCAGCGTCGCCGGGTCCAGGTCGAACAGGTCACGACCGGCATCCTGACCGACCCAGCGGTAGATGCCGGCGACGCCGGTGGCCGCCTCGGCGCCCAACGCGAAGGCCAGCCCTTCCTGGAAGGCGTCGACCTCCAGCGGCAGGTAGTTGATCTGTCGGCCGAGCACGGTGGAGAAGATCGCGGCCAGTTCGGGGCCGGTCACGACGTCGCCGCCGCCGAACTGCACGGACCTGCCGACCAGGTCCGGACGGTCCAGTGCCGCCACCATCGCCGCCGCCAGGTCGTCGTGGGACAGCCAGGCCACCCGCCGGTCCGCGGGCAAGGGGTACGCCAGCACGTTCTGGTTGGCCAGCGCCCCACCCACCCCGGGGTTGAAGAGGTTTTCCAGGTACACCGGGGGGCACAGCACGACCGTAGGCACGCCGCTGTCCGCCAGGATCTCTGCGGCGATCCGTCGGGTCTCGTACGCCGGGTACGGCGTCGTGTCGTCCGGGATGCAGGTGTTGGTGTTGTAGACGAGCTGCTGCACGCCGGCCTGCCGGGCGGCGTCCGCGATGTTGCGGGCGTAGTCGGCGACCGTCGGTGTGTCGTACACCAGGGGCAGGGTCACCGCGGCGTGGGTGACGCCCGCGAACGCCTCGCGCACGGCGGCCGGGTCGGCCAGGTCGCCGGCGACCAGGCTGACCCCCGAGTCGGCCCGCTCGGCGCCGCGACGAGCGAAACCGCGCACCGGATGGCCCCGTTCGGCGAGGGTCCGGACGACCGCGCCACCCTGGCCACCGGTCGCGCCGAACACCAGATACTGCCTGCCCTGCTCTGTCATTGCTCAGTTCCTTCGCGTGCGTGGGAGGAGCGCCCCGCCCCGGGGGCACGGCGCTTGGTGCAGGACCCGTCCTGCCAGGTCCTCGTTTCCGGCCGGGACCGCTCGGGTCACGACCGGGTGCGCGGACCGCGGGCGTTCCGGGTCCGCTCGGCCGGTGGAGTCCGGATGGTGCCGGGCTCCGCCGCATCCGGCACGGGATCGGCCGCCGGCCTACCGTCCGGAGACCGTCGCCGAGCCGACGGGCGCCGGCCGGGCCCGACGTAGCCGGACGGCCGCCACGGCCGCGATCAGCGCGACCACCGCGCCCACCAGGAACGCTGCCTGGAAGCCGGCGGTGGTGGCCGCCGCGTCCAGGCGGGCCGGGTCGTCACCGGTCACCTGGTTGGTCCGGGCGGCGGCCACACCGGCCATGACCGCAAGACCGACGACCGCGCCGATCTGCTGACTCGTGTTGATCAGCCCGGAGGCGAGTCCGACCTCGTTGTCGGTCGCCTCCGCGGTCGCCGCGACATTCGTCGTCACACTCACCAGTGGCAACCCGATGCCGACGAGGACGGTCGGCCCGAGCACCTCGGAGACGAAGTCCCCCTCGGCGGAGAGGCGGGACAGCCAGAGCATGCCCACACCGACCAGGACGAAGCCAACCGTCATCACGGCCTCGAGGCCCATCCGGGCGATCAGCCGCTCGGCCATCGCGGCCACCACGATCACCACCAGCGACATCGGCAACAGACCGAGCCCACCACCCAGGGGCGAGTAGCCGAGCACGTCCTGGAGATAGATGCTGACGAAGAAGAACGTCGGGAACAGCACGAGCTGTGCCAGCCCGCCGAGGATGTTCGCGGTGCGGAGTCGACGCCGCCGGAAGATGCCCAACGGCACCAGCGGGTGGCTGCTGCGCCGCTCGATGAACACGAACGCCACCAGGCACAGCGCCGCCACACCGGCCGCGCCGACGGTGCGACCGGCGAGCCAACCGATGTCTCCGGTGGACACCAACGCGTACGCCAGCAGCCCCAGGCCGGCGGTGACGGTCACGGCGCCGATCGCGTCGAAGGCCCGGCGGTCTGCGGGTTCGCGTACCTTGGGCACCACCCGGAGGGCGACGACGGCAAGCACGGCACCGGCGACGACGTTCATGAGGAACGTCGAGCGCCAGCCGAACGAGTCGGTCAGCAACCCACCGAGGACCGTGCCGACGGCACCTCCGGCGCCCGCCATCGCGGCGAAGATACCGAGGGCCCGATGCCGTTCCGGACCCTCCGGGAAGATGCTCAGCACCAGCGCCAGCGCGGCGGCGGCGGCCAGCGCGGCGGCCAGACCCTGGATCGCCCGACCGGCGATCAGCCAGCCGGCCGAGTTCGCGACCGTGCCCACCGCCGAGCCGAGGACGAGGACGACCAGACCGATCACGAAGACCCGGCGGCGGCCGACATGGTCGGCGCTGCGTCCGCCGAGGAGCAGGAGACCGCCGAAGGTGATCAGGTAGGCGTTGGCCACCCAGGAGAGCCCGGTGGGCGAGATGTGCAGGTCCTCGCCGATCGAGGGCACCGCCACGTTGATGATCGCGGTGTCGAGGATCAGGAGGAACTGGGTGCAGGCCAGCACCGCCAGCGCCCGCCACCGGTGGGGTGCCCCGGAGGCGTCGGTGGCGGTGGCACCGGGCGGGGAGACGTCCGGACTGGTCATGAGGCGCCGTACATCGAGTTGTCCAGTTCGTAGCCGTCCAGGCAGGACTGGGTGAGCTGTTCACACAGGTCCGGACGGCCGTCGCGCACCACCGCCGGCAGGTAGACGTGCGGGGCACCGTGGTAAAAACGCTCGTACTGCTCGTGCCGAGAGGCGAACTCCGAGCCCAGCGCGTCCCAGGCGAGCTTGAGCAGCTTGATCCGCGCCTTTGCCGAGTGGCCGGGTGAGCGCACGTACTTGGCGAGCACCGGCCCCAGCTCGGGGTGCAGCAGGTCGTAGCCGGAGGCGGGGAGCTGGATCAGGCCGCCGCCGGCGAGCAGCTTGACCTCGGCCACCGCCTTCGGGTAGATGTCACCGGCCATCGCTCGATGCGCGGATGCGATCTCCGGGTTGATCATGACGCCCTCGCCGCCCGGGACGGGGACGAACTCCGTCTCGGCCGCGATCAACATCGAACGCGCGATGTTCACCCAGGTCATCAGGCGGCCGATCTGCATCTGCACCGGGGGCAGACCGTAGGTGTTGTTCGCCTTGGCGATGAGGATCGCCAGGCCGGTGAGGAACTCCAGCTTGGTCCAGAAGCGGGTGGCCGACTGGTGGACGAAGTTGTTGTACGCCGGCGTCGCCCACCACTGGCGCAGGCTGGCGTCCACGTCGCGATAGACCAGCACCCGCTCCCACGGCACGAAGACGTCGTCGCAGACGAGCAGCGAGTCGTTCTCGTCGAACCGGGAGGAGAGCGGGTTGTCGAAGACGCTCCGGGCACCGGCCTCGTACGAGGCGCGCGAGACGAACTTCAGCCCCGGGGTGTCGAGGGGGAGGGAGAAGCTCAGCGCGTACTCCACGTCCTGCGGGGCCAGGGGCTCGATCGTGCCCACCACCACTTCGTCGCCGAAGGCGGCGGCTGTGCCGATCATCTTCGCGCCGCGTACCACGATGCCGCCGTCGGTTTCCCTCACCACACGCAGGTAGAGATCGTTCTCCTCCTGCTCGGACGCGGCCCTGGTTCGGTCGATCTGCGGGTTGGTGATGGTGAACGCCTGGTAGAGATCACCAGTAGACATCCGCCGATGGTGGGCGGCGACATTGTCCCGACCGTCGAACCCGCTGCCCGCGAAGACCTCCGGCAGGGCGGCGAACCCGGCGAGGCCGGACGCCATGTAGTCGGGCGAACGACCGAGGAATCCGAAGGTCGCCTCGGACCAGATCTTGTGTGCCTTGCGCCGAGCGACCAGATCCTCGTAGTCGCGGGCGATGTGGAACGCCCGGTGGATGCGGTCGCCCGACGGGGATTCGACAGTCAACACCGGGGCGAACTCGGCCTGGTGTGTCAGGTCGTAGAGGTGGGCGATGGACCGAGCGGTGTTGCGGAACGCGCGGTGTCGGGTCAGGTCCTTGACCGGTTCGCCGTCCAGCCAGATCTCTCGGCCGTCGCGCAACGCATCGAGATACTGCTCGCCGGTTCGCGTCATGTCTCATCTCCTAAATCACGGGTTAGGCAGGTGGTTGGTGGTGAGTGGACCTGTCAGGTGTCCGAAACGATCAGGACCCGGCCGGCTGCTGGGCGGGGCGAGCGGAGTGCGGTCGACGTTGGACCGAGTAGGAGGAGGCCGCGTTGGCCGTCGCCACGTCGAAGCCGCCCAACTCCGCATAGCGTCGAGAGATCTCGGCCAGTTCCCGGTCGAGGTCGCGCGCCGACGGACCGGGACGGATGACCGATCTGGCCCGGTCCGCCATGGCGACCACCACCTCCGGGCCCAGTGCCCGGTTGCAGTTCTGGAGCAGCGTCATCCGCTCACGCCGGTCCCGTTCGTAGGCCACGAAGGCGGTGCTGAGGTCCGGTTGGCCAGCCACGGCGCTGGCCAGGGCACGAGCGTCGATGATCGCCTGGGTGGTGCCGTTGGACCCCATCGGACACATCGCGTGGGCGGCGTCACCGACGAGCGTCACCGGTCCGAAGGTCCAGCGGGGCAGCGGATCGCGATCGACCATGGCCTGTTCGAAGGGGGCGGCGGCGGCGATGAGGGCACCGACATCGAGCGAGTCGAAGACCCAGCCGTCGAGCGCGGCCAGCAGCTTCGCAGGATCCACCACCCGGTCCCATCCCGCCCGGTCGACCACCTCACCCGGCACGAAGGTGCGGGAGACCGCCCAGTTGGTGTCGACCAGGCCGGCGGCGTCCGGCCCTGGCGCTATCGGGTAGGCGACCACCTTCCACGTGCTGTCGCCTCCGACGAACATCGACCGACCGTCGGCGAACGGCGGAATCTTGGTGATGCCGCGCCACACCACCTGCCGCTGCCACACCGGCGGTCCCTCGTCGGGGAAGAGCACCCGGCGGACGCCGGACCGGATGCCATCCGCGCCGATCAGGGCGTCGACCTCGGTGGTGGTGGTGTCGCCGGTGCGATGGGCGAGGGTGACCCGCACCCGACCGGTGGGCAGCCGACAGAAGTCGGTGACCCGCGCATCGGCGCGTACACACTCCCGGCCGAGTCGTTCCTCGGCGGCGGCGAGCAGCACCATCTGCAGGTGCCCCCGGTGCACGGAGAGCTGCGGCCATCGGTGACCGGCCGCGCGGCCCCGCGGCTCACGCCAGATCACGTCACCGTGCCGGCTGAAGTAGACCAGCTCGGTGGTCGGGACGGCGGACGCGCCCACCGCCGCGTCGAGGCCGAGGTCCGCGAGTTCCCTGACGGCGTTGGGCAGGAGGTTGATCCCGGCACCGAGGGGCCGGATCTCCGGGGCCGCGTCGACCAGCCGGATCTCGTCGAGACCGGCCGCGTGCAGGCTCAGGGCCGTGGTCAGGCCGGCGATGCCCGCCCCGGCGATGAGTATCCGCATCGACGCTCCCTCCCTGCTCGTTTCATGCCGGATCGCCGGCTGGCGATACGTCCATCAACGCGGGTGACACCGACCGCCGTGGTCAACGACGGGAGCGGAGTGCAGCCCGCGAAGTTCGACGCGACACCAGGAAGGCCCCCCGTGCATGAAGCTCGTCTTGCGATACGCAACCACGTATACCGATCGTCTCGACCGAACGACCCGGTTCCCTCGGAAGTTTCACGGAAGAGTTAGCTACGATCAATTAAGAACTCTCCGCTCTGATTTAAGGATCGTCCATGAATGACCTTGACGTACTGGCTGAGCTGCTCAAACCGATACGTCTGATCAGCGTTTTCCACAGCCGCTGGGTCGTGCGGGGACCATGGAATGTCCAAGGTGACGACGATCACTGCGCGGTGCTTCACTACGTCCTACGAAACAGTTGTTACGTCAAACTTAGGGACCGACCACCCATTCTGCTGCGCCGGGGCGACCTGGCGATCTTTCCCTACGGCACAGCGCACACATTGGGCGACGGATCACCAGGACCGACTCACCCGTTACGCCACTTGCTCCCCGAGCGCCGCCTCGGCGAGTCGGCGATTGTACGGATTGGCGAGGAGGGTGCTCTCACCGAGTTGATGTGTGCCAGCCTCAACTACGACCCCGGCGGCGAACCCCCGCTGTACCGGTCGCTCCCGCCGGTCTTCGTGCTGGGCAAGCCCGAGCTCGACGAGGAGCCACTCCTGCTCCGAACGCTGGAGTCGCTGGTTCCAGAGACCGAGCGGCGCGAGCCGGGCAGCCCGCTGGTGACTCTGCGAGCTTTTGAGATGGTATTCGTGCTCGCCCTCCGCGTGGCACTGCAGAATCTGACAGTCGACTCGCCGGCGCTGCGCGCACTGGCCCATTCCGGCGTAAGCCGTGCCCTATCCGCCATTTACGGCGAGTTCCGGCAGCCGTGGACGCTGGACCTGCTGGCACAGCGCGCCGGCATGTCGAGGTCGAGTTTCGCCAAGACGTTTAGGGATCTCGTCGGGGAGGGGCCGGCGCTACATCTCACCCGACGCCGCATGCAGGAGGCGGTGCAACTGCTGACGTACACCAAAACCCCACTCAGTTCAATACCCGAGATGGTGGGGTACCGGAGTTCGGTTGGATTCCATCTCGCCTTTCGCAAGATTTTGAATGACACACCGGGCCGGTACCGGGCACACCATGGATTGGCCGGCGGCCCGCCGTGCAACCATGATTCCTGAGGCCCCGGGGGCCTGTCGCGGACGTGCGACGGTCACACCCCGGGCCACGGGGGCACGGGCGCGAGCGCTCGCGGCGACGAACAGCCGCGCCCTCCGGCCGGCCCGCCCGCCCGCCCGTCGGTGAGAGCACCAACCACCCACGCACACGAAAGGCCCCGACCCAGCACATCCCACCGGGTCGGGGCCTTGATCGTTGGTGCGCCGCCAGGGACTCGAACCCCGAACCCGCGGTTGTCGACGAGCGCCCGCTCGGACTTGTCGTTGATTGTCAAGAACCAGGGTTGACCTGCCCGAACGAGGCCAGCCGCCGATCATTGATTGTCGCTAAAGAGATTGAAAGGTTGACGTCTCTCGACGTGTGTGCGTGATCTGCGTCGATGTTTGGGTAGATCCGGGTGATGAGGTATCCGGCTGGTGGTGGCATGAACACGGCAGCCCGGGTCCGGCGTGAGAAGGTTCGGGTCCAGGCCGCGACGATGTTCGAAGAGTCCAAATCGACGACGCAGATCGCTTCTGTGCTGCGGGTTTCCGAGAAGTCTGTCCGTGAGTGGCGACGTAAGTGGGTAGCTGGCGGAGCCCAAGCTCTGGCGTCGGCCGGGCCGGGTGGTTCGGATTGCAAACTCTCCGCTGACCAGCAGAAAGAACTCACGGAGATGCTCGATGACGGTCCTTCTGGCCCACGGCTGGGAGGACGCCCGCTGGACCCTGGCCCGTGTCGCCGGGGTCATCGATCGCCGCTTCGCGGTCAACTACACGCTGCGCGGGGTGTCCTATCTGCTGCACCGCATGGGCTACAGCCAGCAGGTCCCGACCCGCCGGGCGGTCGAACGTGACCCCGAGGCGATCGCGAGTTGGCACCGTAGGCGGTGGCCGTCGATAAGAGATTAGCCGCGACGCGGGACGCCTGGATCTGCTTCCAGGACGAGGCAGGCCAGGTCCTGAGGCCGCCCGTGAGCAAGACCTGGGCCCGGCGCGGACACACGCCCGTCGTCGAGGTCTGCGGCAAGGGCTCCGGTCGGGTCTCCATCGCCGGCCTGGTCTGCCTCAAGCCCGGACAGCGAGGCCGGCTGATGTGGCGCACCCGGCTGCACCTCGGTCGCGCCGGGAAGCGTGGCAGTTTCAGCGAGGACGACTACAGCGCCTTCCTCGACCAGACCCACCAACGCCTGCACGCACCGATGATGCTGATCTGGGACAACCTGAACACCCACGTCAGCCACCGCATGCACACCCTGATCGCCGCCCGGACCTGGCTGACCGTGATCCGGTTACCCGCCTACGCCCCGGACCTCAACCCCACCGAAGGCGTCTGGCGCTGGATGAAACGCGGCCTGATCTGACAGGTGCCCGCTGACACGGTTCGGCGTGCCCACAGATCCGGCAACGCGACAGAGCCCTTCGGCCCGTCGGGCCAGCGCGCCATGCACGTCGATCCTGCGGGTCAGTGCGGCGATCCGTTCCTCTGTTGAGGCCAGTTGCGTCCGGATGTACTCGTCCTGGGCTCGCGTGGCGGAGAGTTCCTGTGCCTGGATGCGGAGAAGGTGGGCGACCCAGAGTTCGAGGTGCCGTCCGACGTGCGAAACCTGGTGGTGGGCGTGCTCGGCCAGCATGGCGCGCGCCCGAGCGAGATCGCGTCCGGCGAGGTCGGCGACGCTGCCCAACGCCAGCCCCCAGCCCTGTCTGAAGCGGTGTCGGACACCGCTGAGAAGTCGGGTGGTGGTGTGGGCGACTCCGGTATCTGCCGTGAGGAACCGCTCGTCGAGTACGACCGGCGACATGAGCCCGGTCACGGTGATGACAGCGTGCACCTGGTCGTGCTGCTCTTCGGCCACCGTCCGGATGCGGGTGATGGCGCCTGCGAGTTCCTGGGCGTAGCCGGCGCTCAGGAAGCCCTTCACGGCCTTGTCGTTGGGGAGGCCATTGATGTGGACGACGAGCGCGGCGCGTTCGGCAAGGACGCAGTCCCGGATGCGGTCGATGGAACGGCCCACGGTCGTCGCGACCGTACGCAACCGGACCTCGTCGGCGGTCAGTCGTTGACGACCGGCGTGCAGGTGGTCGGTGAGCTGCTCGATCTCGGCGGCGTCGGCGGCCCGCTGCCGGGTGCACGCCTCGGCGAGCGCCTTGACCAGGGAAGCGACAGCGGAGGCCCGACCACGCCAGGTCGCAGAGCTGATCCCTGTGTCAGTTAGCCGCCTGACCAGGTCCCAGAGCTGGACGGTGTTGCCGCGTAGCTCCGCCGGCGCCTTCTCGCCGAGTGCGAGCGCGACGGTGGTCGGCGGTTGTGCGGGGCGCCATCCGAGGTGTTCGGCCAACATGACGGTGAGGTCAGCCGCTGCCGTCTCTTGGAGGCGGGCGACAAGCACGGCGGTGAGATCCTCGGCCTCAGTGGGATCGAGGTCCAGGTCGTGCGCCATGCTGCGGATCGCCCGCTCGGTGTGGGTCAGGCCGACGATGAGGCGGTCGTAGTCGTCGGGCGAACGGACGATGGTCCGCAGGGCGGCGAGCGCGTCGTGGGCCGGTGGGCTGTCGAGGCGGCGCGCGTCCAGAAGCAGGACGACGACGTCGGGGCGGCGGGCGAGCAGTGCCGCGGAGATCTCGGTGTGGAAGGCAACCGGGGAGCTGAAGCCGGCGGTGTCGATGACGGTGAGGCCTCGTAGCCGCGGATGGGGCAGATAACAGACCGCCTGCGTAACCTGCGTCGCCGCAGCCGGGTTGACCAACGCGGTGCGGAAATCCCGTGCCTGTGTGGGGTCGGCGAAGTCGAACTGGGCCGGCGGCTTGCGATTGTCGTGGTGCAGCTCGCCCCGGGCGGGTGTGCCGTGTCGCAGTACGGTGATCGCCGCTGTCGTGGCCGCGCGGCCGGTCGGTAGGTTGTCCGCGTCGAACAGGGTGCGCAGCAGGGTGGTCTTGCCGGCTGAGGATGCTCCGATGACTGCGACCCGTGGCGTGTCCTGTGCCCATTCGTCGAGCATGCGGTCGAGCTGCGCTCGGGCCGGGTGCGGTGTTGGCAGCGCCGCGCTGACCTCGGCGGCCAGCAGCGCGGCGTCGTGAGCCCACTGTGGCACGGTCGAGGACGCTGGCGGTTCGGTCACGGGGCATCGTGGCGGTGCCGCTCGAACGTCCGGGCCAACGTTTCGAGGGCTTCCGCGGCGTTGGCCGCCGCTGCGGCGTTCAGCGCCCACCGTTGACGTCCGTCATCGGGGGGCAGCAGGGCGGCCCGCGCGGCGGTGCGTAGCTGATCGAAGGCGTCGTCGACGACGGGTACCAGGGTGTCGCGGATGCGGGTGGCCTGGGCGCCTCTGCTGCGGTGAAAACCCGCGACCAAAGCTTGCATCAGATGACCCTTGCCCGCGTTGAAGTCCTTGTAGAGCTTGCGGATCTCGAGCGGCACCATGACCGCCGTGAACACGGTTGCGGACCGTGCGACCGTGCCGGTGGCGGCGCTGCGGGCGACATTCTGCGCCACGGTGGCGGCGAGCGCCGTACCCGCGCGTCCGGCACCGGCCCGGCCGACGACCGACACCGTCCCGGAGCCGGCAGCTTTCATCGCCGCAGCGGCGACCTGGCTGAGGACCTGGTTGAACAGGTCGCCGGCGATGTCACCGGCAGGGCCCGCGACACGTTGCACGTCGACCGGAGCTACTACGCTGCCAGCGGCCCGGTCGGTCTTCGGCAGGGTGACCGCGAGGTCGGCTGCTAGCGCCTGCATCCGCCACCGAATGGTGCTGGCGGCCACATCCGACAGCCGCTCGTGGAAGCGAAGCTCGGCGAGTTTTCGCGTGGTCGCCTCGTCGATCGAGCGGTCGAGTCGTACGCCGATCGAGTCGTTGGCGCCTCGGGTCAGCGAGGAACTCGCCGCGCTGCGTAGCGAACCGGTGAGGGTGAACTGAGCCATGACCACCTCCACGGCCACCGCGGCGAGAATGTCGACCAACTCGCTGGCGAACCGGTCGGCGATGGCGTGGATCTCGGTGTCGAGCTGGTCGCGGGCCGGGCCGATGACGTCGCGTTCGATCCGGTGCAGGGTGTTCATCTGGTGCTGGTGGAGTGCGGCCCGGCCCGCGAAGACCTGCTCCGCCGCGAGCGCGGCGTGCCGTAGCGCAGCGGCGGTGGCCGCGCACCGGGTCATCAGGGCGTGGGTGCGGGTGCTGGCGTCGTTGGCGACCGCCCGCAGCGCCTCCCGGACCTGGTCGTAGCCGCACCGCGCGAGTTCCCGCGCAATCGAGGGATCCAGGTGTTGGCTATCCGCGCCGCGCAGCCGTCGGACCAGGGCATGGGCGTGATAGGCGTCGTAGAGGAGGATGTCGCCTAGATAGTCCCCGAGGTGCGCGCGTAGCTGACCGACCACGTCGGCGAACGCCGGATCGGTGTGCGGGTCGTAGTCGTCATCGTCTTCGTGGTCCTCGAGAGCACGTGTGACGATGCCCAGCACGGTGCCGCGCCGACGAGCCAGCGCGTCGGCGAAGGTCTCGATCTCTGCGCGGTTGGCCGCGGCGTCCGGGAAGAAGGTCCAGATGACGAGGTCGGCCGCGTCGTCGCGAAGGTAGTCCAGGGTGATGTCCTGGAACGCCGCGATGCGGTCGCCGAGACCCGGGGTGTTGACGATGCGTAGGTTGTGCAGCAGCGGCTCGTCAAGGTGGAACCGCACTTCGCGGCAGGACATCTGATCCGCCTGGTCGCTGTGTTGGCGGGCCAGGAACCGTGCTCCGTCGGCCACGGAGGAGAAAAGCGTTTCCCGGCCGTCGGCGTCCACCCGTACCGCCTGTTCCGGCATTCCCGGGTGGCATGCCTGTAGGACGGAGACCACACCGTCGGTCGGCCGGTCAGAACTCGGCAGCAGCTTCCGGCCGAGCAAGGAATTGACGAACGTCGACTTTCCCGAGGACACCTGACCGATCACGATCACGGTCACGGCGGCCGACGCCCGTTCCCGCAGCCGCGACACCCATCCGGGGTCGGCGAGCACCGGGTGCTCGGACGTGCCGAGGTTCGCCTCGCGGGCGAGGCCGACCACCTCGGCGCACAGGTAATGGAGGCGGTCGAGTGCGGGGTCGTCCCGGAGCGTGGCGATGCGGAAGGCCGGGTCGGCCATATCCGGATTGGCAGGGGTCATCGGCCACTCCTCAGTCGGTCGAGGTCTTCCTGGATCGCCTTACCCGACGTGCTGTCCGCGGGTGCCTGCCGCAGCGCGGTTTCCAACTGTTGGGTCGCCGGACCGTAGCGGCCGAGCCGTTTGAGCTGCTGGGCGAGGTGACGTCGGGTTTGGAGTGTGCAGTGGTGACTGTCGCCGAGAGCCCACCGTTCCTCGGCCAGTTGCCTGGTCAAGATGTCTTCAGCCGCTTCGGCGGGTACCCCCGGCCGCAGGGCGATCACAGAACGGATCGGATGGAGATCGGCGATCAACCTGTCGTAACCGGCCGGTACCGGCCCCTCTCCGGGACGGAGTTTGCCGAAGGCCCGCCGGACGCTCATGAGGTGGTCGCCGGCCTCCTCCACCTTGCCGGCCTGGGTGAGGATCCGACCCAGGGCCCAACGGGCCTGCACGAGCAGGGCCCGATCCGTCTGCCGCCGTTCGAGGGCGGCCACGGTGGCGCGGGCCTGTCGCTCGGCGGCGCGGACGCTGCCCTCGCGGGCTTGGAGTTCCAGTCCGGTCAGAGACTCGACCACGGTGAAGGGATGATCGGCGCCGAGCAGCCGCGTGAGGGCAGCGACGACCCGCTGTTGGTGTTCGGCCGCCCCGGGCATGCCGGTATCCAACCGTTGCCACACTTCCACCCGGTCGGCCACCACACGTTCGAGGTCGGCGCTGGGAGCCACGGCACGCAGTGCCGCGGCCCAGGTCGTCGTGATGTCGTCGAGCGACCTCATGGTCGTCCAGACGGAGAGCGCGGGCTGCCCGGTGTCGGTCGGCGGGGCGGTGTCGGGAGTACCCGACGCCGGTCCATGGCCTGCCAGCCGGTCCTGAAGCCGGGCGTGCCGGAACCGGTAACCGGCACCGGAGTGGACGAGTACGCCACGGCGTCGGCCGTCGTCGAGCACCCTGATGACGGCGAATGGGAGGCGGCCCTGCGCTGCGAGCAGCAGCCGGGCCACCTGGAACCATGACCAGGGACTACGGACCAGGATCTGCAGACACACCGCGAGGCCGAGGAGGGCGAGAAGCGGCGCCGGCCAGGACGGCGCGAGCGGGAAGACGCCGGCGGCGACGTACGCCAGAGCCGCAGCGGTGACCGCGCCGGCGACCCCCTCCAGCACGGCCCTGCGCTCGATGATCAGGGCGGTGGACGGATCCACCCCCTCGGTTTCGCCGACCGCCTCGTGGCGCTGATCGGCCCAGGTCAGGCTCGACAGGAGCAGCCACAGGGCCAGACCAGCGAAGAAGCCCCCGACAACTCCATCAGTCACCGGGTCACCGAGACCGTCACGCAGATCGGCTATGACGCCGACCGTCACGCCGGTCAGTCCGAGGACCACCCCTCTGCGCGCAGCGGGGGTCGCGGTGCTTTTCGAGGCGGACACGGGACGCCACGGCTCAGGGAGGTCACGGCCGAAGCCGAGCCCGCCCGACAGGCCGCCGAGCACGCCGCCGAGAAGACCACCCCGAAGGCCGCCGGCCAGCGCGCCGAGCAGCGGCGCCTCTGTCCCGCCGGCAAGTGCCGCAACGAGGCCGACCGCACCGCCCGCGGTCAGCCCGACGCACAGGCCAACCGCCCCACCGATCAACGCGCCCGCACCGACGCGGCGGAGGAACCGGGCCGATCCGCCGCCGGCCGGCCAGTCCAGGCGACCGCGCCCGGACAGAGCACCGAACCCCCCCACGAGGCCACCCGCGTATCCCCCGACCAGCCCGCCCAGCAGCGCGACACCGTATCCGACCAGGACCGCGTCGGAACCGCCGCCCCCGGCCGGCCCCACACCGAGCCGTCGCACGTCGGTGATGACGTCGTCGACCACCGCGGCGGGGACGACATCAGCCGCTACGAGGTACCACAGGGGAAGCGTGACGAGAGCCGCGCAGCAGAGTGCGGTCAGGGCACCGGCAACCGCCGCGAACAGCGGACGCGGCGTCAGCCGGTGGAGGTTCCACCACCCGAACGACCGCGTGTCGTCGTTGTGTAGCCGGCGGGCGAGGAAGGTGAAGACGCGCCGGGCGTCCGCGGCGCTCAACGCCCGGGGTTTCAACGGCGACTCGCGGTAGGCAGTGGACAGCAGGCTGTCCAACAGGTCACCCTCGATCGCCGCCCGGTCCGGAAGTTCGTGCCGGTCCAGAAGCCTTGCCGGGTCGGCCAAACCGCTGCTGTAGGTGGTCACGGTGAGCGAGAGCATCAGCGGCGTCGAAAGGGCCGAGGCGAGCGCCCCCTCTGGTTCGTCGACGAGTTCCGCGATCAGGGCGTCCCAGGATCGGGGGTACGCGTCAGGTGGTCGCAGCATCGACAGGTGGTCGGCCACCTGCTCCCCGGTCAACGGGCGGAGCCGCACGGCGGCGGCGCCACGAATCGCGCCAGCCCTCGGGTATGCCTCCGGGCGGCTGGTCACCACTATGGACGCATCGGCGGGAAGAGCGTTGATGGCGGCCAGCACATCGACGCGACGCTCGGGCGGCACCTCATCCAAACCGTCGAGCACGAGAACGAGCCGGCGGGTTTCCAGCATCGTGGCGACCGCGTTGGGGCCGTAGCGGGCGGGATCCGCCAGCACCGGTGAGATCGCCTTGATCTGTCGGACGAGCCAGTCCTGGAAATCCTCGGTAGCGCGCAGAGTGGCCAAGGGAAGGAACACCGGAACGCTACTGTCCCCCGGGGATTGATCCCGGGCCAGCCCGCTGGTCAGGAGGAGGGCCACCGTCGTCTTGCCCGCGCCGGGAGGCCCGAGAACGACGAGGCGACCGGACGGCACTGCCCGCAGGACGCCCGCCGCGTCCGCGGCCGACCTGACAGCCGGTGGGGCGCCGACCCACAGATCCGATTGCTTCGAAGCGCCGTCCGGGCGCAGCCCCACCAGGCGAAGGTTGTCCGTGCGGTCATCGGCCGGCTCCCAGCGCAGCGGAATCGGGTGCCGGCTGTCGAAGAAACGGTCGCGCCAATCCATCTTCAGCCGGGCGTGGACGTCGAGTGCGACCTGAGCGGCAGCGCCCTCCACAGCGGCCGGCCCGGTTGCCTGGGACAGCGCTTCCTGACGGCTGCGGTCGAGGTAAACCGTAAGCCCCTGCACGACGCCCATCGTTAGCGCGACGGCGCCGAGACCGAACAGGCCGGCGGCGGTATCACCCAGTGTCGCGAGCGTCACGGCTACGCCGGCGAGGACCACCGACAACCAGTACCCGAAAGCGTGTCGCACCGCTGCTCCCCAGCGATTGGATCCGGAGAGCCATTATGGCCGACATCGACCAATCGCTTTCGATCACTGTCGACAATCGGATTCAATTCCGCGCTGTCCGCTGGCCGGGTCGCCGAGCGATGGCCTGGAGGCGACAGCGGGGTCGCCGCGTAGGTGGCCGAGGTGGGTGTAGTGGTCGATGCGGTCGGCGAGTTCGTGGTCGTTGGTGAGGATGAGGCCGCCTTCGCCCGTGGACGGTAGTTTCCGGTCGTGGGTGGAGAAGCATCCGACCTGGCCGAGGGTGCCTGCGTGCAGGTTGGCGATGCGGGTGCCGTGGGCTTGGGCTGCGTCTTCGATGACGGGTACGCCCGCGTCGGCGAGTAGGCCAGTGATCGCACGTTCGTCGTTGAGGTAGCCCCACAGCGGCAGGGTTATCGCGGCGCGGGTGCGAGCAGAGAGTTTCCGGTCGACATCCGTGGGGTCCGGGGCGAGGGAATTCGGCAGGGTATCCGGCACGGGGATCGCGCCGCAGGTGATGATCGGCATGGCGGTCGGAAGTGGCGCGGTTGCGGGAACGAGTACCTCGGTGCCGGGGCGGACGTTGAAGGCGATGAGCGCGGCGTGAAGAGCGGAGGAGCCGGAGTTGACGGCGATGGCCCGTGCGGCACCGAATCGGTGGGCGAGGGTGCGCTCGTAGACGGGCAGGATTTGGGCGCCACCGGAGAGGCGCCCGTCGTCGAGGACCGCGCGGATCTCGTCTAGCTCACCGCAGGGCGGTGGCGAATATCGGTCGTCGACGGGGTTCTCCAGCACTACATCGTCAAGCCAGCCCTTGCCCCCGACAGCTCTGCCATCCTCGAACAGCTCGGGGGCAGGCCGGAGCCAGGCGGTTCCGAATCCCACAACCCTGGCCCGGCCCCGACCGGATAGCCGGGGGCGGGTGGCGGGGGCGGGTGGCGGCCGGTACGCCTACCACCCGGCCTGCCGAACCTGATCGCCCCGGCCGTTACTGGGGGGTTTTCGGGGGAGGGTTCGAAAATACATAGATAAGCATAAAGGCCCTGGCCAGTTTTTTTGCTGGTCAGGGCCTTTATTTGGTGCGCCGCCAGGGACTCGAACCCCGAACCCGCGGATTAAGAGTCCGCTGCTCTGCCAGTTGAGCTAGCGGCGCTCGCCGGCAACGGGATGAGACGTTAACACCGCCGTGGACGGGCGTTTCCATGACCCCACGTCCGCCGGCCGACCGGCCCCGCGACCTTCGGCCGACACACGACCGGCACCGAAATCTTCGGAGACCAGATCGGGCCAGGCTTGCACACCGGAGGCCGGCTTCCTGGCTGCCCACCTTTGCCGACCCGGGCCGGGACGACGATCGTCCCGGCCCGGGCTCCGGTCACCTGATGGAGAAGTCGGCGAGCCGCACCGGCGAGTCGAACACCAGGTACACGTCGTGGGTGCCGGCCGCGCGGGCCAACTCGGCGCTGACGCTGACGTACCGGTAGTCGTCGCCGGTGCTGGGCACGGTCGCCGTGCCCAGCAGCCGACCGGTGGGCGAGCCCAGCCGCACCTGGATGGTGCCGGCGTCCGCGCCGGCCCTGGCGACCTTCGCGGTGAAGGTGTGGGCGCCCGGACGCAGGGCCGAACCGGCGAACGCGATCCACTGGCCCGCCGCGGTGGCACCGACGGCCGTACCCCGGGGCTTCGTCTCGTCGACGAGCCGGACCCCGGCGTACCTGTCGAAGTTCTCCGCCCGGGTGGTCCGGGACAGGTCCCGGGCCGGAACCGTCTCACCGCGCACCCGCACCGCGGTCCGGGCCCGGATGTCCTCGGCGGACGCGCCGACCATCAGGTCGTGGGTGGACGATTCGACCACCCACCGGCTGCGGGTCACGTCCCAGTGCGCCAGGTCGGCGACGGGCACCCGCAACGTCACGGTCCGGGTCTGCCCGGGTGCGAGGTGCACCCGCTGGAACGCCTTGAGCGCACGGTTCGGGGTCTTGACCCGCGAGGTGCGCTGGTGGGTGTAGAGCTGGACCACCTCGGCCCCGGCCCGGCTGCCGGTGTTCGTCACGTCGACGCTGACCGTGATGGTGCCGTCGGCCGCGACCGGCCGGTCGCCGGTGCGCGCCTGGCCGTACCGGAACCGGGAGTACGACAGCCCGTGGCCGAACGGGTAGAGCGGCTTCGCGGTGCTGTACAGGTAGGTCTGCCCGGACGAGATGATGTCGTACTCCAGCAGGTCCGGCGGCAGTTGCCCGTCCGAGCGGTACCAGGTCTGGGTGAGCCGGCCGGACGGGTTGCGGTCACCGAACAGGACGTCGGCCACGGCGTGCCCGGTCTCGGCGCCCGCGTGGGTGGTCCACACGATCGCCGGGACGTGCTCCTGCTCCCAGGTCGTGGTGACCGGGTAACTGGTCTGGAGCACCAACACGGTACGCGGGTTGGCCCTGACCACGGCCTTGACCAGCGCCTCCTGGCCGGCGCTGAGGGCCGTGGAGGTACGGTCGTGCGCCTCGCGTCCGTTGATGAACGGGTTGCTGCCCACGACCAGCACGGCGGTGTCGGCCGCCTTGGCCGCCGCCACGGCCCGGTCGATGCCGCTGCTGATCACCTCGCGGCTGAAGTGGGTCGCGTCGGCCGGGGTGGACGCACCGAGCTTGAGCGCACCGTCGTCGCCGACCGTCACGTACTTCTCGGGGGCGAACCAGCTCTCCTTGGTCTCGTAGCCGACGTAGCGCAGCACCACGCTGCCGTCGTCCTGTGGCTCCAGCTTGAACTGCTGCTGGACGTACCAACCATTCGGCTGCGCGTCGCGGGTGACGAACGGCCCCCAGTTGTAGCCGAGGTAACGGCCGTTGGCGGCGTTGCGCAACGTCACCACATCCTGACCCCAGTCCACCACGTCGAACTGGGCTTCGGGCGATGCCGTGGTGCCGGTGGCGGCGACCGGGTCGGCGTCGGTGGTGCCGGTGGCCGTGACGTACCGGCCGGTCGCCGGGTCCTTCAGGGCGATCCGGTCGGCCCCGTCGAGCGCGTTGACGCTTGCCGAGGTGCCCAGCCGCTCGCGGATCCCGTCGAACGTCGTCACCTCGTACGGCAGGTCGCCGCCGTACCAGTCGGTGTAGAGGGTGTCGGCCAGCGGACCGAGCACGGCCACCTTGCGGGTCCGGGCCGGGTCCAGCGGAAGAGCCTGTCGGGAGTTCTTCAGCAGCACCATCGCCTCGCCGGCGGCCTGCCGGGCCAGCCGCTGGTGTTCCGGGCTGTTGATGACGTCCGGGGTGATGCCGCCGTAGCGGCCACCGCCCGGGTCGAACTCACCCAGCCGGAACCGCACGTTCAGGATCTCCCGGATCCGGGCGTCGATGTCCGCCTCGGTCAGCAGGCCGGTCGCCAGTGCCTGCTTGATGGCCGTCACCGTCGGTTGGGCGTTGGTGTCGTCGGTGATGAAGCTG
Organism: Micromonospora sp. NPDC048898; assembly: GCF_043198035.1. Classification (NCBI taxonomy): domain Bacteria; kingdom Bacillati; phylum Actinomycetota; class Actinomycetes; order Micromonosporales; family Micromonosporaceae; genus Micromonospora; species Micromonospora sp. NPDC048898. The sequence continues at coordinate 697,903 of NZ_JBICUF010000001.1, forward strand.
TTGAGGCCGGCCTTGACGATCGCGGCGTTCGCCTCGGCCTGGGTGGCGTAGTACCCCTGGGAGGCGACGAGGTTGTTCGGCGCCCAGGCGTCGGTGACGTTCATCAGCGGTTGGTCGGTCCAGCCGCGCACCACAGTGGCCAGGTCCGGATCCACAGTTGCGGGCCGCCCGTTGATCAGGTTGTACGCGGCCATCACCCCGGTCGCCGCGTCGGCGGCGAGGGCCGGCTTGAACGCGGCCCGCTCGTACTCGTTGAGCACCCGGGCCGGCACGTTCGACGAGGTGACGTCGCGCCGGATCTCGTTGTTGTAGGCCAGGTAGTGCTTCAGGGTCGGTGCGCTCTTCAGGTGATCGGGGTCGCCGCCGGTCATGCCCGAGCCGTACGCGGTGGAGATCGCGGCGGTGAGCATCGGGTCCTCGGAGTAGCCCTCCTCGTTGCGTCCCCAGCGGGGGTCACGCAGCAGGTTGACCACCGGCGCCCAGAGGTTGAGACCCCACACCCGGGGGTTCTGCGCGTGGTAGCCGCGCGCCTCGTCGCCGACGGCGGAGCCGACCCGGTTGATCAGGTCGGTGTCCCAGGTGCTCGCCATGCCCACCGGCTGGGGAAAGGACGTGCCGCGGGCCTTGACGACAGCGCCGTTGTTGTCGATGTCGGTCGACCAGGCCACCCCGTGCAGAGCCTCGGTGCCGGTCTTGAACAGGCCGATGCCCAGCCGGGGAACGGCCGGCTGGTACTGGTGCAGCCACGAGATCTTCTCATCCAGGGTGAGGCGCCCGAGCAGGTCGTCGACCCGGGCGTTCACCGGCAGGTGCGGGTCTCGGAACGGGTAGGTGGGTTCGGCGAGGGCGGTGCCGGGAACGGCCGGTAGTGCCAGTAGGACGAGCGCGAGCACGGCGATTCCGCGCCGAAGGCGCTTGTACCCCATTTGCTTCTCCTCATGTCGTACGACAGACGCCCAGTGGGCGCCCCGACCGGCGTGGCCAGGCTCGACACCCGGCTGACGGGCCTGAACGACGAATCGTCGAAGCGCTTCGACGACCCGGCCGCACCACCACGGCCATGATTGTTGTGATCCGCGCAACTATAGATGCCCGCCAATGACCGGGCAATACCCGGCCGGGCCTCGCAGCCTTCGCACCTGCCGCGTGTTTGGTCTGCACCGACCCAGCATCCGGGCCGACGTCAGCGACCACTCGGCAGAAGCCCGGATCGCCTGTACGGTAAGGGTTCGCGAACGAGCGGTCAGGCATGCCCGGCCTTGGCTGCTCCCTTGGGTTCGAGACTTCAGCAAGCCTCGCGACTCCTCGTTGCGGCACCTCGGTGCAGCTCCGAGAGTTGGTCACAGAAGCGCATGTTGACACCGCCGGGCGAGGCCAGCGGGTGCGCCTGGTCGAAATTCGGGGAAGAGCAGCAGATGGAGCCCGACCTTTACGGTAGTCCACCGGCACCTGAAGGCACGGCCACACCAATGGAGTTCGTCGGCGCACTGCGGCAGTTGCGCCTCTGGTCCGGGCTGACCTACCGACAACTGGCGGCCAAAGCCGCCGCATCCGGGGATGCGCTGCCGTTCGGCACGATCGCCTCCGTGCTGAGCCGGACCAGTCTGCCGAGGCGGGAATTCGTGGTGACGTTCACGCGGGCCTGCGGCCTGGACGAAGCGTCGATCGCCCGCTGGGTGCGGGAGCGCAACGCGCTGGCGGTCAACGCCACGCAGGTGGTTGGCGGCGGGGCCCGGGACGACGGGGCCGACCTGGCGACCGCCGAGCCGGCCTGGCCGTCACCAGCCATGCTTCCACCGGACATCGCCGACTTCACCGGGCGCGCCGCCGAGGTCGCGGCGCTGACCCACCGGTTGACCGACGAGCGCAACGACGGCCGCGCACCCACCGCCCTGCCGGTGACCACCATCGCCGGCATGGGCGGGGTGGGCAAGACCGCACTCGCGACGCACGTCGCGCACCTGGTCCGGGCCGCGTACCCGGATGGTCAGCTCTGGGCCAACCTGACGAACGCCGATGCCAGCCCGGTGGACCCGGCCGAGGTGCTTGCCCGGTTCCTGCGGGCGCTCGGCATGCCGTACCGCGCCATCCCGGCCTGCCCGGCGGAACGCGCCGAGGCGTACCGGACCCGGACGGCCAACCGCAGGGTTTTGGTGGTGTTGGACAACGCGGTCTCCGAGGGGCAGGTCCGGCCCCTCCTGCCCGGGGCCGCCCCGTGTGCCGTGCTGATCACCAGTCGTGCGCGGATGACCGCGATCGAGGGCTCCCGGCGGATCGACCTGGACGTCCTCTCCGCCACCGAGGCGGTCGAGTTCCTGGTCCGGCTCGCCGACGACGAACGGGTGGTGGGCGAGCCCACGGCAGCCGCCGACCTGGTGAAGCTGTGCGGCTACCTGCCCCTCGCGGTGCGCATCGCGGGGGCCCGACTGGCGGCGCGGCCAACCTGGCAGCTCGCGCATCTCGTCGAGCAGCTCGACGACGAGCAGCGGCGCCTGGACTGGCTGGTCACGGGCGATCTGACGGTACGTGCCTCGCTGGCCATCAGCTACCGCGGGCTGACACCGGAGGCGCAGCGGCTGTTTCGGCTGCTCGGCCTCTTCGACGTACCGGACTTTTCCGCGACCCTGGCCGCCGCGGTGCTCGGCTGCCCCCCGGAGCGTGCGATCGAGCACACCGAGGCGCTTGTCGACGCCCAACTCCTTGTCGTGGACGGGCTCGACGTCGCCGGGCAGACCCGATACCGGTTCCACGACCTGACCAGGCTCTTCGCCGCCAGGTGCGCCGAGCTGGAGGTCGAACCCGACGAGCGGGCGCAGGCGGTGCAGCGCGGGCTGGGCGGCTGGCTCGCACTGGCCCGGCGGATGGCCAGGTGGATCCCGGGTCCCTGCTACGCGCCGATCAGTGGCCGGGCACCGCACACGGCACTGGACTGGGCAGACGACTACGCCGAGCGCGTCGCCGCCGCGGACTGGTTCGACGCCGAATGCGCCGCCCTGCAGGCCGGGGTCCGCCAGGCGTGCCGGCTCGGCCTGGACGACCTGGCGTTCGACCTGGCCGGCTGTCTGGAGAAATACTTCGACCTGCGCGGCAGGTACACCGAGTGGACGAGCCTCAACACCGAGGCGATGGCGGTCTGCCGCGTCGCCGGCAACCGGTTGGGCGAGGCGGTCATGCTCCGCGGCCTGCTCGACGTGACCACCTGGATCACCGACGACCGCGACGGTGACGCGATGGCCCGCTCCAGCATCCAGGCCCGCAATCTCCTGGAGATGTTCACCGCCCTCGGGCACGACGCGGGCGCGTCCGACGCCGCCGTCATGTACTCGTGGGCGCTGAGCGCCGGCGGCGCCTACCCCGAGGCGACAGCGATGGCGACCCGCGCGCTGAGCCTCGCCGAACGGTCGGACCACCTCGGCGGCCAGGCCCGGAGCAACCTCGCGCTGGCCATGGCCTACTACGAGCAGCAGCACGTCGACCTCGCGATCGGTCATGCCCTCGCCGCACTGGAGAACGCGCGAGCGTTGGGCAACATGCGCTGGGTCGCCACCGGCCTGCAGTACCTCGGGATCGCGTACCGGCAGCTCGGTGACCACGTGACCAGCGAGCGGATGCTCGACGAGTCGCTGGCCATCTCCCGTGCGCACCGCGATCACTACCCGGAGGTGCTGACCGTCCTCGCACTGGCCCGCCTCTACCTGGAACGCGGCGACGGCACCGCCCGGGAGACGGCCGAGACCGCTCTGACGCTCAGTCGCCGCTACCACATGAGGCACCATCTCGCCGAGGCGTACGCGGTCCTCGGCGAGATCGAGCTGCGCGACGGCAGGCCGGCCCACGCGATCCGTCACCTGGAGGCATCCGTCGCCATCTGGCGGACCCGGGGATGGCACTCGTTCCAGGCGGCTTCGCTGACGACCCTCGGAAAGGCGTACCTGCACGTCGACGCGCACGCCGCCCACCAGGCGTTCGTCGACGCGCAGGCGCTCTACGCCCAACTCGGCAACACCGACAAGGTCGCCGAACTGGGCCTGCTGGCCGACAGCGCGGCGGACCCCGCGGAGCACCGCGAACGGCAGCCGCGCCCGAGCTGACCGTGCGGCGGCCAGACGCCGGGTCGATCCCCCGCAAAACCGCCGCTGACCTGCCGAATCAGCGCCGCGTCAGCGCCGTTTCAGGCTGCTCAATACGTTCGCGCCATGACAATCAAACGTTTCTCGCGGGCGAGACGCGGGGCGGCTGTCGCGACGGTGGTCGCCGTCGCGACAGCCGGCGTGCTGTCCGGCGTACCCGCGTCGGCCGATCCCGCTCCCGTCCCCATCCCTCAGGCGACGCTCACCGACCGGGCCTTCGGACAGGTTGCCGAGATCCACATCCAGGGTGCCGATCGGATCAGGACCGCCGTGTTGTCGGCCGAGTTCGTCCAGTGGCACCGGCTGCACCCGAACGCCACGGCCGCACAGGCACAGACCCAACTCACCGCCCGCAAGCAGTTGCTCGACAGCTCACTCACCGCGTTCGACCTGCTGGTGCCGGAGCAGGACCTGCTGCTCAAGTCCGTCGACATCCTGCTCGGCGCCCCCGGCGGCGACACCCGGACCTCGCCGGAGGTGACCGGCCTGGTCGGAGCCGTGATCGGCAGGTCGGTCGAACCGTGGGACACCCGCGAGGAGCTGGCGTCCGGCGCGTTGCGCACCGCCCAGTGGCTGCGCGGCCGGGACGACGCGCTCGCCGCCGTCTGGTCCGCGGTCCGACAGTCGGGCGCGGCAAGTGTGCCGGTGGCCACCGCCTGGAACGCCGTGCTCGGTGCGCCGTTCGGCGTGGACGTGACCAGCACCTACGAGGAACTGGCGGCGGATCCCGGGCTCTCCCGGGTGGACCTCGACGCGATCCTGGCGCTCCAGGGCGACTCGGTGGCGTACGTCGCGGCGGCCAAGCAGCAACTCGCCACCCTGCACGCGCAGCTGCTCGGCCTGAGCCTGGAGATCCGTCTCGAAATCGGCGAGAACAACCGCAAGTGTCCGCCGGAGGGGCCACCGAGTGCCGAGTGCACCGCCGCGGCGAAGAAGGCCGCCGAGGACCGGGACAAGGAACGACAGCAGACGATCTCCGACATCAAGGCCGGCGTGGGCATGGTCTCCACCATCATCGGCTTCGCCGACCCCGACGCCGGCAAGAAGTCCAAGGTGATCGGCGAGGCGGTCCTCACCACCATCAGCGCGATCTCCAAGTACGCGGCGGCGATCACCGGCCGCGGCCTGGCCGGCTCGATCTTCAGCACCGCGACGCTGGCGATGACCGGCAACGTCTTCGGAGCCGTGATGTCGATCGTCGGGCTCTTCGGCAGCAGCGGACCCTCGCTCGACCAGCAGATCCTCGCCCAGGTCAAAGCGTTGCGCGACGAGGTGCGGGCCCTCGGCAACGAGATGCGGGCCAGCTTCGCGCGGGTCGAGGCCCAGATCAACACGGTGTACGCGAACATGATGGCCCAGTTCGACAAACTGAACGCGGCGATCGCCGGCAACACCGCGCAGATCACCCTCGTGCAGCAGCAGGTCGCCCAGCTCGGTCTGCGCCTGGAGGACATCGCCGCCACCGTGCTGACCGCGATCGGCGACACCACCCTGCACGACGCCCGCTCCGACATCAACCAGTACGTCGGCTACCTGGAGAACTTCGGCCAGCCGATCCCGACGTACGGCGAGTTCGTGGATCCGGAGAACGAGTTCCACCTGGCCTCCACCCAGCTGGCCAGCGGCGCGGCCTTCGTGGTGCCCCGGACCGACGCCGACAACCCGGCACTCGATCCCACAAACGTGCTGAACAGCTTCGGTGAGGCCCGGTCGATCAACTATCTGGCGCGGATAGCCGCCGGTCGCGACCCGTCGATCGTCGAACCGCCGACACCGGTCGGCAACCCGACGGTGTGGAACCTCGGCGCGCAGGCGTACGCCATGTTGATGCTGCAGAATCCGACGTACGCCGCCCAGGTCAGCGCCAGCCGCGCGGCGCAGATCGAGGCGGAGGGCACCCGCATCGCCGACCTCGCCGCCAGCTTCGGCCGGCCGGTCGACGGCAACGCCAACAGCCTGATCACCGGGCTGGTCAACGAGTACGTCGGCGCCACCAACGAGTTGTCGACAGCGCTGGCCGCCGTTCGGACCAACGAGACCCAGGTCCGCTGGGAGCCGGACGCCAACGGCGTGCAGGTGCGGACGCCCAAGAACTACGACCTGTTCTGGGACACGGACAAGCCGCTCGCGGCGGCACCGACGAAGGCCGACGAGGCGACGGTGCCGGCCTGTAGCGGCACCAGGCAGATCGACCGCCCCAGCAACGTTCGCTACGAGCTGATGTCGAACGTGGTGCGGGCACTCCACTACGCGTACACGCCACATGCCGGCGAGCCGCCGGCCGGGGTACGCGAGTTGCCCGAGGTCGGCTACTGCTACACGCCGAGCTGGGTCTACACGCGCACGACCGGCTACGGCACCGGAGTGATCCGCCACTACGGCAAGCTGCGGTTGCAGATCCACAGCCGGTTCCGGCTGAATCCCACCGCGGCGTGGCAGAACTCGCGGACCGCCGACTACACCTGGCCCGACGAGCAGGTCTACCAGGTCGACTGCGAGCTGTTCAACTGCGACAGCGAGACCACACCCGAGCAGGGCCTGACCCAGAAGTGGCCGTCCGGGCGGTACGCCTTCGCGAGCGGCGCGACGGCCACGAACAACACCGCGCTGGACGCCACGCTGACCACGACCCTGCGCGGCTTTCTCCAGGCCCGGCAGAAGGCCATGTACGACCGCGTTCGGGAGCTGAGCACCCAGGTCAGCGGGCAGGTGCCCGCCGCGCTGAAGAAGATGAACACGACGGCGCGGCTGCTTCAGGCGTACACCCGGTTGGGTCTGCCCAACGCCCTGGACTCGGACGACGTGTTGTCCGCGAACCTGTTCGGGCAGTACCAGATTCCGGTGAACATGCCGACGGATGCCAAGGTGAGCAACGCCTACGCCAAGGCGGGCGACACCTACGCGGCGTGCGGAAGCCCGCCGTGCGCGCTCGACCCCAGCCGCCCGCTACGCGACCAGGTCAGCCTCAAGCTGCCCTGCGAGCCCGCCGTCGACGCCTCGAACCTGCCCGGTGACCCGCTCGGCGACTGCCTGGTCACCAGCGCGCGCTCCCGCGCGTCGGCGCTCCTGCAGCGGTACGAGGTGTGGGCGGACCAGATGACCGCCGGGCTGCACCACGAACGGGTGCCGTGGATGAACGACACGATCATGGGGCTGCGCATCACCACACGCCTGACCCACGCCAACTGAATCCAGCGGTGCCGGTGCCTGCGGGCGCCGGCACCGCTTTCTGTCAGTCGCCGGGAACACCTCAGCCTCGTCACTCCGCATTCAATCCCTGTGCGATGTTGTGCTGTTCCGATTGACTGACGCGAGGCTGCGGGGGCCGCACATGCAGAGTGTCGACCGCCGCCTGACGCATCACCTCGACTGCCGACGTCATCCCGTAACGGCGGGCAAGGATCTCCAGGATCTCCTCTGCGGTCCGAACAGGACCCATCCGGCCCGAGCGTCTGGCTATGGCAGCCACAGCAGCACAAGCCCGCACAGGATCAAGGGCGACGGTGTTGGCCACGACAGCAGCGGCGACCAGATGCTCGTCGTCGGGATCGGGCAGGTTGTACGTGCCTTCCAGGCCTTCCCACCCGCCGACTTCCGCATCGTCGAAATGCTGCCGCATCTGCTCGACGAGGTGCCGTGCCCGCTTGGCGGCCTCGCCAGCGTCCTCGCCCAACTGGATCAGCTTCGCCCTCTGCTCGTACTCCAGCTCTTCGAGCACGATCGAACTCCACACAGGCCGATACATACCCTCGATCGCAAGGGAGAGCAGGAAGTCGCGCTGCAAATCGGGCCAGAGAACACAGGTGTCGAGAAGAGCTGCGAACACCTGCCTATTCTGCCAAGCCCCTACGGCGTCGGGCGACTGCACCACGCGCCTCGCGCAGCCGACGCATCACCGCATCAAGATCCTCTTCATCATTGAACTCCAACGATGTCTCCTCAAGTGCAGCATACTGCTCGGCCCTACGCTGCTCCCGGTACGCAAGCAGGTCAGGCAGAAGGACTCGCCGATGCGTACCCAGTCGTTCAAACGGGATCTTGCCCTCGTCGAGCAGCTTGACGACTGTGGGGCGACTGACTCCCAACAGGTCAGCGGCTTGCTGGGTCGTCAGTTTCAGGGTCCGCGGAGCCACCGTCACTGCCAACCCCTGCTGAAGCGCCTCAACGACCTGGCGGAGCACGCCGTAGATCTCGGCTGGAAGCTCGACTCGGTCACCAGGGGTAGCTCCGGCCAAGAAGTACCGTGGCGCCACCGGCCCCCGGCCGGCGCGCTCGTGAGCTTGCATGAAGTCGTGGACCTGGGTTACCCGCCCATCAGCTTCTGGCAGGTACGTCTCTTCGCGCAGAGCAGCTGCAGTCATGGCCCCTCCTTGTCGAAAGCATCGTATCCGCCTTCGTTTCTTGCGTCTAGAAAACCCCGACGCTCCCATGCCGAACCGCCGGAGCGGAAGGACCCGGTGAGAGATGCATCCCGGCGCCGCTCCTGCCTTGGTCGCCGTCAGCGGCGCACGCTTGCCGGCCCGGGAGCATCGACGAGACGAATGGCCTGGAAAGGCGCGGAGGTCCGGTGGCGGGGTGAGGGCTAGCCTCTGAAGTCATGTCCGCACCTGCGCCGCGTCCGATGCTGTTCCTCGACGTGGACGGCACTCTCATCCCGTTCGGCACACCCGCGGCGGCTGGCCCGGGCATGTCACATGGCCGCCCCGTGGCACCGGCTCTACAGGCCGATGCCCATCCCCTGCTGCACAAGATCGATCCGGGAGATGACAGCAGGCTGGAGGCCCTGCCGTGTGATCTGGTGTGGGCGACGGCCCCTTCGTCTGGGTCGACGCGACGAGATCTCCCACGCCGATCAGCAGTGGGTATCGACTCATCACCACGGCCCGGCCTTGCTACATCGGGTCGACCCACGACGCGGGCTGACCGAGCACGACTTCACTGTCATTGAATGCTGGCTCAGGCACGCGCGGTAGGGCCAGCTTCATGCCGTCGCAGTCGATGGACTGTCTGGCCACTCGGTGCTGATGTTGGCGAACGGTGCGCCGGGATGGCGACATCGGTAGCCAGCTGAGCTGCTCTACGGGGACGGAACGTTCGGTAGCAGGTCGTCGTCACGTCCGGTCTGGGGCAGCCCGGCCACAGTGGCGATGACGTTGACGGCCTCGTTAAGGCCCGTGGTCTCGGGTAGGACGAGTTCGTCGGGCCAGCCCAGGACGTCGTGGGCTGCGTACCAGCCGCTCATGTGCTCGGCGGTGAACTCACTGGCCTGGGGGCGGGTGAGGTGCCGGCGCAGGGTCTCGGCCAGGGACACGTCGAGATAGCAGAACAGCGACCGGCCGCGGTGGTCATCCCGCAGGGAGGTCAGCATGCTTCGGTAGCGGCTGCTGTGCATGATGCCCTCCAGCACCACGTGATAGCCGTGGTCAAGCGCGAACCGAACGGTCTGCCCGATCAACGCTGGTGCCGCGCCGCCGGGCTTGTCCCGTTCGCGCAGCAGGATGCGGCGCAGGTAGTCCTGCTCGACCAGGGCGCAGCCCCGGCCGTGCCGGCGTCGTAATTCGCGGGCGATGCTGCTCTTGCCCGAGCCGGAGTTGCCCCGGACGCAGACGAGGATCGTGTCCGGGCTGCCAGTCGGTTCAACGAGCACGATGCCTCCTCGGCTTCAGTCGGTGCGCACGGTGAGGCCGAGGGCGGCGACGGTCAGCTGGGTGAGGTCAGGAAGTTGGTTCTCGCCGAGGGTGACGCCGCGCAGGTTGTCCAGCGGCGTCTTGAGTCCCTGGATGCGGCTGTCCTGCAGGTCGGTGCCGTCGAGGTGGCAGGAGTCCAATTCCAGTCCGGCGAGGTCACATGAGCGCAGCGCGATGCGAGGTAGTCGGCAGGAGGACCACGCGCCGTTGGTGAGGGTGCAGTCGGTGAAGGCGACCGAGCCGGCGGCGGTGACGCGGTGGAAGGTGGCGTAGTCGAAGCGGCAGCCGTCGAACAGGACGTCCTTGAGGCGTACGTCGGTGAGTCTGGTGCCGGTGAACCGGGAGCCGGTGATCGCGCAGCGTTCGATGGTGACGCCGGTCAGGGTCGCGCCGGAAAAGTCGGTGCGGGTGATCTCGCAGCCGTAGAGGCTGCCCGCTTCCCAGCTGCTCTCGCTCAGGTCCGCGCTGGTGATCAGGCTGCTGCGGATGTGGGCGTCCTCAAGGTGCGAGCCGTGCCACGCTGCGCCCTCGACGAGGGCCTCGGTGAGGCCGCCGGACAGGTCCGTCGTGGTGTCGAGGTCGTCCGGTTCGAGGTCCGGCAGCAGGACCTTCACGTCGCCGATCGTGGTGGTGCGCATGTGTCCTCAACCTGTGTGGGCGCGGGGTGGGCACGCCACCCGCGCGTTCCCGTGGTGGGGGCTACTTCTTCTTGTTCCAGTTGTCCCAGCCGGGTCGACTGTCGAACTTACCTTTGTTGTCCCAGGCGGGGCGGTTGTCGAACTTCGCCGCGTCGATCGACGCTATCGACCGCTGCGGGTCGACGCCGAGGCGGGCGAGTTGCTCGGGTGTGGCGTTGATGAGGGTCGCGAGAGCGTTGGTCATGGTGCTCCTCCTTGAGGGGTGAGGTAGTGGGCGGCGGCGCGAACGAGGGCCTGTCGAGTGGTCCGGCAGTAGGTCGTTTCTCGGGCGGTGAACGTCGCGTGCTCGAAGTAGCGGTTGCCGGCCTGGGCGCCGCGGCAGATGTCGTAGAAGGCGCGCTGTCAGTCATACGCGCGATCGCCAAAGCCCTCGACGTGTCCCTCGGCGACCTGATCGGTGCACCGAGCCTGTTCGAGTGGTCGGACGACTCAGGGCGCGAGACCATCCCGGCCTTGCGGGCCGCGCTTCACGACTATCGTCACCTCGCGCCGACGCTGGCCAGCACGGGGGACGTGGAAGCGCCCGCCCTGCGCGAGATCGAGAACGACGTCGCTGAGATCTGGACCGCCTACCAGCATTCGCGATACGGCAGCCTCGCCCGCCGGCTGCCCTGCCTCATCCACGACTGCCTCACTGCCAGCGAGGCGTACGACGGAGACGATGGCCAGCGAGCGCACGCGATGACCGCCTACGCCCACCAGCTCGCCGCGTTGTTCCTCACCAAGCTCGGCGAAGGTGATCTCGCGTGGACCGCCGCCAGCCGAGGGCTGGCCGCCGCCAACGCCAGCCACGACCACGTCGTCATCGGCTCGCTCAGCCGCTCCGCCGCGCACTCGCTGGCGTCCATCGGCGAATATGCGCAGGCTCGTGGCCTCGCAGCCACGGCGGCGCAGTTCCTGGAACCACGGCTCGCCAAACCCACTCCGCAGCTGCTGTCGGTCTACGGCAGCCTGCACCTCGTCTGCGCGCTGGCCGCCGCCCGAGACGACGACCGCGCCTCCGCCGACACCCACATCGCCGAGGCCGATGCCGCCGCACGGCGGCTCGGCGCCGATGGCAACCACATCTGGACCGCCTTCGGGCCGACCAACGTGTCGATCCACAAGACGACCGTGGCGATGGAACTCGGCGACGTGCAGCGCGCCATCGCCATCGGCGCCACACTCGACACCAGCACCGTGCCCGTCGAGCGGCAGGTTCGGCACGCCATCGAAACCGCCCGGGCCCTTGCCCGGTGGAACCGCATCGACGACGCTCTCACGGCGCTCCTGGAGGCCGAGGTCATCGGCCCCGACCAGGTGCGCTACCACCAGCTCTCCCGCGACCTCGTCCGCGACATCCTCACCCGCCCCCGGCCACCCCGACTGGCCGTCGAACTCAGCGACCGGATGGGCGTCCGGTCGGGAGGACCGCGCTGGTAGCCGGGCTCAAATTAGCCGGCTCGTGTAGCCAGCCGCGACCAGGCGCTCGAAGGCCGCCCGCACCTCGTCCGGCATCTCCTGCGGGATCGCGAACCCGCGCTCCGCGTACACCTCAATCCGCTGCGTGTCGCCTACCAGCATGTCCACCACCCGCCGCGGATCGCCGATGCTGCTCACGTAGTCGTCCAGTTCGAGTGGGTTCGACGCGCACACCACACCGACCTCCGGCCACCTCAACCTGCAGGTGGCGTAGGCCCGCCGCTGCTGGTAGGGCCGCGACATGATCAGCACCGACGTCACCGGGATCCGGTGTTCGGTCAGGAGCTGACGCGAAAACTCCAGGTTCTGGGCGGTGTTCGTGGCACGCGGCTCCACGAGAATCGATTCCACAGGTACGCCCTGCTCGACGGCGTACTCCCGGTAGTGCACCGCTTCTCCACGCGGGAACCGCTCGACGGTCGTCGGGGCGTTCGCGCCACTGAACACGATCCTTGGGAACAGGCCCTCGTGAAACAAGCGCGTCGCGATGACGGCCACGCCGAGATCGTGACTGCCCAACCCGATCCCCACGTCGCACGGGCGCAACGCGTGGCCCATGTCGTGGTAGCTCCACAGCGTCTCCACGTCCGCCCGGATCGCGTCGGGAATCGCGTCGGTAGGCGCCGCCACACGTCGGTTCATCAGCACCTACCAGTCCGGCCCGCGCTGGGTTCCCTCATGCCGCCAGCGTAGGACTAGCAGGGCAACATGATGCCGCTGACTCCAGCCCCACGCCGCTGGCCCCGTCAGGTCCATGGGGGCTGACGACGGCCGGGTCCACCGGCTCCCGAGCACCACCGAGCGACCACCCACCACCCGCGTACACGAAAAAGGCCCTGACCCAGTGTGAACCACCAGGTCAGAGCCTTGATCGTTGGTGCGCCGCCAGGGACTCGAACCCCGAACCCGCGGATTAAGAGTCCGCTGCTCTGCCAGTTGAGCTAGCGGCGCTCGTTCGGCAACGGAGAAAACATTAGCACCCCCGGAAGTCGGGCTCCAATCCGGTTACCGGGCTCCCCCCTTCGGTCGAGCTTTGCGGGCAAAAAACCTCAAACCGGCCAGCTCGCTCAACTCGGGGGCGTGGGTTGCGGCGGTGATGCGGCACGATGTCCGCCAGGTACGCGAGAACAGAGGTGGGGATGACACGGTTCACGCGAGCCGGGGCGGTGGTGGGCGCTCTGACCCTGGCGGCGTCGCTGGCACTGACCGGGTGCGGCGACAAGCAGAAGGAGCCGACATTCGTCGGCGGGACGCCGACGGCAGACGCGGGCGCCGCATCGGGCTCGTCCGCGCCCTCGACGGCGGCCACGCCGAGCGGGCCGACGCTCGCGCTGAGCCCGGCCGACGGTGCGAACAACCGGCCGGTGAGCACGGAGATCAGCGCGAAGCTCCCGGACGGCGGCAAGGTTTCCGCGGTCACCCTGACCGCGGCCGGCGGGGGCGCGGTGGAGGGCAAGTTGCGCACCGACGGTTCCGCCTGGGTGCCGTCCGCCCCGCTGAAGTTCGGCACCCGCTACACCGCCACGGTGACGGCGAGCGCGGCCGACGGCACGAGCAGCCAGGGCACCAGCAACTTCACCACGATGGCCAAGCCGAAGTCGACGATCGGGTCCGGCCTGTACCTCTTCGACGACAAGAGCTACGGCGTCGCCATGCCGGTGGTCACCGAGTTCCACCCGGGCATCCCGAAGAAGGACCGGGCGGCGGTGCAGAAGCGGATGTTCGTCCGCACCGATCCGCCGCAGCCGGGGGCCTGGCACTGGGTCGACAACGGTACGCAGGCGTACTACCGGGCACCCGAGTACTGGAAGCCCGGCACGACCATCTCGGTGCGGATCGCGCTGGCCGGGGTGCCGCTGAGCAACGGCAAGTACGGCGACATGGACCGTAAGGCCACCGCCAAGATCGGCCGGTCGCTGGTGATGAAGGTCGACAACGCCAACAAGAAGATGACTGTGTACGAGGACGGGGCGCTGGTGCGCACCATTCCGGTGAGCCTGGGCAAGAAGAGCACGCCGTCGTCCAGCGGCACGATGGTCGTGATGGAGAAGAAGGAGGCCACGGTCTTCGACACCCGCGACGACCCGGACCCGGCCAACCGCTACGTCACCGACATCCAGTACGCCCAGCGGATCACCTGGGGTGGCGAGTACATCCACGCCGCACCCTGGTCGGAGCACGTGCAGGGGCGCCAGAACGTCTCGCACGGCTGCGTGAACGTGTCGACGGCCAACGCCCGGTGGCTGTTCGAGAAGACGCGGATCGGTGACCCGATCACGGTGCAGGGCACCGAGCGCAAGATCAGCGCCGGTAACGGCTGGACGGCGTGGAGCCTGAGCTGGTCGGCGTTCATCAAGGGCAGCGCACTGCCGGTGCCCAGTGGTGGTGCCGGCCCGACGCTCTGAGCCCTGTCGGCCTTCTCGCGCCGGCCCTGCCGATGGCCGGGCCGGCGCGTACCCTTGCACTCCGGCGAGGCGACGATGCCGCGGCGACCCCAGCGCCCCCGCACGGAGACGAGCCATGCTCACGAAACGCCGGATAGTAGCAAAAATCCGGCAGGAAAATCGGCGTGTTTCGGTTCACCCTCGGCAACCGGGGCCGGCTCTGGCGCGTCAGTAGGAGACGATGGGGCAGCGACCACGACTGTGAGGGAATCATGCGAGCTAGCCAGGATCAGCTGATCAGGCGCCGTGGGCGACGTCGGGTGTTCGCGGCGGGTTTCCTCGCCGTGGCGCTGGCCTTCACCGCCGCCTGCACCGACGGCGACGGCGGCAAGCCGTCCTCGTGGCACGGCGGCAGCGAGAGCCCGGCACCGAAGGCCGCGGCGACGATCAGCGAGCCGGCGGCCGACGCCAAGGACGTGCCGGCCTCGACCGGCATCACCTTCACCACGAAGGACGCCGTGAAGACCGCCGTCGAGCTCAAGGACGCGGCCGGCAAGCCGGTCGAGGGCGCGCTCGCCGCGGATGGCAAGACGTGGCTGCCGACCGGCACGTTGGAGTACGGCACGAGCTACACGGCGACCGTGACCGCCACCGGCGACGATGATCGTCCAGCCACCACGACCAGCACCTTCACCACCATGGCCAAGCCGGACAACCAGGTCCGGGTGAGCAGCTTCCTCGGCGACAACCAGGTGGTCGGGGTCGGCATGCCGCTGATCGTGAAGTTCAGCCGGGACATCCCGGAGGACTACCGCGATGACGTGCAGCGCCGGATGACTGTGACCTCGACGCCGGCCCAGGAGGGCATCTGGCACTGGGTCAGCCCCACCGAGATCCGCTACCGGCCGAAGGTGTTCTGGAAGACCGGCAGCAAGGTCTCCTACCGGGTGCGGGCCGGCGGCCTGCCGATGGGTGCGGGCTGGTACGGCCGCGCCGACCTCGCCGTGGACATCAAGATCGGCCCTTCGGTGATCATGACGGTGGACAACAAGACCAAGCGGATGACGGTGACCCGCAACGGCGCGGTGATCAAGACCATCCCGGTCAGCCTGGGCAAGAAGAGCACCCCGTCGTCCAGCGGCACCATGGTCGTGATCGAGAAGCTGCGCAAGACGGTCTTCGACACGTTCGCGGAGCTGGGCCCGGAGGAGGGCTACCGCACCAAGATTGACTTCGCGCAGCGTCTCACCTGGGGCGGCGAGTTCATCCACGCGGCACCCTGGTCGGAGGGCCAGCAGGGCAGCGTGAACGTCTCGCACGGTTGTGTGAACGTGTCGATGGCCAACGGCAACTGGCTGTTCAACAACACGCAGGTCGGCGACCCGATCACGGTCAAGGGCACCGAAACCAAGCTGCAGAACGGCAACGGCTGGACCGACTGGAACATGAGCTGGGACGAGTACGTCAAGGGCAGCGCCCTCCCGTACGAGCCGCCCGCCGCTCCGGACACCGCCCCGACCCCGGACGGCGCCGGTACCCCGTCCCCCACGCCGACCGCCTGAGCCCCACGAGGAAGCCCTCTCCGCGCTGGAGGGGGCTTCCTCGTTGCGGCCCCTATCTGGCCCCCAAGACGACTCAGGCCCCCTCCGGAGAGGGGGCCTGAGCAGCACAACCAACTGGGTGACTGATGGGAATTGAACCCACGACAACCGGGACCACAACCCGGTGCTCTGCCAACTGAGCTACAGCCACCATGCCTCCGTCGCCCGGTCGATCGCCCCGGGCGGGGTGCGGACCAATAATAGCCACACCGCCGCGCACCACGTCTAGCGGGTTCCCTGCGCGCCGCGAGGACGGCCGCCCACCCTCAGAGCTCGGCGGCGATCGCCTTGGCGGTCTCCACGTCCGGCCCGGGCAGCGGGACGAAGACGGTGCGCCGGTAGTACTCCAACTCCCGGATGCTCTCCCGGATGTCGGCGAGCGCCCGGTGCGCGAGGCCCTTCTGCGGCTGGCCGAAGTACACGCGGGGGTACCAGCGACGGCAGAGCTCCTTGATCGACGAGACGTCGATCATGCGGTAGTGCAGGTGCGCGTCGAGACGCGGCATGTCCCGGGCGATGAAGCCCCGGTCGGTGGCGATCGAGTTGCCGCACAGCGGCGCCGTCCGCGGGTCCTTGACGAAGGTGCGGACGTACTCCAGGACCAGGTCCTCGGCCTCGGCGAGGGTGACCGGCGAACGGCGGACCTCGTCGGTGAGGCCGGATTTGGCGTGCATCGTCCGCACGACCTCCGGCATCCCCTCCAGCGCCGTCTCGTCGGCGTGGATCACCACGTCGACGCCGTCACCCAGCACGTTGAGGTCGGGATCGGTGACCAGTGCCGCAACCTCGATCAGTTTGTCCCTGCCGAGGTCCAACCCGGTCATCTCACAGTCGATCCAGACGAGGAGATCAGCCACCGGGACAGCCTACGCGCAGCCCATGGGACGTGGCTGCGCGCTCTCGGCGGGCCAGCCCGCTAGGGTTTCGGGGTGCCAGCAGAACCCGTCGCACCGCCCGCCGTCACCGACGACGATCCCGGCGGCCGTACGGTCCGTCGTTTGGTCGCGGTGGTGGCCGTCATCGCCGTGCTGCCGGCGCTCTACCTGCGGGGTCTGAACCACAAGTTCCTCGATCTCAAGATCTACATGTCGGCGGTGGACTGGTGGCGCGCGGGCCACCCGCTCTACGACTACGTCCAGCCCGACCGGGTGCAGGGCGAGTTGTACTTCACCTACCCGCCGTTCAGCGCGCTGCTGCTGTGGCCGTTCGGCCTGTTGCGGCTCGGTGCCACCGTGACGATCTTCACGGTGCTCACCGTGCTGGCCGTGGCGCTGACCACCCGCTGGCTGGTGCTGCCGGTCATCGCCCGCCACGGCCTGCCGCGGACGTTCACCCTGATCCTCGCCGTCCTGCTGGTGCTGGCCGTGGAGAGCACCCGCGAGACGATCACCTTCGGGCAGATCAACATGCTGCTGGTGGTGCTGATCCTGGCCGACCTCCTGTTCGCCGTACCGCAGGCGCGGCGCTGGGCCGGGGTCGGCGTGGGGCTGGCGACGGCGCTCAAGCTCTTCCCCGGCATCTTCATCGTGTACCTGCTGGCCACCAGGCGGTGGCGGGCCGCCGCGGTGGCGAGCGCGACCGCGGCGGCGGCGACCCTGCTCGCGGCGGCGATCGCCCCGAGTGACTCGTGGCGGTTCTGGACGCACGAGTTGTGGACCACCGACCGGGTCGGGCGCACCGACATCGTCGGCAACCAGTCGCTGTTCGGCCTGCTCAGCCGGTTCACCGCACCGGAGAAGCCGGACCGGCTGCTCTGGCTGCTGGTGGTCGCCGCGGTGGCCGGCTACGGGCTGTGGCGGGCCGCCCGCGCGGCGCGGGCCGGTGACCTGTTGACGGGCCTGACGTTGACCGGGTTGGTCGGTTCCCTGGCGAGCCCGATCACCTGGACCCACCACATCTACTGGTTCGTGCCGGCGGTGGTGCTGCTCGCCGACGCGGCGTTGAGCGCCGACCGCCCGGACGAGGTACGCCGGCGTCGGTGGTTGGCCGGGCTCGCGCTGGGCATCACTCCCGTGATCGTCTACGGCGTGGTGACGTTCCAGGACTGGGGCTCCGCAGCGGTTCGCACCAGAGACCCGGTGGACTTCGTGGTGCAGAACGCGTACGTGCTGATCAGTCTGCTACTGCTGGCGACGCTGCCGGTGCGTTCGAGCCGTCGCCGGCCCGTCGAGCATCCGCAGCCGGAAAAATCGCGCCAAATGGACGGATCTCCCCAATAGCGGCCAGTAGCGCTAATCTGGTCTCATACCTCAAGCGTCGCTCGGGTAGCACCGATCCCCCGGTGAGGGTGGCCCTCCGCGTCGGCAGCGCGGAGGGCCACCCGCCGTTTCGTCGACTGCCACCGGCCGGGCCGCCCCACCGGCCGGCGGCCAGGCGAGACTCAGCGTCGCCGTCGCTGGTCGAGGTGCTCGGACCGGCTCCTCCAGGTCGTCGAGGGTGGCCGACCGGGCCGCGCCGATCGGCGACCGACGCCGCTCCCCCGCACCCGAGCCGACCATGGTGAGCTGCCGTACGGCGGGAAACGGCGAGGTCGCCCGGGCGTCCTCGGCCCCCAGGCCACTCAGCGAGGTGACCCCGAGCCGACCGGCGAGCATCGGCACCTGATCCGGATCGACCACGAAGATCACCTCGCGCGGCCGTAGCGGTCGCAGCAGGAGCAGCAGAGCGCACACCACCAGCAGGACGCCGGCGGCCAGCAGGCCCCCGGTGGCCGGGCCGGTCCACCCCGCCCGAAACTCGGCCCGCAGGTCCAGGGACAGGTCGGCGCGGCCGTCGGGGCGCATCAGCACCAGGCTCATGGGCTCACCAGCGAGATCGTGCGCACTCCACTGGAGCGAACCGATGCCCTGGCGCACCCAGGACGGCCGACCCGGCGAGTCGACCCGCACCACGGCGGCCGGATCGAGCGGGCTGCCGGCAACGGCACCGGCCGGGTCCAGCCGAACCGGCAGCGGGCCCTGGGCCAGCGCCACCCGGCGGACCACGTCGTGCGGCACCGACTCCAGCCAGGTCCGCACCTCGGCGGTGGGCGCGAGCCCCACGAAGGCCGGGCCATCCGAGGTGCGGGCGTCCAGACGCAGCCGCGTCTGCCCGGTACGCGCGAACGGCACCTCCTGGCGCAGCAACTGGTCGAGGTCGGTGACCACCACCGCGTGACCGGGCGTGCGGACCGTCTCGAAGCGGGCGGCGAAGGCCCCACCGGGGTCGGCGTGTCGGGTCACCAACCACAACGCGCCACCGGCGATCAGCGCCGGAATCCCCACGACCAACAGCAGCACACCGACGATCGCCCGCACGACACGCATTCGCACCGCCTCCCTCCGTAGCCAGATACTCGGCCGACCTTACCGACGCAGGCGCCGTGATCAGGGCATATCCACGGCACGGTCAGGTCCGACTGCGGAAAGCGCACCGGCCCGCCGGATGATCTCCGGCGGGCCAGCGGGCGGGACGGGTCAGGACTTGACAACCGGCTCCCGACGGGTCCGGGAGAACGCCAGACCGCCCAGCGCCAGACCGGCCAGACCGGCGACGAGACCGGCCACACCGAGGCCGACCGCGAGCCCGTTGCCGTCGTCGTCATCGTCGTCGTCGGGCGACGCCACGACTGCGGCGCTCGGCGTGGCCGCACTCCCCGGAGCGCCGGCGGCGGTCAGGGCGAGCACCGGCGCCGGGTGCTCCGGCTCCTCGCCGCCGGTCGCCGGCGGGTCGATCCAGCGTGAGATCTCGCCGTCCGAGTACGTCTGCAGGACCTTGAAGACCATCGAGTCGACCTTCGGCAGCGGCCCCATCGAGACGGGGAACTCCTGGAACTGGCCGGGCTTCACGGCGGCGTCGCCGGTGGCCGTCCAAGTGATCTTGGAAATGGCCTCGGTGAGCTGGCTGCCGTGCACCTCGATCGGCGGGTCCACCTTGCGCTTCTCGGTCGCCACCGTCCAACCGGGCACCGGCATGGTCGACACCGAGCCGACCGGGGCGTTGTCCGGAAGCGTCACCTCCAGCTTGGTGGTCGAGGCGCTGTCGCTCTCGTTGGGCACCCGGAACGCCACCCGGGCGTACCCGCCCTGGGCTGCTTCCTTCGGGTTGACCGTGACGTGCGCGGACGCGGGCCCGGCGAAGCCGAGCACAGCGGTGGCGGCGGCGGTGAACGCCAGGGCGGCAGCGGCGCCTGCGGTACGCCGGAATCGGATCATGGGTTTTGCGAACCTCTCTAACGGATGGGCACGGTGGCGGTCACCGTGTCCTGGTCGATGTCTGTCGTTCGAGCGGTGATCTTGATTTGCCAGTCGCCGGCGGCGGGCAGGCTGATGTCGCCGTAGGCGTGGCTGTCCGTCAACGGCAGCAACGGGACATCGATCGGTTCGATCCCGGCCGAGGGCAGCGCGGCGGTCGCCTTCCACTCCACCACCGGCAGCGGCAGGCTGTTCTTGTCGTACGCGTACAGGTGCACCGAGTTGTTGCCCCGCTCGGCCGGGCTCACCTCGACCTGCATGTCGTAGAGCGGGCTGGACAGCCTGGTGCTGAAGAGGCCGGCCTCGGTGCTGGACGGCCCGGCCACCGCGGTGCGGGCGGGCGTGGTCTGCACGAGCGTGGCGGACAGGCCCAGCACCACCACGGTGACGGCCAACTCCACCCAGACCGCCCGGCGTACCGGTGCCGGGCGCTGCGCGGCGATGCGCCGACGCACCAACTGCCGGGAGTACGCGGCCACGGCGATCACCAGCGCGAACAGCGCGATCTTGGCCAGCAGCAGCCGCCCGTACGTGGTGTCGAACAGCGCCCGCGGGGTGGCCACCTCGATCAGCGCCTGGACGGTGCCGGCCAGCAGCAGCGCCGAGACGGCGAGCGCCGCCCAGCGCGACCAGATGGGCAGGATCGCGCCCAACTCCCGTTCGTCGGCCTGGCGCAGCAGGAACCCCGCGAGCATCAGCAGACCACCCAGCCAGACCGCCATGCTGCCCAGGTGGACCGCGTCGACCACCACGGAGACCGCCGGCGCCGGCGAGGCCGCCGGGTGCCCGGCCAGCGGCCAGGTCAGCAGGGCAACGCCACCGAGCACCGCCAGGATGATCGCGTCGGCCCGGCCGGCCGGCCGGGCCAGCAGCGGCCGGAGCAGGAAGACGGAGGCCGCCAACAGGCCGAGTCGGACCAGGTGGGCGGCACCGAAGGCGCTGCCGAAAACGCTGCCGAACCCCTCGCCGGTCACCTCGAAGAGGCCGCCGCCGGCCGTGTAGGGCACCTGCAACCACAGGTCGGCGAGGGTGGCGACGGCCACCAGGCCGAGGCCGATCCAGGCCAGCCGGGCCGGGCCCCGGCGCGGGAGCCGTCGCGGCCACAGCGCGGCGAGCACCAGCGCGGGCCCGACCAGCAGCACCAGGCCGGTGTAACCGAGGAAGCGGGCCACCTTCACCGCCGTGCCCACCACCGGGTTGGCGCGGCTGTCCGTGCCGGAGTCGACGGGTGGCGTGGAGGGCGCACCGACCGAGTAGGTGAACGCCCCGGACACCGGGTGACTGTCGGCGGAGATCACCCGGAAGCTGACCAGGTAGGTGCCGCGCCCACCGGCCGGGTCCACCGGGATGGACACGGTCCCGCCGTCGAAGGACGACTCGCCCCGGTCGGCGCGGGAGCCGTCCGGCGCGATGACCCTGATCTTGCCGGGAACCTTGCGGACCGACTCACTGAACCGGAGGGTCACCTCGGACGGCGCGCTCGACACCACCGCGGCGGCTGCTGGACTGCTGCTCTCCAGCACCGCATGAGCACTGGCCGGGGTGGCTGGCGCGATCAACAGGGCGACGACGGTGACCAGAAGGCCGGCGGCGGCAGCCAGCCGGGCAATTCGGCGGCGGGGGGCGACAATCATGCCAGCCATGGTCGCCGACCGGTGTGGAGATCGGCGACCCGAGTCGGGCAAAGGGCTCAACTCTGCTCAGCCGCCCGTGCCGCGCGGGAGGGATCGCGTGTCATGCGAAGGTAGTCGGCTCGCGTGGGGAAAAAGTTCCCGACGTGGTGCAGACCATCCAAGGGCCGAAGGACCCTGGCGCTCCGTCGGGTGCCGCGTAACGTGGTCTGTCGTGATCCCCGTCCCGCGTGACACCGGTAACGCCGGCCCGGCAGAGCCGGTCGGTGCGGCTGTCCGGGACCCGGCGACCGAGTGGGCGCTGAGCGCGCGCGACGGTGATCCGCGGGCCCAGGCGGCGTTCGTCCGGCTGACCCAGATCGAGGTCTGGCGGTTCGCCGCCGCCCTGGTCGACCCGGACAGCGCCGACGACCTGACCCAGGAGACGTACCTGCGGGCGTTTCGGGCCCTGCCCGCGTTCGAGGGTCGCTCCAGCGCCCGCACCTGGCTGCTCGGTATCGCCCGGCGGGCCTGCGCCGACCACCTGCGCACGGTGATCCGCCGCCGCCGGCTCGACGAGCGGCTGGCCGCGAACGCGTACACCGACCACCCGCACCCGGACCCGGCCGGCCAGTTCGGCGCCGCGGACCTGGTCCGCCGGCTCAGCGCCGAGCGGCGCGCCGCGTTCGTGCTCACCCAACTGCTCGGCCTGTCGTACGCCGAGGCGGCCGAAGTCGTTGGGGTGCCGGTGGGCACCATCCGTTCCCGGGTGGCTCGGGCCCGCAACGAGCTGGTCGAGGCGGTCGGCGACGCCCTGACCGGCTGAGCGGGGAACTTCCGGCGGAGACGGGACGACAAATGAGCGTGACAGCACCTCCCAACGGGGTCGGCCGTTGGCCCGTCGTCCGGCCCTGGCTCGGCACGGCGGCACGGCTCGGCCTCGCCGCCGTCTGGCTCGTCGCCGGCGCGTCGAAGGTCGGCGATCTCGCCGCCTCCGGGCGAGCCGTCAACGCGTACCAGGTGCTGCCGTACGACGTGGCGACGGTGCTCGGCGCGGCCCTGCCCTTCGTCGAGTTGGCGCTGGGCGTGCTGCTGCTGCTCGGGCTGGCCACCCGGCTCGTCGCCGGGGTGTCGGCCGCGCTGCTGGTGGTCTTCGTCGCCGGGATCGCCTCGGCCTGGGCACGCGGGCTGGCCATCGACTGCGGCTGCTTCGGCAGCGGCGGGCAGCTGGCCGAGGGGCAGGCACCCAGTTACCTCCCGGAGATCCTCCGGGACCTGGGATTCTTGGTACTGGCCGGATTTCTGCTGGTCTGGCCACGTACGCCGGCATCGGTGGACGGGTGGCTGTCCGGCGAACCCGCTGTGGAGGACGAGGATGAGTAGTCGTAAGGGGCAGCGGGACGCCGCCCGGGTGGTCCGCGAGCAGCTCGCCCGCGAGCGGCGGCGTCGCCGCACGATCTGGGTCTCCGCCGCCGCGGTCGTCGTCCTGGTCGTCGCCGGTGTCGTCGGCTGGGTCGTCTGGTCCAACCAGCGCTCCGACACGTTCACCACCCCGCCCGGCGCCAACGCGGCCGGCACCGGCATCGTCACCGGCGGCGGGCCCGTCACCGTCGACGTCTACGAGGACTTCATCTGCCCGGCCTGCCACCAGTTCGAGCAGACCAGCGGGGCGACCCTGGACCAGTTGGTGGCCGACAACAAGGCGAAGGTGGTCTACCACCCGGTCGCGTACCTCAACCGCTTCTCCACCACCGACTACTCCACCCGCTCGTCGGCCGCCTCCGGCTGCGCCGCGGCGGGCGGCAAGTTCCGGGAGTACGCCAAGGCGCTGTTCGCGAAGCAGCCACCGGAGGGCAGCGCCGGGCTCAGCAACGACGAGCTGATCGACATCGGCGCCGGCGTGGGGCTCGACCGGGGTTCGTTCGGCGGCTGCGTCAAGGACGGCACGTACCGGACGTGGACCGACCACGTCACCGACGAGGCCAGCCGGAGCAAGGTCACCGGCACGCCGACCATCATGGTCAACGGCCAGCCCCTGGAGAACCCCACCCCGGACGCCCTCAACGCGGCGGTGGCGGCGGCCGGCAAGTGATCCGTACCCTGCTGGCTCGGGCCGGCCTGGTCGCCGCCGCGGCCTTCGCGGCGACCCTGCTCACCGCGGCCCCCGCCGCCGCCCACGGCGCGGACGCACCGGACGGCACCGACTACCGCACCCGGGCCACCGGGGTCACGCCACAGCGGCCAGGGCTGGAGGTACGCGTCGTCGAGGCCGGCGCCCGACTGGAGCTGACCAACGACACCGGCCGCGCCATCGAGGTCATCGGCTACTCCGGCGAGCCGTACCTGCGGGTCGGCCCGGACGGGGTCTTCGAGAACAGCCGCTCCCCGGCCACGTACCTGAACCGCACCATCGCCGGGGACACCGCACTCCCGGCCGAGGCCGACCCGGCCGCCCCGCCGGCCTGGCGGCGGATCGCCGACGGGAGCACGGTGCGCTGGCACGACCAGCGCGCGCTGTGGCAGGAGTCGACACCACCCGCGCAGGTACGCGCCGCACCGGACCGGGAGCACCGGGTCCGGGACTGGGCGATCCCCCTGCGGGACGGCGCCGACCCGGTGACGATCGGCGGGACACTGGACTGGGTGCCGCCGCCGGACGCGTACACCTGGTGGGCGGTGACCATCGTGGGGCTGCTCGCGGTGGGCGCGCTCGGCCTGGTCGCCGCAGCCGCCCCCGCCGGCGGTCGCGCGTTGTCCGCGCTGGGTGCCCTGCTGGTCGTCGGCGGCGCGCTGGCCGTCGGATACCCGGTGGGACGGGAGCTGGACGCGGGTGCCCAGGGAGTGGGCGGGGTGCTGGTCGGGCTGCTGTCCGGGCAGATCTGGTCGCTGCTCACCGGCCTGGGTGCGATCGCCGCCGGCTGGCACGCGCTGAGCCGCCGCCCGGCCGCCGACTTCGTGGTGACGCTGGCCGGTGCCTGCGTGGCGCTGTTCGCCGGTGTGGCCAACGCGGCCGTGTTCGCCCGCTCCATCGCCCCGGTGCCCTGGTCACCGGCGGTAGCCCGCCTGATGGTCGCGGTAGTCCTGATCACCGGCACCGGAGCGACGCTGGCCGGCGTCCTCCGCCTCCACGCAACGTCCCGCCGCGCCACAAACCCCATCCCCGCTCGCTGAGGGGCGGGCCGCCGCCGTCCC
This sequence comes from Micromonospora sp. NPDC048898, assembly GCF_043198035.1. Taxonomy (NCBI): domain Bacteria; kingdom Bacillati; phylum Actinomycetota; class Actinomycetes; order Micromonosporales; family Micromonosporaceae; genus Micromonospora; species Micromonospora sp. NPDC048898. The sequence continues at coordinate 722,898 of NZ_JBICUF010000001.1, forward strand.
GCCCGGCCCCGCCCGTCCTCGCCCCGCCCCGCCCCGCCTCGCCTCGCCTCGCCTCGCCTCGTCGATCATGGAATTGTGGTGCCCGTTTGATTCTTTCGCGGGGCCTTCGTCACCCACCACAACTCCTTGATCGACGAGGCGGGGTGGGGTGGGGTGGGTTAGGGGTTTGGGGTGAAGCCTTGGGGGAGTTCTAGGCGGTGTTGGGCCAGCAGGGGCGCGTCGTTCAGCAGGGTTTTGGTGGGGGCGTCGGCTGCGATCCGGCCGCCGTCGAGGATCACCGATCGTTCGCACAGCTCCGCCGCGTACGGCAGGTCGTGCGTGACCATCAGCAACGTCACCGGCAGGCCGCGCAGGATCTCGGCCAGCTCCCGACGGGCGGCCGGGTCCAGGTTCGAGGACGGCTCGTCGAGCACCAGGATCTCCGGGTGCATGGCCAGCACGGTGGCCACCGCCACCCGGCGGCGCTGCCCGAAGGAGAGGTGCTGCGGGGCCCGGTCGCGGTGCGCACCCATCCCCACCGCGTCGAGCGCCTCGTCCACCCGGGCGGCCAACTCGGCACCGCGCAGACCCAGGTTCGCCGGCCCGAACGCCACGTCCTCCGCCACCGTGGGCAGGAACAACTGGTCGTCCGGGTCCTGAAAGACGATGCCCACCCGGCGGCGCACCTCGGCCAGGGTGGCCCGATCCGGCGTCACGGTCAGCCCACCGACGCTCACGGTGCCCTCGGTCGGGGTGAGGATGCCGTTGAGGTGCAGCACCAGAGTGGTCTTGCCGGCGCCGTTGGGCCCGAGCAACGCCACCCGGTCGCCGCGCGGCACGGTCAGGTCCACCCCGTGCAGGGCGACGTGCCCGTCCGGGTACGCGTAGCGAACGCCCCGAACGTCCAGCGAGAGAGCGGTCTGCACGACACCGATCATGACAGCACGACGGCGGTGGCGGCGATGGAGGCCGCCAACACCGGCACAGTCGCCGCGACCAGCCACTGACCGGCGCTCGCGGCACCGTCGCCCTGCCACACGGCGGGCATCCGCCCGGTGTAGCCCCGCGACAGCATCGCCAGGTAGACCCGCTCGCCGCGCTCGAAGGCACGCAGGAACAACGCCCCGATCCCGGCGGCGAAGCCGCGTAGCTGCCACAGGAAACGCGGATCGTCACCCCGGGAGATCCGGGCCACCCGCATCCGCCGCGCCTCACCCACCAGCACGTCGAGGTAGCGCAGCATGAACGTGGCGATCTGGGTCAGCACCTGCGGGCAGTGCAGCCGGTCCAACCCCACGATCAGGTCCCGGGTGGTGGTCGTCGCGGCGAGCAGCAGCGAGGCGAGCACCCCCAGGGTGCCCTTGGCCAGGATGTTCCACGCGCCGTGCAGCCCGTCCTCGGACAGGCGCAGGCCCAGCACCTCGACCCGGTCGCCGGTGACGAGGAACGGCAGCGCCACGGCGAACAGCACGAACGGCAGCTCGATCAGCGCCCGGCTGAGCAGCCACCGCGGCCCCACCCGGGCCAGCGCCGCCACCGCCGCCACCAGCACGGCGTACGCGCCGAAGGCCCAGAACGCCTCGCGCGGGGTGGCCACCACGGCGAGGGTGAAGACCACCATCGCCACGATCTTGACCTCGGGCGGGAGCCGGTGCACCGGCGAGTCCGCCTCGCGGTACAGCACGTGCCCGTGACCGGCACCCATTGCGCGTACTCCCTGCTCAGCTGACGCGGGACGTCGCCGCGTCGTCCTCGGTTGGCGTGGCGTCGCCGCCGGTCGGCCTGGCGTCGGCTGGCGTGGCGTCGCTGCCGGTCGGCGTGGTGCCCCGGCGGCGCAGCAACCAGAAACCGCCGGCGCCGATCGCGAAGGTGACAAGCACGCCGAGCACCCCGGAGAGGCCGGTGGAGACGAAGCTGTTCTGCACGCCGCGCACGCCGTAGTCGGCGAGCGGGCTGTCGGCGAACTCGTGGTCCCGGGCCTGTTGGGCCGGGCAACTGCCGCCGACGATGTTGTCGTCGGCGTCGACCGTACAGCCCTTGAGCAGGGACGAGTCCAGCCCGTCCGGATGGGACGAGGCGTAGTTGCTCACCACCCCGGCGAGCAGCAGGGCGACCAGCAGGCCACCGGCCAGGAAGGCCCAGGAGCGGTTCTTCATCGGACACCTCCGGCGACCGGGACAGCGGGGGTGGCGGGTGCGCGCAGCGAGCGCAGCGCGTACACCAGGTCGGGTCGCACCTTCGCGACGGTGAGCACGGTGGTCGCGGTGATCAGGCCCTCACCGATGCCGATCAGCAGGTGGACGCCGGCCATCGTGCCGGCCAGGCCGGTCAGGTTGCTCCCCAGGTCGGTGGTGCCACCCAGCCAGTACTCCAGGACGAAGCCCTGCGACGCGACCACCACGCTGAGCGTCGCGGCGACGAACGCGGTCACGGCCAGACCGGCCGGCGTACGGGGGAGCACCCGCAGCAACAGCGCGATCAGCAGGTATGCCGCGGCAGTGCCGAGCAGCGCCATGTTCGTGATGTTGAGGCCGAGCATCGCCACGCCGCCGTCACCGAAGATCAGTGCCTGCACGACCAGCACCACTGACACGCAGAGCGCACCGACCCACGGGCCGACAAGCATGGCGGCGAGCGCGCCGCCGAGCAGGTGGCCACTCACCCCGGCCGTGAAGATCGGGAAGTTGAGCATCTGGACGGCGAAGATGAACGCGGCCACCAGGCCCGCCATCGGGGCCAGCCGGTCGTCCAGGTCACGCCGGCCGCGCAGGACACAGAAGGTGAGCGCGGCAAGAGCGAGCGCAGCGAAGATCGCTGCCACCGGACCGTCGATGATCCCGTTCGAGATGTGCATCGCCAGTGTTTCCACGCGACCTCCCACACGTCAGCGGGCCCGACCGGACCAGCGTGCGTCAGCCTATTTCCCAACACTCGTTGTTGCCAGACTCTGGCAACAACGCGAGGTGTTGATCACCTTTCCGGCCGGCTGAACTCCTGCGGCGATCCGCCGCCCAGGTGATCGACTCGCCTTCCTGAAATCCGGGCTGTCCGCCTGGTGATCGACTCGCCTTCCTGAAAACCGGCGTGTCCAAGGCCGTCGGATGCCCCGGTTTCCCGAAAGACGAGTCGATCACCAGCCAGCGACGCCGACCGGCCCTCGCCGGATGCGACAGCGCCCGCCCGACACGCCCACGCCGCCAACGACCACCCGACCCGCGCCCGCCCACCAGCGACAGCGCCCGCCCGACACGCCCACGCCGCCAACGACAGCAGGCGCCCGGGCGGGCGGGCGCTCGGCCGGGCGGCGGTATCGTCGGGCCATGACCACGCCCGACCGCCTCTCCCCCGGTGACCCCGCGCCCGAGTTCACCCTCGCCACCGACACCGGTGACCAGCTCTCCCTCGCCGACCTGCGGGGTCGCAGGGTGGTCCTGTACGCCTACCCGGCGGCGATGACCCCCGGCTGCACCAAGCAGGCCTGCGACTTCCGCGACTCGCTCGCCTCACTCCAGGCCGCCGGGTACGAGGTCGTCGGCATCTCCCCGGACAAGCCGGAGAAGCTGGCGAAGTTCCGCGAGCGCGACGCGATCACCTTCCCGCTGGTGTCGGACCCGGACCGGACGGTGCTGACCGCCTACGGCGCGTACGGCGAGAAGCAGTTGTACGGCAAGACGGTCACCGGCGTGATCCGCTCGACGTTCGTGATCGACGCCGACGGCAAGGTGGAGCGAGCGCTCTACAACGTCAAGGCCACCGGGCACGTCGCGAAGCTCCGCCGCGACCTCGGCCTGGACTGAGGCGGAGAGCCCCGGGCACGGCCTCGGACCAGCCGCCGGGAGGCGGGCTCGACACCGCCGAAGCTGGACGTTCTAGACTCAGCGGGTTGGCGGGAGTGGCGTAACGGCAGCCGCGATAGGTTTAGGTCCTATTGTCCGAAAGGGCGTAGGGGTTCGAATCCCCTCTCCCGCACAGGTCAACGAGCACCACGGGTCACCGAGCACCACAGACCAACGAGCACCACGCGCCCCGACCGCGGTTGTCGGGCGCGTCACTGTCGAGGGTCGCGGGCCTGGTCGGCGGGTCAGGATGGCGAGCGTGAGTCTGCGCTTCGTCCTCGACCCCGACCTGACCCCGCAGCTGCGCGCCGAGATCGTCGCGCTCTGGGCGGACGCCAGCAACGCCGGCGGCGCGGTCGGCTTCGTCCCGCCGGTGACCGTCGCCGACGTCCACGTGCTCGCCGACCCGACCTTCGCCGGCATCACCGACGGACCGGACCGCCTGCTTGTCGGATACTCCGGCGACCGACTGGTGGCTCTGCTGATCTTCAGCGACAACCGTTTCCCGCTCAAGGCGCACTGGTGTGTGTTGAAGCGGGTGATGGTCCGCCCGGACGCCCAGGGCAGCGGGTACGGCTCGGCGCTGATGGCCGAGGCCGCCCGGCTGGGCAGGCGTTTCGGCCACGAGGCGCTGCACGTGACGGTGCGCGACGGGTTGGGGCTGGACACGTTCTACGCTCGCCTCGGCTACCGCGAGATCGGCCGGTTGCCGGGCGCGTTGCGGGTGGCACCCGGTGACGACCGGGACGAGATCCTGATGTGGCTCGACCTGACGCCTGTCGCCTGAGCGCCCGCGCACCAGACTGAGCGGTCAGCCCACACCAGACTGAGCGGTCAGCCCGCGCACCAGCGGGCGTTCGCCGCGACCGGCTGGGTGCTCGGCGTGCCGGTGGCCGACGCGCTCGCCTTCGCCACCTCGGCCGGGCGGCGGGCCGGCGTCGGCGTACCGGCGGGTCGGTTGCCGGACGGCCGGGCCGACGCGGACGGGCGCGGGGTGGTCGCCGCGCCGGCGGGCCCGTACATGCGGACCGCGCTGTTCTGCACCTGGCCGGGTGCCATCCGGATGCCGCCGACGGTGGCGCGGTTTCCGTACACGTCGCTGACGCGGATGGTGAACGGCCCGGCCCCGGCGCCGGAGGGGATCAGCCAGTAGTTGTAGTCCTGCCGGGCGGCCGGGCGCCACGGATCGCTGTCCCGCTGCCGGACCTCGACGGACCGCAGCGGGTTGCCGTGGTTGCCGACCCGGACGGCGAACCAGAACTGCGACGCACCCTCCTTGATCCGGAAGGTGAGCGGACCGGGCAGCGGTGGATTGACCACCGCGCGGTAGGTGACCGGGACGAGACCCTGGACCGGCTCGGCGATCCGGGCGAACGCCTCGCGGGACAGATCGAGATGCCCGGGCGCACACTCCGGGCACTGGTCCATGATCAGCACTCGGACGGTGCCCTTCGGGCCGGTCACGTCGAGGAAGCCACCGCAGGCGGCGCCGGCGGAGTATTCGGTCGGGCCGAGCGCGACGTAGAGGCGGTTGGCCGGGGCAGCGGGGTTCGAGCAGTTGCCGCCGCCGCCGTTCGAGTCGTAGAAGGTGGCCTTGCCGCTGTGGGTGGCGGTGCCGGTGGGCGGCGCGGCGGCGAGCGTCCGGCCGGCGGCGCAGGCCGGGGCGGAGCCTGACCGCAGGGTCAGGGTGAGCCCCAGTGCCGCCGCGACAACTGTGACGCCGGTGGCGACCACCCAGGGCATCGAGCGCGACGACGACCGGGGCCGGACCTCGGGAGCCCGGTCCAGGTCGATGTCGATGTCGATGTCGACAACGCTTGCGTCCGTCACGACGGCGATGCTGCCGGAACCGGGCGCGGGGCGACAAGCCGGCTAAGCCAAAGCTAAGACAGCGTCGACGGACGGTGATCGGCGCGTTCCCGATCGAGGGTCGCGGTGACCGGTCAGGGCGCGAGGACGAGTGCGGCCCCCACGGCCAGTGGTCCACTGTCGAGCGGCACCAGGTTCAGTCCGAAGAGGATCTTCTGCTGGACGTTGCGGTGGCGGCCGAGGGTGCGCAGCGGTTCCTTCGTGCGTACCCCGGTTTCCTGGTCGGTCGTGGTCACCACGCAGCGGGCGCATGGCCTGGCGGCGCGAAACCGCAGGTCACCGATGCGCAGCGATCGACCCACCCAGTCGTCCTCGGCCCAGGCCGGTGCCCCGTCGACGACCAGGTTGGGTCGGAACCGGGTCATCGGCACCGGCGGCTCGCCCACCTCGGCCAGCCAATCGTTGAGGACGTCGAGGGAGGCGGTGTTCGTCAGCAGCAGCGGGAAGGCGTCGGCGAAGCTGACCTCGTCGCCGGTGTCGTGGTCGCGGTCCTCGGCGGCCAGGTGACGGGTCGGTCGGGCCAGCCAGACCAGCCGGACCGGTCGGCCGAGCAGCGCACCGAGCCATTCGTCGGCCGCTCGACCGGCCGGCAGAGCCGGGACCGGGATGGTGCGGTGGCGGAAGGTGCGCACCGCGACCGGATCGCCAGCGGTCGGCTCGGGCACGTCGAGGTCGGGCCGCCCGGCGGCGCGCAACACCAGACCCCCGGGGCGAACGGTGGCGTGCAGGCCGACCAGCCGGGTGGTGTCCCGCTGGGTGACGCCGACGCCGTCGGCGTCGACGACCATCCAGCGCCGGTCGCCGGCCAGGCCCCACGGCCGCACGAACGCGCCGTCGTGGTCGAGCCGGTGACAACCCTTGACGGGGTACGTGTGGATCGACCTCAGCCGCACCTGGCTACCATGCCACGCCGATGCCGTCGCCGGGGTACCAGTGGTTGGCGGGGCTCTCCCGGTAGGCGAGGAACCGCCGGCCGGTGCGCTCGGCGTGCTCGCCGAGCACGTTCGTGCTTGTGACGTTGTCGGTGAGCAGGATCGCGCCGGGTGCGAGCTTCGACTCGACGGCGTCGAACTCGCGCTTCTCGTGGGCACGACTGTGGTCGCTGTCGTGCAGGAACAGGTCGACCGGGCGGTCCAGTGCGCCGATCGCGGCGATCGAGTCGCCGATCACCAGGTCGACGACGTCCGACCAGGGTGCGACCCGGGCGAGGTAGCCGGCCTCGGGGTTGATGTCCAGCGAGGTGACCCGCCCGGGATGCCCCTCCTGCGCGTTGCGTAGCAGGGCGGCGGCCAGGACGACGGTGCCCAGCCCCTTGTCCACACCGGTTTCCACGACGTGTGCCGGTCGGGTGGCTCGGACGATGGCGTACCAGCCGATCCGGCGGGCGTAGCGGACCTGCCGGTCGGCGAGGCCACGACGGGCGGCTCCGGCGGTGGCCTGCTCGATGTGTCGCCGCAGGGCCTGGTCGGACTCGATCTCGTCGAGCCATCCACGGACCTGCCGGACCGGCCTGTCGCAGACCACGCTGACGAACCAGGCGAGGTGGTGACGACTGAGCGTGGTCAGCTCGTACGTGTAGTTGTGATGTTCCCGGGAGGTGACCAACCACCGGGCCGAGATGCGCAGCACCTTGGCGTCGTGGCGGACCACCCGGGCGAGCCGCTTCGGAAAGGCGGCGACCGGGGCGAGTGGCGTGCGGGCGATGGCTCGGCGCAGTTGCGTGGCGTCCACCGCTGCTTCATAGCAGGTTCGTGCCAACGATCGTCGGAAAAGTTTCGGTCGCGTCGCGGAGCCGATGACCCGGACGGGGGTACATCCCTGTAACCGGGAATCAGTAGCATCGCGGCATGCAGTATCGCCAAGAGTACGCGGAGCCCGAGACCCAGTTCATCGCGCCGCAGCAACCATCGGAGCCGACCAAGAAGGTGCGGCGGAAGCGTCCCCGGTGGCAAAAGGTCGCTTTGATCACCTTCGTGGTCCTGGCGTTGCTCGGCGGTAGTGGCATGATCGCCGGAGGTTTGTACTTCCGCTCCATCAACTCCGGCATCGAACGCGTCGACGCCTTCGACGGTGTGCCGGAGGCCGACCGCCCGCAGGTTGGTGAGAACGCCCAGGGCGCCATGAACATCATGATCCTCGGCAGCGACTCCCGCGATCCGGGCAACGAGTCCGGCTCCCGCACCGACACCATCATCGTGGCCCACCTGCCCAAGGACCGGTCCAGCGCCCAGCTCATCTCGATCCCCCGGGACACCTGGGTCAGCGTGCCGAAGTCCTCGAACGGCCGGGGTGGCAAGGACGCGAAGATCAACGCGTCGTTCGCGTGGGGTGGCGTGCCGCTGCTGGTGCAGACGGTGGAGAAGTTCACCGGCGTGCGCATCGACCACGTGACGATCGTCGACTTCAGCGGTTTCAAGGAGATCGTGGACGCGCTCGGCGGCATCACCGTGGACGTGGAGAAGGGCTTCACCACCCTGTACGCGCTCAACGGCAGCCGGACGTTCAAGGCCGGGCGGCAGAAGATGGACGGGGCCGCCGCGCTGGACTACGCACGCGAACGGCACGCCTTCGCCGACGGCGACTTCGCCCGGATCAGGCACCAGCAGCAGGTGATCAAGGCGATCCTGGACAAGGCGGCGTCCGGCGGGACGCTCGCCAACCCGGCCAAGCTCAACTCCTTCGTCAAGGCGACGGCGGACGCGGTCGCCGTGGACAAGAAGTTGAACCTGATCGATCTTGCCTCCGAGATGCGTGACCTGCGCAGCGGCAACCTGACGTTCCTCACCTGCCCGGTGAAGGGCACCGGCACGATGGGCACCGAGAGCGTCGTGCTCGCCGACAAGGAGAAGGCAGCCAAGGTCTTCGACGCGGTCCGCAACGACAACGTTCCGGGAATCCTCTCCGCCGCAAAGTAGGAGGAGGAACTGACTTGCCGGCTATGGTGACTCGACCCGGTCGATCGTAGAGTTCGGTCGCCCTCACGGTCGGGACGCGTGACCGAGGGCATTCACGGGGAGGTCCACTAGTGCCAGGCCAGCCGGCGACCAGCCATTCGTCCACGCCGCCGCCAGTCGGCGGGGAGGAGACTGACATGCCGGGCGACGGGGCTCGCCTCTACGGCGGCGCCCCACCCGTGCCCCAGACCAGGGAGCCGCGGGTTCGGGCGCAGGCCAAGGTCGAGAGGCCCGGCCTGGGCACCACGGCCGTCCTCCCGTACGCGCGGTCCCGCACCTCGTCACGGACCCGGTGGCTGCGGGCCTGGATGATGATCGCGCCCGTCGATGCCGTCGCGCTCATCGCTCCGCTGCTGCTGACCCAGAGCTACTGGCGCGGGACGATGGCCAACGCGGCCCTGACCGTGGCCCTCTTCGCGGCCGGCGGCCTCTACCGGCCGCGCCGGCACGTGAGCATCCTCGACGAGCTGCCGAGCCTCTGCGGGCGCCTGCTGGCCGCCGCCTCGGTGGTGGCCATCATCGCGGCCGAACGCCACGCCTCGGTGGCGTACGTCGGCGGGTTCATGCGCGGCGTCGCACTGTCGGCGTTGCTGGTGATCCTCGGGCGCGCGGCCAGCAGGTCGTTCACCGTCCTGTCCCGCAAGCGTCGTTGGGCGGAGCACAACGCGCTCGTCGTCGGCGGCGGCCCGATCGGCCTCGAAATCGCCAGGCTGCTGCGCCGCTACCCGCAGTACGGCCTGCGGTACGCCGGCTGTGTCGACGTCGCGTCGCGCCAGGGTAACGGTGCGCTGCCGCTGAGCGGGTCGATGTCGGACCTCGAACACCTCGTCCGGTTGACGGAGTGCGAGGTCCTGATCATCGCCGACCCGGACTGCGACGAGACCACGCTCATGGAGACCCTGTTGCAGCCGCGCAGCTCCCGCTGCGACCTCTGGGCCGTGCCGCGCCTGTGGGGCTCACGCTCCCACAGCGGTTACCCCGACCACATCGGCGCGTTCCCGATCGTCAAGATCGGCGACATCACGCTGACCGGCCCGCGGTGGGCCATCAAGCGCGCGTCGGACATGCTGTTCGCCGGGGTCGCGCTCCTGCTGTTGAGCCCGGTGCTGCTGCTCTGCGCCCTCGCCACGTACATCGACGGTGGCAAGGGAATCTTCTTCTACCAGGAGCGGATCGGCCGGTACGGCAAGCCGTTCAACGTCATCAAGTTCCGCTCGATGCGTCCGGTGAACGAGCAGGAGTCCCAGACCAACTGGTCCATCGCGCACGACAACCGGGTCGGCCCGATCGGCCGGTTCATGCGCCGGACGTCGCTGGACGAGCTACCCCAGTTGTGGAACATCCTGCGCGGCGACATGAGTGTGGTCGGGCCACGACCGGAACGGCCGTACTTCGTGGAGAAGTTCTCGGCGGAATACCCGGACTACGCGGCACGCCACCGGGTTCCCGTCGGGCTCACCGGGCTCGCGCAGGTCAGCGGCCTGCGCGGCGACACCCCGATCTCCGACCGGGCCCGGTTCGACAACTACTACATCGAGAACTGGTCGCTGTGGCTGGACGTCAAGGTGGTGCTTCGCACCGTCTCGGAGGTCTTCCGCGCCGGAGGCCGCTGACCGAGGACACAATCGGACCGAAGACACAATCGCCGCGGGTGGTGGCGCCGACGATCTCGACACGTCGGCACCACCACCCGCGGCGTTGTCAGCTCAGGCGGTTGTCAGCTCAGGCGGTGGGTGTGGTCTTGAGGGGTTCCCACCAGGTGCGGTTGTTCCGGTACCAGGTGACGGTGTCGGCGAGGCCCTGGTCGAGGGTGATGCTGGGGGTGTAGCCGAGTTCCTGGTGGATTTTGGTGATGTCGAGGGAGTAGCGGCGGTCGTGGCCCTTGCGGTCGGTGACCGGGACGACGCGGTCCCAGTCGGCGTCGCAGGCGTCGAGGAGTCGGCCGGTGAGTTCCTTGTTGGTCAGTTCGGTGCCGCCGCCGATGTTGTAGACCTCGCCGGCGCGGCCCTTCTGCTGGACGAGGGCGATGCCGCGGCAGTGGTCGTGCACGTGTAGCCAGTCGCGGATGTTGCCGCCGTCGCCGTAGAGGGGGACGGTGGCGCCGTCGAGGAGGTTGGTGACGAACAGGGGGATGACTTTTTCGGGGTACTGGTAGGGGCCGTAGTTGTTGGAGCAGCGGGTGACGACGACGTCCATGCCGTGGGTGCGGTGGTAGGACAGGGCGAGCAGGTCGGAGCCGGCCTTGGATGCCGAGTAGGGGGAGTTCGGTGCGAGGGGCCAGGTTTCGGTCCAGGAGCCTTCGTCGATGGAGCCGTAGACCTCGTCGGTGGAGACGTGCACGAAGCGGCTGGTGCGGTGGCGCAGGGCGGCGTCGAGCAGGGTCTGGGTGCCCAGGACGTTGGTGGTGACGAAGGGGGCGGCGCCGGCGATGGAGCGGTCGACGTGTGATTCGGCGGCGAAGTGCACGATGACGTCGTGGTCGGCGACGACCTCGTCGACGATGGTCGGGTCGCAGATGTCGCCCTGGACGAAGCGCAGTCGCGGGTCGTCGCGGACCGGGTCGAGGTTGGCCAGGTTGCCGGAGTAGGTCAGTTTGTCGAGCACGGTCACGACCGCCGGCTCGAGTGGTGGCACGCCGTCGGCACTGCCGAGGGGCTTGCCCAGCAGCAGGCGAACGTACTCCGACCCGATGAATCCGGCTCCGCCGGTGACGAGGATCCTCACGGGTCCGAGAGTCTACGCCGGCCGACTGGCGGTGACCGCAGGTGTTTCGGCATTATCGGGTTAGGGTCTGTGTCAAAGTCCTCGGTCGAGCCGAGGCGGAGTCCAGGCGGCGATCCGGCAAGGCGGAGATTCGTCCGGATACCGGTGTTGTATCCGGACGAATCTCCAACGCGGCCGGTCGTCGTCTGGGCCCGCCGCAGGCTGGCCAGGGGCTTTGACACAGACCCTAGGGGCCACCTGGTCGATTGCAGGTGTAGCGGCATTCGGGTAGAAAGTGCCAGCGAAGTACGACTCGTCGTGCCCGCACGTAACGCATCTATGGGGGGCGAGTGAACGGCGTGTCGCTGGTCAATACCGCTCGGCCATCGCCGGATCCCGGCACGAAGCCATCGCCCGGACGCCGCGCACTGGGCCTGCTGCGACGGCTCATCGCACCCGAACGTCTCTACATCGGCGCGCTCGGCCTGACCGGGTTGGCGGCGGTCCTGTCGGTGGCGCTACCGCCCGCCGAGCGCGGTGAACTCTCCGCGAACATGGTGAGCGCCACACTGGGCGCGGCCGTCGGTGGCCTGTCCCTGGACACCTTCCTGCTGTCCCGTCCGGGCGGCTGGGTCTTCTCCCGGGGGCGCCCCTGGGTCCTCGCGATGTTGGCGGCCTCGGTCCTGCTCTCCGTCGTCGCCGCCGCGGTGCTCACCACGGTGGCCGGGCTCGGCAGCTACCTGGTCGGCATGGGCTCCGCGGCCGGTCTGACGATCTTCAACACGGTCTCGTCGATCGCGCTGCGCCAGAAGAGCTTCATGGTCGTCTACGCGATGCGCGCGGCGAGCGGCGCGGTCCTGGTCGGTGGCTACGTGGCGCTGTACTTCGCCGGCTACCTCGACGGCGGCCTGTGGAGCATGGTGTGGCTCGTCGTCCAGTGGGTCAGCGCGCTGTCCGTGTGTGCCCTGGTGCTGGGGATGCTCCGGCGGATCGGGCCCGCGCCCCGGCCGGAGGCCACCGCGGTGGACTACCGCGCCGACCTGGCTGCCGTCGGCAACCTGCACCTCGGGATCTTCGCCCAGATGATGACGCTGCGGTTCAACCAGATCCTGGTGGCCAGGTTCGTCGGTGCCGGCCCCCTCGGCGTGTACGCCCTGGCCGTCGCCGCGCTGGAGTTCGCGCAGGCCGGTGCCGTCGTACGGGCGCAGCGGATCCTGGCCAGCCGGGACGGCAACGACGGGCCCGACCCCACCCGGGCCGTGGTCACCGCGGCGCTGCCGGTCGCCCTGGCCGCTGTCCTCGGGCTCGGTGTGCTGGGCTACGTCCAGCCCGAGTACCGGCACGCCTGGATTCTCGGCCTCGTCCTCCTGCCCGGTTCACTGGCCACCGCGGCCGGCAAGAGCTGGAGCGCCCTGCTGCTGAAGAGGCGGGGCGAGCGGGCCACGACAGTGGTCGCCCTGATCACCCTCGGGTTCGCGATCCCCGCGTACTTTGCGATCATCCCGTGGGCGGGTGTGGTCGGGGCGGCGATCGCCTCGACGCTCGCCTACGCCGTACACGCCTTCGCCTCCAGAGCGAGCCTGCGACGAGCGCAGTCGCCGAATAATGGGACGGTTTGACATGGATGTCTCGATTGTTGTCCTCGCCTGGGAGGACTATGAGCGCACCCGCGCCTGCGTCCTGTCGCTGCCGACGGAGGCAGAGATCGTCGTCGTCGACAACGGCAGCTCCGCGCACATCCAGGAGTCGCTGAGCGCGTTCTGCGCCGAGCAGGGTGTCCAGTACGTCCAGTCCGGCTCCAACCTGGGGTACGCGCGGGGAATGAACCTCGGCGTGCGGCACACGAGCCGGGCGAACGTGATCCTCTCCAACAACGACATCATCGTGCACGAGGACGCCGTGACCCGCCTGGTGGCCGCCCTCGACGACCCGAAGGTGGGCGCGGCCTTCCCGGGCGTGGTCACCCCGTCGGGTGTGTCGCAGACCGAGGGTGGGCGGTTCCTCGGCCTGGGCGTCGGTTTCGCCCACGCCACCGGGCTGAGCATGGTGCTACCGAACCTGCGCATCGTCGCGCCGCCGGAGAAGGCGGACTGGCTGACCGGCCCCTTCGTCGCCATGCGCCGGAGCACCTTCGACGCGATCGGCGGCGTCGACGAGACGTCGTTCTTCTACTCCGAGGACATGCGGCTCTGCTGGGCCGTCCGGCAGCAGGGCCTGCGGCTGGCGTACGTGCCGGAGGCCGTGATCATGCACGAGGACGACGCGACCGCCAAGCGGCGCTGGTCCGAGGAGGAGATCTCCGAGCGGCGCACCCGGGAGTTCATCCGGGCGAGCCGGGACATGGGCGGCCGGCGGGGCCGGATCGCCACGACGGCGTACGTGGGCGGGGTGCTGCTGCGCGCTGCGGTGGGAGGGAACCCGGTCCGCCGTGCCATCGCGCGTGGCGCCGTCGAAGGGCTGCGTGCCTCGTGAAGGTGTTGTTCGTCTGCACCACGGGCGGCTCCGGCCGGCGGCAGCTCGGTGGTGCCGAGCGCATCCTGACGGAGATCATCCCGGCGCACGCACGAACGGGTCTGGACGTCGTCGCCGCGACCTCCGACGACGAGGTCGGCCACGCGCTGCGTACGGCCGGGGTGCCGTGGATCGGGCTCAGCGCGACCAGCCGGATCGACCTCGGCTACGCCCGGGAGATCCGTCGCCTCGTCAACGAGGTACAGCCGGACGTGGTCTGCGCCCACCTGCTGTCCGCCGCCATGCACTGCCGGGCGGCGCTGAGCATGGGCGGCAGGCGGACGCCGCTCGTGGTCACCCTGCACAACAGCCTCTGGCAGTACCGGGACACCGCCGGGTCGCTCCAGCAGAAGGCGCTCATCCAGTCCAACATCACGCTGGACCTGGCGATGCGCAAGGTGCGTCCACACGCGACGGTGGCGGTGTCCGAGTTCGAGGCCGCCGAGCTGCGCGAGCGGGGCGGGGTCAAGAACATCCACCTGATCCCCAACCCGCTGCCCGCCACCTGGCCCAGCCCGAAGCCCGCGCACACGCCGCAGCCTGGTCGTCGGCCGGTGGTCGGCTACCTCGGCCGGTTGGAGAAGGAGAAGGGGGCTGACCTCCTACCCGAGATCGCCTCCCTCCTGCCCGAGCTGGACTTCAAGGTCGCCGGGGCCGGCTCGATGGCGATCGCCGCCCGGCCCAACCTCGAACTCGTCGGCCGGGTCACGGCCGCCGAGTTCCTCCAGGAGATCGACTGCCTGCTGGTGCCGTCCCGGGTCGAGTCGTTCGGGCTCAGCGCGTTGGAGGCGCTGTCCCTGGGCGTACCCGTGGTGCACACCGGGGCCGGTGGCCTGGCCGAGGTGACCCGGCACGCGACGGGCACCCTGGCGTTCCAGGCGGACCTCGCGCCCGCCGCGCTCGCCGGCGCCATCCGGGAGGCGGTCGCCCACCGTGCCGTCGACGAGGGGCAGCGGGTGGCCGAGTGGTACGCCCAGGAGTACGCCTTCGACAGGTGTGTGCAGCGGTGGCAGAGCCTGTACAGGTCTCTGCTGTGACGGACCTGCCGTCGTCCCGTGATCCGCGAACAGTGAGGGAGGTGTCCCGGTGACAGAGACGTTGACGATCGTCACGGTCCTCTACCGGTCCAGCGACATGCTCGCCGAGACGCTCCCGACCTGGGTACGCGCCGCCGAGGGTCTGCCGGTGACGTTCATCTTCGCCGACAACTGGCCGCAGGACGAGTGCGCGAAGGTCATCGCCGACGCTCTGGACGACGAGCGGTACGAGTACCTGCCCGACTCGTCGAACCCGGGGTTCGCGGCGGGCTGCAACCGGGCTGTCGCGGCGGTGCGGACGAGCCACGTGCTGCTGCTCAACCCGGACGTCTGGTTGCCGCAGGACGCGCTGGTCCGCCTGTTCGCCAGCATCGCGGCGGACCCGCAGAGCCCGATCGCGGTGGGTCTCGCCATGCACGGCGGTGAGTTCGTCGGCATCGACCTGCACCCGGTCTCGCTGTTCATCGACCGGGCGGCGGCGGTGCCGCGCGGGCCACTCGGCCCGTCCGGCGGCGCGGCCGTCTTCCCCACCGCGCTCTTCCACCGTTTCGGCGGGTTCTACGAGCACCTGTTCGCCTGGGGCGAGGACGCCGACCTCGCCTTCCGCATGTACGCCGAGGGCCTGCGGACCCGACGGTTGGACTTCATGCTCCCGCACGCCGGTGGCCACAGCGTCGAGGGCGACAACAAGCTCCAGGGATTCCGGGCGTTCCTCCTGGCCCGCAACCGGCTCCTGGTCGCCGCGCGGACCTTCACCTGGCCGCTGATGCTCGTCGCGATACCGGTCCTCGCCCTGGCCCACCTGGCGCTGGCCGCCCGGCGTGCCCGTCAGGGTCTGCTCCGCCCCTTCCTGCGTGGCGTGGGACGTGGCCTGGTGGAGGGGCCCGCCGCCCGCCGGCAGTGGAAGGGCAGGCGGTTCGGTTTTGCATCCCTGATCAGCTATCTGAGAGTTCGGAGCGCGTGATGGCAGGAACGCCGTGGAGTGTCGTGACGGTCACCTACAACTCCGCCGACACGCTCCGGCGATGCTGGGGCGGCGCCAAGCCGTACGAGTGGATCGTCGTCGACAACGACTCCGCCGACGACTCGGTCGCCGTGGCGGAGGAGCTGGGCGCCCGGGTGATCCGGCTGCCGGAGAACGTCGGGTTCTCCAGGGCCAACAACGTCGGTGTCCGGCAGGCGGCCGGTGCGTACGTGCTGTTCGCCAACCCCGACCTGGAGGTCGAGCCGGCCGGGCTCGCCACGATGCAGCGCCACCTGGACGCGCACGGCGGCCTTGTCGCTCCCCAACTGCTCGCGACCGACGGCACCCCCCAACCCAACGGCCGTGGCTTCCCGTACGCCACCGCGAAGTTGGGCAACCGGAAGATCTGGCCGCTGTCGCGGATGCACGCCAACTACCGGGTGGTGGCCGACGCCGGTGAGGCCGTCTACGTGGCCTGGGCGATGGGCGCGGCGGTCGCGGCCCGCACCGCGGACTTCGTCGCGATGGGCGGGTGGAACGAGTCGTTCTTCCTCTACTACGAGGACCACGAGCTGGGGCTGCGGGCGTGGCGGCACGACATGCCCGTGGTGCTGCTCGGCGACGTGCGGTGGACCCACCACTGGGCCCGTGCGACCAACTCGTTCCAGTGGTCGCGGGCGCACACCCTGGAGTTGCAGAGCGCCCGGACCTTCTTCGGCCTGTTCCCCGAGTTCGTGGTCGGGCTGCCGACGGCCGCCCGGCGCAACCCGCAGGCGGCACGCCTGATCGGCAGGTCGGTGCCGACGCAGCGCGGTGCGGCCGAGTCCCTGCCCACGTCGGCCCGGCAGGCCGGGGCCAGCTGAGGCCGCGTCTGCAGTGCCGCCGGGCCTCGACCGGCCCGGCGCGTTGGTGTCCGCCCGTCGGGTCGACGCCTGCCGTTCCGTACTCGTGATGGGGAGCGACGTGGTCGTACAGCGGGAACGCGTGGACGTGGACCGTCCGGTCACGTCGACGACGCCGAGGCGACGCCGAGGAGTCCCGGCGGACTGGATCGCCGTCGCCGTGCTGCTGGCGCTGTTCCCGGTGGTGCACGACGTCAAGACGATGCTCACGGCCGGGTACTGGCTCGACGAGGCATGGGTGGCGCTGTCGGTACGGCTGCCGCTGAGCGACCTGCCGGCGGCGACCTCGTCCACCCCGCTCGGCTGGAGTCTCCTGCTGCGGCTGGTGCCGGACACCGACTACCTCCGCGTGGTGCCGCTGGCGTTCCACGGGCTCACCGTCGTCGCCGCGTACGCGCTCGGACGGTTGTCGCGGTGGCCGACGCGGTGGCTCGGGATCGTCGCGGGCCTCGCCTGTGCGGCTGTGGTCCTGCTCCTGCCGGCCCAGCAGATCCGTCACGACCTCAAGCAGTACACCGCGGACGCCGCGATCACCCTGGTGCTGGTGGCGCTGGGTGCCTGGACGGAGCAGACCTGGTCGCGCGGGCGGCTCGGCGTGATCGCGGCAGTGGCCGCCACCGGCATCGTGTTCAGCCACGTGACCGCGATCGCCACCCCGTGCGTGTTCGGCGGACTGCTGCTGGTGACCGCGCTGCGGCGGCAGTGGGCGCGGTTGCGGGACGTGGCCGTGGCGGCGTTCGGCGCGATGACAGTCATCGTCGTCTTCTACTTCGGCGTCTCCGCGCGCGGCAACAACGACATGATGCGGGATTACTGGGCCGACAGTTTTCCCAGTCTGACCGAGCTGCCCGGCTATCTCGACCGGCAGGTGCACGGCCTGGCACCGGTGGTGGGCGCGCCCGCTCTGCTGATCGGCGGCCTGTTCCTGGCCGGTGTCGGCACCCTCGCCTGGCGGGGCCGCCCGGCCGCGGCGATCGCGCTCCTGCTGCTGCCGGTGGGTGTGACGACGCTTGGTGTCGCCCGGTTCTATCCGCTGCTGGAGCTGCGTACCTCGCACTTCCTGCTCGTCGTGACGGGCGCGGTCGCCGGCATCGGGGTCGCCGGCCTGGCCTACGGTGGGGCCGCGCTCGTCCGCCGCGCGGTACCCCGCCTGCCGGCCACGGCGCTGACCGCGGCGGCCTGCGCGGTCCTGCTCGCGGTGTACGGCCTCCACAACGGACGCTGGTACCGGTTCGACGGCGACGAACCGGGGCTCTACTACACGGCCATCGCGGTGACCGACATCCGTTCGGCGACCCAGTACGTGGCGACGCACCGGTCCGCCAACGACGTCATCGTGATGAACGACCTGGCGTGGTACGGCTTCGCGTTCTACTCGCCGCAGGACCGGGTCGAGTTGGTCGTTCCGTACGGCAACACCGTCGGCTGGTGGATCCGGATGCCCACGCGGTCCGACGTCGTCGTGATCTCCGACCACGAGACGGCAGCCCTGCGCGCCAGCCTGGACCAGGCGCTCGCGCTTGCCGAGCAGCGTGGCGGCGGGCGGGTGTGGCTGATCCGCTCCCACGCGATGGCGCAGGCGGAGGCCTGGCAGCAGGTGCTCGCCGGCTACCGGGTCGAGCAGGCGAGCGGCGGAGTGGAACCGGTCCTGCTGATCGGCAAAGGCTGACCACAACCCGCGCTGACCACAACCCGCGTGGGTTCGGGTGACGGCCGGGGCCCGCCGCTGGCCGGCCCCGGCCGTCACTCGTTACCGCACCTTGTAGATCTGGAACGTCGCGGCCGGGTAGCGGACCGTCTCGCGCAGTTCCAGGCACGGCTCGTTGAGCGGCTCCACGGTCAGCAGGTACCGGGCCTGGTGCTGGCGGAGGAAGTCGCCGCACGGCTCGGTGCTGATCTCGAAGTGGTCGGAGGTCCCCAACGCGTACGTGGTCGGCACGTTCTGGGCGGGATCCCGGTTGAACACGAACCAGACGTGGGCGTAGCGGTTGTAGATGAAGTCCTGCTCGCCCTGCGGGTCCGCCGTCCGCCACAGATCCAACTGCGGGTAGCCGTAGACGCCGGACAACGAGCGGGCGCCGTTCATGTAGGCGAAGTTCTGCACCCCACCCGACTCGATGGCCCAGGAGGCGTCGGGGTCTTCGGCCTCGATGGCTCGGATCGACTCCGCCAGCGGCGTACGGGTCAGGACCTCGGTGCCGCGGTACAGCGGGTGGATGAACGCCGTCATGGCGACCGAGAAGACCAGCAGAACGGCCGCGCCCCAGGCGAACCGCTTCCGCAGCAGCAGGAACACGACGAGTGGGATGGGGATCAGCGACAGGAGCAGCCCGCGATCCTGCATGTAGTCCGGGAAGGCCCGCTCCACGTCCAGGGTGAGCAGCGCCTGGGCGAGCAGCACGACGAGGGTGTACCCGATGACGAGCTTGCGGCTCGGCAGGCCCATGCGCTCGTCGAGCAGTCGCCGCACGAACAGGACCACCCCCACGAAACTGAGTAGACCGATGCCGATGAGCAGCCGTGCGTGCGGCACCAGGTTGAGGAACAGGATCTTGCCGAGCAGTTCCATGTCGGGGACGAACAGCCAGACCAGGGACCCCAGCAGCGTGATGCTGACCAGCAGCAGTGGCCAGTCGATGATCCGCTGGGCCCGGTACAGCTTGATCAGCAGGAACACGCTGGGCACTACCAGGAACGGGAAGACGAGCAGGAAGTTGGAGTTCTCGCTCTGGTTGCTCATCACCTTGTAGAGCTCGGCCTTGGCCGAGAACTGCAGGTTGAGACTGGTGTGCCCGGAGAAGAGGTGCACGAAGGCGAAGTTGCCGCTCTCCACGACACGCTTACCCGGGTAGGCCGTGTTCTGGATGGTCTCGATGGCTGTCATCCGGGTCGCGACGAAGGCACCGATCAGGGCGCCCGCGACCGCCAGCGACGCGACGACGACACCCAACTGCCGCAGCAGCAGCCGGCCCGGTAGCGCACGACGCTGCTCGATCAGGAAGCCCACGGCGAACGGAGCCACGGCCAGGGCGCAGGCCACCTGGAACGGCGGGTAGAGCACGAGCGCGAAGCAGGTGAGCACGTACGCCAGCAGCGCACCCCAGCCGACGGTGGTGAGCAACCGTTTCGACCGCATCAGGAGGATGAGCGCCGTGCCCGCGAACAGGGCGTAGTACATCGACGACAACGTGACGTACTGGTACCACCACTGGGCGAACGGGCTGAAGAACAGGGCCAGCCCGAGCCCGGCGGCGAACCATCGTTGCCCGGGCATCAGCGCCAGCACGAAGAAGTAGCAACTCAGGATGAGCAGGTAGCCCATCAGCCACCATTTGAAGGCGAACGCGAAGTCGAACGGCAGCACCAGGAAGGCCAGGTTGTGCGGTTTGAAGACCGCCGACCACTCCTTGTACGGGACGTCCCTGATCAGGGAGATGTCCTCCCCCTGCCCGACATTCGGGTTGATCCGGGGATAGTTGGCGGCCTCCTGGGCGACGGTGATCTGGGTGTTGACGTTCCACTCGTCGGCCCGGATCCCCTGTGGATTGTTGAACAGGAGGTCCGGATCCGGCTGCGTGCCGTAGAACATGGTGTGCACCATGCCCACCGAGGAGCCGTTGATCTGCAGGGCCGTCAACCCCAGCAGAACGACCGTGAGCAGGGCCGGAAAGAGCCAGATGCCGCGGACGAACCTACCGCCGGCACGCGTGGTCCGGCCACGGGGGCCAGTGTCGTCGTTCATTGGGGCCATTCTTTTCAGGGGGTTGTTGAGAGGTCGCGCGGTCAGTGACTGTGGGCGGCGCTGTCTCGCCCGGCGGCCCGCTGCCGCCCTGGCACCAGGCCCCGCAAGGCCCAGGACGATGCTCCTGGACCGCCGCCCGCGGCGCCCAGGCTGACCGCCAGGAGCAGGACGGCCACGGCGCTCAGCCACAGCCACACGTCGAAGAAGAAGATCTGCGCGGCGAACCCGACCATGATCAGTCGACCGGCCAGCGACCGGGAACGCCAGAACAACGCCAGCAGGAGACCGAGCAGGCTGAGCAGACCGACCAGGCCGAAGTTGTGCCAGATGGTCAGGTAGGTGTTGTCGAAGACCTGCGCCTGCCCGTCACCGATCCCGACGTCCTCCAGGTAGCGCACGCTGGACTCCGGGCCGTTGCCGAAGATGACTGTGGACCAGTCCCGGGTGATGCCGTCCCAGGCGACGGCGATGCGTTCGAAGCGGGCGCTCGCGCTGGCCGATCCCACCGGGTCGGACATCCGTGCTCCCGCCACGTCGACCGAGTCCACGGAGGATGTGGAGGGACTCGGCGACGGCTTGCTGCCCGGTTCGGTCGGGCTGACCCAGGTCGGCGGCGGCTCGGACGAGCCGACCCGGAACGTCGACGGATTGACCGCGACGGCGGCGAAGGCGACAACTGTGATGATGGCCCCGGTGGCCACGCCACGCCAGGCGATCCTCCGCACGTTCAGGAGCAGCCAGATCAGGAGCGCGAGGGCCGTGCCCACCCAGGCGCTGCGCGTGCCGGACAGCACCAACCCGATGAGGTTGGCGGTGAAGGGGACGTACCAGTACCTGCCCCGGATGGTCAGCGCCACGAGCGCCATGGCCATGGCGAAGGACCCGTAGACGATCGGGTGACCGAAGAACCCGGCCGCCCGGGTCGGGTCGAACACGGACGTGTACGTCCAGTCGTACGCGAACTGGTCGAAGAGCGGCCAGGTGCCGGTGAGGGTCTGGTATTTGGCGAGCGCGGCCACGGCCACGCTGACCCAGGTGAACACCTCGGCGATGCGCAGGATCAGCTTCGGGTCCCGGCGTGCCTCCTCGACGAGGTGCCAGGCCAGCACGCCGATGCACAGCAGTGGCGCGACACCGACGACCACCGGCTTGATGCCGTGCCAGTGCAGTACGCCCGCGAGGACGGCGCAGAACGGGAGCAGCAGCGCCGCACCGATCAGGCCTGGTTGCCACCCGTCCCGTTCGGCGCGGTGCAGCCGCCCCCAGCCGGCGAGGACGAAGAGGAGCAGCAGCAGCGAGTACGACGGGTTGGTCGGGTAACCGAGGTCGATGGTCACCGGGACCATGAACGCCACCGCGAAGATGGCCCAGGTGACCCGGACCGGCTTCAGCAGCACCCACCCCAGCAGGGCACCGGCGCCGATGGCGAGCGCGAGGTCCCACCTGCCGAGGACCAGGAACGCCACCGCCACCAACAGCAGGCACAGGGCGACGAAGCGCGCCGGGCGCCCCAGGCTGTTGAACCGGTCAGTCACCATGTGCACCGTGCGATCGTACGGAGCAGCCGCCGTCAACGGACGTCGGCCTCCATCGGTGTCGCTGCCCAGAGCGGGTGGCCGCACGCCGGGCCTCAACTGTACCGGCGCCACAGGTCTCGCAGCGCCTCCCAGTTGCCCGCGATGCCGGCCTCGCAGGGCGTCTCGATGACCAGGACACCGTTGGAGTCGTCCCGATTCCACCAGAGGCCGCAGTACGTCCCGGTCTCGACCTTGAACGCGTACTCCACGTAGCTGCCGGGCACGCCGGTCTTGCCGCCGGTCGTACGGGTCGCCTCCTTCAGCCCCGGGGCGATCGTCTGGGCAGCGAGGTTCAGCTCCTGGCGATGGGCGCGCGCCGCATCCCGCTGGGCCTGCTCCCGGAAGAGCACGAAGTGCAGTTGCAGTGCCCCGTCGGGGCAGTAGACGTGGCGCTCCTCGTTCGGAGGCAGATCCGGGCCGCCGTCGTCGTTGTAGACCACGCAACCGCTGACGTCGGCCAGCCATGGTTCGCCAAGCGGTGCCAGCTCGCCGACGAACTTCGCCTTGTTGATGGAGGCCTGGGTCGCCCGGAAGGGCGAGAGGGCTGTGCTTTCGGTCGGCGCCTTCTCCTCGTCACCGGACCCGCCGAGGGCGTACCCCAGGGCGCCGGAGACGAGGGCGATCGCCAGGCCACCGGCGACGAGGGGGAGCCAGCCGCGGCGCTTCCGGACGACCTGGACCGGCGCGATCCGCCGGCCGGGCATCCCGAACGGTTCACGGTCGAGCGGGACCGGCACGCCGGACGAGGGAGCCGCCGAGACCGGCGCGGACCATGGCGCCTGCGCGTACAGGGCGACCTGCTGGGTCGTCTCGGCCGGCGCGCCCGGGGCGGCGTCACCCGCCGGGCCCTGGCTCCAGGCGCCCGTCGACACCGGGGTGCCGCTCACCGGGGCGGTGGAGTCACCGAGCGACACGGTGGCGTCCTCGGCCCGGTAGTCCTGCTGAAGGAGTCGGAACAGTCGCTCCGGAACGTCCGGCTGGTCGCCCTCGTACGCCACCCACGGGTTGGTCGAGGTCAGGTCGGCCTCGGCGTAGGGGTGGCCGCCGGGCGCCCGGGACAACATCCCGACGGCCTGGGCGAAGGCCTCGCGCCAGCGTGGGTCCGTCGCCGCCGGCCCCTCCAGCACGACGACCGTCGCGGGGCGTTCCTGTCCGTCGACGGCGGCCCATGCCTTTCCCACCAGAGACCCGCCGAGCACACGGGTGAACCTGTAGGGACTTTCCGGCTGCATGCGCGCTCCTCCGTCGTCTCGCCGAGCGGATAGTACCGATCACCTCTGAATAAGGACTGCCCCGTGACGACGTGCCCTCGCACACCCTCCGGACGGCGCGGAACCGCACCGTGACGTCGGAGGACGCCACCTTGCCAGGTGAAAGATTCCATGCATAGAGTCGGCCTGTGAATGAAAGTGGTGCGCGCGGCACCGATCTGCTCGACCTGTTCGACGGGGTGCGGCTGACCCCCACCCAGCGCCGGATCGCGCACTGCCTCGTGCAGCACGCTCCCGCCGTGGCGTACCTGTCCGCCGCCGAGGTCGCCGAGCTGGCCGGGGTCAGCCAGCCGTCGGTCACCCGGTTCGCCGTCGCGCTCGGCCACGACGGATACCCGGCGCTGCGCCGCCGGCTGCGGGACCTGACAGTCGCGACGCCGGCCGGATCGGCGAACGCCGGCAACGAGCTACAGCAGGCGGTACGCGCCGAGATGGGCAACCTGGACCGGCTCGCCGGTCAGCTCGCCGACCGGGACCGGATCGCCGAGACCGGGCGGTTGCTCGCGTCCAGCCGCCCGCTGCCGGTGCTCGGCCTGCGCGCCGCCGCGCCGCTGGCCGCGTACTTCGCGTACTTCGCGGCGAAGGTGCACCCGGACGTACGGGTGCTCGACGACGGCGGCAGCCTGCTCACCGACCGCCTGGAGCAGGCGGCCGAGGCCGGGGCGTCGGCCCTGCTCGCCTTCGTCCTGCCCCGCTACCCCCGGGAGACGCTGGACGCGCTGCGCGACGCCCGCGACGCCGGGCTGACCGTCGTGGCGATCACCGACTCACCGGTCAGCCCCGCCACCGAGTACTCCGACGTGGTGCTGCCGGCGGCGGTCGGCACGCAGCTCGTCTTCGACCTGCACACCGCCCCGATGACCCTGGCCATGGTGCTGTTGCAGGCGATCTGCGACGCCGCGCCGGCCGACACCCAACGCCGACTGGAGGCGTTCGAGGCCTCCGCGGCCCGCCGTCAGTTGTTCCGCGGATGACCGGAGGAGACCCGAGATGACCCAGCCCGTCCGTGCCGCACGGGGCAGCCAGCTCACCGCCCGCGGGTGGCAGCAGGAGGCCGCCCTGCGGATGTTGATGAACAACCTCGACCCCGAGGTGGCCGAGCGCCCCGACGACCTGGTGGTCTACGGCGGCACGGGCAGGGCGGCACGGGACTGGCCGTCGTACCACGCGTTGGTCCGCACGCTTACCGACCTGCGCGAGGACGAGACGATGCTTGTGCAGTCCGGCCGCCCGGTCGGTGTGCTGCGGACCCACGAGTGGGCGCCCCGGGTGCTGCTGGCCAACTCCAACCTGGTCGGCGACTGGGCGACCTGGCCGGAGTTTCGCCGGTTGGAGCAGCTCGGCCTCACCATGTACGGGCAGATGACCGCCGGTTCGTGGATCTACATCGGTACCCAGGGCATCCTCCAGGGCACCTACGAGACGTTCGCCGCGGTGGCCGCGAAAAGGTTCGGGGGCGACCTCGCGGGCACGCTCACGCTGACCGCCGGCTGCGGCGGGATGGGCGGCGCGCAGCCCCTGGCGGTCACCATGAACGGCGGCGTCTGCCTGATCGTCGACGTGGACCGCACCCGGCTGGACCGTCGGGTGCAGGACCGCTACCTGGACGAGGTCGCCGACTCGCTCGACGACGCGGTACGACGGGTGCTCGCCGCGAAGCGGGACCGGCGTGCGCTCTCCGTCGGCGTGGTCGGCAACGCGGCGGAGGTCTTCCCCGAGTTGCTCCGCCGCGGGGTCGCCATCGACATCGTGACCGACCAGACCAGCGCACACGACCCCCTGTCGTACCTGCCGGTGGGGGTGGAGCTGGCCGACGCCCGGGACTACGCGCGGGCGAAGCCGGCCGAGTTCACCGACCGTGCCCGCGCGTCGATGGCGACGCACGTCGAGGCGATGGTCGGGTTCCTGGATGCCGGCGCCGAGGTCTTCGACTACGGCAACTCGATCCGGGGGGAGGCACAGCTCGCCGGCTACCAGCGTGCCTTCGACTTCCCCGGTTTCGTGCCCGCGTACATCCGGCCGCTGTTCTCCGAGGGCAGGGGCCCGTTCCGGTGGGCGGCGCTCTCCGGCGACCCGGCCGACATCGCGGCCACCGACCGGGCCGTCCTGGAGCTGTTCGGCGAGAACGAGCCGCTGGCCCGGTGGATCCGGATGGCCGGCGAGCGGGTCGCCTTCCAGGGCCTGCCGGCACGGATCTGCTGGCTCGGGTACGGCGAGCGGGACCGGGCGGGCGTGCGGTTCAACGAGATGGTCGCCTCCGGTGAACTCTCCGCCCCGGTCGTCATCGGGCGCGACCACCTGGACGCCGGCAGCGTGGCCAGCCCGTACCGGGAGACCGAGGCGATGGCCGACGGCTCCGACGCGATCGCCGACTGGCCGCTGCTCAACGCCCTGGTCAACACGGCCAGCGGCGCGTCCTGGGTGTCGATCCACCACGGCGGCGGGGTGGGCATCGGCCGGTCGATCCACGCCGGGCAGGTCTGTGTCGCCGACGGCACCGCCCTCGCCGGGCAGAAGATCGAGCGGGTGCTCACCAACGACCCGGCGATGGGCGTGATCCGGCACGTCGACGCCGGCTACGACATCGCCCGCGACGTCGCGGACCGCACCGGCCTCCGCACGCCCATGGCCGAAGGTGCCGCATGAGCGACGACCTTCCCGGCCGGTTCCGGGCCCTGTGGGACGAGATCGCGCCGGTCGGGCGCGACGCCGACAGCGGCGGCTATCTGCGGTACGCGTTGACCGAGCCGGAGCGGGAGCTGCGCGCCTGGTTCCGCGCGCAGGCCGAGCACCGCGCCCTGCCGGTCACCGAGGACGGCAACGGCAACCTCTTCGCCCACTGGGGTGACCCCGGGGGTGCGGACGCGGTGCTCACCGGCAGCCACTTCGACTCGGTGCCGCACGGTGGGGCGTACGACGGGCCGCTCGGCATCGTCAGCGCGTTCCTCGCCGTGGACGAGTTGCACGCTCGCGGCGTCACCCCGGACCGGCCGCTGGTGCTTGCCGCGTTCGTGGAGGAGGAGGGTGCGCGCTTCGGCGTACCGTGCCTGGGGTCTCGTCTGCTCACCGGGGCGCTGTCACCCGACCGCGCGGCCGGCCTGCGCGACGCGGCCGGGGTGAGCTTCGC
Source organism: Micromonospora sp. NPDC048898 (assembly GCF_043198035.1). NCBI lineage: Bacteria > Bacillati > Actinomycetota > Actinomycetes > Micromonosporales > Micromonosporaceae > Micromonospora > Micromonospora sp. NPDC048898. The sequence goes on from NZ_JBICUF010000001.1 coordinate 749,370, forward strand.
CGAGGCGCTCGGTGACCGGCCGGCGGGCGCCCGCCCGGAGTTGCTGGGCCGGTTCGGCGCCTTCGTGGAGTTGCACGTCGAGCAGGGCCGCGCGCTGGCCGAGACGGACGCGCCGGTCGCGGTGGCCAGCGCGATCTGGCCGCACGGCCGGTGGCGCTTCGACGTCGTCGGCGAGGGCAACCACGCGGGTACGACCCTGATGACCGACCGCCGCGACCCGATGCTCACCTACGCGTTCACGGTGCTGGCGGCCAACAAGGAGGCCCGGCTGCGCGGCGCCCACGCCACCGTGGGCCGGGTCGCCGTCGAACCCAACGCCACGAACGCGATCCCGTCGAAGGTGACGGGTTGGCTGGACGCCCGCGCCGCCGACCCGCAGACGCTCACCGGGCTGGTCGAGGCGGTGTGGGGCAAGCTCACCGAGCGGGCCCGCCGCGACGGTACGGTGGTGACGGTCACCGAGGAGTCGGCGACGCCGCTCGTCGCCTTCGACGGGGGCCTGGCCGAACGGCTGGCCACGCTGCTGGACGCGCCGGTGCTGCCGACCGGCGCGGGGCACGACGCCGGGGTGCTGGCCGCGCACCTGCCCACCGCGATGCTGTTCGTGCGCAACCCGACCGGGGTGTCGCACTCCCCCGCCGAGGCCGCCACCGACGACGACTGCGCCGCCGGGGTACGCGCGCTGGCCCGGGTGCTCCAGGAGCTGACATGCCGCTGACACCGACCCGCTGGCTGGCCGAGTACGCCTGGCTGCCCGAGCACGCCGAACCCACGCCCGACGTGCTGATCGAGGTCGAGGACGGCCGGATCACCGCGGTCACGCCGCTGGCGGGGGCCGGCGGCCCCACCGCCGGAGTGGAGGTGCTGGGGGACGCCACCCGGCTGCCCGGCCTGACGCTGCCGGGCCTGGCCAACGTGCACTCGCACGCCTTCCACCGGGCGCTGCGGGGGCGTACCCACGGCGGGCGGGGTGACTTCTGGACCTGGCGGGACCGGATGTACGCCGTCGCGGACCGGCTGGACCCGGACACCTACCTGGCCCTGGCCCGGGCGGTGTACGCCGAGATGGCGCTCGCCGGGATCACCGCCGTGGGCGAGTTCCACTACCTGCACCACCGGCCCGACGGCGGCGCCTACGCCGACCCGAACGTGCTGGGTGCGGCGCTGGTGGAGGCCGCCGCGCACGCCGGAATCCGACTCACCCTGCTGGACGCCTGTTACCTGACCTCCAGCGTGGACGGTCGACCCCTCGCCGGGCCGCAGCGGCGATTCGGCGACGGCGACACGGCCCGCTGGGCCGAACGGGCGGCGGCGTTCCAGCCGGCGGACCCGCACGTCCGGGTCGGCGCGGCCGTGCACTCGGTGCGGGCGGTCCCGGCCGACCAGCTCCGTACGGTCGCCGACTGGGCCCGGGACCGGCGGGCACCGCTGCACGTGCACCTCTCCGAGCAGCCCGCCGAGAACGACGAGTGCCGGGCCGTGCACGGGCGAACGCCCACCGCGCTGCTCGCCGAGCACGGCGTGCTCGGGCCGGGCACCACCGCCGTGCACGCCACCCATCCGACAAGCGCCGACCTGACCCTGCTCGGTGAGAGCCGGACCGGGGTGTGCCTCTGCCCCACCACCGAGCGGGACCTCGCCGACGGGATCGGCCCGGCCCGGCGGATGGCCGACGCGGGGATCCGGTTGAGCCTGGGCAGCGACAGCCACGCCGTGATCGACCTGTTCGAGGAGGCCCGCGCGGTGGAGTTGGACGAGCGGTTGCGGACCCGCCGGCGCGGCCACTTCGCGCCGCTGGACCTGCTCACGGCGGCCAGCGCCACCGGGCACGCCGCGCTGGGTTGGGACGACGCCGGCCGGATCGCCGTGGGCGCCCGCGCCGACCTGGTGACGGTCCGCCTGGACAGCGCCCGCACCGCCGGCGTACCGCCGGTGGGGGTGTTCTTCGCGGCCACCGCGGGGGACGTCGAGCAGGTGCTCGTGGACGGCCGGGTGGTGGTGGCCGAGGGCCAGCACCTGAGCGTGGACGTGCCGGCCGAGCTGACGGCCGCCATCGAGGCGGTGATACCCGCATGAGCAGTCTGCTTGTCGACGGCATCGGGGAGCTGGTCACCAACGGTGCCGGCGAGGGTCCGCTGGGCATCCACCGCGACGCCGCCGTGCTGATCGAGGAGGGCCGGGTGGCCTGGGTCGGGCCGTCCGCGTCCGCCCCGGCCGCCGACCGGCGGATCGACGCCGGTGGGGCCGCCGTGCTGCCCGGCTTCGTGGACAGCCACGCCCACCTGGTCTTCGCCGGGGACCGGGCCGCCGAGTTCGCCGCCCGGATGGCCGGTGAGCCCTACACCGGCGGCGGCATCCGCACCACGGTCCGCGCGACCCGGGCCGCCACCGACGACGAGTTGCGGGCCACCGTGCGCCGGCTGCGCGGGGAGGCGCTGCGCCAGGGCACCACGACCATGGAGATCAAGAGTGGGTACGGGCTGACCGTCGCCGACGAGGCCCGCTCACTGCGGATCGCCGCCGAGTTCACCGAGGACACCACCTTTCTCGGCGCGCACGTGGTCCCCGCCGAGTACGCCGACCGCCCGAACGACTACGTGGGGCTGGTCTGTGGACCGATGCTGGCCGCCGCCGCACCGCACGCGAAGTGGATCGACGTGTTCTGCGAGCGGGGCGCCTTCGACGTGGACCACGCCCGGGCCATCCTGGCCTGCGGACAGGCCGTCGGGCTCGGTGTGCGGGTGCACGCCAACCAACTCGGCCCCGGACCGGCCGTGCAGCTCGGCGTGGAGCTGGGCGCGGCCAGCGTGGACCACTGCACCTACCTGTCCGACGCCGATGTCGACGCGCTCGCGTCCTCCCTGGTCGACTGCATGTGCCACGAGGGTCCGCACACCACCACCGTCGCGACCCTGCTGCCCGGCGCGGAGTTCTCCACCCGCTCGCCCTATCCGGACGCGCGCCGGCTGCTCGACGCCGGTGTGACTGTCGCGCTGGCCACCGACTGCAACCCCGGCTCGTCGTACACCTCGTCGATGCCGTTCTGTGTGGCCCTGGCGGTCCGTGAGATGCGGATGACCCCGGCGGAGGCGGTCTGGGCCGCCACCGCCGGTGGCGCGCGGGCCCTGCGCCGCGACGACGTCGGTGTGCTCACCCCCGGCGCGCGGGCCGACCTGGTCGTGCTGGACGCCCCCTCCTACCTGCACCTGGCCTACCGGCCCGGTGTCCCCCTGATCCGCCAGGTAATTCGCAACGGAGTAACGCCATGACGACCGTGACCATCCAGCCCACCGGGATCTCCGCCGACGACGTTCTCACGGTGGCCCGTGGCACCGCCACGATCGTCCTCGCCCCGGCCACCATCGAGGCGATGGCGACCAGCCGGGCCATCGTGGACGGCATCGAGTCGTCCGGCCGTCCCGTCTACGGGGTCTCCACCGGGTTCGGCGCGCTGGCCAACACCTTCGTCGCCCCGCAGCGGCGGGCCGAGCTGCAACACGCGCTGATCCGCTCGCACGCCGCCGGGGTGGGCGCGCCGATGCCGCGCGAGGTGGTCCGGGCCATGATGCTGCTGCGGGTCCGGTCCCTGGCCCTGGGTCGCTCCGGGGTCCGGCCGCTGGTCGCCGAGGCCCTTGTCGACCTGCTCAACCACGACATCACCCCGTGGGTGCCGGAGCACGGCTCGCTGGGCGCCTCCGGTGACCTGGCACCGCTGGCGCACTGCGCGCTGGTGCTGCTCGGTGAGGGCTGGGTCCTCGGGCCGGCCGGCGAGCGGCAGGACGCGGCCGACGCGCTGAGCGCCGCCGGGCTCACGCCGATCGAGCTGGCCGCCAAGGAGGGGCTGGCGCTGATCAACGGCACCGACGGCATGCTCGGCATGCTGCTGCTGGCCATCCACGACGCGGCGCACCTGTTCGCCATGGCCGACGTGACTGCCGCGTTGGCCATCGAGGCGATGCTCGGCTCGGAGCGCCCGTTCCTGCCCGAGCTGCACGCCATCCGGCCGCACCCCGGTCAGGCGGCGTCGGCGGCGAACATCCACCGGCTGCTGCAGGACTCCCGGGTGATGGACTCACACCGCGACGACCTGGCGCACGCCGTGCAGGACGCGTACTCGATGCGGTGTGCACCGCAGGTGGCCGGCGCGGCCCGGGACACCCTGGACTTCGTCCGCACGGTCGCGGGCCGGGAATTGGTGTCCGTGGTGGACAACCCGGTCGTGCTGCCGGACGGGCGGGTCGAGTCGACGGGCAACTTCCACGGCGCGCCGCTCGGGTTCGCGGCGGACTTCCTCGCCATCGCCGCCGCCGAGGTGGGCGCGATCGCCGAGCGACGGGTGGACCGGCTGCTCGACGTCACCCGTTCCCGGGAACTGCCGGCGTTCCTGTCCCCCGACGCCGGTGTCAACTCCGGGCTGATGATCGCCCAGTACACGGCGGCGGGGATCGTCGCCGAGAACCGTCGACTGGCCGCCCCCGCCTCGGTGGACTCGTTGCCCACGAGCGGGATGCAGGAGGACCACGTCTCGATGGGCTGGGCGGCGGCCAAGAAGCTGCGTACCGTCCTGGACAACCTCACCAGCCTGCTGGCGGTCGAGTTGCTGGCCGGCGTACGCGGCCTGCAACTGCGCGCCCCACTGGAGCCGTCACCGGCCGGCCGGGCCGCCGTCGCCGCGCTCGGTCCGGCGGCCGGCGAGCCCGGCCCGGACGTGTTCCTCGCCCCGGTGCTGGAGGCGGCCCGCGCCGTCGTCGCCGGGCCCGAGTTGCGCGCCGCCATCGAACGGGAGGTCGGCCCGCTGGGCTGACCTCCGTCGGGTCGCTGTCGCCCGCCGCGGGTCAGGCGGCGGGCGGCAGCACCTCGCGTCGCCCGTCAGACGGCGGGCGGCAGGGCCTCGCGCCCGTCAGGCGGCGGGCGGCAGGGCCTCAGGCTGCGGGCGGCAGGACCTTGGCGACCAGCTTGGCCAGCTCGCGCAGCGCCTTGCCGCGGTGGCTGATCGCGTCCTTCTCCGCCGGAGTCAGCTCGGCGTTGGTCCGGTCCTGTCCGTCGCCCAGGAAGATCGGGTCGTAGCCGAACCCGCCGTCGCCGCGCGGCGCGCGCAGCACCCGCCCGGACTGCCGGCCGTCGACCAGGTGCTCCTTGCCGCCCGGCAGCACCAGCGCCACCGTGCAGACGAACGAGGCCGCCCGCTGCCCGTCCGGCACGTCGCCGATCTGGTCCAGCACCAACTGGAGGTTGGCCCGGTCGTCACCGTGCCGACCGGACCAGCGGGCGCTGAACACCCCAGGCATCCCGTTGAGCGCGTCGACCGCGAGCCCCGAGTCGTCGGCGATGGTCGCCAGGCCGGTCTGCCGGCAACCCTCCCGCGCCTTGATCAGCGCGTTCTCGCCGAAGGTCAGGCCGGTCTCCGGCAGCTCCTCGTACTGCTCGACGTCGTCCAGCCCGAGCAGTGCGATCCGCTGCGTGCCGAGCGCGCCGTCCAGAATCCGCTGGAGTTCGACAAGCTTCTTACGGTTACGGGTGGCGAGCAGGACCTTGTTCATGCTGAATCACCTTTGTTCGCGACTGCGGGGCTCGCAAGCTCACTCCTCGCGCTCACCGCAACACCTTCGTTCGCGACTGCGGGGCTCGCAAGCTCACTCCTCGCGCTCACGCGAGTGCCTTGCGCTGGGCTTCGGCCAACTCCGCGCAACCCGCGACGGCCAGGTCGAGCAGGCTGTCGAGCTGGTCGCGGGCGAACACGCCCGCCTCGCCGGTGCCCTGCACCTCGACGAAGTCACCCGCACCTGTGCACACCACGTTCATGTCCACCTCGGCGGCGACGTCCTCGGTGTAGCAGAGGTCCAGCCGTGCCTCGCCGGCGATGATTCCCACGCTGACCGCCGACACCGACCGGTGCATCACCTTCTCCGGCTTGCCGGCCAACGCCTTGCGGGCGGCGAGCCAGCCCACCGCGTCGTGCAACGCCACGTACGCGCCGGTGATCGCCGCCGTGCGGGTGCCACCGTCGGCCTGGAGCACGTCGCAGTCGAGCACTATCGAGTTCTCGCCGAGCGCCTTGAGGTCGATGCCGGCCCGCAGGCTGCGGCCGATCAGCCGGGAGATCTCGTGGGTACGGCCACCGACCCGACCCTTGACGCTCTCCCGGTCGGAGCGGGTGTTGGTGGCCCGGGGCAGCATCGCGTACTCGGCGGTCACCCAGCCGAGCCCGGAGCCCTTGCGCCAGCGGGGCACCCCCTCGGTGACGCTCGCCGTGCAGAGCACCCGGGTGCCGCCGAACTCGACGAGCACCGAGCCCTCCGGATGGGTGCTCCAGCCTCGGGTCAGGGTCACCGGTCGAAGTTGATTGGGCCCTCGCCCGTCAGGTCGCGCCATCCCTGCACCTTATGCGGTCCGGCGATCCACCTCGCTCGGGGTGCCCCGGGGAACCTCCGCGCCGTGCACCCGGAGGAACCCGGCGACCGCTGCCGGCCAGCCGAACTCCTCGGCCCGTTCCCGAGCGACCCGCCGCCGCTGCGCCGTCGGCCGGTCCGCCAGGCGGGTCACCGCCCCGGCCATCGACTCCCCCGAGCCGTACGCGGCCAGCCCGGCAGCTCCGACCACCTCGGGCAGGGCACTTGCCGCGTTGACGACGACCGGGGTGCCACAGGCCAACGCCTCCAGCCCGGCGAGCCCGAAGGTCTCCACCGGGCCCGGCGCCAGCACGACGTCCGCGCTGGCCAGCAACGCGGCCACCGTGACGCGGTCCGGCAGGAAACCGGTGAACGTGACCGGCAGTCCCGTCGCCCGACGGGCCAACGCGCCGCGCAGCGGGCCGTCGCCGGCCAGCACCAGCACCGCCGGTACGCCCATCCGGCGCAGCTCGGCGAGCGTCTGCACCGCCAACTCCGGCCGCTTCTCCGGCGACAGCCGGGCGCAGTGCACAAGCAACAACTCGCCGGGGTCTGCGTAGCGGGCGCGCAGCCGCGGGTCGGCCCGGTCCGGGTGGAAGGTGTCCAGGTCCACCCCGAGCGGCACCAGGTCCACGTTGTCCGCGCCGATCCGGTCGAACTCCTCGGCCGCCCACCGGGTCGTGCAGACGATCCGGTCGTACGCCCGGCTGGTGGCCCGGTTGAGGCGGTCGGCGGTCGGGCGGCGCAGCGCGTCCGGCACGCCCCACTGGCCGAGCAACCCGGTCAGCGACTCGTGCGACACCATCACCGACGGCACCCCGTGCACCCGCGCCCACCGGCCGGTCCAGCGCAGTGACAACCGGTCGGAGACCTCCAACCGGTCCGGTGCCAGGTCGGCGAGCAGCCGGGCCAGCCGGCGTCGACCGGCGAGCAGCCGGTAACCGCCACTGCCCGGCACCTCCGGGCCGGGCAGTGTGATCACCCGCCCCCACGGGTGCGACTCGTCGGCGGCGGCGCGGCCGGGTATCACCAGCACCGGATCGTGCCCGGCCGCCCGGTAGCCCTCCCCGAGGTGCCGCAAGGCGGTCCGCAGGCCGCCGGAGCGTGCCGTCACGAAGTTGGCGAGCCGCACGATCCGCAGCCCGCCCGCCGCGCCGGTCACGACGCGGCCGGCAGGCCGACGGCGGCGGCCACGGCGCGTACCGCGTGGTAGTGCCCGATCAGCTCGTCGCCGACGGCCGCCCAGCTACGTCGACTGACCGCGACCCGGGCGGCCAACCCGTAGGCCCGCCGCCGATCGGCGTCCCCGGCCAGGTCGGCGACCGCGGCGGCCAGCGCGTCTCCGTCGTTCGGCGGCACCAGCAGCCCGGTCACCCCCTGGTCGACCAGGTCGACCGGGCCACCGCTGGCCGGCGCCACGACCGGCACCCCGGAGGCCAGCGCCTCCTGGATGGTCTGACCGAAGGTCTCGTGCGGGCCGGTGTGCACGAACAGGTCCAGGCTGGCGTAGAGCCGGGCCAGTTCCTCACCGTGCTGTACGCCGAGGAACGTCACCCGGGGCAGGTCCCGGGCCAACTGGCGGCAGGCCGGACCGTCACCGGCCACCACCACCCGCACCCCGGGCAGCCGCGACGTCGCCGCCAGCAGCTCCACCCGCTTCTCCGGGGCGAGCCGCCCGACGTAGCCGATCAGCAGCTCACCGTTGGGTGCCAGCCGCTCCCGCAGCGCCGCACACCGCTTTGCCGGATCGAAGCGGACGGCGTCGACGCCCCGGCGCCACAGCCAGATCCGCTGCACCCCGTTCGCGATCAGGTCGGCGGCGGCGCGGGTGGACGGGGCGAGGGTGCGCTGCGCCGAGTTGTGGATCTCCCGGAGCCGGCGCCAGGCCGCCGCCTCACCCCAGCCCACCCGGTACGCCCGCGCGTACGCCGCCACATCGGTCTGATAGACCGCCACCGTGGGCAGCCGGTGCCGGCTGGCCAGCGTGGCCGCCCGTGCGCCGAGGACGAACGGACTGGCCAGGTGCACCACGTCCGGCTCGGCCGACAGCAGCGCGCCGGTCAACCGGCTGGTGGTCGGCACGCCCAACCGGAAACCCTGATAGCGGGGCAGCGGCACGCTGGGGATGCGCACCACCGGGTACGGCAGCCGGTCGATGCCCCGCCGGCCGGCGCCGGGCGGGGCGGGCGCGATGACCACCGGCTCGTGGCCCTGGTCGAGTAGGTGCTCCGCCGTACGCACCACGGAGTGCGCGACGCCGTTCACATCCGGTGGGAACGACTCGGTCACGATGGCGATCCGCATGCCCACACCGTGCGGGTGGCACGGGTGCGCCAGACAACCGTCTGTTGACCAGGCGGCGAACAGTGCCGCACAACACCGCGGCCCGGCCCGCCCCAGCGGGTCAGATGTCGTAACTCGCGCCGGGCCGAACCACGTCGATCGGCCCGGTGTACGCGCCGGCGGCCGACTCCAGGGTGTGCGCCTCACTCCCCCAGGCGGGCACCAGGTGGGTCAGCAGGAGCCGACCCACCGCTGCCTTGGTCGCCGCCTCACCGGCCTCCCGGCCGGTCAGGTGCAGATCCGGCGGATTGTCCATGCCATCGAGGTAGCTGGCCTCGCAGAGGAAGACGTCGGCGTCCTGGGCCAGCCGCAGCAGCGCCGCGCAGGGCGCGGTGTCCGAGGAGTAGCACAACGACCGGCCGCCGTGCTCCAGCCGCACGCCGTACGTCTCGACGGGATGGTTGACCCGGTCGACGGTGACCGCGAACGGGCCGATCGGGAAGGTGCCCGGCTGGAGGGCGTAGAACTGGTAGACGTCCTCCACTGAGCCGTCGTCGCCGTACGCGGCGCTGAGCCGGTCCGGTGCGCCGGCGGGCGCGTACACCGGCAACGGTGGATAGGGGCCGTCCGGGGCGTACCGGCGCACGACCACGTACAGAACGGCGTCGAACATGTGGTCGCAGTGCAGGTGGGTCAGCAGGATCGCGTCCGGGGCGTGCAGTCCCGCGTACCGCTGGAGGCTGGACAACGAGCCGGAGCCGAAGTCGACAAGGAGCCGGAAGCCGTCAGCTTCGACGAGATAGGCCGAGCAGGGCGACTCGGGGCCGGGAAAACTGCCGGCGCTGCCCAGGACGGTCAGTCGCATCGAGTCGTCTCGCTGTCACTGTCAGTAGCATCCGTGTCGGCCATTGCCTCAGCCATGATCTCTACCGACGCGTACGTCACGCTGCGCAGCCTACGCTGGGGCACCGGGCGGCAAGAATCATCCGCCGGAAGTTGTCACGAACGTGACACACACTCACGGTGCGGGTGGATGCGCTACGGGCCGTCGACGCACGTCGACGGCCCGTAGCGGGAAGACCGGTGCGGTCAGGCCCAGAGCTGCCCTTCCAGGGCGTCCTCGGCATCGGCGAGCGTCCCGCCGTACGCGCCGGTGGACAGGTATTTCCATCCACCGTCGCAGACCACGAAGGCCACGTCGGCCCGCCGACCGTCGCGGACCGCCTCGTGCGCCACCGCCAGCGCGGCATGCAGGATGGCACCCGTGGAGAAGCCGGCGAAGATGCCCTCCACCTCCACGAGTTGGCGGGTACGCAGCACCGCGTCCCGGGTGCCGACCGAGAAGCGCCGGGAGAGCACCGAGGCGTCGTAGAGCTCCGGCACGTAACCCTCGTCGATGTTGCGCAGGCCGTAGACCAACTCGCCGTAGCGCGGTTCGGCGGCCACGACCTGAATGCCCTCGACCTTTTCCCGCAGGTAGCGCCCGGTGCCCATCAGGGTGCCGGTGGTGCCGAGCCCGGCCACGAAGTGCGTGATGTTGGGCAGGTCGTGCAGCAGCTCCGGCCCGGTCGTCTCGTAGTGCGCCCGCGCGTTGGCCTCGTTGCCGTACTGGTAGAGCATCACCCAGTCGGGATGCTCCGCCGAGATCTGCTTGGCGGTGACGACCGCCTGGTTGGAACCACCCGCTGCCGGCGAGAAGATGATCTCGGCACCGTACATCCGGAGCAACTGGACCCGCTCCGTGGAGACGTTCTCCGGCATCACGCAGACCAGCCGGTAGCCGCGGAGCTTGGCCACCATCGCCAACGAGATGCCGGTGTTGCCACTCGTCGGCTCGAGGATGGTGTCACCCGCCCGGAGCCGGCCAGCCTCCTCCGCCGCCCGGACCATGAACAGCGCCGCGCGGTCCTTGATGCTGCCGGTGGGGTTGCGGTCCTCGAGCTTGGCCCAGAGCCGCACCGGCGGGGCACCGTCGGGCACCGCCGGCGAGAGCCGGGGCAGGCCGACCAGCGGCGTGCCCCCACAGGCGTCGAGCAGGCTTTCGTACCGCGCCACGGCGGCCGCCCTCAGCTGGCCGCGACGGCGGCGTGCCCGCTGGCCGCCACTACCGCGGCGCTGTGCGAGCTGATCGCCGCAGCCGCGGCGCTGTGCGAGCTGATCGCCGCAGCCGCGGCGAAGCCGAACGCGCCGCCGGCCACGGCCGGCAGGATGGTGACGCTGTCGCCGTCGGAGAGCTTGGCGTCCAGTGCGCCGAGGAAACGGACGTCCTCGTCGTTCACGTAGACGTTGACGAAACGGTGCAGCGTGCCGGTCTCGGTGATCAGCCGGCCGCGCAGGCCGCCGTGCCGGGAATCCAGGTCGGTGAGCAGATCGGCGAGGGTGTCGCCGGCGCCGTCGACGACCTTGGCGCCGCCGGTGTAGTTGCGCAGGATGGTGGGGATGCGAACCTCAATGGCCATGATGTCGAACTCCTCGATCGGGTGTGCCTACGGTGACGGGACGAGACGAGTGCGGGGGCTGACGGATCAGCGGCCGGAACACTCGTAGTCGACGGTCGCCGGGCTCTGCCCGAACATGTAGGACTGGACGGCATGCGGGTCGACCCCGGCCTCCACGATCTGGACCGGCTCCTCGGCGACCACGCCGTCGACGATCCGGAACGACCGGATCTCCTCCGAGTCGGGCTCGCGGGTCGAGACGAGCAGGTAGTGCGCGCCCGGCTCACCGGCGAAGGAGACATCCGTCCGCGACGGGTACGCCTCGGTGGCGGTGTGCGAGTGGTAGATGACGACGGGCTCCTCGTCCCGGTCGTCCATCTCCCGCCACACGCGCAGGTGCTCCATCGAGTCGAACTCGTAGAAGGTCATCGACCGCGCGGCATTGTCCATCGGGATGTGCCGGGTCGGGGTGTCGCTGCCGACGGGACCGGCGACCACGCCGCACGCCTCGTCGGGGTGATCCCGGCGCGCGTGGGCGACGATCGCGTCGATGATCGACCGGTCGATGCTCAGCACGTGCACCAGCCTAACGCCTGTCGGGCACGGGCCGAAGTGGTGCCGGTCACGCTTAGTCGATCAAGGCGTTGAGCAGCGACTCCTGCAAATATCCGAGGTACGCGTAGACCGAAAGCTGGAACACCCGGCTGGATCCCGGGTCCTCAGCGACCGCGTCGTCCAACTCCTCGCCCAGGTCGGTGCCGTCCTTGATCTCCAGACGGACGCCCATCGCGAGCCGGGCGTCGTTGAGCGCCCGCAGCCACGCCTCGGCCGCCTCGGCGTCCAGCCGCACCTCACCGCCGGCGTCGTCCGGCAGCGCGGCCAGGATCGCCCCCGCCTGATCGATCTTCGCGGTCTTCAGGTCACCCTCGGTGTAGCGGCGGAACTCGGCCGTCCCGGGAGCGTCCTGCGGATAGACCGCCGGGAAGAGCCGACCGACGACCGGGTCGGTGTGGTCGAAGCCGTCGGTGAGCAGGCCAACCACCTCGGAGGCGACCTTGCGCAGCACCCGCACCTCGTCGACGGCGAAGGTGGCGACGTAGCGGCCGGCCTGCCGGCGGAACATGCTCACGACTTGTCCACCGTCGCCCACAGCCCGTACGCGTGCAGCTGCGACGCGTCGTGCTCCATCCGCTCCCGTGCACCTGTGGAGACCACGGCACGGCCCTTGTGGTGCACGTCCAGCATCAACTGCTCGGCCCTCTCCCGGCTGTAGCCGAAAAGCTTCTGGAAGACCCAGGTCACGTACGTCATCAGATTGACCGGGTCGTCCCACACGATCGTCACCCATTGCCGGTCAGCCGCCGGCACCTCGTCAGTGTCCGGCGTCTCGACCGGTGCAACCTGTGGAGCCGCCATACCCCCCATCGTGCCACCGGTTTCCCGGAACCGAGGAACCGGAACGCCGGCCGGGCACGGATCGCCCAGCCCGGACACCCCTGGCCCGCCCCGGAGACCGTCGGACGCGTGCGGCGACGCGGCCCCGGACACGGGGGCGGCCACGCCGTCAGGCGAGCAGGATGCCGTGATCGACTGCATCGGAGAGCACCGCGCCCAGCGAGAGGCGGATCACCTCGAACCGTCGGGAGACCTCCCGGGACAACCCCAACTCGACCTCCCGCACCGCGCGCTGGGACCAGGCCCGCGCCGCGCTGTGGTCGTCGTTGCCGGGGGTACGCCACTGCTGCCAGCACCCGCCGGAGAGCGCCACCGCGACCGGCGGGAGCACCTCGTCGCGGGACGCGGGCGGATAGTTGGCGAGGGCGTCGATCGCCTCTTGGCCGGTCAACGTGGCCACCCCGGCCGTGCTGGTGATCAGGAGCACCTTGTCCAGCTCGTGGCCGGGCCGATCATCGGCCAGGCCGTACTGAACGGCGGTGGCGATCCGCCGCCGCACTCCTTCGACCGGCGGCCCACCGAGCACCCGGGCCGCGGTGTCGGCCAGGATGCCGCGCACCGCGTGGTCGCACTGGGCGGTGGCCAACAGCGACAACGCCGCCATCTCCCGATCCAGGAGGTCCGGTAGGCCCGCGCAACCGACCCCGAACACGATCTCCTGGACGGCCCGCAGGTGGATGTTCGCCAACTCCAGTGCGAGATGCTGACGGATCCGCTGCGCACACGATCGGGTCTGCCGGTCGAGGTGCTCGGACCAGCCGCCCGGATCGGTGGCCACGGCGACCCGGTCGTGCTGGCCCGGCGGCACCGGCGGGTCGGCGCTGGCCCGCCGCAGCCCCTCGTCCGACGACCAACCCACCAACGCCCGCCGCAGGTCGGCGGCGGAGTCGGCGGAGTGGGCGTCGACCGGGAACCACCGCGCGCCGGCCAGTGCCGGCACCGCGGCCAGCAGTGCCGCGCGGTGGGCCGCCACGGTCACCGCGGCCGCGTCCACCTCGGTCGCCCGACCGGCAGCCGGCGGGACGGACGCCCCCGCGTCCTCCGTCGTCGCCATACCGTCGGCCGGCGGGGACCAACCTGCCGCGCCGGGCGTCACCGCGAAGACGACGTGCACCGAGGTCGGTGCGACCTCGGCGAGCAGGTTCAGCTCGGCGGCGGTGAACGCCTGGTCGGCGGCGATCACGAAGAGCAGCGCACCGGCCCGACCCACCGCGTCGAGCAGCACCGGCCTGCCGGCCAGGCCGAACGTGGCGGTGTCCGGTGAGTCGATCAGGGTGAAGTGCCGCAGCAGCGGCTCGGGCACGCTCAGCTCGACCCGCCGGGGTGGACGGGCCAACGCCGGGCCGGCCGCGTTTCGGTCTGCCCCGTAGGAGTGGGGCTGGCGGTATCCGGGCACGAACGCCGCCCGGGTGGGCACCTTGGCGTTGCGTACCAGTAGCCAACTGCCGGCCGGCACGGTGAGCATGACCGGGTCGAGCCCGAGCAGCGTGGCGAGCACGGCGCGTCGCTCGGCACCGGCCGGGCCGACCGCGACCACGCCAAGGGGCTCGTCCGGGGCCGGGCCGGTCACGCCGACCTGGGTGGGCAGCGGACCGCAGCTGGGCAGGTCGACTGGGCCGGCCACGTCGTCGGACGAGTCGACCGAGGGGAGAGGGCCCTGCTTCATCAGGTGGCCTCCCGGGGCAGGCGACCGGATGCCCGGTCGGGTGCGAAATCCGGTGAAGAAACCCGGATGCCGGAAGACTACGTGCGGGTTGGCAACCAGGCGGAACACTTCGGATACTCACCGGTAATTGTGCGACTACTCAACTTCGTTGAGTGACGGTGCGGGCGCGGACGGATTCCGGTCGATATGCTGCGCGAATGAGTCGATGGAAGTTCGTCGGCCGGACCGACGAGCTCAACCGCCTGTTGGCGGCGGTGACCGGCGAGGCTGGTCGTGGGCTCTTCTTCAGCGGCAGCGCCGGGATCGGCAAGAGTCGGCTGCTGCGCGAGGGCCTGAGCACGTTGCCCACCGAACGCTTCGCGATCTGGACCATCGCGGCCAGCGCCACCACCGCGGCGCTGCCGTTCGGCGGGCTGGTGCAGGTCCTCCCCGCCGAGCAGCCCCAGGGCCTCTCCCCCGCCGGCATCCTGCGCTGGGCGCTCAACGTGCTGCAACAGCAGGCGGCTGGTCGACGGATCGTGCTCGCCATCGACGACGCCCACCTGCTCGACCCACCCTCGGCGGCGCTGGTCCATCTGGTCGCCCGCTCGGAGAACGCCGCAGTGGTCGGCACCCTGCGCGACGGCGAGCAGATCCCCCTGCCGATCCGCGCACTCTGGACAGACGATCTGGTCGAGCACGTCGAGCTGACCCCGATGCCGCAGGCGGAGACCGCCGGTCTGTTGGCGGCGATCCTGGGCGGCCCGGTCGACGCCGGCTCCGCCGACCGGCTCGGCCGACTGTCGGCCGGAAACCCGCTGTTGCTGCGGGAGCTGGTGCACGCCGCCAACGGCAGCTCCGAGCTGAAACGCACCTACGGGATCTGGAAGTGGACCGGGCGACTGGAGCTGGCGCCCAACCTGACCGACCTCATCGACACCCGGGTCGGCAAACTCACCGACGGCGTCCGCGCGGTCGTCGAGCTGGTCGCGTTCGGCGAACCACTCGGCCTGTACCTCCTGCGGCAGGCCGCCGACCAGTCGGACGTGGAGACCGCCGAGGAGCGCGGGCTGATCAGCGTGGTCCAGCACGACCGGCGCACCAACGTGCGGCTGGCCCACCCGCTCTACGGCGAGGTGATGCGCCGCCGCTGCCCGGTCAGCCGCACCCGCCGACTTCAGGCCCACCTCGCGGAGCTGCTCGAGCAGGTCGGCAAGCGCCGCCGCGACGACCTGCTGCGGGTCGCGGTGTGGCGCCTCGACTCGGGCACCGCACAGGACCCGGCCCTGTTGGTGGACGCGGCGGTCCAGGCGTTCACCCGCTACGACGTGCCGCTGGCGACCCGGCTGGCACGTGCCGCGTTGCACGCCGGTGGTGGCTCCGACGCGGCGGAGCTGCTGGCCACCATCCTGATGTTCGCCGACCGGCCGGACGAGGCCATCGACGTCCTCGACGCGGTGACCCCCGAGCCCGGCGACGAGTGGCGGCTCTGCCGTTGGCTGACCGTGCGCGGGATGGTCAGCTACTGGGGGCTGAGCCAGGAGTCCACCGTGGAGGAGATCGCGAGCCGCGTCGAGCAGCTCAGCGACTCCGCGGACCGGTCCCGGGTGCACGCCTTCGAGGCGATCATGCGCCTGCACCGACTGGACACGACCACCGCGGTCCGGCTCAGTCAACAGGTGTTGGACCGGCCGGCCGCCGGCGTCGCCGCCCGCGAGCTGGCCCGCTGCACCATCGCGTACGTCCAGGCCGCGCAGGGCCAGCTGACCCGCAGCGGTACGGCGATCGCCCAGGTGCACTCCGCCGTGGCCAACTGGCGCACCGACATGCCGTACCTGCAACTGGCTCTGGAGTTGGCCCGGGGCACCCGGCTCATGTTGACCGGAGACCTGGCCGGGATCGACGCGATAGTGGCCGACGAGTTCGCCGACCTCGCCGGCGCCGGTGACTTCCGGCTCGGCACCGGCTACCTGGCCATCCTCCAGTCGTACGCGGCCCGGTTGCGCGGGCAGAGCGACGCCGCCATCCGGGCCTCGCTGGGTGCCTGCGCGGTGTTGGCCACCAGCCGGGTCTACGCCGGTCTGGCCCAGGCCGAGCGCGCCCAGTCGGCCGCGCTGCGCGGTGACGCCACGCAGGCCGCGGTGGCGATGGCCGAGGCGGACCGCACCCACGCACCCGGCATGGCGGTGCTCTACCCGTGGCTGGAGCAGGCCCGCGGTGCGACGCTCGCCGCGTCGGGTGACCTGCCGGGTGCGGTCAAGCAGCTCAGTGACCTGGTCGACCGGCTGCGCTCGGATGGCTTCGCCGGGCACGAGGTGCACGTCCTGCACGATCTCGTCCGGCTGGATCAGGCCGGCATGCCGGTCGGGCCCACCTGCTCCGATGGTGGCCGGCGCACGGTGGCGCAGCGCCTGGCCGAGCTTTCCGAGCGGGTCGACGGGGTGCTTCCACCGCTGCTGGCCCGGCACGCCCGCGCCGCGGTGACCGACTCCGCCGCGGATCTGCTCGCGGTCGCCGACGACTACGCCGCACTGGAGTTGGCCGTGTATGCCGCCGAGGCCACCGCCCAGGCCGTGCAGCGGTTGCGCCGGCAGCACTCCACGGCGGCCAACGACGCCCGGGAACGCCTGGCGGGCCTGCTCGGCGGTTGCGACCTGATCCGGACGCCAGCGCTGCACGCGGGCGCACCGGTGCTCACCGGACGCGAGTGGCAGGTTGCCCGCCTCGCCGCGCACGGCACACCCAGCCGGGCCATCGCGGAACGGCTCTACCTCTCGGCGCGCACTGTGGAAAACCACCTCCAGCGGATCTACGCCAAGCTCGGCGTGGCCGGCCGAGCCGAACTGGGGGCCGCGCTGCGCGCGATCCCGGGCCACGAGGGCGGCGACGCGGACTGAACCTTAGGCTGGGGGCGTGAGCATCAACCACCCCGCACTGCTGACCGACCACTACGAGCTGACCATGGTCAGTGCGGCACTGAAGGACGGCACCGCCGACCGCCGGTGCGTCTTCGAGGTGTTCAGCCGCCGGCTGCCCAGCGGCCGCCGCTACGGCGTGGTCGCCGGAACGGCCCGGCTGATCGAGCTGATCCGCGACTTCAGGTTCGACCCCACCGAGGTCGACTTCCTGCTGCGGACCGGGGTGGTCGACGACGCGGCCGCGGCCTGGCTCACCGACTACCGCTTCACCGGCGACATCGACGGGTACGCCGAGGGTGAGCTGTTCTTCCCCGGTTCACCGATCCTCACCGTCTCCGGCGGTTTCGCCGAGTGTGTGGTGCTGGAGACACTCGTGCTCTCCGTGCTCAACCACGACAGCGCGGTGGCCGCGGCGGCGGCACGGATGGTGACCGCGGCACGGGGTCGAGCGCTCATCGAGATGGGGTCGCGCCGGGCCCACGAGGAGGCGGCGGTGGCGGCGGCGCGGGCCGCGTACCTGGCCGGCTTCCGGTTCACCTCCAACCTCGCCGCCGGTGCGCGCTACGGCATCCCGACGGCGGGCACGGCGGCGCACGCCTTCACCCTGTTGCACGACGACGAGCGGGCGGCGTTCGCCTCGCAGGTCGCCACGCTGGGCAAGGACACCACGCTGCTTGTCGACACGTACGACATCAGCCAGGGCATCCGCAACGCGATAGCGGTCGCCGGGCCGGAGCTGCGGGCGGTACGGATCGACTCGGGCGACCTCGCGGTGATCGCCCAACAGTCCCGGGAGCTGCTCGACTCGTTGGGCGCCACCGAGACCAAGATCATTGTTTCCGGCGACCTCGACGAGTACTCGATCGCCGCCCTGGCCGCCGAACCGGTGGACATGTACGGCGCCGGCACGGCCGTGGTGACCGGCTCCGGTGCGCCGACCGCCGGGCTGGTCTACAAGCTCGTCGAGGTCGAGGGACGGCCGGTGGTGAAGCGCTCCGAGCACAAGGCCACAATCGGCGGCAGGAAGGTCGCGGTCCGCCGGCACAAGCCGACCGGCACCGCCACCGAGGAGATCATCGTGCCGCAGGGCGTACCGGACCGACAGCCCAACGACCGCATGCTCCAACACTCGTACGTGGTCGCGGGTGAGCCGGAGTCGCTGCCCACCCTCGACCAGTCGCGCGCGCACCTGCGCGAATGCCTGATCTCCATCCCGTGGGAGGGGCTGAAGCTTTCGGCCGGCGACCCGGCGGTGCCGGTCTCCGTCGTGCCCGCCGACTGAGCCCTCCGCTCGATCCGATCTCGAAGGGAGACTCCCGATGGCCAACGCGCTGATCATCGTGGACGTGCAGAACGACTTCTGTGAGGGTGGCTCGCTGGCCGTCGCGGGCGGCGCGGGCGTGGCCGCCGGCATCTCCCGGCTGCTCGCCTCCGAGCCGGACCGCTGGTCGCACGTGGTCGCCACCAAGGACTACCACGTCGACCCGGGTGCGCACTTCGGCGATCCGCCGGATTTCGTGGAGTCCTGGCCGCGGCACTGCGTGGTCGGCACCACCGGCTCGGAGTTCCACCCCGAGCTGCACACCGGTCGGGTCGAGGCGATCTTCCACAAGGGCGAGCACGCGGCGGCGTACTCCGGGTTCGAGGGGCACGCCGACGACGGCGAGTGCCTGGCCGACTGGCTGCGCCGGCACGACGTGGACCGGGTGGACGTGGTCGGCATCGCCACCGACCACTGCGTGCGGGCGACCGCGCTGGACGCGGCCCGGGAGGGGTTCGCCACCACCGTGCTGCTCGAGCTCACCGCGGCCGTCGCCCCGGCGACCACCGACGCGGCACTGCGTGCCATGGATGGCGCCGGGGTGACCCTGCACGGTGAGCCTGTGATCAGGGCCGCATAAGACCGTAAATCGTTGGCCATCGGGCCGCCGCCGGCCGAGGATGTCGCCGGAGGTACGGACCTACGTGAACATGAAACCTTACCGGCAGGCGCTCGCCCTGCCCGGCCTGCGGTCGCTTCTGTTGGTCGCCGTGCTTGCCCGCATCCCGCTCACCGCGACCGGGGTGACGCTGACCTTCCACGTGGTGCTCGACCTCGATCGAGGCTATGGGGCCGCCGGCCTGGTGGGCACGGCCGTCACCGTGGGCGCGGCGATCGGCGGGCCGCTACTGGGCCGACTGGTGGACCGGCGTGGCCTGCGCCCGGTGCTGGTGCTCACCGCCATCGCCGAGGCGATCTTCTGGTCCACCGCGCCCGGCCTGCCGTACCCGCTGCTGCTGCCGGCGGCCTTCGTGGCCGGCTGCCTGGCCCTGCCGATCTTCTCCGTGGTCCGGCAGTCGATCGCCACGCTGGTTCCGGAGGACCAACGCCGCCCCGCGTACGCGCTGGACTCGATGTCTGTGGAACTGTCCTTCATGATCGGCCCGGCGTTGGCAGTGGCCCTGGTCACCGCGATCTCCGCGCAGACCACCATGTACCTGGTCGGCGGCGGAATCGTCGCCGCCGGGATCGCCCTGTGGGTGGTCGACCCGCCGACCCGCGGTGCCGCCGAGGCCACCGGTCCGCAGCGCCGGGTGCCGCGTCGGGAGTGGCTCACGCCGCGACTGCTCGCCGTGCTGGCGCTCAGCGCGGCGGCGACCCTGGTGCTCGGCGGCACCGACGTGGCGGTGGTCGCCGTCCTGCGGGCCAGCGGCGAGGTCAGCTGGACCGGCGTGGTGCTGGCCATCTGGGCGGTCGCCTCGCTGGTCGGCGGTTTCGCCTACGGGGCCGTGCACCGTTCGTTCTCCCCGCTGGCACTGACCGCCGCACTCGCCCTGTGCACCATCCCGGTCGGGTTGGGCGGCGCGCACTGGTGGCTGCTGTGCCTGGCGCTGATCCCGGCCGGCGCTCTCTGTGCGCCGACCATCGCGGCGTCCTCCGACGCGGTCAGCCGCCTGGTCCCGGCCGCCGTCCGCGGTGAGGCCATGGGCCTGCACGGATCGGCGGTCACCGTCGGCATCGCGATCGGCGCGCCGCTCGCCGGTGCGGTCATCGACGCCACCGCGCCGCTCTGGGGCTTCGTGGTCACCGGCGCACTCGGCGCACTTGTCACCCTGGTGGTGCTCCCGATCGAGCTACGCCGCCGCCGCAACGCCGACGCGGACACCCCGCCGCCGCCCGTCGAGGCCGACCTCACCCCCGCCGCCCGCTGACCGGGCCGCCCCGACCGGTCTCCCGCCGACGCGTTGACGGTCGCAGGCGCAGCGAGCTGGTCAGTCCCGGGCGTGCCGCGCGGCGTCGACCAGTCCGGTGTCCGCCGGCATCCGGCCCGCATGCATGGTGAAGAGCGTGATGCCTGTGAGTCATCAAGATGACTCACAGGCATCAGTCACTTCGGGGCACCCAGCCCCACGCCGTTGCGTCAGCGCTGTGGCCGACGGGTCAACCCGCTGCTGACCAACGGGGCGTGTCAATCAACAGTCATCCCGACATGGCGACGGGCGCCGCTCCCGGTGGTTCCGGGGGCGGCGCCCGTCGTACGGCTGGGCTTTCTCGTCAGTGCCGGTCGATGTCGCTTGCGGTGTCCTCGCGGTAGCTGGCACCGCCGTCCGACTCGCTGGTGAGCGGCTTCGAGCCACCCTCCGGCGGGCCGGCCAGGCTCTGGCCGCCGGCAGCCAGCTCCGGGAACTTCTCGTCGAACGCCGGCCGCTCGGAGCGGATGCGGGGCATCCGGTCGAAGTTGCGCAGCGGCGGCGGGCTGCTGGTCGCCCACTCCAGCGAGTTGCCGTGACCCCAGGGGTCGTTCACCTCGACCACCGGGCCGGTCTTGTACGACTTCCAGCAGTTGTAGAGGAACGGCAGCGTGGAGATACCGGTGATGAACGCGCCGATCGTGGAGATCGTGTTCAGCGTGGTGAAGCCGTCGCTGGGCAGGTAGTCGGCGTACCGGCGGGGCATGCCCTCGTTGCCGAGCCAGTGCTGCACCAGGAACGTGGTGTGGAAACCGATCATGGTGAGCCAGAAGTGCACCTTGCCCAGGCGCTCGTCGAGCATCCGGCCGAACATCTTCGGGAACCAGAAGTAGATGCCGGCGAAGACCGCGAACACGATGGTGCCGAAGAGCACGTAGTGGAAGTGCGCCACCACGAAGTACGAGTCCGACACGTGGAAGTCGATCGGCGGGCTGGCCAGCAGCACACCGGTGAGACCACCGAAGAGGAAGGTGACCAGGAAGCCGATCGCCCAGAGCATGGGCGTCTCGAAGCTGACCTGACCCCGCCACATGGTGCCGATCCAGTTGAAGAACTTCATACCGGTCGGCACGGCGATCAGGTAGCTCAGGAAGCTGAAGAACGGCAGCAGCACCTGGCCGGTGGCGAACATGTGGTGCGCCCAGACGCTCATGGAGAGCGCGGCGATCGCGACGGTCGCGGCGACCAGACCCTTGTAGCCGAAGATCGGCTTGCGGGAGAAGACCGGGATGACCTCGCTGATGATGCCGAAGAACGGCAGCGCGACGATGTAGACCTCGGGGTGCCCGAAGAACCAGAACAGGTGCTGCCAGAGCATCGGCCCACCGGTCGCGGCGTCGTACACGTGGGCGCCGAGGATGCGGTCCGCGGCGAGCGCGAAGAGCGCGGCGGCCAGCAGCGGGAAGACCAGGATCACCAGGAGGCTGGTGACCAGGATGTTCCACGTGAAGATCGGCATCCGGAACATGGTCATGCCGGGCGCACGCAGGGTGAGCACCGTGGTGATCATGTTCACCGCGCCGAGGATGGTGCCCAGACCGGAGATGGCCAGACCCATGATCCACATGTTGGCGCCGACGCCGGGCGAGTGCTCGACGCTGCTCAGCGGCGCGTACGCGAACCAGCCGAAGTCGGCGGCGCCACCCGGGGTGATGAAACCGGCGGTCGCCATCGTGCCGCCGAACAGGTACAGCCAGTAGGCGAAGCTGTTCAGGCGGGGGAAGGAGACGTCGGGCGCGCCGATCTGGATCGGCACGATGTAGTTGGCGAAAGCGAACACGATCGGCGTCGCGAAGAACAGCAACATGATCGTGCCGTGCATCGTGAAGAGCTGGTTGTACTGCTCGGGCGACAGGAACTGCAGCCCGGGTCGGGCCAGCTCAGCCCGCATGACCAGGGCCATCAGGCCACCGATCATGAAGAACACGAACGCGGTGACCATATACATGATCCCGATTTGCTTCGCGTCCGTGGTTCGCAGCAGCCGCGCGATGGCCGACCCCTTGACCGGCTCCCGGACCGGCCAGGGCCGGGTCACGACCGGCTTGGGTGCGACGGTGGTCACGAGTGGCCTCCGGTTCTCGGTTGTCCCGCTCGGCACACGCTGGTTATCGGCGGGCCGTCATCCGCAAGGAGGATAGTCCCCGGCAGGTCGCAGCGCCGCGTGGGGTGGCGTGACACGATCTACTACGGGCCTACAGCGGGCCGAGCAGTAGCCGGTAGTGCTCACCGAAGATCCGGCCGCCGCGCCCGCGCAGCAGCGGGTCGCGCAGCGCCGGCGGCACGTCCCTGGTTCGGTTGCGGTCCCGGGTCCGGTCCCGCACCCATCGGGTACGCGGACGACGACGACTCTCGTACGCCACCAGGGCCGCTTCCACGCTGCCGGCGGCGTGCAGCGACTCCGCCAGCACCACCGCGTCCTCCAGCGCCATCGCCGCACCCTGCGACAGTGTGGGCGCGGTGGCGTGGGCGGCGTCCCCGACCAGGAGCACCCTTCCCCGGTGCCAGCGGCCCAACTCGACCTCGTCGGTGATCCCGACGTGCACCCGGTCGAGTGCCGCCAGCACCTCCGGCACCGGGCCGCGGTAGTCGGCGAAGAGGTCGCGCAGCCGGGCCAGCGGGTCGGCGGGCGCCTCCGTGCCGGCCTCGTCGGCGTAGAGGTGCAGTCGCCCGGCGCCGATCGGCACCATGAGGAACCCGGAGCGCTGGCCGAGCAGGGCGGTCCACTCGGTGACGGGCGGGCCGTCGCGCAGCACCGCCCGGTAGACCACCTGACCGACCGGGCGGGGCGGCCCGCCGAGCGCGGCCAGCGCGCGCACCGAGGAACGTGGCCCGTCGGCGCCGATGACCAGGTCGTACTCGGTGGTGGTGCCGTCGGTGAAGGTGACACCGACCGCCCCCGGCAGCAGCTCCAGGGTGCGGACCTCGGCGCCGTGCCGGACGGCGCCGCCGGCGCCGCTGAGCAGCACCCGGTGCAGGTCGGCTCGGGGCAGCGCCCGGCATTCGCCGACGCCGGCCCAGAGGGTGTCCAGGTCGACCTCGCAGAGTCGCGCGCCGGTGGCGTCGAAGAACCGTTGCCGGTGGATCACCTGCCCGAGCGGGCGGACCGGGTGGTGCAGGCCGAGCCGGTGCAGCGCGCGGGCGGCGTTGCCGGGCAGGTAGAGGCCAGCTTCGGTGCACTCCCCCGGTGGCAGCTTCTCCGTGACGTCGGGCCGGAAGCCGGCGAGGCGCAGCGCCCGGGCCACGGCCAGGCCGGCGATGCCCGCGCCGACGACGAGAATGCGCAGGGGGGAGCCACCCATGGTGGTGTACGCCTCCGGAGGGGGAGCGGAACGCGTTGGAGGCAACACGCTACTCGGAGCGATCGACGCACGCCAGGCCCGATCGGCCCGACCGGAGCCGCTCGTCGGCGTGTCGCGGTCGTGAGCCGCTGGCCGTCGACAGCCGTCCGGCGCGGCGGGGCAATCCGCACGATTCCTCACTTTGACGAGTGCGGTTGCGCAGCAGTTTCAGACATGTAAATGTGTCTCTGAGCGTGGGAGCGCTCCCGCACGACCCCACCACATCCGGCGCCCGGCATGCGCCGAGTCAAGGAGCGTCATGAAACGTCAACTTCGGGCCCTGGCCGCCGCCGGCCTGCTGCTCGCCAGTTCGCTGGTAGCGGTGGCGTTCGGCGGCACCGCCTCCGCCGACACCCTGATCTGCGAGCAGTACGGCTCGACCGTGATCCAGGGGCGGTACGTGGTGCAGAACAACCGCTGGGGCACCACCGCCCAGCAGTGCATCAACGCGACCAGCAACGGCTTCGAGATCACCACCCTCAACGGCAGCAGCCCCACCAACGGCGCACCGACGGCGTACCCCTCGGTGTTCCTTGGTTGTCACTACACCAACTGCTCCCCCGGCACGAACCTGCCGATGCAGGTGAGCCAGATCAGCAGCGCCACCAGCAGCATCTCCTACCGCTACGTCGGTGGGGCGACCTACAACGCGTCGTACGACATCTGGCTGGACCCCTCGCCCAAGCGCGACGGGGTGAACCAGATGGAGATCATGATCTGGCTCAACCGGCAGGGTCCGATCCAGCCCATCGGCTCGGTCGTCGGCACCACGAACCTGGCCGGCCGCACCTGGGAGGTCTGGCGGGGCAGCAACGGCTCCAACAACGTCATCTCCTACGTCGCGTCGTCGGCGATCTCCAGCCTGAACTTCAGCGTCCTGGACTTCATCAACGACACCCGCAACCGGGGCGCGATCACCAACTCCTGGTACCTGACCAGCATCCAGGCCGGCTTCGAGCCCTGGCAGGGCGGCGTCGGCCTCGCGGTGACCTCGTTCTCGGCCAACGTCAACGGCGGCGGCCAGCCGCCGACGACCCCGCCGCCGGGCGGCGCCCGGTGCGCGGTGAAGTACACCGCCAACTCGTGGAACAACGGCTTCACCGCCGACGTGCTGATCAGCAACACCGGGTCGAGCGCGATCAACGGTTGGACGCTGAACTACAGCCTGCCCGGCGGGCAGCAGGTCACCAACGCCTGGAACGCCACGGTGAGCCAGAGCGGCTCCTCGGTGACCGCCCGCAACATCAGCCACAACGGGTCCATCGCACCCGGCGGCACGGCCAGCTTCGGCTACCAGGGCACGCTGAGCGGGGCGTACTCGTCCCCGACCAACTTCTCGCTCAACGGGGCAAGCTGCTCCCGGAGCTGAGTGCTCTCGACAGGCTGCGGGGGCGTGACGATTCAGGTCACGCCCCCGCGGCCTCTGTCGGTGCCGGGCTTGCTCAGGCGGCCGGCGGGATGGTCCGCGTCCGGCTCAGTTGGCCGAAGCTGGTCGCCGACTCGTCGTACGTGGCGCCGAAACCGCTGCCCGAGACGGTCGTCCACGCGGACGTGCTGATGTGCACGCTGCCGTCCTCACCCGTCCACCGCTCGCGCTGCAGCGGCTCGTCGAGAGCCACCCAGGTGACCTTGAGGGTGGTGGTTTCCGTGCTTTCCCGCCGCTCGCCGCAGATCTCGTCGCCGTCGACGAAGTCGCAGTGCTGCTGAGACTCCTGGTACGGCACCGTCGCGGTGAGCTTCGCACCCGTCAGCGAGAACGAGAAGCGGGTGACCGGCACGTCGTACGCGCGGCGGGAGACGCTGTCACAGCCGCGCACGCCGTCGGTGACGGCACAGACGCTCTTCTGCCACTGGACGTCGACAACTGTGTCGCCGACCGCTGGCCGGGTCACGTCGACGAACATGCTGCCGTCGCCGTCGAAATGGGCGTGCGCGGACCGGTTGACGGTGTCGGCCTGCGCCGGGCCGGCGACCAGCGTGACCGTGGCGGCGGCAGCGATGCCGGCGGCCAGGACGGTGGAAAAGCGGATCACTGCGCTCCCTTGTTGAGGTGGAGCGACGACCTTAGATCAACCCACCGACATCCGGCACCCGGTTTGATCCACTCGGGTTACAAGAAGTCGGGGCATCATCATGCCTGGGACCCCCCGACTTTCAGAAAGCCGAGTCGATCAAGCCCGGACGGCCACGGGCGGACCCGGACGGCCGAGGTCAGACTCGGACGGCCGAGGTCAGACTCGGGTGAGGCGGACGGCGTCGGCGATGACCAGGCCGGTGGCGTTGCTCCACCGACTCACCGCCACCCGGTTGGCGTCCCCGGCCGGCAGCGTGAACGTGCCCAGGACCCGCCACTGCCCACCGGTCACCCGCTGGTCGACGTACACCGTCTTGTTGCCGGTGCTGGTGGCGACGATGTACGGGGTGGCGCTGTTGTAGCCCGAGTTCGTCGGCCACCAGGCCTCGACCCGGTAGTTGCCGGCCGCCGGCACGTTGAACCGGTACCAGGCGGGGTCGCTGGCGGCGACCGGGTCGGCGTACCGGTAGTCGGCGCCGTACCGCTGGCTGGAGAACGTGGACACGCCCCAGTTGGCGCTGGCGGTGAACCGACCGGCGGTGGTGTTGTCCACCGTGGAGGACCAGGCCGTGCCGCCGGCCATCCGCGCGGCGACGTCGGCCCGCATGACGTTCAGGTCGATGAACGACGGGTCGATCTTGCCGGTGGTGCTGGTCTCCCGGTGGCCCCGGGCGTAGCTGCTGTCCCGGCCGAGCCGGGTGAGCACGGCGGCGGTGGCGGCGAGCGAGGCGTTGTACTGCGCGGCGGTCATCTCCTGGCTGACGCCGTTGTAGTCGATCTCCCACCCGATCATGAGCGTGTTGCCGTCCCCGGCGGGGATCGGCCCGCTGCCGCCGCTGACCCCGGCGTGGTTGCAGCGCCCGGCGGAGATGACGTGGAAGACGCCGTGGTAGTCGACGAGTGCCTGGCACAGCGGGCCGGGCAGGTCGGAGCGGCCGTTGATGCAGATGCCGAGCGCGGGGTGCGGGTTGCTGGCGCTGGAGGTCGAGGCGGTGTGGTGCCAGAGCACCCCGATCGGGTCGAACGAGCCGGGCCGCATCCGGTTGAGCCAGTCGCCCTCGACGACGACCTGGACCCCGGCGGCGCGCAGCACATCGACGAGCCAGGGAATCGTCGCCATCAGGCGTCCCGGAGCAGGTCGGCCAGGCACTCGGCCTCCGGT
Source organism: Micromonospora sp. NPDC048898 (assembly GCF_043198035.1). Classification (NCBI taxonomy): domain Bacteria; kingdom Bacillati; phylum Actinomycetota; class Actinomycetes; order Micromonosporales; family Micromonosporaceae; genus Micromonospora; species Micromonospora sp. NPDC048898. The sequence continues at coordinate 776,306 of NZ_JBICUF010000001.1, forward strand.
GCGGCGTTCGCCGGAGCGGGCCGGGCGACGACGGTCAGCGCGGCGGCCACCAGGGCGGGGATGCCGAGCACGCCGCGGCGGCGCAGACGGATGGATGTTGATCGGGCCATGGCGATCCTCCAGCGACGACGGGTGCTGACGCATCGACGAACGTGATGACGGGCACGCTATACCGTTACGAACGTCGATGTCGATACCCTTCAGCGCCGAATGATCCCACGAAGGAAACCGCCGATTCAGACCTCGCCGAGGGCGTCGATGTCGCGCATCTCCTCCGCCGTCAACGCGAAGTGGAAGACGTCGAAGTTGGCGGTGATCCGCTCCGGGGTCACCGACTTCGGGATCGCCACGATCTCGTGGTCGATGTGCCACCGCAGCACCACCTGCGCGGGTGAGACCCCGTGCGCGGCAGCGATCCTGGTCAGCACCGGATCACTGAGGTCGCTTGTCTTGAACGGGCTGTAACCCTCCAACACCACACCCCGGTCCCGGTGCTCGGCGTGCCGCTGCCGGTCGTACAGTGCCGGGCTCCACTCGATCTGGTTGACCGCCGGGTTCTCCTCGGTCGACTGGATCAGCTCGTCGATCTGCGCGGTGCTGTAGTTGCTGACACCGACCGCTCGGACCAGGTTCTCGTCCCGGGCTGCCAGCAGCTCACGCCACAGCGGGATGCTGTCCGACGGCGACGACGGCGGCCAGTGGATCAACCAGAGGTCCACCTGGTCGACGCCGAGCGCCTCCAGGCTGGCCTCCAACGTCGCGCGCTCCTGGCCCGCCCGGTTGGGCGGGAGCTTGGTGGTGACGAAGACGTCCTCCCGGCGCAGCCCGCTCTCCTGCACCGCCCGGCCGACCTCGCGCTCGTTGCCGTACACGGTGGCGGTGTCGACGTGCCGGTAGCCGGTGTCGAGCGCGGCCAGCACCGCGTCGTAACCGGCCTGGCCGGTGGCCTGCCAGGTGCCGAAGCCGAGCAGAGGCATCCGTACGTCGCCCGGGAGCAGGACGGTGGGCTGGTCGGTGAGGTCCATGAGGTCCGTTCTACCCCGCCGAGCCCTCGGCCGCCGAGTGAACCGGACACTCCGGCATCCAGCGCACCGGTCCGGTTTGCCGCAGAATGCCTGTGTGACCGACCGGCTGGAGGAGTACCGGCGACGACGGGACGCGACGCGTACCCCCGAGCCGGTGCCCGAGCGGAGCCCCGCGGCGGCCGGCCCGGACGGCGACACCACGCGCTTCGTCATCCAGCAGCACCGCGCCCGGAGCCTGCACTGGGACCTGCGCCTGGAGCACGAGGGGGTGTTGGCGTCCTGGGCGGTGCCGCGCGGCCTGCCCCGCGACCCGGGTCGCAACCACCTCGCCGTGCACACGGAAGACCACCCGATGGAATACCTCGACTTCTCCGGTGAGATACCCGCGGGCGAGTACGGCGGCGGCCGGATGACGATCCACGACCGGGGCACCTACCGGTGCGAGAAGTGGCGCGACGACGAGGTGATCGTGACGCTCTCCGGTAAGCGGACCACCGGCCGCTACGTCCTCTTCGCCACCGGCGGACGGGACTGGATGGTCCGACGGACCGACCCGGCGCCGCCGGGCTGGACGCCGATGCCCGACCTGGTCCGCCCGATGCACCCCACGGCCGCCGCCGGGCTCCCCCGCGACCGTGCCGCCTGGGGGTACGAGCTGCGTTGGGACGGGGTCCGGGCGCTGGCGTACGTCTCCGGTGGGCGGCTGCGGCTGCTCTCCGAGACCGACGAGGAGATCACCGGCGGGTACCCGTGGCTGCGGGCGATGGCCGAGGCGCTCGCGCCCACCGAGGCCGTACTCGACGGTGTGCTGGTGCGCATCGACGGCGCCGGCCGGGTCCGCCCGATCCGCCCGGCCAGCGGCGGTCGGGTCCCGGCCGGCGCGCAGTACCTGCTCGTCGACCTGCTCTGGCTGGAGGGCGTGAGCAGCGTCGACGTGCCGTACGCGCAACGCCGGGAGCTGCTCGATGGGCTGGCCTTGGCTGGTTCGCACTGGCAGACTCCGCCGTGGTTCCCGGGCGCGGGCGACGAGGCCCTGCGCGCCGGCCGGGAGCAGGGCCTGCCGGGCGTGGTCGCCAAGCGGCTGGACTCGGTGTACGAGCCGGGGCGGCGCAGCCGGCGCTGGTTGAGCATCGACGCGGTCTGACGGCGAGGAGCGACGTGTACCTGACCCATCTGGACTGCCCGCGCTGCGGCAAGGAGTACGCCGCCGACGTGCTGCACAACCTCTGCGAGTGCGGCTCCCCGCTGCTGGCCCGCTACGACCTGCCGGCGGTGGCGGAGGTCCTCACCCCGGAACGCTTCGGACTGCGCCCGGCGGACCTGTGGCGCTACCGGGAGCTCCTGCCGGTCGGGGACCCCCGGCACGTCACGACGCTGGGCGAGGGCTGGACTCCGCTGCTGCGCGCCCCCGCGTACGGCGCCGAGATCGGCATCGCGGACCTGATGGTCAAGGACGAGGGGTTGGTCCCGACCGGCTCGTTCAAGGCGCGCGGCGCGGCGGTCGGCGTGAGCCGGGCCCGCGAGCTGGGCGTACGGCGGATCGCGATGCCCACCAACGGCAACGCCGGGTCGGCCTGGGCCACGTACGCCGCGCGGGCCGGGATGGGCGCGACGATCGTCATGCCGCTGGAGGCCCCGGGCATCTGCCGGCGCGAGTGCGTCGCCGCGGGGGCCGACCTGCGCCTGATCGACGGGCTGATCAGCGACGCCGGCCGGTGGGTCGCCGAGCTGGTCGCGGAGTCGGACGGGGCGATCTTCGACGCCGGCACGCTGCGCGAGCCCTACCGGTTGGAGGGCAAGAAGACGATGGGGTACGAGATCGTCGAGCAGCTCGGCTGGCAGACGCCCGACGTGATCATCTACCCGACCGGCGGCGGTGTCGGGCTGATCGGCATCCACAAGGCACTGCACGAGCTGCGTGAGCTGGGCTGGGTCGGCGACAAGCTGCCCCGGCTGGTGGCGGTGCAGTCGACCGGCTGCGCCCCGATCGTGCGGGCGTTCGCCGCCGGTGAGGACCGGGCGCAGCCGTGGGCGGACGCGCACACGGTGGCGTTCGGCATCACCGTGCCGGCCCCGCTGGGCGACGAGTTGATCCTGGCGGCGCTGCGCGAGTCCTCCGGCACCGCCGTCGCCGTCGACGACGCGGACATCCTGGCCGACCTCCGGGACTTCGCGGCCCGCGAGGGGCTGCTGCTCTGCCCCGAGGGGGCCGCCTGCCTCACGGCGGCACGGCAACTGCGCGCCGGCGGGTGGATCCGGGCCGGCGAGCGGGTGGTGGTGCTCAACACCGGTGCCGGGCTGAAGTATCCGGACACTGTCGATGTGTCCGGCGTACCCGTGGTGGGGTGACTCAGTAGCTGTCCGGCTTGGTCAACCGCCACGCCGCGTTGATCAGCCCGACGTGCGAGAGCGCCTGCGGGGTGTTGCCGAGCTGCTCCCCGGTGGCCAGGTCGACCTGCTCACTGAACAGCCCCACGTCGTTGGCGTACCCCACCACCCGCTCGAACAGCGCCTCGGCCCGCGGTGTCTCGCCCGCCATGACCAGGCACTCCACCAACCAGAACGAGCACAGCAGAAACCCGCCCGGGTCGGTCGACCACCGTCGGACCAACCCGCCGTCCGTGCCCAACTCCCGCTCGACCATCGCCATCGTCGACCGCATCCGCGGGTCGGTCGCGGGCAGGAAGTGCGCCACGGGCAGGGTCAGCGCCGAGGCGTCCAGCTCCGCCGAACCAAAGGCACCGGTGAACGCCCCGATCCGCTCGTTCCAGCCCTCGCGCAGCACGGTCTCGCGGATCTCGTCGCGTACGCCGGCCCAACGGCGCGGGTCGGCCCTCTCCCCGAGCCGGTCGGCGAGACCCACTGCCCGGTCCAGCGTCAGCCAGCAGATCACCTTGGACGACAGGTAGTGACGCTCCTCGTCCCGGGTCTCCCACATGCCTCGGTCCGGCAGGTGCCACGTCGCCGCCACCTGCTCGGTCAACCCGAGCACCATCTCGCGCAGCTCGCCCTCGAACGGCGCGCCGAGATAGTCGCGCAGCCGCCACACCGCCGACATCACCTCACCCGGCACGTCGAGCTGCCGCTGCCGCCACGCGTCGTTGCCGATCCGGACCGGCCTGCTGTCGCGGTATCCGCGCAGCTGGTGGCAGTGGTGCTCGGAGAGGTCACGCTCGCCCTCCAGCCCGAAGAGCACCGGCACCGGTTGGTCGCCGATCCGGCCGATCGAGCGCGACGCCCAGGCGAACAGCCGGGACGCCTCGTCGGGGCAGGCCGCCACCCACAGCGCCCGCATGGTCAACGAGAAGTCCCGCAGCCAGGAGTAGCGGTAGTCGTAGTTGCGGTCGCCGCCGATCCGCTCCGGCAGCGACGTGGTCAGCGCGGCGGCGACCGCGCCGCTGCGGGCGTACGTGAGGCCGGTCAGGACCGTCGCGCTCTGCCGGACGAGATCGGGATACCGGCCGGAGTACGTGTGCACGTCCCGGTACGCGTCCCACGCCTGACTCGTCTCGGCGAGCGCGGCCACCGGGTCCAGTCGGGCCGGTGGGTCGCCGTAGGCGGCACCGTACGCCACGTCCATCCCGACCACCTGACCGGTGGACACCTCGAACTCGTGCGTCACCCGGTCCCGGCCCGCGCGCAGGCGCAGGCCCGGCGCGTGCAGCACCAGCACCACCGGGCCGGCGCCGGCCAGCACCCCGCCGTCCGGCTGCTCGTGCAGGTACGGCGTGAGCAGGCCGTACTCCGGTCGGGGCGCGAAATCCAGGCCCATCCGGACCCGCCCGGACAGCCCCTCGACCACCCGGATCAGCACGGCGGGCGAGTTCATCCCCAGCTCGTGGGCGCGGGCGCCGACCTCGGCGGCGAGCGCGTCGGTGACGGCCACGCTGCCGTGCGGCGTGTGGTGCACCGTGCGCAGCACCAACGTGCCCGGCCGGTACGCGCGCTCCACCCGGTGCCCCGGGCCACCGGCGCCGACCGGGGCGAGCCGGAAGTGCCCGGCGGTCGGGTCGAGCAGCCGCCCGAACACGGAGGCCCCGTCGAACCGGTGCGGGCACCACCAGTCGATCGAGCCGTCTTTGCCGACGAGCGCACCCGAACGGGAGTCCGAGAGGAATCCGTAGTCGGAGATCGCCGGCTGCTGCTCCATCCGCCGGGGGTACCCGCATCGGCCCGGATCAGACCGCTGCCAGGGCGGTCACGAGGTCGGTGGCTCGTCCTTGCCGGCCGCCTCCGCCGCGTCGGCCTCCTCCTTGGTCCGGTGCACGGCCTTGTCGGCGTGCTCCGGCGGGCCGTAGACGGTGTACAGCACCAGCGGGTTGGGGCCGGTGTTGACGAAGTTGTGCTTGGTCCCGGCCGGCACGACCACCAGGTCACCGGAGACGACCTTCCGCTTCGAGCCGGCCACCCGGGCCTCACCGACGCCACTGACGAAGGTGAGGATCTGGTCGACGTCCTCGTGCACCTCTTCGCCGATTTCCCCACCCTCGGGGATGGTCATGACGACCAACTGGGTGTGCTCACCGGTCCACAGCACCCGCCGGAAATCCGGGCTCTTCTCGGCTTCGGTCGCGATCGTGAAATGCTCCATGACCAGGCTCATACCCCGTCCGGCAGCGTGCCACGCCGGGAATGACGGATGCCACCGCAGACGCCGGTGGCCTGCGCCGCGGCACGTCGGGACTCGCGAATGATGGAATTCGTCACGGTCGGCGGGTTTGGATCCCAGCAGACCGGGGATCGTCACACCGGACCGGCACCAACAGCCGGTCGAGCCAGGTCCCCGCCGGCGTACCGCCGCACGGCTGCGATGGTGGGAGACGGCCAGAGCGCGGCGACGTTCCGACCACTGTCGAAGCGGCGCCGCGCGCTCGTGTCCGACCCCCTTCGGCGACCGAAAGTGCAAGATCGGCGAGGCCGCGACGGGCGGACGGGCCTACTGCCGCTCGGTGAAGCCGAACTGGATGACGCCCTCGTCGTCGACTGTGGCGTCCACCGAGGCGTCGCCGAGCAACTCGGCGGCATCCTCGTCCAGGAATATCCGGGCGCCCTGATTGTCGATCACCCGGTCGCCCTGCACCGGCTCGGGCACCAACTCCACGCTCAGCGAGCCGGCCTCGGTGTCGGCGGCGATGCGTACGCCGCCGTCCTGGGCGACGTCCTGCTGGTTGGCGAGGTCACGGATGACGAGCACGGCGTTGTCGGTCATGGTGAGCATGTGTGGGACTCCTCGTGGATTCTCGGCTCGCGGTCGGCATGGTGCGGTGCCCGGACCGGACGGTCGGCTCGCGGACGAGCGCACGTGTGCGGCGGCAGGAGGGCGAACGGTCGTCGCCGTCGCATCGAATCGGGGCAGCTGAGGGCCCCTGCACTCCCACCGTGCCCGCTGGCCGGGCATCCGTCAAATAGAGCCGGGTCAGTCGACAACGGGGGCCGGCGCACCTGTGTGATCCGGCCGAACGGGGGTAGCCAACCCCGGACCGCCGCCCGCGTCGCTCGCAGATGGCCATTCCGACAACAGCCACCTGACCTGCATTTACGCTCGATTCATGAGCGACTTCCGTCGGTACGCGGCAGAGTTCCTCGGCACCCTGTTGCTGGTCCTCTTCGGCGTCGGTAGTGCCGTCGCCGCACGGGTCCAGGGCGGCGTGGTGGTGGTCGCCCTCGCCTTCGGGTTCGTGATGGTCGCTCTCGTCTACACGATCGGCCCACTGTCCGGGAGCCACGTCAACCCGGCGGTGACGCTGGGTGTGCTGCTCTCCGGAAAGATCTCGGTGCTCGGCGCGGTGGCGTACTGGATCGCGCAGTTCGTCGGCGCGACAGTGGCCGCCTTCGTGCTGTGGGCGCTGACCCGCTGGGGTGACGTCGCGGACCAGACGGCCGCGCTGGGCACGAACGGCTACGGCGCGCACATCAACCGGGGCGGCGCGGCGGTGCTGGAGCTCATCCTGACCTTCCTCTTCGTGCTCGTCGTCCTGGTGGTGACAAGTCGTAGCGAGAATCCCGGCACCGCCGGTCTGGCCATCGGGCTGGCTCTCGCCGCGACCCAACTGGTGGGCGTGACGCTGACCGGGGCCGCGGTCAACCCGGCCCGCGCGTTCGGCCCGGCGGTCTTCGAGGGTGGCGTGGCCCTGCGGCAGCTCTGGGTGTTCATCGTCTTCCCGTTGCTCGGTGGGGCGCTCGCCGCACTTGTCGCACCCATGGTGATGGGGGCGCAGCGGCACTACTGGGGTGGGCACGAAAAGTCGGTCGGCCGGCCCACGTAGCCGGTTGGCAAGAACCTGCACCCGAGGCCCTTCTCCGGCGGATACCTTCATGACAGCATCAGCGCATGCATCGCCGTCACTGTGCCCGGGCCCTCGCGCTGCTCACGCTCGTCGCCGCCGCGGCCACCGCCGGAGCGCCCGGTGCCACGGCCGAGTCGCCCACCCCGGCGACGACCCGACTGAACGCCACCATCGACACGATCCTCGCCGACGCCCGGCTTGCCGGCGCGCAGACGTCGGTGGTCGTGGTCGACACCAGCACCGGCGAGACGCTCTACGACCGCAACGGTGACCGCCGACTGATCCCGGCCTCCAACACCAAGCTGCTGACCTCGACGGCGGCCCTCGAGATGCTCGGCCCGGGGCACCGCTTCACCACCGACGTCCGCAGCACCGGCACGCGCCGCGCGGGCCTGCTCTCCGGCAACCTCTACCTTCGCGGCGGCGGCGATCCGACGATGCTCGCCGAGGACTACGACGCGCTCGCCGCGCAGGTCGCCGCCAACGGCGTACGGGTGGTGACCGGCAACCTGGTCGCCGACGACACCCGCTACGACCGCACCCGACTCGGCCCCGACTGGACGTGGGACGACGAGCCCTACTACTACGCCGCCCAGGTCTCCGCGCTTACCGTCGCGCCGAACACCGACTACGACGCGGGCACCGTGATCGTGCACGTCGCGCCGGCCGCCCGGGCCGGCGCCGCACCGACGGTCAGCACCACCCCGCCCACCGCGTACGTCCGCGTCGACAACCGCGCGGAGACTGTCGCCGAGGGCGGGACCTCGATCACGATCGAGCGCGAACACGGCAGCAACACCGTCGTGGTGACCGGGCAGATCGCCGTCGGCGACGAGCCCGCCAGCGACTGGGTGACCGTCTGGGAGCCCACCGGCTACGCGGCCGACGTGTTCCGGGCGGCGTTGCAGAGGCACGGCGTCCGGGTGCTCGGTCGGACCGTGCTCGGCCAGCCCACCCCGGAGACGGCCGACCCGGTGGCGCAGCACGAGTCGATGAGCCTGGGTGAGCTGATGACGCCGTTCCTCAAGCTCTCCAACAACGGGCACGCCGAGGTGTTGACCAAGGAGATCGGCCGGGTCGTCTCCGGGTCGGGCACCTGGACGGCCGGAGTGACCGCGATCAGCGAGTACGTGGCCGACGCCGGCATGGACACCGGAAAGCTGCGCCAGCGCGACGGCTCCGGGCTGTCCCGGCGCAACCTGGTCCCCGCGACGGAGTTCGTCGACCTGCTGAACGCCGTCCGCGCCGAACCGTGGTTCACCACCTGGTATTCGGCGCTGCCGATCGCCGGGCAACCCGAGCGGCTCGTCGGCGGCACCCTGCGCAGCCGGATGGCCGGCACCCCGGCGGCGGGCAACGTGCACGCCAAGACCGGCAGCCTGACCGGCGTCTCCGGGCTCTCCGGCTACGTCACCAGCGCCGACGGTCGGCTGCTGGCGTTCTCCATCCTGCTCAACAACTACCTGACGGCGTCGGTCAAGTCGCTGGAGGACCAGATCGCCGTGGCGCTGGCGGGATACCGCGAGAGCGGCGCGACCACGACGGCACGGGTGGCACCACCGGCGGTGCCGGAGACCCCCCGGACCCCGGAGGGCGTCGAGTGCTCCTGGGTCAAGCCGATCACCTGCTGAGCGGCGGCCGGGAGGCGCACCGGCGCCTCCCGGCCGGACGTGCGCTCAGGCCGGACGGTCCGGTGGGGGGACCACCGCCGTCGGGTCACCGCGCTCGATCAGCGCGGCGATGTCGGCCGCCCGCAGCCCGCGCAGTGCGAGCACCCGGGTGCCCCAGCGGTGCAGGCGGCACGGGTGCGGGCTGGCGTCGTTGCGGCAGACCACTCCCCCGGACCACAGTTGGGGGGCGTGCACCACCACCGCCCGCACCGCGAACTGGGTGTCCTCGCCGGTCACGTACGGCGGCAGGGGAATGTCGCGGAGCACCTCCCCGGACGTTTCATCGGCACCGGACGTAACGGCGCGACGGACGCGGTGGGCGGTCCTGCTGCTCATCTCCGCTGCCTCCACACTGGATAGTCGGATGGGGACAGCAGAAAGTTACGACCTCCTCGACGGTACGCGACGGACAAACTGTCCCGCTGTGCGACCGGTCGGTCAGCGAACCGCCACGGCCTGGAGGCCGACGTTGCCGCAGTGCGGGGTGAAGACCTTCTCGACGGTCCAGGTCAGCAGCAGTCGGGCGCTCTTCGGCACGGAGAACCGGATGGTGAACTGCGCGCTCTGACTGGTGTACGGATCTTCGAGCACGGCGGTGCGGGCGGGCCCACCGGTGGACAGGCGCGCCTCCAGGCGACCCCGCGCCATCCAGATGCCGCCGTAGAGCTGGACCGTGCGCGGCTCGCCGCTGCCGGCGACGGCGAGGGTGAACCCGTTGCCGGCACCGCAGGTGTAGACGCCGTTGGCAGTACCGCTCGTCGACCGTTGCGACGAGCCGTCGGACCAGCGGACGTACTCCTGGTTGCCGTCCCAGCCGACCCGGGTGCCGGCGCCACCCGCGTCGACGATCTCCCCGGAGCCGGAGCGCTTGCGAACCGTCGAGGTGCCGCCGCGCTCACCCCAGTGCACCCAGTCCCGGGTGCCCACGGCGGTGAGGTCGACCTCGGCGGGCATCTCTGCCCGGGTCACCGACAGCACCGGGGACCCCGGCGACGCGGGCGACACGGGCGGTGCGGCGGGAGCGCTGGTTGCGGGTGTCGGGTCGGGCGCGGGTGGGCGCTGGCGCGGACGCAGGCCCGGCATCGCCGGCCCCGCTTCGCCGGTGCGCCCGTCGGTGCCCGGGCGCGCCGCGGAACGGGCGACACCGGCGGGCGCGTCGCCCGACTGGTCGTCGCCGGGCTCCGGGTCCGACCGGCTGGCGAGGTACGAGACCAACACCACAAGGCAGACGAGTACGGCAGCCCCCTCCACCGCCCAGCGCCGCCGCTGTCGGGCACGGGCCACCCGGCGCAGCGCGGTGCGGGTCTGTGCCCGCGTGCGGTCCTCGTCCGCCACCGACCCCTCCACCTCCACCGCCCGGCCGCCATCGCCCACCGTGGACCGGACCGTCCACTGTAAGCCGTTTCACGTTTATACCGGTGTGGACGACACGCTAGATCCGGACCGCCGGACGTGTCCAGCCCACGAGCGAACGCCGTCGATCGAACCGGGCCCGCCCGGACCGGGACGGCGGGACCGCGATCACCTTCTGGGGTCAGCCGATCCGGAAGCCGAGCAGTTGCGCGATGACGATGGCCTGCTCGGCGTCGACGATGGCACCGGCCCGCTCGACGACCGTCGGGTCGAGCGCGGTGAGGTCGCTGCCGCGCAGGTCGGCCCCGCCGAGCCGGACGTTGAGCAACTGCGCGCCGGACAGGTCGACCCCGGTGACCGTGGCACCTGTGAGATTGGCCCTGGTCAGGTCCGCCTCGCGCATCCGCACCCCGGTCAGCCGGACACCCCGCAGGTCGGCACCGGGCAGCGCGACGAACGACCAGTCGCCGCCGTCCACCGTCATCGGCCGCATGTCGCACTCGACGAAGGTGCTGCCGACCAGCTTGCAGCCGGAGAACTCGGCCTCGAAGAAGTTGCACCGCCGGAAGACGCAACGGGTGAAGGCGGAGTCGACGTGCCGGGAGGCGTTGAACCGCACGTTGCCGAACGTGCACCCGGTGAAGACCACGCCCCGGCTCACCGCCTCCGTCAGGTCCACGTCGAAGAATTCGCAACCCGCGAAGTGCCTGTCGACCAGCTCCTCGCCGTACCAGTCCTCGTTGCGGAAGGTCACATCCTCGGTCAACTCCGGCATCCGGTCAGGCTAGTGGTCACCACCGACAGCCGACGGCCGGCGTCGCTGGTGGCGGCCCCCTTCCGGTGCCGGCGTACCGACTAGTAGGTTCGGCGGCGTGAGTGTGGCGCGAAGCACGGACCCGGATCAGATCGGTTTCGACCCGGCGCGGTTGGCGCGGATCGACGAGCACTTCGGCAGGTACGTCGACGACGGCCGGCTGGCCGGCTGGCAGGTGGTGGTCACCCGTCGTGGCGAGGTGGCGCACTCCTCGACGTACGGGCTGGCCGACCGGGAGTCGGGCGCACCGGTCGAGGCCGACACGCTGTGGCGGATCTACTCGATGACCAAGCCGGTCACCTCGGTCGCGGCGATGATGCTGTGGGAGGAGGGCCGGTTCGAGCTGACCGACGAGATCAGCCGCTGGCTGCCGGAGTTCGCCGACCTGCGGGTCTACTCCAAGGGGTCGACGCTCAAGCCGTACACCGTGCCGGCGGTCGAGCCGATCCGGGTCTGGCACCTGCTCACCCACACCGCCGGGTTGACGTACGGCTTCCTACAGACCTCGGTGGTCGACGGGCTCTACCGGGCCGCCGGCTACGACCTGCACCCGCCGGAGGATGTCGACCTCGCCGGTGCCTGTGCGGCCTTCGGCGAGTTGCCGCTGCTGTTCCAACCCGGTTCCGCCTGGGGCTACTCCGTCGCCACCGACGTGCTCGGCCGGCTCGTCGAGGTGATCTCCGGGCAGGGCCTCGACGCGTTCTTCGCCGACCGGATCTTCGGCCCGCTGGGCATGACCGACACCCGCTGGTGGGTGGACGGCGACGAGGCCGACCGACTGGCGGCGCTGTACGCACCGGACCCGCGTACCGGCCGGGCCGTCCGGTACGACAGCCTCGGCGCACTCGCGTACCGCAAGCCGACCCTGTTCTCCGGCGGAGGCGGTCTCATCTCCAGCGCCGCCGACTACCACCGCTTCACCCAACTGCTGCTGCGCGGTGGGGAGCTGGACGGGGTGCGGCTGCTCGGGCCGCGCACGGTGCGGTTCATGACCCGCAACCACCTACCGGGCGGCCAGGACCTGGGCACCCTGTCCACCGGCGGTTTCGCCGAGACGACCCTGGACGGGATCGGGTTCGGCCTCGGGTTCGCGGTGGTGGACGACCCGATCCCCAGTCGGTTGCCGAGCAGCGTCGGCGAGTTCTACTGGGGTGGGGTGGCCAGCACCGCCTTCTGGGTGGACCCGGCCGAGGAGGTCACCGCGCTGCTGTTCGCCCAGCTGATGCCGTCGAGCACCCATCCGCTGCGCTCCCAGCTGCGCCAACTCGTCTACTCGGCCCTGGTCGACTGACCGGCACCGCCGAGGGCCGCCCTCAGTCGGCGAGGCGGGCCGGGAAGCCGCCGGTGGCGATCGGACCCCACGCGTCGATGGTGACCCGGATCAGTGACTTGCCCTGGCGCACCATCGCCGCCCGGTAGTCGTCCCAGTCCGGGTGCTCGCCGGAGATGCTGCGGAAGTAGTCCACGAGCGGCTCCAGCGCCTCGGGCAGGTCGAGCACCTCGGCGGTGCCGTCGATCTGCACCCAGGGGCCGTTCCAGTCGTCGCTGAGCACGCACGCCGACACCCGGGGGTCGCGGCGGATGTTCGTCACCTTGGCCCGCTCGGGGTAGGTGGAGACCACCAGCCGGCCCAGCCCGTCGACCCCCGCGGAGACCGGGGACGACTGCGGGCGGCCGTCCGCCCGGGTGGTCATCAGCACGACGCGGTGTCGCGGCCGGAGGAAGTCGAGCAGGCTGTCCCGGTCGACCCGGGTGTTCCGTGCGATGCTGCGCGCCATTCCCCGTTCCTACCAGGGTGGCGGCGACGCGGCGGCGGCGGGTCAGCGCGGTCGGGCCGCGGAGCGGTGCACCGCCTGGGTGGGCACCCGGGGGCGGCTGGACGGACGCCAGGCCCGCCCGTTGGCATAGATCACCCGAAAGCCGAGGTACGCGGCGAGCGGCGCCCAGTGGGCGGAGCCCATCCGCAGCTCGGCGGCGTTGTGTCGCTGGCCGTTGGCGAGCACGTCGAGCAGGACGGTCTCGAAGGCCGCCGACTCGACCCAGTCGACCTCTCGACTGAAACCGCAGATCAGCGCGGCTCCGGTGACCTCCAGGAACTCGCGCAACACCGCGTCCGAGGCCCGCAGCACCGAGCAGCTGCCGAAATAGAGTCGCCGCCCCTCCGCACGGCCGGCCATCAGATCGGCCACCTCGTTCAACTCCACGGACTGCCAGTCGGTGAGACAGAGCCGGCTCGGCTCTCCGTGCATGGCGAAGAAGCCGACCCGGTGGTCGGCATACTGCTTGAGCAGCCAGCGGTCCAGGAAGTAGAACAACTCGTCACGGGTGGCCGCGTCCTTGTGGATGAAGCGGATCTTGCCCAGTCGCTCCAGCAACTCGAGGGTGGGCAACACGGAGCCACGCTCGTTGAGGTCGCGGTGCCACTGACCCTCGACACAGAAGACGCCACCGCGTGCCACGTGCACCTCCGCCATCCCGCCGCCCGGCCTGACGTTACCGCCCACCTGTGACAAGGGAACATCACCCTCGGTCCGACTGATTGCGACGTTCGGTGCGCTTGGTGGTGGTTGACCGGCGTGGCACCGATCGGTGTTCGATGACTGTTTGGCAAATCAGCCTAATTCCCAGCCAACACCCAGGGACAACAGTTTGTGAGGACGATTCTCGTTAATCACCTCCAACCGCACCGATAAGTGTCAGGGTGGAAATCGCGGGACTTCTCGGTCGATGTCCTGGTGCCACCCCATTCGCTCTCCTATCGGGAGGACTTCTGTGCGCGTAAACACCTTGAAGCGGGTCGCCGTCGCATTCGCCCTGGCGCTGCCCGGGGCAGCAATCGCCACGGTGGTCGCCGCACCAGCGGCACACGCGGACGGCTGTTACACCTGGACCCGCAACCTGTACCAGGGACGCTCGGGCAACGACGTCCGCCAGTTGCAGATCCGGGTCGCCGGCTGGGCCGGCTACCGGGACATCGTGGAGAACGACGGCCAGTACGGGCCGAAGACCGCCGCCGCGGTCAAGCGGTTCCAGCAGGCGTACGGGCTGCGTGCCGACGGCGTCGCCGGCCCGCAGACCTACGCCAAGCTGTACCAACTACAGGACAACGACTGCACGCCCGCGCACTTCAGCCACGGCGAACTGGACAACGGGTGCGGCGGGTCCGGATACGGCGGCGGCCCGCTCTCGGCGGAACAGACCCGGCAGAACGCGCTGCGCACCATGTGGAAGCTGGAGGCGCTCCGCAAGAGCCTCGGCGACAAACCCCTCGACGTGTCCAGCGGCTTCCGCAGCCACGCCTGCAACAACCAGGTCGGTGGCGCGTCCGACAGCCAGCACCTGTACGGCAACGCGGCCGACGTCACCGCGCGCTCGTCCTCGCTGTGCCAGATCGCCCGCGGTGCCCGCAACAACGGCTTCAGCGGGATCTACGGGCCGGGCTACCCCGACCACGACGACCACGTGCACGTTGACTCACGCCGGGAGAACAACAGCGACCAGAGCTCGAACACGACGAGTTGGTCCGCGCCGGACTGCGGCGTCGGCAACTGAGCCGTCCGCCCATTGCGACGTCGGCCCGACGCGGAGGGGAATCTTCGCGTCGGGCCGGCGTCGTGTCGCCCCAGGTCGGGCGGGGACTCAGCTCGCCCGGGGCCAGCGCGGCGCGGTGACGGGGGGCGTCACCGGCCGGCCAACAGCGGCGGACCGTGCCCCCGGCGAGACGACCCGCGCGGCCTGCTGCCGCGACGGCCCGGTCGCCGTGAAGGGGAAGGGCACGTGCACGAACGGGTTGCCGTGCCGGATCACCGCCTCGATCTGCCGCTCGTTGAGCCCGTGTGTCTCCAACACCCGTCGCCCCCAGCGGTGCAGGCGGCACGGGTAGGAGGCACCGTCGTTGCGGCACAGCGGCCCGGTGGGCCACTCCTCGGCGGTGTGCACGACCACCGCCCGGACCGCGAGCCGGACGTCCTCCGGGGTCAGCGGTGCCGGCATTGGCACCTCTCCCAGTACCTGATCGATGGGATCCGTCGACTGCTCACCAACTCGCACGGCAGGCCTCCCGCAGCTCGGCAGCGGTACGGCGGACTCACCGCACCGACATCCTCGGCCATGGGTACGGCTGGCGCCTGACGAAAGTTCAATTCCGGTACGCGTCAAGCAGATCCTCCGGCGACAGAACGTGTAGCCCGTCGACGGCGGTGCCGCTGCGCGCCACGGCAAGGGTGGGTACCGACTCGTCGGCACCAGGCAGCTGGGACCGGTGCAGGAGCAGCCGGCCAAGGTCGTGCGCGTCGAACGGCCGGCTCTCCTGCCATTTGATCGACCCCACGAAGGTGATGCGCCGCGCGACGGGCTCCCGGTCAGCGCCGACTATGTCGATCTCCGGATCGTTCGTCCGGGTCCAGTAGCCACCGACCGTCGCTGCCTCTGCCGGCAGGTGCTCGCTGGGTAGCCGGCGCAGTGCCTCGCGAACGACAGGTTCGATGGCCCGCCCTCGCCAGGACGTCCAGGACCGGAGGATCCGGGCCAGGGTCAGATCACCCCGCCCGCGTTCGATCTCGGAGAGGTGCGGCCCCAGGAACGACAGCCAGAAGCGCAGGTACGGATCAGCCACCGCGTACCGGGTTTCCCGCGACGGCCTGGTGGACAGCGGAACGGTGACCTCCACGGCCCGCTTCTGCGTCAGCAGGCGCAGGGCGCGGTTGAGGGACGCCTGCGGAAGATCCCCCGCCGCGCGGGAGATCAGCGAGAAGGTCCGCTCACCGGAGCCGATGGCCCGCAGCACCAGGCCCGCCTGGGACTGGGGCGGGAACTCCGCAGCCAGCGCCCGTTCGCCGCTGACCAACAGGGCCGAGGTCGGATCCCGTACGGCGTCGGCCAGATAGTCGTGCACCGACACGCCGGTCGGCCACTCGTCGAGGATCAACGGCAAACCACCGGACACCAGGTAGGCGTCGAACGCGTCGGCGGCGGACAGGTCCAACATGTCGCGAACGTCGGCCGGGCTCAACGGCGGGATGACCATCTCGGTGGCCCGCTGGTGGAACGGCCGGCCGTAGTCGTTCAGGGCCTCCATCATCGCCAGGTCCGATCCGACACAGATCAGCAGGACCGGCCGTCGGGAAAGCTCACGATCGAAGATCTTCTGCAGTGTCCCCTCGAAGCCCGGGTCACCCGCGATGAGGTACGGCATCTCATCGAGGACGACGACGCTCGGCCGGTCGGCCGGCAGCGCGGCGGCGAGCAGGCTCAGCGCGGCATCCCACGTCTGTGGTTGCTGCTCGCGAAGTAGCTGTGCGTCCGGCAGCGTCGAGGCTGCCGCCTCCTCCACGAAGAGAGCGAGGTCGGCGGCGATGCTCGGCTGCGCGGAGGCGGTGAAGAAGAGGTACGGCACCTCGGCCCGCTCCACGAACTCCTCGACCAGTCGGGACTTGCCCACCCGTCGGCGACCGCGCATGAGGAGTGCGCGACCTGGGCGGCCAGCTCTGCCGCCCCGTTGCACCCGAGCGAGCATGCCGCTCAGGAGCTTGAGTTCACGGTCCCGTCCGACAAAGCCGTCCATGACCACTCCTGACACAACCAAAAATGAAACAACCAAGAATGAGTGTAACCTCATCTGTGTTGTCGCGATCGACAGACGGCCCTCGGCGCGACCTTCGGCGAGCTCAGACCAGGCCGGCGTCGTGCACGAGCAGGGCCACCTGGACCCGGTTGTTCAGGTCCAGTCGGGTCAGCAGCCGGGAGACGTACGCCTTCACCGTCGCCACACTCATGAACAACTCCCCCGCGATCTCCGCGTTGGTCTGACCCCGCCCCAGCGCGACAGCCACCTGCCGTTCCCGCTCACTGAGCCCGGTGAGCAGCCGCAGTGCCCGCTCCCGGCGCGGGTCGGGACCGGCTGGTCCGCCAGTGGCGGCGGTCACGTGGGCGATCAGCTTCCGGGTCACCGTCGGGGAGAGCGTCGCCTCGCCGGCCGCCACCCGTCGTACGGCGTGCACGATCTCCGCCGGCGGGGTGTCCTTGAGCAGGAAACCGGCCGCCCCGGCGCGCAGCGCCCGCAGCACCTGCTCGTCGGCGTCGAAGGTGGTGAGCACCAGCACCTCCGGCGGGTGCGGCTGGGCGCGCAGCGCCTCGGTGGCGGTCAACCCGTCCACCCGTGGCATCCGGATGTCCATCAGCACCACGTCCGGGGCGTACGCGGCGACCGCGGCGGGCACCTCGCCGCCGTCGGCTGCCTCGCCGACCACTGTCAGGTCCGGCAGGCCGCCGAGGATCATCGAGAGGCCGGCCCGGACCAGGGCGTCGTCGTCCACGATCAACACGCGCACCGACGGCACCGCCGACCCCGGCGCCGACGGCCCGGCCACGCCCGAGGGTCCGGTAACACCCGAGGGCCCGGTCACGCCGGCCACGGCAGCCAGGCGGCCAGCCGGAAGTCGCCCGCGTCGTCCCGGCCGTAGGCCAGCCGGCCGCCGGCAAGCGTGACACGCTCGCTGATGCCCACCAGGCCGGTGCCGGCGCCCGGCAGCGTGCCCCCGGGCGGCGCGCCGACCGGCCACCGGTTGCCGACTGCCACGGTCAGACCAGCGCCCGGCCCGCCGGCCACGTCCACGGTGACCGCCGCGCCGGCCGCGTGCTTGCGGGCGTTGGTCAGCCCCTCCTGCACGATCCGGTACGCGGCCCGGCCCAGCGCCGCCGGCACCTCCCCCGACCGGTCGACGATGTCGCTGACGTTGACGTTGACGCCGGCCGAGCGTGATTCGGCGATCAGGGCCGGCAGGTCGGCGAGGGTCGGCTGGGGCGGCTCCGGGGCGTCGACGTCGTGGTCGCCCTCGGCGCGGAGCACCCCGATCACCTCCCGCAGGTCCTGGAGGGCGGCGTGTGCGCTGCCCCGGATCACCCCGGCGGCGCGGGCCACCTCGTCGGCCGGCGCGTCCGGGCGGAACTCCAACGCCCCGGCGTGCAGGCTGAGCAGCGAGATCCGGTGGGCCAGCACGTCGTGCATCTCCCGGGCGATGCGGGTGCGTTCGAGGTGGCGGGCCTGGCTGACGCGGAGCTGCTGCTCGGCCTCGGCCCGCTCGGCCCGCTCGCGCAGCGACACGATCAACTGCCGACGGGCGCGGACGAACATCCCCCAGGCCAGCACCGCGAAACTGAGCACCACGCCCCAGGACGCGGTCTCCCAGTACGACATGTTCGGGTCCGGACGCACCCAACTGAAGACCAGGTTGGTGACGAGGCCGGCGCCGGTGACCGCGATCGCGACGGCCGTCCGTCGGTGCACCACCAGGGTGAAGTAGAAGATCAGCAGCGGAATGGCGGCGGCCAACGCGAACATGGTCAGCGGTGTCGTGGCCACGACCAGCCCGAGCGGCCACCGTCGGCGCACCCAGAGCAGACCGCAGCAGACCAGACCGAGCAGCGCGTCCACGCCGGTCATCCAGTCGTACGGCAGCGGGATCGCCATCGCCGGATCCGGCGACAGGGCGTCCGCGGTGACGAACAGCACCCAGAGCAGGCCAGCCAGGAACGCGAGGCTGTCCACGAGCCAGTCACGGGTGGTGCGGCGCGGACGCCTACGCCCCTGGTCGGCCGGCACCACCAGCTCCCCCGGCAGCAGCCAGGGGTGCTCCGGGACGGCGAGGCTGGTCACCGCCCCATGCTAGGCAGCCGACGGGCACCACGACCAGCTACCAAAGTCGAGACCCGAACGTCGACCAAGGTCGACGGGGCACCGACCGGTGGCCGCAGCGGTTGGCCGGGCGGCGCGGGCAGGCTCATCGGCATGATCACGGTAGAGAACCTCACCAAGCGATACGGGCCACACCCGGCTGTGGACGACGTGTCGTTCCAGTGCGAGCCGGGCACCGTCACCGGCTTCCTCGGCCCCAACGGCGCCGGCAAGTCCACCACCATGCGGATGATCTGCGGGCTCACCGCCCCGACCGCCGGCCGCGCCACCGTCTCCGGTCACCCGTACCGGGAGCTGCCCAACCCGGGGCGGGAGGTCGGGGTGCTGCTGGACGCCTCCGCCCAGCACGCCGGGCGTACCGGCCGCGAGGCGTTGACGCTGTCCGCGTACACCATGGGTTTGAGCCGGCGCGAGGTCGCCGCGAAGCTCGACCTGGTCGGGTTGAACGCGGTGGCGGCGAAGCGTCGGGTGCGGGCGTACTCGTTGGGCATGCGCCAGCGGCTCGGCCTGGCGCAGGCGCTGCTCGGCGACCCCCGGGTGCTGATCCTGGACGAGCCGGCGAACGGCCTGGACCCGGAGGGGATCTTCTGGATGCGCGGCCTGCTGCGCGACTTCGCCGACCGGGGCGGCACGGTGCTGCTCTCCTCCCACCTGCTGCGTGAGGTGGAGGCGGTCGCGGACCGGCTGGTGGTGATCGGGGGCGGCCGGATCGTGGCCCAGGGCAACAAGAACGAGCTGCTGGCCGGCGGCGGCACGGTGGTCCGGGCCCGCGACGACGCGGCGCTGCGCCGGGCACTGGAGAAGGCCGGCCTGAGCCCCGCCGACAGCTCCGAGGGGCTGCTCGTGCAGGCCGACGCCGAGGCGGTCGGCCAGGCCGCCGCCGATGCCGGCGTCGCGCTGGCCGAGCTGCGGCCCGCCAGCGGCGGTGGCCTCGAACAGCTCTTCCTCACCCTGACCGCCGGCGAATCCACCAAGGAGGCCGTCCGATGACCATCACCACCGCGCCCGCCGCCGGCGCCGTCGCGCCCCGGCAGCACACTCCGGTACGCCGTCCGTCGCTGCTCCGGCTCTCCGCCGTGGAGGTGCGCAAGCTCGTCGACACCCGCGCCGGGCGTTGGCTGGTGATCACCATCGGCCTGGTCACCGCCGGGATCGTCACCCTGCAACTGATCTACTCGAAGGAGGCCGACCAGACCTTCCCCAACTTCTTCGTCCCGTCGCTGCTGCCGGTGTCGGTGCTGCTGCCGGTGCTCGGCATCCTGTCGATCACCAGCGAGTGGTCGCAGCGGACGGCCCTCACCACGTACGCCCTGGTGCCCCGCCGGGAACTGGTGGTCGTCGCTAAACTGATCGCCGTGATGCTGACCGCGCTCGCCTCGGTGCTGGCCAGCCTCGTCTTCGCCGCCGTCGGCACGCTCGTGGCCTCGGCCACCGGTGGCGCGGGCACCTGGCAGTTCGACTGGTCGCTGCTGCTGAACGCGGTGATCCTCCAGGTCACCGGCGTGCTGACGGGTGCCGCCTTCGGTCTGCTGCTGCTCAACCCGCCGCTGGCGATCGTCGGCTATTTCCTGCTGCCGACCATCTGGGGGGTGCTCGGCGAGATGGTCAAGCCCCTGCGTGGCCCGTCCGAGTGGTTGGACACCAGCAAGACCATGGAGCCGTTGTTCAGCAGCGACGCCGTCACCGGCGGGCAGTGGGGGCGGATCGTGGTGTCCCTGCTGTTGTGGATGGTCCTCCCGCTGGCCGCTGGTCTGTTCCGGACGCTGCGCCGCGAGGTGTCCTGACCATGGACGTGTCCGGCTACCGACCACGCACCGTCGTCAGCGGCGGCGCGACCGAGCTGATCGTCATGTGGGGTGGCTTCCCGCTGGTCGGCGCGGGCCTCGGCTGGCTCCTCGCGGCGACGACCGGTTGGCTCGCCCGCCTGCCCTGGGTGCCGTTCGGTGACCTGGTTGAGTGGCTGGACCGGCTGCCCGAGCCGCAGGCCACCGCCGGCACGGTCGCGGTGGGCGTCCTGGCCGGCCTGGTCGTCGCCGGGATCGGCACCGCCGAACGGCTGATCGTCACCGTCGACGCGGCGCAGGTCCGGTTGCGCCGCTCCGACCAGGACCGGGCCGTCGCACGGGCCGACGCCCGGGTGGTCTTCCTCGCCGACAAGCACCTGGTGCTGCTCGACGGCGACGACGCGGAACTGGTCCGGGAGTCCACGGACCTGCCGGCCGCCAAACTGGCGGAGGCGTTCCGCACGCACGGCTGGAGCTGGGCGGACGACGACCCCCACCGCTCGGCGTACCGGCTGTGGGTGCCCGACCTGCCCGGTCTGCCCGCCGGCGCGGACGCGCTGCTGCGCGCACGGGTTCGGGCGATCGAGCGGGACCGCCGCGACGACGCCCGGGAGCTGCGCCGCGAGCTGGGCCAACTCGGGGTGGTGCTGCGCGACGAGAGCAAGCGGCAGTACTGGCGGCTGACCGCGCGGGCCGTCGCCGGTGGGTCCGAGCCGTCGACTTCGGCCGAGCGGGAGCCGGACGGGCGGTAGCGTCTGTCCCAGCAGACCCTGGGAGACACGCGATGACCGAACAGCAGCCGTACCGGGTGGTGTCCCGACACCCCGGCTTCGAGCTGCGTCGGTACCCGGCCCACCTGGTGGCCGAAATGCAGATCCAGGCGTCCTTCACCCGGGCGCCGATCGAGGCGTTCCGGCCGCTGGCCGCGTACATCGGTGGCGCCAACCGGGCCCGGCACCCGATCGGGACGGGCGCGCCGCCGCTGCCCGCGGCCAGCGGCTCGGAGAAGATCGCGATGATCGTTCCGGTGGTCCAGGTGGAGGGTGAGCGGCCGGGGGCGTACCTGATCCAGTTCGTGATGCCGGTCGCCCACACCGCCGCCACCCTCCCCGAGCCGGTCGACCCGAGGGTGCGGACCCGCGAGGTGCCGGCGCACCTGGCGGCGGCGATGCGGTTCTCCGGGCGGTGGACGGAGCGGGCGTTCAGTCAACGGGCCACCGTGCTCGGCCGCTCGGTCACCGCGGCCGGGCTGCAACCCACAGGCGCGATCCGGTACGCGCGCTACGACCTGCCGTGGACGCCGTGGTTCCTGCGCCGCAACGAGGTCGTGCTGCCGGTCGTCGAGTGAGTTAGGGGCCTCGGCGCTCGGCCGGGCCATCGCGAGCCCGGCCGGACCGCCCGTGCGGGGTGGGGACACGGTCATCCGGCGAGGCCGACCGGTGACCGCCCGGGGCGGTGCCGCAGGAGCCGCCACGTCGGCAGGATGCTCGCCAGCGCGGCGAGCAGCAGGCACAACCCCAGTACGCCGACGATCACCGACCACGGCACCACCAGGTCGACGGCAGCACCGACCTGCTCGGCGAGGCCGGCGCGGATGCTGAGCAGACCGACGAAGGCGACGCCACCACCGAGCAGCGCCCCGATCAGCACCACCAGGGCGGACTCGGCGGTGACCAGCCAGATGGCCTGCCGCCGGGTCGCCCCGGCCAACCGGATCAGCCGCAGGTCCGCGGCCCGGCCGGCGGCGGCCAGCAGCACCGTGTTGGCCACCGCGATGGCACCGTAGCCGGCCGACACACCGATCAGCAGCAGCGTGAAGAGCCAGACGAGGCGGTCCTCGGCGGCGTCCGCCTCGGCCGCCCAGGTGGCGACGTCGACGACCCGCGCGCCGGCCGGCGGATCGATCCGGTCCCGGACGAACACCGTGGACGTCAGCGCCGACGGGTCGTGCGTGCGCACCACCGCCCGGGGCAGCAGCAGATCACCGGGGAGCGAGTCGTCGGTGACCACGGCGACGACGCGCAGCGACACAGGTGTTCCGTCGGCGAAGACCACCGCGTACGGCTCGGACGGCCGCAGGTTCGCCGAGGCGGTCACCACCACCGTGTCGTCGCCGCGCAGGTCGTCGAGCGAGCCGGCGACGACGGTGAGCGCCCGGTTCGCGGCGGTGAAGCCGGCCGGATCCACACCGAGCGCGGTCAGTGGCCGGTCGGCCGGCCCGCTGCCGGGGTCGGTGCGGAAGACAGTGGTCGGCAGGAGGGCGGTGCCGCCGGTCGCGGCGACCGCCTGGTCCGACAGACCGGGCGCCCGGTCCGGCACCACGATCCAGCCGGCGTTCACGTTGTCCGCCCGGCCTGCCGCGTACGCGGCGGTGGTGGTCCGCACCATCCCGGACACCAGCACCGCGAAGGCGACGGTGAGCAGCACCGGGGCGGCCGTGGACGCGGTCCGCCGGGTCGCGGTCAACGCGCCGCCGCGAACGAGCATCCCGATGGCGCCACCGGAGCGCCGCACCGGGGAACGCAGCAGTCGCACCACCGGGCCGACCACCGCCGGGGAGAGCACTGTGGCACCGGCCACCAGGGCCATCACCGCGTACAGGGCGTACTGCGCCGCGACTCGGGCCTCGTCGGCGGTCGCCGTGCCGACGCTGAGCGCGACCCCCGCCGCGACGAGAAGCGCGCCGGTGACGATCCGCAGACGCCCCATCGGCCGCTGCTCCACCGCCGCCGCACGCAACGCCTCCATCGGTCGGACCCGCGCCGCCCGGCGCGACGCCGACCAGACGGCCAGCAGCGCGATCACCGGACCGGCGAGGAGTGAGAATGCGACAGGCCAGGCTTCGTAGCGGACCCGGAAGGTCGACGGTTCGTAGCCGACGTCGACGAGCAGCCGGCCCAGTACCGGGGCCAGCACCGCACCCACCAGCAGGCCGACGAGCCCGGCCGAGGCGCCGACGACGAGCGCCTCGGCGTACACCGCGCGGCGGACCTGGCGTGCGGTGGCGCCGACGGCGCGCAGCAGGCCCAGCTCACGGCGGCGCTGCGCGACGGTGAACGCGAAGGTGGAGGCGACCACGAACACCGTGACGAAGCCGGCGAGGGCAGCCGTGGCGGTGAGCACCTGCATCCCGATCCAGCGGGTACGGGCGTCGTCGCGGGGTTCCAGCGCGCCCCGCGCGTCGCCGGTCAGCACCCGTCCGTCCGCGCCGACGACACCACCGGCCGCCGCGGCGACCCGGTCCGGCTCGGCTCCCGGTGCGAGCACCAACCCGATGGCCCGGACGCCGGGGGCGAGCGCGGCGGCGACCTCGTCCGCGACATGGACGCCGGGCGCGTCGACCAGACCGGTGACCGTGTACGGCGCCGGACCCGCCGCGGTGAGCAGCGTGACCGGTGCGCCGGTCGGCAGCCCGAGCGCACTGTCGACGACCACCTCGCCGGCTGTGCGGGGTGGCTCGCCGGCCGTGGGGCGCAGTCCGCCGAGCTGGGCGCTGGACCAGCCGTGCCCCTGGTGGGCGTCCTCCCGTCGGGTGTCGGCGGCCGGGGGACGGCCGTCGACGAGCGGCTGGGCGTAGAAGGTCCGGTCCGGCACCGCCGCCGCCACACCGGGCAGAGCGCCCAGCCGGCCGACGAGATCCGCGGCGGTGGCGGCGGACCAGGGCCGGGTCGGCGCGAAGTTGTCTGCCGACGTGCCCGCCTCGGGGCTCTGCACCACCACGGCCGCCCGCGCCAGCCGATCCGGCACCTGCGGGCGGCCGGAGGCGAGCAGCAGGGTGGCGACCGAGACGAGCATGACCCCGACGGCGACGGCCACGAACGCGCTGGCCGAGCGCCGGATGCTCAGCACGACGACTCCGCGGGCGTCGTCACCTGGGAGGACGGGCGCGTCTCCCGCGCGGCGATCCGCGCGGCGACGGCAGTGGCGGTGATCCCGCCGGTCAGCTCGTCGACGACGCGGCCGTCGGCGAGGAGGAGAACCCGATCGGCGTACGCGGCGGCGGTGGGATCGTGGGTCACCATCACCACGGTCTGCCCGTGGTCGTCGACGAGCCCCCGCAGCAGCCGGAGCACCTGCCGCGACGCGGCGCTGTCCAGTGCCCCGGTCGGCTCGTCGGCGAAGACCACCGCCGGCCGGGTGATCAGCGCGCGGGCCACGGCGACGCGCTGCTGCTCGCCGCCGGACAGCTCACTCGGCCGGTGCCCGGCCCGGTCGGCCAGGCCCACCGCGTCCAGCGCGGCGGTCACGTCGCGGGCCGGAGGGCGGCGGCCGGCCAGGCGCAACGGCAACTCGACGTTCTGCGCGGCGGTCAGCGTGGTCACCATGTTGAACGCCTGGAACACGAAGCCGATCCGATCGCGCCGCAACCGGGTCAATTCGTTGTCACCGAGGTCGTTCAGGCGGGTGCCGTCGATCGTGACGGTCCCCTCGGTCGGGCTGTCCAGCCCCGCCGCGCAGTGCAGCAGTGTGGACTTTCCCGAGCCCGAGGGGCCCATCACCGCCGTGAACGTGCCGCTCGCGAAGCTGGTGCTCACGCCGTCGAGCGCCGTCACCCGCCGGGTTCCGGTGCCGTACACCGCGCGCAGACCCGTCAGGGTCACCGTGTCTGTGGTCATGACCGCCACGGTGCCGGTTGCGGCAGGTGTCGCGCGTCGTGCCGCAGCTGACACTTTCCGACCCTCCCCCGGGTGGAGGTGCGAGCCCGCAACCGCCGGTACGTCGTCCTGCGGGATGACCGCCCACGGGTGGACGCGGTCGATCCGGCCGGCCGATACCGTCTGGGGCGTGACCGCTCTCCTGCTGACCCGGCGGCTGCGGCCGGTGGACCTCTACCTCGTGGACGCCGTGCTCGCCCTGGCGGTCGGCGGGTTCCTCTGCCCGTACGCGGCGCTGGAGTCGCCACTGCACGGTGGCGTACGCGAGCCGCTCTGGGTGTCCGTGCTCGTCGGGATGACCCTCGGGCTGCCGCTGGCCGTCCGGCGGCGGTGGCCGATCGCCGTCGCGCTCGTGATCAGCGCCGGCACCACCGGGGCGCTGGTCACCGGGGTGATTCCCAACTTCGCCGCCGCCGCGCCGGCATTCGCCATCGGCCTGTCCTTCTACACGGTCGCCACGTTGACGGCCACCCGCCGGTCGGTGCTCAGCGCGGCCGGTTGTCTCGCCCTGGTCAGCGTCGGCCTGGTGCTGACCGCCGGTGACCTGTGGTCGCGTACCGGGGCGGTGGTCTACGCGACAGTCATGATCGCGCCAGCCTGGTTGATCGGCTGGCTGCTGCGGGAGCGTCGCGCCCTCGCCACCCGGCAGAGCGACCACCTGGTCCGCCAGGCCGCCACGGAGGAACGACTGCGGGTGGCACGGGAGCTGCACGACGTGGTCGCGCACACGCTGAGCCTCATCGTGGTGAAGGCGGCCGTCGCCAACCACGTCGCCGAGGCCGATCCCCGGGAGGCGGGGGCCGCCCTGCGGGTGATCGAGGAGACCAGCCGCAACGCGCTGACCGACGTCCGCCGGGTGCTCGGTGTCCTGCGCGAGGGCACCACCCCGTACGCGCCGACGCCCGGCCTGGACGAGCTGCCGGCGCTGGCCCGGCAGGCGGCGATCGGGGGCGTCGACGTGCGGCTCGACGTGCGACGGGAGGAAGCCGTCGGCGCGGTGCCCGAGTCGGTGGGCCTCGCCGTCTACCGGATCGTGCAGGAGGCGGTGACGAACGTGGTGAAGCACGCCGCGCCGGCCGCCTGCCAGGCGATGGTGACTGTCTCGCCCGCCGAGGTGCGGGTGGAGGTGATCGACGACGGCCGGCGGCCGGTCCTGGTCGGCGGGGAGGGCCACGGCCTGATCGGCATGCGGGAGCGGGTGGCGTTGCACGGTGGGGAGTTCCGCGCCGGGCCGCGCTCCGACGGGGGCTTCGCGGTGACGGCCCGCCTGCCCTACCGGGTGGCCGCGTGATCCGGGTGCTGATCGCCGACGACCAGGCGCTGCTGCGCGGCAGCTTCCGGTTGCTCGTCGACCTGACCCCGGACTGCACCACTGTTGGCGAGGCGGGCACCGGCGTGGAGGCCGTCGCGCTGGCCGAAGAGCACCGGCCGGACGTGGTGCTGATGGACGTACGGATGCCGGAGATGGACGGCATCGAGGCGACCCGACGGATCTGCGCCAGCCCGGCGACGGGCGACACCCGGGTCGTCATCCTGACCACGTTCGACCTGGACGAGTACGTCTACGGTGCGCTGCGCGCCGGAGCCAGCGGCTTCCTGCTGAAGGACACCCCACCGGCGGACCTGCTGACCGGGATCCGGGTGGTCGCCGCCGGGGAGGGGCTGCTCGCGCCGACGGTGACCCGCCGGCTGATCGACGAGTTCGCCCGGCGGGCCGAGCCGGCCCGGCCGTTGCCGCGCCAACTGGACGGGGTGACCGAGCGGGAACGGGAGGTGCTCGCGCTGATCGCCCGCGGCCTGTCCAACGCGGAGCTGGCCGCGCACCTCAACCTCAGCCCGGCCACCGTCAAGACGCACGTCGGGCGGCTGCTGACCAAGCTGGCGGTGCGGGACCGGGCGCAACTGGTCATCGTCGCCTACGAGACGGGCCTGGTGGGGCCGGGCAGCCTACGCTGAGCCGGTCGGTCACGAACCCTGGAGGAGCCTTGACCCGCTACGTCGCCCTGCTGCGCGGGGTCAACGTCGGCACCACCCGGCTGGCGATGGCCGACCTGCGTCGGATCGTCACCGACCTCGGGCACGAGGACGTCCGGACGTACCTGCAGAGCGGCAACGTGGCCTTCGGCAGCACGGTGCGCGACGCGGAGAAGCTGGCCGCCGGGATCGAGCGGGCGCTCACCGACGAGCTGGCGTTGACCGTGCCGGTGCTGGTGCGCAGCGGCCGGGAGTTGGCGGCGATCGCTGGCGGCAACCCGTACGCCGACCGGGAGGACGACCCGACCAGGTTGCTGGTGGCGTTCCTCGCGACCGAGCCGCGGAAATCCACTGTGGACGCGCTGGCCGTGCCCGGCGGCGAGAACGTGTCGTTCACGGTGACCGGTCGGGAGGTCTTCCTGCACTTCGTCGACGGCGGTTACGGGCGGTCGAAGTTCACGAACGCGTACCTGGAGAAGAAGCTCGGCGTGGTGGCCACCACCCGCAACTGGAAGTCGGTGCGCGCCCTGGCCGAGTTGGCCCCCGCCTGACGGGTGGGGGTCGCGGCCCCGCGACCCCCACCGACACCGGTCAGAAGTGGTACGCGGTCTCGTACTCGGGCACCAGCACCCGGCTGCGCGGCGAGATCCGGCGCACCGCGGCGATCATGTCGTTCAACCGGGTGCGGTCGGCCGGCGCGACGACCGGCGGGTTCCGCAACGGGGTCTCGAAGTTGTCGTAGTGCACCGGCACGATGACCTTCGGGTAGTCGAGGCCGGCCAGCAGCCGAGGCAGATAGTCGCCGGTGGTGGTGGCGCTCTGCATGGCCACCATCGCCACGTCGGGCGCCAGCCCGGTGAGGTTGCGTTCGGCGACGTCGCTGGCCCCGGTGAAGTAGACCGCCGGCCCGCCGTCGACCCGCAGCAGGTAACCCAGCGTGTCGCCCTCCGGCAGGTCCGCGATGGTCGCCGGCTGCGGCGGCTGGGCCACCCGCACCCCCGGAAAGGCCACCGAGTACGACGGGTTGCGGCTGTGCAGCGAGCCGACCACCTCGACGCTGTGGTCGCCGAAGTCCAGCACCTCCCCACCCTTGACCGCGCTGAGCTGCGTCGACGGCACCCCGTAGGCCAACCCCAGGTGGTACGCGGTGAGCGTGCCGAACACCCGCGCGCCGGTGCGCGTGGCGATGTGGGGCACGTCCATGAAGTGGTCCCAGTGCGTGTGCGTGACAAGCACCGTCGTGGCCCGGTCGACACGCGTGTCGATCACGTCGGTGCGCACGGTCAACGGGGTGTCCGTCCGGAACGCGCCGGTGAACAGCCCGGTGTTGATCCGGCTGAGGAACGGGTCGACGAGAACGGTCCGGTCGGCGATGTCGACGCGCCAGCCGGCCGTACCCCACCAGCGGAAGCTGACCGCGCCCCGGCGCCGGGCGGTCGGCGTGGGTGCGGCGGCCGGCGACGCGGCCTGGGCCGGGGTGGCGGAGCCGGCGGCGAGGCCACCGGCGGAGACAAGTGCGGTGGTGGCGGCGGCGTCGCGCAGGAAGCGACGGCGGTCGAGACTGGGCATGCGGAGTTACTCCCCGTGGTCGGGCGATCGGTCGACCCGAGCCAACCAGCGCCACCATGCCCCGGTCCAAGACGAAAGGCCGTCGGCTCCGATACGGCAGCGCATATCGGAGCAGCCCAGCGGCGGTGCGCGGACGCGCGAGAGGTCACGAAATCAGTCGCCGCGCAGCGCCTCGACGGCCGTGCGGGCGGCCTCTCCCATCGCCAGGTCCACGTCCATGCGGCGCGGGGCCAACCGGTCGGCGCGGGCGAAGACGGCGATCGCGTACCGGCCGCCGTCGGGGTATTCGGCGACCCCGGCCTCCAGGTGCAGGCCGGGCAGGGTGCCGGTCTTGCCGGAGACCCGGACGCCGGGCGGGAAGCCGGCGGCCAGCCGGGTCCAGAAGATCTGCCGGGCCATCCAGGTGCGGACCATCGCGCACGCCGCCGCCGGCCCGGCCTCGTCCCGCCAGATCAGCGTGAGCAGCCGGGTGATCTCCCGGGCGGTGCTGGAGGTGGTGCGCGCGGGGTCGAAGACCCGCATGGCCCGGACCCGGTCCGCCGGCAACGTGGGGAAGATCCGGGCGAACTCCGCCTCGGTACGCGCGCCCACGTCGGTGAGCATCATCTCGACCAGGTCCCGGGGGCCGCCGAGGACGCGGGTACGGGTCAGCCCCAGCTCGGCGGCGAGCATCGGCAGCAGATCCGGACCGACCCGGCGCAGCAACAGGTCGGCGGCCGTGTTGTCGGTGACCGACATGGCGAAGTACGCGAGGTCGCGCAGCGACACCTCGGCGTCGTCGGTGCAACCGGCCAGGCCCCACCCGCCGAGGCGGTCGGCGGCGGTGACCAGGACCCGTTCGGTCGGGTCGAGTTGACCGGCCTCGACCTGCCGGGCGAACTCCAACACCAGCAGGATCTTGAAGATCGAGGCGATCACCACCTGCTCGTCGGCCCGCACCCCGACCTCCGGACCGCCGCCGCCGAGACCGCCACCGTCGACGGTCAGGTCCACGGCGTCCAGGTCGACGGCGTGCAGGCTGGCCGTCACCCCGACGGCGGTGAAGATGGCCTCGATGCGCTCGTTGACGTCCACGCCGGCACGGTATCCAGCGGCACCCGGCCGGTGCTGGCGTAGGGTCCGGCCGTGGATCTGCTCCGGCACCTGCGGCACTTCGTGGTGGTCGCACACGAGTTGCACTTCGGCCGGGCCGCGGAGCTGCTCGGGATGGCCCAGCCGCCGCTGAGCCAGTCGATCCAGCGCCTGGAACGGGAGCTGACCGTCGAGTTGTTCGACAGGTCCCGCCGCCAGGTACGCCTCACCACCGCCGGTGAGCTGCTCCTCGGCGAGGCGGAGGAGCTGCTCGCCGGTGCGGGCCGGCTGCGCAGCCTGATGGGGCAGATCCGGGCCGGTGAGCTGGGCGTACTCCGGGCGGGTGTGCCGCCGGAGACGCCCGCGGTGACGCTGCGCGCGTTGCTGGACCGGCTCACCACCCGGGCGGCCGGCCTGGACGTGGAGCTGCACGAGCTGACCACCGCCGAGCAGACCCGGATGCTCACCGAGCGGACCCTGGACGTGGGGCTGGTGCACCACCCGGTGGCGGCGGACGGGCTGCGGTTCGGCGCACCTGTCGACGTACCCCTCGGGGTGTTGCTGCCGCGCGCCTCGCCGCTGGCCCGCGGCCGTGACGTGGCGCTGGCGTCGCTGGCGGGGCTGGATCTGGTGGCCGCGCCCCGGGCGACCGCGCCCGGGTGGCACGACCACCTGCTGACGGTGTGCCGGCAGCACGGTTGGCGTCCGGCCCGGGTGCGGCCGGCCCGCAACCCGGAGTTCCTCTTCGGGCTCGTGCTCGCCGGAGGTGCGGTGGCCGTGGAACCGGCGGCGGTGGCGCGTCGCGAACCCCGGATCGCCTGGCGACCGCTCTCCGACACCTCGCTGGTCAGACGCACCTCGGCGGCCTGGCCGGCCCGGTCGGCACACCCGGCGGCGTCGATGTTCGGGCAGCTCGCCGCCGAGGTGCTGGCCGATGCCGAGCCCGTCGCGCCCGTGCCGGCGTCGGTGCCGGCGGCCCGGCCCTGGCCGGTGCTCTTCGACACGACCGGGTGAACGTCTCGACCGTTGCGCTCGTCACCAGAGGTCGTGCGGTGAACGACACGTCCCCGCGGGTAAGGATGGAAGATCGAACACGAAGACGCGAAGGAGCCGCAGTGCCCAACACGATTCCCGACATCAGCCTGAACGACGGCACCACCATTCCGCAGCTCGGCTTCGGGGTGTTCCAGATCGAGCCGAAGGACACCGTCGCGGCGGTGACGACGGCCCTCGAGACGGGCTACCGGCACATCGACACCGCCGAGATGTACGGCAACGAGGCCGAGGTCGGCGAGGCGGTCCGCGTGTCCGGCCTCGACCGGGGCTCGGTGTACGTGACGAGCAAGCTGAACAACGGCTTCCACCGCCCCGACGACGCCCGCCGGGCGTTCGACTCGACGCTCGCGGCGCTGAAGATGGACTACATCGACCTCTTCCTGATCCACTGGCCGCTGCCGACCCTGTACGACGGCGACTACGTCTCGACCTGGAAGGTGCTGGAGGAGTTCCAGCGCGACGGCCGCGCCCGCTCGATCGGCGTGTCGAACTTCCAGGTGCCGCACCTGGAGCGGCTGGCCGACGAGGCGAGCGTCGTGCCGGCGGTCAACCAGATCGAGGCGCACCCGTACTTCACCAACGACGAGGTCCGCGCCTACGGCCGCGCGCACAACATCCCCACCGAGGCGTGGTCGCCGATCGCGCAGGGCAAGGTGCTCGACGACCCGACAGTTGTCGACATCGCCGAGCAGGTCGGCCGCACCCCGGCGCAGGTGGTGCTCCGCTGGCACGTGCAGCGCGGCGACATCATCTTCCCGAAGTCGACAACTCCGAAGCGGATCGAGGAGAACACCCGGATCTTCGACTTCGAGCTGGACGACGCGGCGATGGAGCGGATCACCAATCTGAACAAGGGCGAGGCCGGGCGGACCGGCCCGAACCCGGACACCTTCGCCTACGTACCCAAGTGACCTGAGCCGCCGGCCGCAGGCGGGCAGGTCCCCGGTGAGCGTGATGCCTCAGGGTCATCATGATGACCCTGAGGCATCACGCTGTTGCGGGCGCTCATGACCCGACGCGCTCGGCGATCCGGCGGAACACCGCGTGGGTCGGCGATCCGGGCTCGGCAACGTAGACGATCATCCGCTGGTCGGTCTCCGGCACCAGCAGGACGCGGCACTCGAACTCCAACTGCCCCAGGTCGGGATGCGGCACCCGCTTGACGACGGGGCGGCGTTCCGCGACGTCGTGCTCCGCCCAGAGCTGGGCGAACCGGGGTGCGGTGCCGAGCAACTCGGTGACCAGGTCGCGGATCGCCGGATCGGCCGGGTAGCGGCCGTAGGCGGCCCGCAGGTCCGCGACCGTGCCGCGCACGAATCGGATCACCTCGGCATCGGCCCAGTGCGCGCTGGTCGCCGGCTGCCGGAACGTCCAGCGGATCATGTTGCGGTCCGCGTCGGGCACCGCCGCGAGATCCCCCACGAAGTACGTGGCCAGGCGGTTCCAGGCCAACACGTGGTACGCGGCGTCGACGAGGTACGCCGGGGTCTCGGTCATGGCGTCGAGCAGGTGCCGCAGCCCGGAGGGCACCTCCCGGCTCGGGCCGGCGGTCGGTGGCGGATTCTCCCCGGCGATCCGGAACAGGTACTCGCGCTCGTCCCGGCTCAGCAGCAGCGCCCGCGCCATCGAGGCCAGCACCTGCCGGGACGGATGCGGCCCACGGCCCTGCTCCAGCCGGATGTAGTAGTCGATCGACATGCCGGCGAGCTGGGCGACCTCCTGCCGACGCAGCCCGGGGGTGCGCCTGCGTACCCCGTCCGGGAGGCCGACCTCGGCGGGGCTCAGGCGGGCGCGGCGGGTGCGCAGGAACGCTGCCAGTTCGTCCCGCCGCAGGCCGCTGCTCGTCATACCTCCAGCATGCCCCGGACCTGGCTCGCGAGGGTGGTACCGCCGGTCCCAGCCTCGGGCAGGCTCTCCCCCGGGGCCGCCGGCGCGGACAGGCTCGACGGCATGACGAACATGATCGCCCTGATCACCGGGGCCAACAAGGGGATCGGCTTCGCCACCGCCCGTCAGCTCGGCGCCCTCGGGATGACCGTGCTGGTCGGTGCCCGCGACGCCGAACGCGGTCGGGCAGCCGAGCGGGAGCTGCGCGACGGCGGCGCGGACGCCCGCTTCGTGCCGCTGGACGTCACCGACGCCGAGTCGGTGGCGGCAGCCGCGAAACTGGTGGAGACGGAGTACGGCCGGCTGGACGTGCTCGTCAACAACGCCGGCATCATCCTCGTCGACGGAGAGCGGGGGCTGCCCAGCGAGACGACTGTGGCGACACTGCGCGGGGTGTACGAGACGAACGTGTTCGGGGTGGCGACGGTGACCAACGCGCTGCTGCCACTGCTGCGCCGGGCACCCGCGGCCCGGATCGTCAACGTCTCCAGCGAGGTCGGCTCGATCGCGGTGATGACCGACCCGGCGAGCGCGCTGTTCGCGTTGACCTCCGTGCCGTACCCGTCGTCGAAGGCGGCGCTGAACATGCTCACCGCGATGTACGCGAAGGAGCTGCGGGACACCCCGATCAAGGTGAACGCGGCGAACCCCGGCTACTGCGCCACCGACTTCAACAGCCACCACGGCTTCCGCACCGCCGAGCAGGGCGCCGAGGTCAGCGTGCACCTGGCGACGCTGCCCGCCGACGGGCCGAGCGGGCTGCTCTGGGGCTTCCAGATGGACACCGGCGGCGGGTACGGGGTGCTGCCCTGGTGACTCAGCGCTTGACCTGGAGCGCACTCCAGCCTGCAGAGTGACCGGTACGCCCACCGGCAGGGCGCACGAGAGGAGATCCCATGCGGTACCGCACGATCGGCACCGACCCGGCGACCCGGCGCGAGGTAAGCGTGCTCAGCCTCGGCGCGATGCTCTTCGGCAGCGCCACCGACGAGGCCACCTCGTACGCGATCCTCGACCGGTACGTCGAGGCGGGTGGCACGTTCATCGACACGTCGGACAACTACGCGTTCTGGGTCGACGGCTCGCAGGGCGGGCAGAGCGAGGAGTTGCTCGGACGGTGGCGGCGCAGCCGGGGCGTCGGCACCGAGATCGTCATCGCCACCAAGCTGGGGGCCCGGCCACTGGCCCCGGGGACCAGCTACCTGGACAACGCCGAAGGCCTGTCGGCGAAGGTGATCCGCGAGTCGGCCGAGCGCAGCCGGGACCGGCTCGGTGTGCAACGGCTGGACCTGCTCTACGCACACATCGAGGACCGGACGGTGCCGCTCGCGGAGACCGTCGAAGGCTTCGCCGAGCTGGTCGCCGAGGGGACGGTGGGCCTACTGGGCGCGAGCAACCACCGAGCCTGGCGGGTGGAGCGGGCCCGCGCACTGGCCGCCGCCGCCGGCCTGCCGGGGTACGAGGTGCTCCAGTACCACCGCAGTTACCTGCCGAACCGCACCGACCTGGTCAGCGAGCTGGATCCGGACGGTGAGCCGGGCGGTGTCGGCGGTGACCTGCTCAGTTACCTGCGGGCCGAGCCCGAGCTGACCCTGGTGGCGTACTCGCCACTGCTCAAGGGGGCGTTCACCCGGGCGGACAAGCCGCTGGGCGCCGCGTACGACCTGCCCAGCGCGCCCCGGCGACTGGACGCGTTGCGGGACGTGGCCAGGCAGACCGGCGCGACTGTCAACCAGGTGGTGCTGGCCTGGTTGCTGGGCGGTGAGCTGCCGTCCATCCCGCTGGTGGGTGCCTCCTCGGTGGCACAACTGGAGGAGAGCCTGGCAGCGGTGGACCTGGAGTTGACCGCCGAGCAGCGGCACCGCCTCGACACCACCTGGTGACCCGCACCAGCCGCCCCGTCGACCTCAGCCCTCGGTCGGCGGGGCGGTCAGGTCGAGCTGCCAGTCGTTGGCACGCATCAGCCGCCCCGGCGGGTACTCGAAATCCGTCTCGCCGAGCAGCGTGAACCCGGCCTTGCGGCAGACCGCGTTCGAGGCGGGGTTGTCCACCGAGGGGTAGGCGTGGGCGTAGCGCCGGTCCCGTCGGGTGCGGGCCACGTCGACGACCGCACGCACCGCCGCGCTGGCCAGCCCCTGCCCCCGGTACGCGGGCAGCACCGCCCAGCCCATCTCGTACACCTGTTGCTCCCGCCACTGCCGGGCCCAGTACGCGACGCTGCCCACCCGTGACCCGTCCGGCAGGACCATGACGAACATGCAACCCTGGCCGTCGTCGGCGAAGTGCACGTAACGCTCGTGCCGGGCGAGCACCTGCTCGTCGCTCTCCGGGCCACCGGTGTGCTTGCGCGTCTGCGGGGTGTTGAGCCGCCGCAGCAGGTCGAGGTCCTCCTCGCGCCACGGGTCGATACGTACCTGAACCATCCCATCCCCTGTTCGTCGACCACAGTCAAGCCGATCCCGACCGACATTCCACCCCGAAACGCCGCCCGCTAGATCGGATCTAGCGGGCGGCTGGCCGCTGTCTCGCGCCTTGTGGGTGAAAGGGGGTGGCGATGATGACACCGTTACGGGTCACCGTGATCATCGGCAGCACCCGGGAGGGGCGGGCCGGCGACCGGGTCGCCCGCTGGTTCGTCGACCAGGCCGTGCGGCACGACGACCTGGCGGTGACTGTCGTTGACCTGACCGAGTACGACTTTCCGGGCCGTTACCCCGCCGAGCCGACCGCGTCCATCCGGGCGTTCGTCAGCGAGGTGGGGCGGGCGGAGGCGTTCGTCGTGGTCACCCCCGAGTACAACCACAGCTTCCCGGCGCCCCTGAAGCAGGCCATCGACTACGCGTACGACGAGTGGCAGGCCAAACCGGTCGGCTTCGTGGCGTACGGCTGTCGATCCACCGGCCGGCACGCGGTCGACCAGCTACGCACGGTCTTCACCGCCCTGCACGCGATGACGGTGCGCGACGTCGTCGGGATCGACCTGCTCGCCGGCGAGCCGACATCGCAGGACACTGACCAGGTGGGCCGCGACGCCAGCGTCCTGCTCGACCAACTCCGCTGGTGGGGTCTGGCCCTGCGCGAGGGCCGTGCCGCCCGCCCCTACGCCTCCTGACGACAACTGACGAAAGGCACGAATCATGAGTAGACGCAGCACCGGCCTGGCCATCGAGGCCGAGGGGCTCACCCGCTCGTTCGGGGAGACCCGGGCGTTGGCCGGGATCGACCTCCAGGTGCCCGCCGGCACCGTCTACGGCCTGCTCGGCCCGAACGGGGCGGGCAAGACCACAGCGGTCCGGGTGCTCGCCACGTTGCTGCGCCCCGACGGAGGCTCGGCACGGGTGTTCGGGCACGACGTGGTCACCGCCGCCGACCAGGTCCGTTCCCGGGTCAGCCTCACCGGCCAGTACGCCTCGGTCGACGAGGACCTGACCGGTACGGAGAACCTGGTGCTCCTCGCCCGCCTGCTCGGCCTGCGCAAGCCGGCCGCCCGGGAGCGCGCGGCGGCCCTGCTCGCCGCGTTCGGCCTGACCGAGGCGAGCGACCGCCAGGTGAAGAAGTACTCGGGTGGGATGCGGCGGCGCATCGACATCGCCGCGAGCATCCTCAACACCCCCGATCTGCTCTTCCTCGACGAGCCGACGACCGGCCTCGACCCGCGCAGCCGCAACCAGGTATGGGAGATCATCCGGGCGGTGGTGTCGCACGGCACGACGGTGCTGCTGACCACGCAGTACCTCGACGAGGCCGACCAGCTCGCCGGGCGGATCGCGGTCGTCGACCACGGGCGGGTGATCGCCGAGGGCACCCCGGGTGAGCTGAAGTCGTCGATCGGCTCCGGCACCGTTCACCTGCGACTTCGGGATCCCGGTCAACGGCCCCAGGCGGAGAAGCTGCTCCGGGAGGCACTCGACGTGCCGGTGCAGCTCGCCGCCGACCCGGTGGCGTTGACGGCCCGGGTCGGCGAGGCCGGCACCGACCTCGACGCCAGCGCCCAGGCCGCTCGTGCGCTCGGCGACCTGGCCCGTGCCGGCATCGTCGTCGACGACTTCTCCCTCGGTCAGCCGAGCCTGGACGAGGTCTTCCTGGCCCTGACCGACCACCCCGCCGTGCCGGCCGACGAGCGCGACGACGAACTGGAGGCAGCCCGATGAGCAACGCCACGACAACCACGACCGAACGGGCACCGACGGTCTACGTCCCCTCCGCCGAGGCGCTGGCGACAGTGCTCGCGCCCAGTGCCCGGCCGCCCCGGCCCAGCGCGCTGAGCGCGTCGCTCACCTTCGGCTGGCGGGCCATGCTGAAGATCAAGCACGTGCCTGAGCAGCTCTTCGACGTGACCGCGTTCCCGGTCATCATGGTGCTGATGTTCACGTACCTGTTCGGTGGTGCGCTCGCCGGCAGCCCCCGTGAGTACCTACAGTTCTTCCTTCCCGGCATCATGGTGACAAGCGTCGTGATGATCACCATGTACACGGGTATCGGCCTCAACACCGACATCGAGAAGGGCATCTTCGACCGGTTCCGGACGCTGCCCGTCTGGCGCCCGGCGGCCCTGGTCGGCATGATCTTCGGCGATGTGCTGCGCTACATCCTCGCCGCCCTGGTGATCCTGGGCCTGGGGCTGGTGCTCGGGTTCCGCCCCGCCGGCGGGGTGGTCGGTGCCGCCGTGGGGATCGGGCTGCTGGTGGTCTTCTCGTTCGCGTTCTCCTGGGTGTGGACGTTCTTCGGGCTGATCCTGCGCAGCGAGAAGTCGGTGATGGGGGTCAGCATGATGGTGCTGTTCCCGTTGACGTTCCTGAGCAACGTCTTCGTCGACCCGAGCACCATGCCCGGCTGGCTCCAGGCGTTCGTGAAGGTCAACCCGGTGACGCAGTTGGTGGCCGCGATCCGCGGGGCGATGAGCGGCGAGTCGGACCCGACGGCCACGATGTGGCTGCTGGTGTGGAGCGCCGGCTTCCTCCTCGTCTTCGGCACCCTGACCATGTACCGCTACAACCGCCGCTAACAGCCCCGCCACCCCGCCCCGCCCCCGCGATGGGGGTGGGGTGGGCAGCGCGGGGGTGGGGTCAGAGCCGCCAGGGCAGCGGCTCGGGCGGCAGGTATCGGCAGGTGCTGCCGGTGGAGACGGAGTCGCGCAGGTGGCTGGCGAGGGCCGGGTGCCGACCGTCGAGTTTGCGGAGCGTGTCCCGGATCCGCGCGGTCACCGTCTTGCGGGCCCGCTCGGCCTCGTCGCCCAGGCGGCGACTCCGCCCGGCCAGCCCCGCGGCGGCACGCAGCTCGTCGAGCAACGCACCCCGTTCGGCGTCCAGCGCGGCCACCTTCCGGTCGTCGTCGCGTGCGGCGGCCCGATCGATCTCCTCGTCGAGACGTGCCAGGTGCCGCCGATAGCGGGCCTTCGCCTCGTCGTCGAGGACCGGGTCGGCACCCATCCGCCGGGCGGCGACCAACTCCGGCCCGGCGGCCGGGTCGAGCAACTCCACGGCCGGCACGTCACTGCCCGGCCGACTCAACAGCAGGTGCAGGTCGTGCAGGCCCTTGGCGTCGGGCAGGTGCACCACGACACCGGCGTACGCGAGCTGCCAGACCGGCCCGTCGCGCCGAAACTCGTACCCCTCGACGGCTGACGCGGCTTGACCGGACGCGAAAGCCTGGCCTGGCGCGACGCCCTGGTGTGCGGTGGCGGTGGGCCCGGCCGCAGCGGTCGAGGTCGTGGCGAGTTGGCGGAGCACCTGCGTCATGCCGAGAGCTGTTGCTTCCTGGGCGGTGGTGGCACGCAGCGCGGCCAGCGTCGCGGCGTCGCCCGGGTGTCCCCGCCCGGCGATGGCATTCGCGAGGCCGACGCGGGCGATGAGCGACCAGGGGCGCGAGCCCAGCCGGTCGGCGGAGTCCCGGGCGGCCGTGAAGCCGGCGACGGCGTCGTCCCAGCGCTCCTGGGCGGCGTCGATCAGCGCCAGCCAGTGGTCCACGGGCCCGCTGATGTCGCAGCCGAAGAGCCCCACCGTCCACTCTCCACGGTGCGGGGTGAGCTCGGCCCGCGCGGCGTCGCAGCGCTCCGGGTCGGCGGACGCGGCGGCGACCTGCGCACGTAACCGCAGCCAGAGTGGCGACACCGGACGCGGGTACCGGATGGCGGCGGCCTCGATACCCGCGGTCAGCCGGAGTGCCGTGGCGTCGTCGCCACGCTCCGCCGCGGTGATGGCCCGCAGCAACTCCCGGTAGGGGTAGTCCATCGGGGCCAGGCCGTCCAGCAGGGTGTCGGCCTCGTCGTGCCGGCCCTGGAGCAGCAGCCGGGACCAGCGCAGGTGATGCCCCATGAACCCGAACTCGGCATGGCTCGGGTGGGTGAGGTCGGCGAACCTCGTGTCGGCCTCGACGAAGTCACCGCGGAAGGCCGCGATGATCCCGCTGTCGACGGCTACCGCGATCCGGTGCCGAGCGAAATCGTCCCGCCGGTCCACGCTGACGAAGGCGGTGAACTCCTCGTTGAAGCGAGGGTCGCCCAACTCCAGCAGCGCCACCCAGCGCAGCGAGGTGGCCCACAGCTCGGTCTCCCGGTCTGCCGTACGGCGGGCCACATCCCGGATCTCGGCGGTCAGCGCGGCGCGGGCCGCCGCGGTGCCCAGGCCCCAGGTGGTGTCGTGGCGGGCCCAGAGGCTGAACGTCAGCGCCTCGTCGTCCTGCCCTCGGCGGGCGATCGTCTCGGTGGCGGTGATCAGGTCGGCGATCAGTGTGCCGACCGTCGCCTCGGTGTCCGGTTCGCCGATCAGTTTCCGGTACGCGTCGTGCACCAACTCCGCCGCGTCGGCCGAGTCGACGGTCTCCACCTGGCGGGAGCGATTGACGATGAGGGCGACGCGGGCCAGCAACACCGGGTTGTCGAGTGTACGAGCCAGCGCCCCGGCCTCGGTGAGCAGTTGCCCGGCCTCCTCCCGGACGGCGTGGTGATATTGCGCCTCGCCGAACTCGACGAGGATCCGCACCCGTTGCTCCCGGTCCTCGACGACCTCCAGCGCTCGGCGGAAGTGCACCGCCGCCTCGTCGGTGCCGAGCCGGGCGAACGCGTCGCGCCCGGCGGCGACCAGCAGCGTGGCCCGCCGGGCCCGGTCGAGCGTGGGGCCGGCGAGGTAGGCGTGCCGGGCGAGGTCGGCGGGGATCAGCAGATCGGTCAGCTCCCGCAGGTCGTCGACCGCCCGGACGACAGTGCCGTGCCGGGCCTGCCGGTCGTCGTCGGCCAGACCGTCGTAGAGCGTCTCGCGGACCAGATCGTGGGCGAAGGCGAACCGGCCGCCACCCCTGGCGACCACCAGCCGGGCGGTCAACGCACGGTCGAGCAGCCTGTCGACCTGCGCCACGGGGGCGGTCACGCACGCCGCGAGGACCTGGCGGTGGAACTCCCGACCCAGGACGGCGGCGACGGTGAGCGCCTCGACCACGGGCGGGGGCAGTTGGGCCAGGCGACGTCGCACCGCCTCCCGTACGCCGGGCGCGATCGTGTCCGCGGCCTCGTCGGCATGCCACAGCCGGGCGGTCTGCTCGATGAAGAACGGGTTGCCGCCGGTACGCCGGTGCACCTCGTCGACGAGGTCGGCGTCGGGCTCCCGCCCGGCGGTCCGGGCCATCAGCGCGGCCACCTCGTCCCGGGAGAGGCCGGTGAGGGTGATGGTGGTGGCCTTCGCGACAAGCGGCATCAGCAGCGGGCGCAGCGGGTGCTCACCCGACTCGACCTCGGCGTCGCGGTAGGTGCCGATCAGCAGCAGGCGCTCGAACCAGGTGTGCTGGGCCGCGAAGCTCAGCAGCCGCAGTGAGGCCGGGTCGGCCCAGTGCAGGTCGTCGAGGATGACCACGACCGGCCGATGCTGGGAGACGGCGACCAGGGCGGCGGTCACCCCGTCGTACAGCGCGAACGTCTCCTGGTCGGTGCTGTCCCCACCCGGTTCGCCGCCGGCCCAGCCGGTGCGGCGGCCGGCCTGCTCCTTGCCGGTGTCGTTCTCGCCGAGCAGGGCCGCGAGGGCCGGTTCGGCGTCCGGTCGCGCCACCGCCCAGTCGTCGGCGGAGCGCCGCAGACCGCGCAGCACCTGCACCCACGGCCAGTAGCCGGGGGCACTGTCGGAATCCCAGCAGGCGGCACCGAGCACCAACGCGCCACGCTGCCGGGCCTCCCGCGCCGCCGACGTGACGAGGGTCGTCTTGCCGATGCCGGGCTCGCCGGTGACCAGGGCGAGGCCACCGTGGCTGGTGGCGGCCCGGTCCAGCTCGGCGCGCAGCAGAGCCGCGGGGTGATCCCGTCCGATGATGGCGTCGCCGCGCCGCACGTCCATGGTTTCCAGACGGTACTGGAACCCTCCGACGCCGAACGTCGAGATTTGACAGGGTTATAGCTAGCCGTTATCTATTAGCTGTCGATTCGAGGGGTGTGTCTGGGTGCAGGACGTGGTGCTGGCCATGCTGGCCAAGGAGCCGGCGCACGGCTACGAGCTGCGCAGCCGGATGCGCGACGCGCTCGGCCCGCTCGGCGAGGCGATGAACGCGGGTCAGATCTACGTGACGCTGGCCCGGCTGGCGAAGGCCGGGCTGGTGACCTCGGAGCGAGCCGAGGGCCTGCCGGACCGGCCCGACCGACGGGTCTACGCGTTGACCCCGGCCGGGCAGCAGCGGGTCGCCGGCTGGCTGACCGAGGTGAGCTGGCCGAAGCCCGACCTCACGGAGTTCCACCTGAAGCTGGTCGCCGCCGCGGCTGCCCGGCTGGCCGATCCGGTGGCTTTGGTGGACGCGCAGCGGCGTGAGGTGCTGCGCCGTCTGCGCGACGCGCAACGGGCGGCGTTGGAGCGGTCGGTGGATCCGGTCGCCGGGTTGCTGTTGGAGGGCGTCGTGCTGCGGCTGCGGGCTGATCTGGAGTGGCTGGAGGCGTGCGAGCGCACGTGGTCCGAGCGTGTTCGAGCGGGACGGAAGGCGGGGGCATGAGCGGGTCGACGGCGTTGCGGACGCGGGGGTTGTCCAAGTGGTACGGCTGGGACGACGCGCTGGTACGCGCGGTCGACGAGGTCGACCTGGAGGTGCCCGCCGGCCAGTCCCTGGCCATCATGGGGCCCAGTGGCTGCGGCAAGTCCACGCTGCTGCACCTGCTCGGCGGGTTGCAGCGCCCCACCGACGGTGAGGTGTGGCTCGCCGGTCGCCGGATCGACACGATGAGTGAACGGGCACTGTCGCGGCTGCGGCGCGACACCGTCGGTCTCGTCTTCCAGTCCTTCCACCTCATGGACGAACTCACCGCCGTGGAGAACGTGGAGATGGCCGCGCTGCTGGCCGGTCGGTCGCCCGGCCGTGCACGCCGCCGAGCCCTGCACCTGCTCGACCAGGTCGGGTTGGCCGACCGCGCCGCGCACCTGCCCTCGGCTCTCTCCGGAGGCCAGCGCCAGCGCGTCGCCATCGCCCGCGCGTTGAGCAACGAGCCGCAGGTGGTGTTGGCCGACGAACCGACCGGCAACCTGGACAGTGCCGCCACTCTGGAGGTGCTGCGGCTGTTCGAGGAGCTGCGCGACACCGGGCAGACCCTCGTGGTGGTCACGCACGACGCCCGCATCGCGGCGGTCGCCGACCGGATGATCTCCATGCGGGACG
This sequence comes from Micromonospora sp. NPDC048898, assembly GCF_043198035.1. NCBI lineage: Bacteria > Bacillati > Actinomycetota > Actinomycetes > Micromonosporales > Micromonosporaceae > Micromonospora > Micromonospora sp. NPDC048898. Next base: position 818,762 of record NZ_JBICUF010000001.1, read on the forward strand.
GGGCCTTCGCCGACGACAGCCTGTTCGCCAGCACCGGCACCGTCTACGGCGAGGCGCGCTGACGTGGCGGGCCGCCTGCTGCTCATGTGTCGACTGCTGACGCGGCACCTGCGTCGACACCGGGCCGAGAACGTCCTGCTGCTGGTCGCCATCACCGCCGCGACCGCGACGATGACCCTCGGCCTCACCCTCACCGAGCTCGTCACCCGCCCGTACGAGCGGACCCGGGCCGCCACCGCCGGACCCGACCTCGTGGTGGAGCCGGGCTTCACCGGTCCGCAGGCCCTCGACGCGCTCGCCCCGCTGGCGACCCTGCCCGGCGTCACCGAGCACAGTGGGCCGTACCCACTGGTCTTCCTGGCGTTGACCGCCCGCGACACGACGGTCCGGGTCATCGTCGAGGGCCGCGACCAGGCACCGGCCGCGGTCAACCGGCCGGCGGTGACCGACGGCACCTGGGTACGCCCCGGCGGCGTGGTCGTCGAACGCACCTTCGCCGACGCCCTCGGCATACACCTCGGCGACACGGTCAGCGTCGACGGCCACCCGCTGCACGTGACCGGGTTCGCGGTCACCGCCGCCCGGCCGGTGTACCCGCAGGTCCACTGGCACCTGCCGGGCGGGAACCTGGTGGAGAAGGGCGGCCTGGTCTGGGTCGACCACGGCGACATCGCCACCCTCGCCGGGGGCCAGCCGCTGTCGTACACCCTGAACCTCAAACTGGTCGACCGCGATGCCGGCGCCGGGGCCATCCGCCCGTCGGGCGGCGATCCCCGCTTCCGCGGCTGGAGCTTCCGGTCCGCGCAGGACATCGCCCACAGCAGCGGACGACAGAACCGGCAGGCCGAGACGGCGCTGGTGGTCGGCGCGTGGCTGCTGACCGGCCTCGCGGTGGTCGGCATCGCCGGCATCGTCGCGGGCCGGGTCATCGCCCGGCGTCGCCGGGTGGGGCTGCTCAAGGCCATCGGTGCCGGGCCTGGCGTGATCGCCGCCGTCCACCTGGCCGAGTACCTCGTGATCGGGCTCGCCGCCGCCGGGGCCGGGCTGGCCATCGGCTGGTTCGCAGCGCCCGTGCTGTTCCGTTCCAGCGCCGGATTCGTCGGCTCGGTCGGCGTGAACCCGCCGCTGCACGTGGTGGTCACCGCCACCGCGCTCGCCCTCGCGCTCGCCGTCGCGGCGAGCCTGGGGCCGGTGTTACGCGCCGCCGCCACCAGCACCATCGAGGCGTTGGCCGACGTTCCCACCCCACCGCGTCGCCGGCGGTGGACGATCTGGTTGTCGCGCCGGCTGCCCACCGCGCTGCTGATCGGGGTACGCATCAACGCGCGCCGGCCGCACCGCGCCCGCCTCGTCACCGTGAACACTCTGATCACCACGGCGGCGCTCGCCGCCGTCCTCACGATCCTGGCGCAGGACGACGATCCGTTGAACCTGGGCTACTCGGAGCTGCCCGACCCCCGCAACGAACGAACCCTCCAGGCCATGCTGATCGTCGCCGGGGTGGCCTGCTTCCTCGCGCTGCTCAACACCGTCGTGAGCACCTGGACCGCGGTCCTCGACACCCGACACCCACTGGCGGTCGCCCGCGCGCTGGGCGCGACCCCCGCCCAGGCCGGCCTGGGGCTGGCCGTGGCGCAACTGCTCCCCGCCATCCCCGGCGTCGCCGTCGGGATCCCCTTCGGCATCGGGCTGTACCTCTTCTTCGACGGCGAGCGATACCCGCCCGTCTCCTGGACGCTCAGCACAGCCGTTGGCGTCCTGGTCGCGGTCGCCACGCTCACCGCCGTCCCCGCTCTGGCCGCCGCACGTCGCCCGGTGGCGGACACCCTCCGGTCCACGGCGACCTGACCGGCAGATCGTCGCGACTGTCACACGAGCCACGCATCGCACCTCAACGTTACCTAACCATCCCTATTCAGCTAGGATAGGGAACGATGACGGAGGAAATGTTTTCAGTTGAGCAGGTGGCCGACCGGCTCGGCCTGCACGTCCGCACGGTGCGCGGCTACATCCGCTCCGGTCGGCTGCGGGCGGTGCGGATCGGCAAGCAGTACCGGATCGCCGCCCGGGATCTCGACGCGCTCACCGGACAGGCGTCCGCGCCCGCGAGCGTCCGCGGGCAGGCGGAGGTGTCGAGCATCGTTCAGGTCGACGGCGTCGACCGGGCCGCCGCCGACCGGCTTGGCACGCTCGTGCTCACCAGCGCCAACACCGGCCACGACCAAGCCAACCCACTGCGGGTGCAGACGGTGTACGACGAGCAACGCCACCGCATGAAGATCATCATCTTGGGCGACCCGGCCGCCACCGCAGAGCTGCTGCACCTGCTCGACGCCGTCCTCAATGCCGACAACGGCCTACTCGACCGGGAGGTCCACCATGCCTGACGAGATCCAGGAACGCGCCGGCGTACAGGTGCTGGTCTGCGACCCGACCGGCCCGACCGTCGCCACCGAGCAGGACGCACTGGACCTGATCGGCGCGGCCTTCCTCGGCGCCCGGGTGGTCGCCGTGCCAGCCAACCGACTCGACGAACGCTTCTTCTCGCTGGGCACCCGCTTCGCCGGCGACGTGATGCAGAAGTTCGTCAACTACCAGGTGCGGCTTGTCGTGGTCGGGGACATCTCCGCGCAGCTGGAGGGCAGCTCGGCGCTGCGCGCCCTGGTGCACGAGTCGAACCGGGCCGACCACATCTGGTTCGTCCCCGACCTCGACACCCTCGACGACCGCCTGCGTGCCGTGGCGTAGCCCTTCACCAGTCCTGGGCGACGGCCATTTCCACCGCGTCCGGCTCCACGCCCCGCGCCTGCGCCTGCTCGGCTGCCCAGCGCAGATAGGCCAGCCACTCCTCGGCTGACCACCCGTTCCGGCGGCCGACACCGGCCACGGCGGGGAGCAGGCTGGCCACGACACGGTCGAGGATCAGTGGCTGCACGCCGCCCACCCCACGCCGGTAGCCGACGAAATAGAGAACCTTCGTGACCAGGCCCGGCCCCAACCACGGCAGCCGCGCCTGGTCGGGGTTGCCGAAGCGACGGTACGCCGTGCGCAGCGCGGCCTCGTCGGGCGCTGGCGTGGACACCTCTTCCAGCGCGTACGCCAGGCGCTTGCCGTCCGGGTCGGCGTGAGCCCGCTCCCCCGGTAACCCCACACCTTCGGTCGCCTGCATGGTCGCCTCCCGCAGATCTCGCGCTCGCGGAACTCCGTGGTTCGGACGCTATGCACGGGCGCTCCCACCTGCCGCCCGCCGACGGCATATCGCGGTATCGATTGCCTGGGCGGGCCGCCAACAGCGACACCGCATCTCGGCAGGGTCAGGGGACGTCGCAGCATTGATCTACGGTGTTGGCGTGCTTCCCAGAAACGAGAAGATTCTCGATCAGGTCCGCGCCGAGGCGCTGCGCCGCGACATCCCCGCCGCCGAGGTGGAGCGTTGGCTGGGGCTCGCCCGCCCGTCTGCGCTCCTGACACAGCAGGGTGACGGGCCGGTCGTGGGCGCCATCCGTGGGCCCGTGCTGCTCCCAGCCGACGCGCAGGACCCCACGTTCCCCCTGATCGCCACCATCGACTGCGCTGCCCTTCCGGCAGACGTGACAGACCTTCCGCTACCGGCCGACGGCCAACTGCTGCTGTTCGGTTGGCCCGAGGAGGACGGCTACGGCCAGGTGATGTACGTGCCGGCGGGCGTGGCCGTCGATGAGCGAGAGCAGTATCCGCCGGGGTTCTCTCCGGACGACGAGGAGTGCGCCGAGGTCTACGCGGAAATCCCGCAGGGCGACCTGCACCTCACCGTCGACATCTCCCTGCCCTACGTCAAGACGATCCCGGGGCCGCCGTGGTCTCCGCCGTTGCCGGGCGATCCTCCGTTCGAGGAGCTGACCAAGGTGTGGCAGGACGTCCTGGGCGACGTGCCGGACGGCGCCTTCTCCTACCCGGGCCATACGACGCCGCTGCTGCTGGGCGGCTACGGCACTGACTGCAACGGTTTCAACCCCGCCTGGTTGGGCGCCAACCGCTCGGGCAGCTCCGGCGAGGACGGGCCACCCGACCATGGTGACTGGGTTCTGCTGGCCGAGTTTCACGGCGGCAGACAGGGCGGCGCGAGCATCCACTGGGTGATCCAGCGTGCCGACCTGAAGGAACGACGCTTCGACCAGGCTAGCGTCTTCGTCTACTGGAACCCGTGAGGCCGGACGAGCGCGGGCGGCCCTGGCCTGACGAGCGTGATGCCTGTGAGTCATCAAGATGGCTCACAGGCATCACGCCTGTCGGGGCGGCCGGCCGTTCGACGGGACGGCCTGCCGGCTACGCCGTGGCGCAGATGGCGTACGCCGTGTCGGACCAGTTACCGGCGAACGCGTCCTCCTCGTAGGCACCCGAGTCGACTGTCGTCGGGGCGGTCGCCGGGCCTCCGTTGGGCCGGAAGTCGTCCACGACGCCCTCGCCGGTGACACCGTTCAGCTCGTAGCCGGCGCCGGTCATCACCTTGCCGACCGGGCAGCCCGCGACGACGCTGCGGAAGTCGAGGGAGTTGTTGGCACCCACGGTGGTCGCACGCATCAGGCCCGCAAGCGGGTTGGCGCAGATCGCGTACGCGGTCACCGACCAGTTGAGCGCTGTGGCGTCGGCTTCGTAGGCGCCGAGGCTGACCGCGGTCGGTGCCGCGGCTACGCCGCCGTTGGGGCGGAAGTCGTCGACGACACCCTCACCGGTGACGCCGTTCAGCTCGTAACCGGTGCCGGTCAGCACCTTGCCGATCGGGCAGGCCGCCGTGGTGGAGTGGAAGTCGGCCGAGTCGCTGACGCTGACCGCGGAGATCCGCACCAGGCCGGGCAGCGGGTTGGCGCAGATCGCGTAGGCCGTCACCGACCAGTTACCGGCGAACGCCTCCGCCTCGTACGCGCCCACGGTGACGGACGTCGGTGCGGTGGCCGGGCCCCCGTTGGGGCGCAGGTCGTCGACGATGCCCTCGCCGGTGACGCCGTTCAGCTCGTAGCCCGTTCCGGTCAGCACCTTGCCGACCGGGCAGGTCGCCGTGGCGCTGTGGAAGTCGGCCGAGTCGCTGACGCTGACCGCGGCGATCCGCACCAGGCCGGGGACCGCGGCGGACGCCGGGCTCGCCGGGACGAGCACCGCCCCGACCGCGACGAGACCGAGCACGAGTACGGACGCTCGGGCTTGTTTCTTGGTACGCATGGTGTTTCTCCCGTCTGAGACCCCGGGCGGCGGGCGTGACGACGCCGTCGTCGAGGCCGTTGGTGATGACGGGTTCACGGTAGGTAGTCGCCTGACCAGGCATTATCTACAAACCGACTACGTCGCGTAACGGACCGATCGGCCTGCCGTCCACGTCGTGGCCGTTCCGACGATCGAGGGACAGACGTGATTGCCCGCGCTCGATAGCCTGGGGTCGAATCGTGCCAGTCGGCTCGGGAGGCCGCGTTGACCATGGAATCCGCGTCCACGACCGTCGACGCGTCGGAGTTCGTGGTGGGGTTGGCCCGACAGGTGAGCGGGCGACTGGCCCCGGACGAGTCAGAGGTCTTCGACGAGGTGGCCGAGTTGTGGCGCGCCGGGGCGGCGCGGGGTCGCACGCCCGGCAGCGCGGTCGGCTTCGGCATCGACGAGGCACTGGTGAGCGCGATCGTCCTCGAAGCGGTGGCGATGGCAATCCGGGAGATCCTGGGCCTCGGGGCCGAGGTGGCGAGGTCGCGGTGGCGGCGGTGGCGCGGCACCGAGCGGCGCGCCACGTCGGGTCGCGAGCTGGCCGGTACCGCACTGCCGGCGGTCGAGGGCCGGATCGTGGTGCCGGCGGCGCAGGTGGCCCGACTACGGGAGGTGTCGCGGCGGCACGCGACGGCCCTCGGGCTCGACGACGCCGCCGCCGCCCTCCTCGCCGACGCCCTCGTCGGGGCCATCCACCTGCCGGAGGCATCCTCGGATGACGACCGCTCCTGACGGCCGACCTCCACTCTGGACATCACGGATTGCGTTGCCCCGCAAGCGGAAAGTAGCCGTCTATTACTTTTGGGTAGGTGCGGGGGATGCTGCGAATAAATACCGCGTTCGCCCGAAAGTTGCGGTAGCTTGAGCCTCGCGCCCACCCGCGCATCCCTCACTCGGACGTGCCACCCCCGCCCGTCCGCGTCCACTTTCACCCCTCGTGGAAGGTCCAACGGCGGACATGGGCGACGGCCCCGTTGACGAGTTCGAACGGTACATACAGGATGTGACGGTTTCGACCGCGCTGCGGGACTGGGCGGCCGGGCGGGACGCCACCATCCGCCCCCCGAGCCATGGCACCCCGCTGCGGGGGCGCGGCGGCGGGCGGTTGATCCCGGTGGTCGTGGAGCAGAGCGACGGCCGGGACCCCGAGCAGCTGTACGTGAAGGTGTTGTCGGCCGGGCAGGCGAGCGAGGAGGCCGCCCGGCACCGCAGGGCGGTCGGCGTCGACGCGGGCTTCGCGGAGCGCCACCTGGTCCGCCAGCCGTACCCGCGATACCCGGTCGGCGACGGCCGGCACCTGATGTTCCAGGACGTCGCGCGCGGGGCGGAACGGGTCGTCCCGCTCGCCGAGGTGAGCGACGACCAGCTCAGGGACGCCTACCGCGCACTGCTCGACGGGGTGTGGGGGTGGCACCGCCCGGGGCGTCGGATCAGCCAGACAAGTGTCGGCCAGTTCGTGCGACAGGAGCTGACCGACGCCGGTGCCGAGGCCGAGGTGTCCGGGGCCGTCTCGGCACTGGGCCTCGGCGACCTCGCCGCCGACTGGTTATACGACCCGGCGCTCGGCCTGGTGCTGCCGAACCCACTCCGGTTCGCCGACGCCGGCGCGCTCTTCCACGACCACAAGATCGACAGGCTCAGTGGGGCGTCGCACGGCGACCTGCACGGGCGCAACGTGCTCTTCCCGTGTTCCTCGTCCGACCGGGTACAGGTCCGGAAGTTCTGCCTGGTCGACACGGACCGGTTCGCCGTCGACGCACCACTCACCCGCGACCTGGTCACCCTGCTCCTGGATTTCGTCCTCCCCGAGGTGGCCGGCGCGCCCCGCACCGCCCAGGCCGACGCGCTCCTCGCCCTGCTCGTCGACCCGAGCGGTCGTGCCTCGGACCGGCTGCCCGCGCTGGCGACGAAGGTGATCAAGGCCAGCCACACGGTGGGGTCGACGGTCGCCACGAAGGGCAACTGGGGGACGATCTGGCGCGCGCAGTACCTGCTCTCCCTGCTGAGCCACGCGCTGATCTGCTGCACCTACGAGGATGCCGGCCCCACCGGACGAGCCTGGTACTTCCGACTGGCCGCCCACGCGGCGCACGCCTACCGACAGGAGTTCCGGCCGGGGGTGGTGCCGCCACCGGCGGCCGGCCTGCCCACCCTGCCGGGCGCGGCACCGCACCTGGCGTCCCCGGCCAACGACAGGTCGGCCCGCTTCGACGCGGCGGGACCGCAGCCGAGCCAGCAGAACCGCGCGGCACCACTGGACCGGACGCCACTGGACCAGACGCGGCCTCCGCCCGCCCCGGAGGCACCGGCGTGGCCCTGGGGGTCGATCCCGATTCAGCAACGGCCGAGCCTCGGCGGCTGGCACGGTGCGCCGCGGCGTCCGACGGCACCCCCGATCTCCCGCCCCGGCGACGGCGGAAACCCGCCACGCTTTGCGTCCGGGGCGCTGTCGACGAGTGGGAACGCCCCCATCAGCAGCCGGCCGGGCGCGGCGACAGGGAACGCGGCAGGTGCCACCCGGGCCGGCGCGTCGGGATGGCCGCCGATCCGCGACGGCGAACGGCCCGTCAACCGACCGGCCCCGCGCTACGTCGACTCCGCCCGCACGAACGCGATTCCCCGGCCCCGCCGCCCCGCTGGTGAAGGCTCCACCGGGGTGCCGGCGGGCCCCGGCCGGATCAGCCGACTGCCGCCCAAGCTGCGGGCCGTCCTGGCGATCCTGCTCGGTGGGGTGTCGCTGACACCGCTGGTGGCGGTCTACGGCTCCGGGATCCGGGGGCGCGACGAGACCCCGGTCGCCCCGACGAGCGAGGCGTCACCCGGGGCCGTGCCGTCGGCCGGCAGCACCCCCACGTACGCCGGCAGCACCCGGCGTCTCGCGGATCTCGCGCTGACGGCCGCGGGGATCACGCCCACGGCCACCGAAGGGGCGTACACAGTGTCCTGTCTTCGGGTCTGGGCACCGGAGGACCTCGCGCCGGGCCTCGATCGCCGCAGGTACCGCGACGAGCAGTTGTGGTGGACCGCGGCACTGTCCGGGCACCGGATCGTCACCCTGGTCACCAGCGGTCGCCGCTCCGGCCAGCCCACGTCGTTCCGCTACGGCCTGGGCGAGCTGTCCGAGATTCCGCCGGTGCCCTCGGTGGACCCGGTGGAGTTGCGCCGGCAGCTCGCCGCGCAGTTGGGCGAGTTGCCACCGGAGCTGCGCAACGCGGCCGGGATGCTCAACGTGGTCGTGCGGATCTTCCGCTACCACCTGCTGAGCCCGCGTCAGATCTCGGCGCTGTTGTTCGAGTTGGCGGCGACGCCGGGCATCCAGGACCGGGGCGCGTACCCGGACTGGAACGACCGACCCGGGCTGGCGTTCAGCGCCGACGACAGCGAGGACCGCCGGGAGACCGTGCAGTTCGACGCGCACACCGGTGAGCTGCTCAGCCACGAGACGACCACGGTGACCGACAACCGGACCCTCGACTACGTGCTGTTCCTACACAAGGAACGGACCAACCGGACCACCGGCCCCGGCTGCGCCTGATCGTCACCCGCAGCGGCGCTGCACGTAGTTCGGCCAGTTGCGGTAGGGCGACGCGTCGCTGCGGACCCGGTTGCCCGCACCGACGTCGAAGAGCCGGGTGTCGTAGTAGTAGAACGAGACCGACCCACTCGTGAGGTTGTAGTGCGCCGACTCGATACGGTACTGCCAGTACCAGGTGGCGAGGCTCTGCCGGCCGCAGTCGGAGAGCCGACCCCGGGGATAGCCGTAGTTGGGCCACTCGTAGAAGCAGTACCAACCCGAGGGACAGTCGGCGGCGGCGAGCGCCCCGATCGGCCGCCGCAGGGTCACGACGAAGGCACCATCGTCGTAGCTGATCTCGTTGTCGTTGATCGCCTTACCGCCCGGGTGGGTAGCCAGATAATCCGCTATTTCCTGACTCCCGGCCGGAGCGGCTCCGGCCGGGCCGGGTGCCGGAAAAAGGATCAAAAGCCAGCAGAGTACGACCGCAAGCACGGCGAAAATGGGACGTGGAATGACCATTCGACACCTCGCGATGGATGGAACGCCCGTTCAGCGTATTGAGAGTCCTTGATTGATCGCCAGTTCTGATCTGTGCAGAATCCTGACAATGGTCTTTCGGGGCACCATCGAGCGGCCACCGCCAACACGTGAGACATCGCATTGACTTTGATGCATTGCCGCTAGCATTCGGGTATGCCTGCTCGCCGCTTCACCGCCGCTGTCGTCCTCGCCGCACTGGCGAGCCTGCTCGCCATCGACGCCGCCCGCGCCGACGGCCCGGCCATCAGCACCCCCGGCACCCCCACGGTGGTGGCCAACCAACCGCACCAGCTCACCCTCAGTTGGGCGCCCTCCACCTGGGTCGGCGATCCGGCCGCCGAACAGCCGATCAACTACGAGGTGCAGGTTCCGCTGGGCCCGCACTCGTACCGCTGGCTCGGTACGTCCACCGACACCACGATCACGCTGACCGACCTGGCACCCGGCACGACGTACCGGATCGCGGTTGCCGCCCGCGCACTCGGCGGCTACTCCGACACCTCGGCCGCCACGACAGTGCGCACCGCCAACGGCCGCGCGACGGTCAGCTACCTCAACCTCGACTGGTCCCCCACCAACAACCAGATCCAGCACGCCGTGAACGTCACCAACACCGGCACCGGGCCACTCGACCTGAGCACCGTGCGGGTGCGCTACCACCTGCGCTTCGAGGGCGCCAACACCTCACTGGTGGCCAACTGCGACTGGGCCGCCCTGGGCTGCGACCGGATTCGGCAGGCCGTGCAGTTCTTCGTCCCGCCGGCCGGGCCGCCCGCGTCGACCACACCCACGCCACCGGGCTACCCCATCCCGGGCACGCCGATCTACGGCTGGGTCGAGCTGACCTTCACCGACGGCACGCTGGAGCCGGGCGAGTCGACAGGCCCGATCCAGCTACGGCACCACCGGCACAGTTGGAGCGACATCGACGAGCGCGACGACCCGAGTTGGCTCGCCGCCACCGGCCAGTGGGCCGTCAACGAACGGATCACCGTGGACGTCGACGGCGTACGCGAGTTCGGCGACGTCTCCTGACAGCGAGCCGAGTCCGGCGGCCCTGTCCCGACGACCGTGATGCCGGTGAGTCATCAATATGACTCACCGGCATCAGCCATCCTGGCGACCCTCGCCTCAACCCGCGTACCTCATCTACCGCGCGATGCGGGCGGGCAGGCATCGCGCCCCCGACGGCGGCCGGCGAGGACGGCGGCAGCTCCCAGCACGACTCCGACCGCGAACACTGTGGCGCGACCCTTTACGGCCTCCCGCCCAGGCAACGACTCGGGGCCGGTGATCGGCACAGCCGCAGCGGGCTCGTTCATCGCCGGTCCTGCCGCGACTGCCAAGAGATATCGGCGATCAACGATCGCTGTGAAGCGCCGCGCGCGCCGGGACGTCTCAGCCTTCCTTCGCGGCCCACGCGCCTCCGCCCAGAATCGACGCCCCACCTGGCCCTTGAAGAACTGATCGGCGAGTGCCTCCAGGTGCGGCGCGCTGAGAACGTCCACCTCCCACATCAGCTGCCAGTGGGACACGATGAGGTTCGCGTAGACGTGCTTACGGAACCATTCCAGGTTGGTGGCGTCCTCGATCGGCCCCCAGCATTCGAGAAGCGCGGGTTCGTCGATGGCCATCTTGAGCAGATCGGTATGCAGGGCACGCAGTGCCACGATGTGCCGACGAGAGCAGCATGCCATTAGCGGGTGAACCGTTCGGGCAGGTGAATGCGATCGGCGGGGATGCCGTGGGCCAGCAGCCGTGACCGGGCACCGGCCAGCATCGCGGGTGGGCCGCACAGGTAGATGTCCTGGTCGGGTAGGTGGTGATCGAGGGCGATGGTCAGGGCGTCGCCCTGCTCGGCCGGCTCGGCGCAGGGGTCGGCGGAGAACGCCGGCACGACGGTGAGCCAGTCGTGGGCGCACTGCAGCTTGTCCAGGGCAATCGCGTCGTACAGGTCGAGGAAGGCGCGGGCGCCGACGACAAGCGTCACCCGCCGACCATCAGGTGCGGCGGCGACCTGCTCGACCAGGGCGCGCAGCGGCGCCAGCCCGGTGCCACCGGCGACGAGCAGCAGATCATCGGTACGCGCCGGATCGAGACTCAGCCCAACGTCGCCGGGTGGGCCGAGCCAGAGCTGCTCGTCGGGGCGTACCTCGTGGACCAGGTCGTGGGAGACGGTGCCGGCGGGTACCGCGCGGACGTGCAGCTCGACGGTGCCGTCCGCGCGTGGGGCGTTGGCCGGTGACAGCCAGCGCCACTGCCCCGGCTGGCGCGGCGTGCACACCGGGACCGCCTGACCTGGCTGGAAGGGCAGTCGTCGCCAGGGACGTACCGTCAGGATGGCGATGTCGGGCGACGGCCGCTCGTGGCCGATCACCTGGACGTGCCACCAGGCCGGGCCGTCGCCGACCTGCGCGGCAGCCTCGCGAATGGCCTGCGTGGCGCGCCCCAGGGCGGCCCTCCACGGAGCGGGCGGGCCGTGCCGAGCGACGGTGGCGAGCAGGGCGTCACCGACGGTGGTGGCATGCGGGAGCAGGTCAAAGTGACGGTACGCGCGGCCGAGCACCAGGAGCAGCGCCGCCCGGTGCGCCGGGTCGTCGACACCGACCGTGAGCTGGCCCAACGCGGTGAAGAACAGGGGCGCGTCACGGTGCCGGAGCAGGCCGGATCGGCGGTCTTCGAGGCTGCACCAGAAGTCGCCGGCGGCCCGCACGTCGACCGACGCCCAGGCGGCAGCCAGGCTCCGGTGTGTCGAGTAGTCGTCGTCGATCGAGGTGGGCATGCCGGCTCCGAGACGTTGACGGATCGAGGGGCACCGGGGCGGGCGGGGGACGGAGGTGCGCCGTTGAGGGCCGGCGCAACTCCGGGACAAGGCACCCGCCCCGGGCCATGCGTCCACCCTCGCGGGTTGGGGCAATCACGAGCTACAGCGTTCGAGCCGCCGAAATGGCGCATCAATGAGGCACGCACGTACCCGCTCCGTAGTCGCTCGGTTACTACAGTGGCAGCAAGCGGGAGGGAGCATCGTCGTGGCCTTGAAGCGGCACCGACTCTGTCATCGGCGCAAGGCAATGGGGCTCAGCCAGGAGCGGTTGGCCGGAATCCTCGGCGTCGAACGATCCGCTGTCGTCCGGTGGGAGAGCGCCGAGACGGACCCTCAGCCGTGGCATCGGAGCCGGATCGCCGACGCATTGCGAGTTACGCTCGAACAGCTTGACGAGATGCTCGTGGATGTGTCAGTGGCAACGCGCAGGGGGCGGATCATGGGAGAGGACACCCGCGATCCCGCAGCCGGGGTGGTTCCCTCAGACCTCCTGGCCGGGTTACGCACGTTCTTGACCAGCTACCTGCCTGACCGACCCTCTGAGCCAATCCGGCCACTGGTTGATGTGCGGCGCAGTGTCGGCAGAGTCCACAACCTCTACCAGCGCGCAAGCTACAGCTCTGCGGCAAGACTGCTGCCGAGCGTCCTCGCGCAGGCGACGGACCTGGCAACGAACGCACCTGGGGCGCACCGAGACCGAGCGTTTCAGTTGCTCTCCGCCGCATACATCGCGGCCTCGAAGCTCGCCGCGAAAGTGGGCGACGGCGAGAGTGCACTCATGGCGGCCGACCGGGCATCGACAGCAGCAGGACTCGCCGGGAATCGAGCACTGCTAGCAGTCGCCGCCTATCAGGCGGCCTGTGGACTTCTTCGTATTCCGGGACGGACGGACCAGACAGTAGAGGTGCTGGCAAGCAGCATCGATCGGTTGTCCTCCGAAGGGCCGGCGACTGATCCGGATCTCATCTCTGCGCACGGAGCACTACTTCTCCTGGCCGCTGTCGTAGCTGCCGGCACCGGCGAACAGAAGACAGCCGCTCGGCTCCTGAGTCAGGCCGAGGGGTTTGCCGCTGAGCTGGGATCGGACCGCAACCGCCTGTGGACCGCGTTCGGACCCACAAATGTCGCCATCCACACCGTCTCCGCTGCCGTGCGGGCGGGTAACCCGGACCAAGCCGTCGATGTGGCGCTGCGGCTCGACACTTCACGCCTGCCAGCCGTGCTCGTCGGCCGGCGGGCGCAGGTGCACGTCGACCTGGCGGCGGCTTCGCTGATGGGCGCCGCGGATCGGTCGGCTGCCGTATTGCACCTGCTCGAAGCGGAGAGGACAGCCCCAGAGGTGGTACAGGCCAACATCCAAGCTCGCGAACTCCTTCGCGATCTGCTCTCGAAGGAGCGGCGAGTCGCGACACCAGGGTTACGGCCGTTGGCCGAGCGAGCTGGCCTGCTGGTGTGAGCGAGCGCCCTGTGCTCCCGCCTGTGATTACGGCCGCACCACCTGTGCTGCGGATCAGTGAGCTGGCCGACCTCCTGATTGCCTACGACCGGGCGGTGAGTGTGTGATCGAGGGCTTGCAACTTCACCATCACAGCGCCGACGAGGCCGCAGGGATCCTCGATCAGCTTGTGGCCCTCTACCTTGAGGTCTACGCGCGTGGCGGCGAGTTCTACAGCGAGAATCGCTACCGCCGTCAGCTCGACCTCCACATGCAGCGGATCGGATGGGAGCTGGTCGCCGCCACAGTCGATGGCGCTTTGGTCGGCTACATCTACGGCTTCCCGCTACCTCCGGAGACGCGATGGTGGGAAGGCATCCACGAGCCTGTGCCGCCCGGGTTCACCGACGAGGACGGCACCCGCACCTTCGCGCTCAGCGAGCTGCTGGTCCACCCCGCCTGGCGCCGTAGGGGCATCGCTGCCGCACTGCATGACGAACTGGTCGCGGCCCGAGGTGAGCCACGAACCACGCTCCTGGCGCGTCCCGACAATGCTCCCGCTCACGCCGCGTACCGCTCCTGGGGTTGGACCAAGGTGACCACGCTCCAGCCGAGCTGGGAGAACGCGCCGATCTTCGATGTCCTGGTCCGAACACCCGCCCACAAAACCTCGGCCCTGGGCGGCAGAGTCGACACATGAGCGAGACGCGTGCCGCCCTGATCGTTATCGACATGCAGAACGGCTTCATCAACGACCGCAGCCGAGCCGTCATCCCAAAGGTCGTTGAGCTGGTCGAGCATTGGGAGGCGACCGGGCGGCCGGTGGTGTTCACCCGCTATCACAACTACCCCGGTAGCCCATTCCAGCGTTTGATCGGCTGGTCCTCGGTGCAGCACGCACCCGAGACGGAGATCGTGCCCGAGCTGGCGCACCATGCCGACCGTGCCCGAGCGGTAATCGACAAGCAGATCTACTCGTACTTCTCCTCCGAGGGTGCCGCGTTGACGGAACAGGAGGGGTGGACCGACCTGGTGTTCTGCGGCGTAGCCACGGAGAGTTGCGTGCTGAAGTCGGCGGTTGACGCCTTCGAGCGTGATCTCACGCCGTGGCTCGTGACCGACGCGTCCGCCAGCCATGGCGGACAACCCGCACACGATGCCGGCCTCCTGGTTGCGCGTCGGTTCATCGGTGCCGGGCAGCTCATCAAGATCGACGACGTTGGCGTCAAGCTCTGACAGGTGCAGCGCCGATGCGCTCGACTGCATGTGGTCCGACTCGGGCAGACTGCTGGCATGACGGAACGCCCGGTGTTGTATCTGGTCGTGAGCGCCGCAGGTCCGGCGGAACACATCGACGAGTTGGTCGACCTGCTGATCGCCGACGGGTGGCGGGTGTGCATGATCGTCAGCCCCACCGCCGCCGCGTGGCTCGACCGGGCGGCGTTGCAAGACAAGACCGGCTATCTGGTACGCGTCGAGTGGCGGATGCCCGGCGACCCTGAGCCGCACCCACCGGCCGATGTGGTGGTGGCCGCGCCTGTCACGTTCAACACGGTGACGAAGTGGGCGTTGGGCATCAACGACACGTTGGCGCTCGGTGTCCTCAACGAGTCAACGGGCGCGGGCCTACCGATCCTTGCATTTCCGCACGTCAAGGCGGAGCTGGCCGCGCATCCGGCGTATGCGGGTCACATGGCGGTGCTGCGCGGCGCCGGCATTGTCGTGGCCGAGGGGATGCCGCTGAACGCGGCCCACACGTCCGACCGTTGGGGTGTGGTCATCAAGGCGCTGCGGTTGCTTCGTCCAGCATGAGCGGACGGTTCTCCGAGGCGGCGATGACGGCGGCCATGCGGGACATCGCCAGCACCCTGGGCGTCTCGGCCGACGACGCCCAGTTGCTGCGACTGACCAACAACGCCGTCTTCGCGCTGCCCCGGGCCGGAGTCGTCATCCGGATCGCGCGGACCCATCAACTTCAGGACAGAGTGCGGAAGGTGGTCCGGCTTGCGCGCTGGTTCGCCGAGATCGACGCGCCGACGATCCGCCTGGCGCGAGACGTCGAGCAGCCAATCGAAGTTGGGGATCTCGTCGCTTCGGTGTGGCAATACGTCCCGCCGCAACCACCTACCCTCACGGCGGAGGACCTTGGCACGGTCCTGCGTAAATTTCACGCCCTCGGCGTGCCACCCTTCCCGCTGCCCGTCTGGGACCCGATTGGCGACGCAAGAAGACGGCTGGCCGACGCCGACGGGCTCAGCGAGCCCGACCGGAACTTCCTGGCCGACTGGTGTGACTGCCTGGAGCCGCAAGTCACCGCCCTCATCGAGCGCGGGACGCAGACGCTTATCCACGGGGACGCCCACGCAGGCAACCTGCTCAGAGAGACGTCGGGTCGAACGGTCCTCTGTGACTTCGACGCGACCTGCATCGGCCCCTGGCAGGTTGACCTAGCGGCGGTTGCGGTCGGCGAGGCACGGTTCGGAGGAACAGGGGGACACCACTCGTTGGCCACCGCGTACGGCTTCGACGTCACCTCGGACCCGTCCTGGCCGCTTCTCCGGCAAGCACGCGAGTTGAAGATGATCGCAGCCGCCGTGCCACTCCTGACGACCTCGGCGGCCGTGGCTGCGGAATTTGCCAACCGCCTTCACTCGGTGCAAGAAGAGAGCCATGCCAGGCCCTGGCAGCCATTCGCCGACCTCGTCACGCCTCAGCCCGAGCGGAAATCTCCCAAAACCACCACCTGAGGGCGAAGACCATAGCACTGGACGTCCTGCCGGCAGCCAGTCAGATCAACTCGGGGCGCATAAGCCGGCAGCTTTCACAGGTGCGCTCGAGCCTAGCCGCGTCACGGCACCCGACCGCGGCAACGCGGCAGTTCGTTCACGCCTACGACCGGGCGGTGAGTGTGTGATCAAGGGCCTTCGACTCCGCTATCACCGCGCCGACGAGGCCAACGGGATCCTCGATCAGCTTGTGGACCTCTACCTGGAGGTCTACGCGGGTCGCGGCGAGTTCTACAGCGAGGACCGCTACCGGCGTCAGCTCGACCTCCACATGCAGCGAGCTGGGTGGGAAGTGGTCACCGCAACTGTCGACGGGGCTTTGGTCGGCTACATCTATGGCTTCCCACTTCCTCCACAGACACGGTGGTGGGAGGGCATCCACGAGCCCGTACCACCCGGGTTCACCGAGGAAGACGGAACGCGCACCTTCGCGGTCAGCGAGCTGCTGGTGCATCCCGCTTGGCGGCGTCGGGGCATCGCGAGGGCGCTGCACGATGAGCTAGTCGGCAGCAGGGAAGAGCCTCGAACGACGCTCCTGGCCCGTTCTGACAATGTCGCCGCCCAGACCGCGTACCGCTCCTGGGGCTGGAACAAGATCAGCAAGCTGCAGCCGAGCTGGGAAAATGCCCCGATCTTCGACGTCTTGGTTCGCGACGACGCAGGGAGCCACACGTTTTGAAGTGAGCATCGGGGTGGTCCGGGCATCGAGGGTGCAGCGCAGGAGAAGGTTCAGCAATCGATCTCGAGTAGCACCCTTACCCAACACCACCTGACAGCTCTCTTGAGCATGGAGGTTAGCTCCGGCCAGGTGCACCAACCGGAGTTGATCCGCCGCAGCGCATTGATGATTCTGTCCGAGATCTGACACTGGGAACACCAATGAAAACGAACAAGGCAGGACGTAAGGTGCTCCAAGAATCGGGAGTGCAGCCGCGCAGTGGGTGTCCGGATGCTCGATTGCTGGCTATGGTGTTCGGACCGCAGTCGTCGCGACCTTAGGAATGGCGTGGGGATTCTCAAAGAAATGCAGCGGGCGCAGGCTCGCCAGGAGCGCGCCCAAAGGCAGGCTCAAGCCGCCGCTTACCGGCATCATCAGCACCTTCACCGCGAGGCAGATCGCGCCAGGAAGGCCGCAGAGCGCGCGTCAGCCGCGAATGAACGAGAGCGCAAGCGACTCTACGCCGAGGCGCGCATTGCCGAGGTCGCGGCAAACAACTCGGACCTGCAGGCGCGCATAGACGAACTCGACGGCTTGCTGTTGGCCACGCTTGACGTCGACGATCACATTGATTTTCGGCGGCTTCGTAAATCTGTGAAGCACCCACCCTTCCAGCCTGGACCCCTCGGCACTCCTCTGCCACCACCGGATTGGCGACGCTTCGAACCGATTGCTCCGTCTGGCATCGGGAAGCTATTCGGCGGCCAGGCCAAATATCAGCAGCAGCTCGCTCAGGCGCAACATGCCTTCGGGCAGGCTCAGGCGCAGTATGCAGCCGCAGAGGCCGAACGCCAGCGCCGGCTGGCCGTTGCACACCAGGAATACCAACAGGGACGAGCGAAAGTCGAAGCCGAGACCAAGGCACACAACGCCGAGGTTGATCGCTTTGCGGCCGCAGTGGCTGCCGGAGACCCCGCAGCGGTGGTGGATTATTTTGGGATGGTGCTCGGCAACTCGGTCTACCCCGACGACTTCCCCCAGCACTACCGCCTAGCTTACGTGCCCGAATCCCGGCAGCTCGTGGTGGAATATTACCTTCCAACGTTGGACGTGATTCCAGCTGTACGGGAGTACCGCTACGTCAAAGCGCGCGATGAGATCAGCACTGCGGCGCGTCCAGCGAAGGAAGTGAAGGAACGTTACGCAAGCACCGTGAGCCAAGTGACTCTACGGACCATCCACGAACTCTTCGAGTCCGACCGCACTGGGTTGGTAGACACAATCGTCTTCAACGGCATCGTCGACACAACCGACCCGCGCACCGGCACTTCCGTCCAGCCCTGCCTTGTGACACTCCGCACGACCCGAGAGGTATTCACTGCCTTGACTCTGCGCAGTGTCGAGCCAGCCGCTTGCCTGCAACACCTTAACGCCTCGGTGTCGAAGCGTCCCGAGGCCCTTGCGCCAGTTCGCCCGGTGCTTGAGTTCGACATGGTAGATAAGCGATTTATCGATGAAGTTGACGTGCTCGCCGACCTCGACCAGCGGCCAAACCTTTTACGGCTGACGCCGAGTGAGTTCGAGAGCCTCATACAAAACCTATTCGCCAAGATGGGCCTAGACACTAAACAAACGCGCGCGTCGCGGGACGGCGGCGTGGATTGCGTGGCCTTCGATCCTCGACCTATTTTCGGTGGCAAGGTCGTCATTCAGGCGAAGCGCTACCGCAATACGGTAGACGTTTCCTCCGTCCGCGACCTATTTGGGACCCTTCAGAACGAAGGCGCGTCTAAAGGCATCTTGGTTACAACAAGCGGATTCGGTCCAGCCTCATACGAGTTCGCCTCCGGCAAGCCACTAGAGTTGATCGACGGCTCGAACCTGCTCTATCTACTCGCCGAACACGGGGACGTCAAGGCCCGCATCGATCCAACCGACCTGGACTGATCCATGCCGGGACCATCCGGTCAGCCAAGCCAAACTAGGATTTTGCACTTCACTCACATCGAGAACTTGCCAGCCGTCCTCGCCGCGGGCCGGCTCTTCGCCGACAGCATGGTTGGCACCAGGCTGGCCAGGAACGTGGGCGCTTCCGATATCAAAGCCAGCCGCCGTCGACGAGCCGTCCCATGCCCTCCCGGTGGGGCGGTGGCCGACTACGTCCCCTTCTACTTCGCTCCGCGTTCACCGATGATGTTTCGTATCGCGCGGGAGCATCAGGATGGAACGCCGGGTTGCTACCCAGACGGGGACGATCCGCTGGTCTACCTCGTGAGCTCGCTCGAGAAGGTGCATCACGCCCAGTTGAGGTGGGTCGCAAGCGACGGCAACTGTGCCGCAACCTTGACAAGGTTCTCAGGAGTTCTGGACGACCTTGCTGAACTCGTCGACTGGGCGTTGATGAGCGAGCGGATCTGGAAGAACCTACCCGAAGACCCCGACCGAGTCCGGCGGCGGATGGCCGAGCTGCTGGTCTACCGTGAGTTCCCTCTCGATCTACTGGCGGGCTACGTCGTACGGACGCCGGCGCGACAGGAACAGCTGAGGCAGGTCTTACGGGATGCTGGCATTATCGACGCGTACGTTGATGTCAGACCCAGCTGGTACTACGGGTTCCGACGGGGGGAGGCACGCGAATGATCGTCATTGCGCACGGCAACCTGCTGACCGCTGACGTCGAGGCCCTGGTCAACACCGTCAACACCGTGGGTGTGATGGGCAAGGGGATAGCTCTGCAGTTCAAGCGTGCCTACCCGGCGAACTACGCCGCCTACCGGGCAGCCTGCACCGCCGGGGAGGTCAAACTAGGTCAGATGTTCCTGTTCGATTCGGCTCTCCTCGGCCCTAGACGCTACGTGATCAACTTCCCGACCAAGGGTCACTGGCGCACCAGTTCGAAGCTGACGGACATCAAGGACGGCCTCGACGACCTCGTTCGCGTCGTCCGTGACCATGGGATCTCCTCGCTCGCTGTGCCCGCGCTGGGATGCGGTAACGGAGGGCTGGACTGGGAAAAAATCCGCCCGTTGATCGAGCGGAGCTTCGCTGACCTACCGGAGGTTCGGGTTCTACTGTTTCCGCCGGAAGGTGCTCCCAACCCTGCGGATATGCCGGTGGCAACGACTAAACCTCCGCTGACTCCTGGCCGCGCCACCCTCCTCTGCGCCATCGACCGCTACCTCGATCGGGCAGGCGCGCTGGAGCCCCGGGATGGGGTGACCGTGCTGGAAATCCAGAAGATCGCCTACTTCCTTCAGGTTCTGGGGCAGCCGCTCCGGCTGAAGTTCAGCCGGGGACGGTATGGGCCTTATGCCGACAACCTGAACCAGGTTCTCGACCGACTTGAAGGGCATTACCTAACCGGCTTTGGCGACCGCAGCGCCCGGGTCGAAGAATTCCAGCCAATCCGCCTGACAGCCGGAACGACGGAGGCTGTGTCAGCATGGTTGGAACCGCACGGCTCACCAACAAGGCATTCGTTAGAGCGACTGGCTAGCTTGGTTGAAGGCTTCGAGGCGCCATACAGTCTCGAATTGTTGGCCACCGTGCACTACGCCGCTGAACTGACTCCTCCAACCAGCGAACTCAGTGAGTTAATCGAGCGAGTCCAGGCTTGGAGTGGCCGCAAGGCGCGGTTGTTCACCCCAGCACATATCCGGATGGCGTATGAACGCCTGCAGTCAGCAGGATTGCTCCCAGTGTTGGCCAGCAGCTAAGCAACTCGTGTTTCGGGTCCACTCCCCGGCGCCGTAGCTGCTTAGCTATGAGGATGACGGATCTTGAGCAGGGCGTCTACGAGCACCTCATCACCCGTGAGCTGGCCGACCGCCTTCAGCACGTCGATCCCGCCCTGGTCCAACACCACAGGCTCGACCCCGCCGACGCCCACCACACCCTCGCCCGCCACATAGCGGCCCTGGCCGCCCGCGCCTTGCAAGCCGTCCCGAGCGGCGACGACAAACTCCACCACCAGATCGAGCTGGCGAACCAGATCGCCAAGGCCATCGCCACCCTCAGCCCAAAGGCAGCGACAGCACAGGACCAGGTCACCGACGCCAAACACCTGCTCCACGCCATCGCCGCCCCACCAACCCCGCCCGCGCCACCTGCCTTCCCGCAGCGCCCCACCACTCCCCTCTCCACCGGCGCGCTGCTGGTCAACGGCCGGCACCAGCCCCGCATCGGTCACGAGGTCAACCACGAGATGGCCTCCGCCGAGAGCGTCGACCTGCTCTGCGCGTTCATCAAGTGGTACGGCCTGCGCATTGTCGAGCCGGCCATCCGTGAGCTGATCGCCCGTGGTGGCAGGGTCCGCGTCATCACCACCACCTACCTCGGTGCCACCGATCAGCGAGCGCTGGACCGGCTGATGGAGCTTGGCGCCGAGGTCAAGGTGTCGTACGAGACGAGGACGACAAGGCTGCACGCCAAGGCGTGGCTGTTCCGCAGAGCTAACGGCACCACCACCGCGTACGTCGGCTCGTCGAACCTGTCGAAGACCGCGCTTGTGGACGGCGTGGAGTGGAACGTCCGCATCTCGAACATGGAGCAGCCGCACGTCATCGACACGTTCACGGCGACGTTCGAGGACTACTGGAACGACCCGGCGTTCGAGGCGTACGACGCGACCCGGGACGCCGAGCGGCTTCGGCACGCGTTGAGCGGGGAGCGCCGCGACCAGGCGCCCACCGAGATCTCGAACCTGGACGTGCGCCCGTACCCCTACCAGGCCGAGATCCTTGCCGACCTGGACGCGGAGCGGTTGGTGCACGGCCGATGGCGCAACCTGGTGGTGATGGCGACCGGCACCGGCAAGACGGTGGTCGCCGCCCTCGACTACCGCCGGCTGCAACGCAACAACAGGGTGGATTCACTGCTCTTCGTCGCTCACCAGGAGCAGATCCTGCGGCAGAGCCTGTCGACGTTCCGGCAGGTGATGGGGGACGGCAGCTTCGGCGAGACGCTTGTCGCGGGTGAGAAGCCGAACGGCTGGAAGCATGTCTTCGCCTCCATCCAGTCGCTGCACCGCCGGGAGGTGGACCCCGAGGCGTACGACATGGTGATCGTCGACGAGTTCCACCACGCGGAGGCCCCGACGTACGCGCGGCTGTTGGAGCGACTGCGTCCGCGCGTACTCCTGGGGCTGACGGCGACCCCCGACCGGGCCGACGGCGGCGACGTGCGCCGGTGGTTCGACGGCCGTGCGGCAGTTGAGCTGCACCTGTGGGAGGCGTTGGAGCGGCAGTTGCTGGCGCCGTTCCAGTATTTCGGGCTGCACGACGACGTGGATCTGTCGCAGGTCACCTGGAAGCGCGGGCAGGGCTACGACCTGGCGGAACTCAACGTTCTCTACACCGGCAACCACGCTCGGGCGCGGTCGGTGCTGCGTGCGGTCGACGACAAGGTGGACGTCGGGCGGATGCGGGCGCTCGGGTTCTGCGTGAGCATCGGGCACGCGGAGTTCATGGCCGATTGGTTCCGACGGCACGGCGTCGCGGCGGCGGCGGTGACGTCAGGTGTCGACCGGGCGGCGCAGCAGGGGATGCTGCGGGACTTCAGGGCCGGCAAGCTGCGGGTGCTCTTCACTGTGGACCTGTTCAACGAGGGCGTCGACCTGCCGATGGTCGACACGATCCTGCTGCTGCGACCCACCGAGAGCGCCACGATCTTCCTGCAACAGCTCGGCCGTGGCCTGCGCCTGGACGACGACAAGCCCTGCCTGACCGTGCTCGACTTCATCGGCGGGCAGCACGCCAACTTCCGGTTCGACATGCGCTGGCGTGCCCTGACCGGGGTGAGTCGACGGGCGATCATCGAGGCGGTTCGCGACGACTTCCCGAGCCTGCCCAGCGGTTGCCACGTCGAGCTGGACCGGGTGGCAAAGGAGGTGGTGCTCGCCAACCTGAAGAGCGCGCTGCCCACCTCAAAGGCCGGCCTGGTGTCTGAGCTGCGGCAACTCGGCGACGTCAGCCTGGCGACGTTCCTGCACGAGACCGGTCTGGAGATCGAGGACGTCTACCGGTCGGCCAGCATCGGCGGCTGGACCGGGCTGCGGCGGCTCGCCGGCCTTGAGACGTCCGCGCCCGGCCCGGATGACCGGGAGCTGGGCCGGGCCATCTGTCGCATGCTGCACACCGATGACACCGACCGGCTGGAGCTACTGACCCAGGTCGCGGCCGGACCGCCCGCGCCAGGTCAGCAGGTGTACGCGGGCAACGGCCGCCTGCTGGACATGCTGCACTTCAGCCTCTGGGGGCCGAACGCACCCCTGGCCGGGCGCGACGAGCGGTTGACGCAACTGTGGAAGAACCCGGCGCGCTGCACCGAGTTGCGGCAGGTCGCCGAGGTGCTGCGGGACCGCATCCACCGGGTCACGCCGACCACCGCCCCGGGTGCCGTGCCGTTGCGGGTGCACGCCCGGTACAGCCGCAACGAGGCGTGTGCCGCCTTCGGGATGACCAACCCGGGCTCGCTGCGCGAGGGGGTGAAGTGGCTGCCCGACGCGGGTGCCGACCTGTTCTTCGTCACCCTGGTCAAGTCGGAGGCGCACTACTCCCCCACCACGATGTATGCCGACCGGGCGATCACCGACAGCCTGTTCCAGTGGGAGTCGCAGAGCACCACCTCGGCGGCGTCGGCGACCGGGCAGCGCTACACGTCCGGCGGCTCGTCGGTGCACCTGTTCGTCCGGGAGACCCGCATCGCCGACCGCGACCTGGGCGCACCGCCGTACCTCTACGCCGGCACCATGACGTACGAGTCGCACACCGGCGACCGTCCCATGCGCATCCTGTGGCAACTCCACCACGCCCTACCTGCCGACGTGTACGCCACCGCGCGGACGATCGCCGCCTGAGCCTTCCGCGCCACGCTGAACGCGCCCGGCCCGACGAAGCATCGAGCCGGGCGCGTCGAACGAGCTATGCGACGAAGCGTGCCCGGCGTCGGCGTCCGATCACGTAGACCACGCCGCCGATGAGCAGAAGCGCAGCGCCAATGCCGGCCACGGTCGCGGTTTGGGCACCGGTCACCGGCAGCCCGCCGTCGCCGCCGCCCGCGCCCGCGGGGGTGGTGGAAGAGGCAGGGGTCGGCACGACGGTCGTCGTGGCGCTGGGCGAGACGCTCGGTGAGACGCTCGGCGTGGCAGTCGGCGTCGCGGTGGGCCGAGACGTCGGGGTCGCCGTCGGCTGAGACTTGCAGTCAAGCGCACGCGCGGCGTACAGACCGTCGTTCAGGTATGCCAGGTAGGCATCGACGGCTTGCTCGTCGAGCACCTTCTGTGCGGCCGCTTTCACGTTGGGGCCAGCGCCCGTCATCGTCTGGCCCACCGAGATCCGCAGAGCAGTCAGCCAGTCTGTCTGCAAATCCTTCTTGAGGTACGCACGGAGCTCGTCCGGCGTGCCCTTCAGCCGCGCCTGGATCCTGTCCGGCAGGACGGGCAACGAGTCGGTCGCGGCCAGGATATCGGCGCTCAGTATCCGCAGCTGCTGATTCGTGGCGGTGTCCAGGTCGATGGTGACAAGCTCGCGAATGTCCTTGTACACCGTGCGCTCGACCGCCTGGCAGGCCGCGTTCAGGCCGGGCGCTTTGGTTTGTGCCATCGCCGGTGCCGCCGGAACCAGAAAAGCCAGCGCTATGAGGGCACCGGCCGTGAACTTCCGTCGCATGTGGATTTTCCTCCCCGTGTTGATCAAAGCATGGCGATATTACAGTCAGCCGGCGGAGAGGGATGCCCCACGGATCAGAGGAGTCGGGTAGGTCACCGGCACCCCGCCCGTCCAGCAGTCGCCGTTGAACGCCACCGTCTCCTCAATGGAGGCAGCGAACCCAGGTGGACCTGTCGACAGAACGGGCGGCTCGTCGGTGCACCTGTTCGTCCGGGAGACCGGGTCCCCGACCGGGACCTGGGCGCTCCGGCGTACCTGTACGCCGGCACCATGACGTACGAGTCGCACACCGGCGACCGGCCCATCCGGATTCTCTGGCGGCTCCACCACGCCCTGCCCGCCGACGTCTACGCCACCGCCTGCACGATCGCCGCCTAGTGCTGCTCTTGGAGTGGGTCAGGGACAGCGGTGTCGAATTGACTCGCCTCCTGCTGGCGCAGTGCGACTAGCTCGGTTGGTCGACGGCGCGGGCGTGTCGCCCGCCGGCCGGCCGCTCGTCCGCGTGGCCCGGCCACCACGCCTTGTGCCCGATCAGCGCGGTCAGCGCCGGGACGAGGAACATCGACATGACGAACGCCGACAGCACGATGCCGATCGCCACCGCGAAGCCCATCTGCTGAAGGAAGGAGATCGGCGCGAGCAGCAGCACCGCGAACGTGCCGGCCAGGATCAGTCCGGCTGCCGCGACGGTTGGGCCGGCGTGTTGCACACCGATGGCGGCGGCCTCGTGTGGTGCGTTGCCCTCCCGCGCTTCCTCGCGTAGTCGGGCGATCATCAGGATGTTGTAGTCGGTCCCGATCGCCACCACGAAGAGGTAGAGGATGATCGGCAACTGGAAGGTGACACCGGGCTCGCCCTGAAGCCCTTGGAAGAGGTAGACGGTCGCGCCCAGTGTGGCGGCGAAGTTGAGCAGCACCGCGATCACCAGATAGATCGGCGCGACCAGGCTGCGCAGCAGCAGCGCGAGGATGAGCGCGATCAGGCCGGCTGCGACCGGCAGGATCACCGAGAGGTCGCGGTTGTTCGCCGAGTTGATGTCCGCGAAGATCGCGGTGGTCCCGCCCACCAGCGCCCGGGTGCCGGGCGGCGCCGACGCGTGCACGGCATCGCGCAGGTCCTCGCGGACGAGGGTGATCGCCTTGTTGGCGACCGGGTTCTCGTTGAGCAGCAGATTGACTCGGGCCACACTCGGGTCGGTGCTGCGCTCCGGCGGCTGCGCCTGGCCCACACCCGGGGCTTTCGCTATGGCCGCGGCGAACTCGTTGACCTGCTGCTCGGTCAGTTGTGACCCGTTACTGGTGGTCAGGTAGACCTCGGTGGGGGCGAGCGCACCGGCGGCGAAGCCGCGCTGGAGGTCCTGCGCGGCCTTTGCCGACTCGGTGTCCTGCGGGAAGCCGGCGCTGAAGTCGTAGTCGGCCTTGTAGCTCAGCACGCCTGCGGCGAGCGCGACCAGGATGATGCCGGAGATCGCCGCGACAAGTGCCGGCCGGCGCCCGACGGTGCTGCCGAGCCGGTGCGAGATGGTGGCCTTGGGCGTACGCTGCCAGGCCTTCGACGGCCAGAAGACGTACCGGCCGAGCAGCGAGACGACCGCCGGGACGAGGGTGAGCGAGGTGACGAGCATGACGCCGACCGCGATCGCGAGCGCCGGGCCGAGCGAGCCGAAGAAGCCCAGGGAGGCGAGGAGCAGCACGAGGAACGCGACGATTACCGCTCCGGCGGCCGAGGTGATGACCTCGCCGACCCGCTGGACGGTGACGATCATCGCGGTGCGCTTGTCGTCGCCTGCGCGCAGCCGTTCCCGGTAGCGGAAGAGCAGGAACAGGATGTAGTCGGTGCCGATGCCGAACAGCACGATCAGCAGGATCGTCTGGAGGTCCTGACTGACACTGAGGTCGAATGCCTTGCCGGCGGCGGCGACGAGACCCGTCGTGATGCTCAGGACGACGCCGACGACCACCACGGGCAGCAGCGCGGCGACGGGGCTGCGGAAGATGATCAGGATCAGTCCGATGATCAGGATGATCGTCGCGATGCCGACCACGGCGAAGGCGTTGTTGAAGGTGTCCTCGTTGTCGACGAAGCTCGCCACGTCGCCGGCCACGCCCGCGGTCAGTCCGCTGTTCGCCAACTCCGGGCCGATGTTCGCTCGCAGATCGCGGACGGCGTCGAGCAGCGTTGGGTCGTCGGGGGTGGGGGCGTCGAGCCCGACGTTGACGATCTGCACCGACCTGTCCGGTGCCACTGCCTGCGGACCGGTCTGGTAGCCGGACGTGTCCGGGATGTTCTTGGCCTTGAGCGCCTGGGCGAGCTTGCCCACCGTCGACTCGTCCGCCGGCGTCAGCTTCTGCCCGTCGGCGCGCTTGACCACGATGACCGCGGTCGCGGTGGCCTGCTGTGGAAACGCCTTCTGCCCGAGTTCGGTAGCCTGCACGGACTCGTACGAGCGGGGCAGGAAGCTTTCCTGATCCGCTGAGGTGATGTCGCTGAGCGATGGTGTGGTGAGGATGATGGCTGCCGCCACCACCACCCACCCGGCAATCACCCACCACGCTCTGCCCACAACGAATCTGCCCAGCCGCTCGAACATGGTTCCCCCCGTGCGTTCGACACCACAGTCGTCTGGCCTGGAGCGCCCAGGGCGCGCGCCCCATCACTCTTCCGGATGGTCTTCGCTACCCGCTGTGCAGACTACAGTCGCCCGCCAAACCTTTCCGGATACTTGGCCGTCGAGGGTGGCGGGAGTTTCAGATGTCGGGGTGCGCGAGCACCGCGGGCATCAGCGATAAACGTGCCGACGTTGGACACCCGGCCCTCGATCAGGTAGCCGACTCACCCGCTGCGGTCGGCGAGGAGTTCGCGGGCGTACAGCTGCTCGACATGTCGGGACAACACGAGGATCGGCAGCCCAGGCAGCTACGTCCGGGCCGCCAGGGCCGGCGGCCGAGCTGGCCCGCGCTGTCGCCGGCGCGCTCATCGTTGCAGCGTCGCGGTAGCGTAGCCGTCCGGGTAGAACTGGTAGTAGTCGCGGTACCGGACCGTGAAGATGGTGGTGCCGCGCGGCAGCGAGTAGGTGAGGGTGTATCTGCCGGTGGCGTCCAGCTTGCCGCGCCAGAACTCCCGCTCGGCCCCGCCGTTGGTCGACGCGGTGATCCACCAGTAGTTGTCGTCACCGATGGGCGAACTCCACGTCACGGTGAGCTGCGCGGTCTGCTTGTCCTTGCCGCCCCCGAGCTGGGCGGTGACGGCCAGGTCGGTGACCGGCGGCGTCGGCGGGTGCGCCGGCCCGAAGGAGTGCAGCAGCTGAGTTTCCTGGTAGGGATCGGTCGAGGTGACCGCCCAGGCCCGGGTGCCGTCCCGGTTCACCAGCAGCGTGCCCGCCCAGAGGCTGTCGTCGCTGCGGAAGTCGACGGCGTACGTCGGGACCGTGCTGCCCTTGGCGTAGAGGTAGACATCGGCGGCACCGGAGGCGGTCAGGGCGCGGCCGATGGCGACGGTCGAGCCGTCCCCGGACCAGGCGGCGTCCTGCGGATAGACGCCGCTCGGATAGACGTTGGCGTCGGCGAGATCCGGCAGCCGGTACGAGTGGTGCTCGTACGGGCTGCCCACCGTCTCCACCACTTCGGTGCCGTCCGGGCTCACGGCGTAGTCGATGAGGTTGCTGCCGGTGTAGTCCCGCTGTGCGACGATCGTCGGGCTGTCACCGGAGACATCGATGACATACGTGGTGACGGGCGAGTACCCGGTGTCGCCGGCGACGAGGAGACCGGGCGCGCCGGGGCTGGCGTCGATGATCGGATGGTAGTTGGGACCCGCGGTGTAAACCACTGGCGAGGTTCCGGGCGCGGACCAGACCAGCAGACCGCCGGAGCCGATACCGGCGTCGATGAACCCGCCGACGACCTTCTCGCCAGTCGGTTCGACCGTGTACAGGTGGGCGCCGACGGGTGCGGGATAGCTGGCGATGATGGTGAGCGTGGCGGCATCCAACGCGATGATCCGGTTGAAGCCCTGGGCCGCGTACAGGAAGCGTCCGTCGGCACTGAGGACGAGGTCGGAAATGTCAGCGACCGCGGTGACCCGGGACAGCAGGCGGCCGTCGAGATCGGTCACCACCAGCGGCAGTGCGCCACCAACCCCCTGTGCGATGTATAGGCGGCCGCGCGCTTCGTCGAGCTCGATCGCCCGCAGGTCGTCCACCGGCAGCTGGACGCCGACGCTCTTCAGCACGGCCGGCTCGGCGGCGGCCGGGGCAGCTCTCAACAGCTCCCCAGCGCTGAGCCCGATCGCCGCGAGCACCCCGGACGCCAGCAGTTGGCGACGCCGCATGACACCTCCCCGTGTCGGCCAGCCGCATGCTGACGGCAAGGCGAGATCTTAGTACCGGGCTCCCTGCTGGCACTGTCCCGCACCGCTCGGCCCGCCCTACCGCAGCCGTCCACGGTGGGCGGAAGGGCGCACGAGCCGCCGCGCCCTCGACGCTGGCGTCGCATGACGCTGGCCGGGGGCGCGGCGATCGACAGGTGGGCTCCGATCGGAGCCGCACGACTCGCGGTTACGTCCTGCGGCTGGTCACGGGCTGGCGCAGGTCGGTGACGTGGTGGCTGGCGTGCCGGAGCCGAGGAAGCCGAAGCTCGTCGTCGCACCCGCGGCGAGCGAGCCGTTGTAGGAGACGTTGCGCACCGTCGCGGTTGACCCGCTGGTGCTCAGGGTGCCGCTCCAGACCTGGCTGATGCTCTGGCCGTTGTTCAGCTCCCACCTGACGGTCCATCCGTCGATGGCTGCGGTGCCGGCGGTCACTGTCACCTCACCCTGGAAACCGCCGGACCACGCGTTGACGGTGCGGTAGGTCGCGGTGCAGGTGGGACCGGCGGGTGGTGGCGTGGTGGGCGTACCCGTGGTTGGTGGGGCGGACGTGGGCGGTGCCGGCGGGCCGTCCGGCGGCACCAGGGGGCAGGTGGCGTTGTACCGCGAAACGCCGGTGCTGTCCGCCAGTGGGCAGAGGAACTGGGTGTAGCGGGTGTCGTTGTCCAGGAAGATCTTGAGCCAGGGGATCAGGAGTCGCATCTCGGTGGGGTTCGGCCTGGTGAACGAGAGGTGGTCGTTGCCGGCCAGTTCCGCCCAGGCATGTTCCACGCCGGCCGGCAGGGTGTTGTAGATGCCCTGCACGTAGGAGGGCGTGACCGTGCCGTCGTTCTGCCCCGACAGGAGCATGGTGGGGACCTGGGTGGTGGACATGTTCAGGTTGTTGCCGGGCGTACCGGGTGCGAGGCCGACCGCCGCCTTCAGGGTCGGCCTCCGGAGGGCGGCGAGGAGGGTTCCGGCGCCGCCCGCCGAGTGGCCCATGACGCCCAGCCGGTCGGCGTCGACCCGGTTGCGCAGCGGGCTGGTTCGGGTGAGGTAGTCCAGTGCGGCGAGCAGCTGGGTGGCGCGGGCGTCCGCGCCGTCGGTGCGGCTGTTGGTCTCGATGCCGATCACCACGAACCCGAAGGACGCCAGCCAGGGGCCCATCCAGGCTTCCTCGTTGGCGAACAGGGCGGAGTAGCCGGGAACGATCGCGACCGCGCCCCAGGTGCCCTGGCTGGTGTCGGTCGGGTAGTAGACGTACCCGCCGTTGAAGCCGTTGCCCGCGGGCACTGTCGCCTGCGCCGTGGCGAACGGGCCGCGGGTGGCGGCGACGCTGGCCGGGGTCGGATCCGGACCCCGTTGGTACGGGCTGTCGGCGGCGGCCGCATCCCGGGTCGTTGTGGCCAGCGCCAGGCCGAGGACCACCGCGAGCGCGGCCGTCAGCCATCGTGTGGGCTGCTTCATCGGCGACTGAACTGCTGGTTGGCCTGGCCGGTGCAGGTCCAGAGGACGAGCTTCGTGCCGTTGGCGGTGCCCTGGTTGTACGGGTCCAGGCAGAGGCCGGACTGCACGCCGGTGATGGTGCCGTTCGCGTTGACGTTCCACTGCTGGTTCGTCCCGCCGTGGCAGTCGTAGATGGTGACCTGGGTGCCCGGTGCGGTGCTGTTGCCGGCGGCGTCGAGGCACTTGTTGCCGTAGACGGTCAGCGCCTTGCTGGACGTGTACGTCCACTGTTGGTTCGTGCCGCCGTGGCAGTCCCACAGGTTCACCTGGGTGCTGTTGGTGGTGGAGTAGCCGGGGACGTCGACGCACCTGCCGGAGCGGGTGCCCACGAGCGTGGTGGTCTGTCCGCCGCCGCTGCCCGGGTTGCCGATGCTGCCGGGCACCGACTGCAACGCGCCGTACCAGCGGGCGGCCATCTTGTCGTAGCCGCCGGCGGTGGGGTGGACGCCGTCGATCAGGTCGGCGGTGGTGAGAGCGCTGTGCATGTCGACCAGGTGCACCCGCTTGCCGGCGTTCACCTTGCTCTGCACGATGCCGGGGATCGCCGCGTTGAAGGTGCGGTTGGCCGCCTCCTGGCCGCTGTTGGAGAGCGGAATGAGCTGCGCCACGAACACCTCGGCGGTGGGCACGGTGGTGGTGATCTTGTCGATCAGGGTGGAGAGCCGGTTCGGTGCGGTGCTCACGTTGTAGTTCTGCAGGATGTCGTTGGTGCCGATGTGCAGCAGGACGGTCTGCGGTCGTTGGGTGTTCAGCCAGCCGACGATGTTCGCGTCGATCTGGTCGATGCGCCAGCCGGGATGCCCCTGGTGGTCGTGGTCACCGAGGCTGGCCGGCCCGTTGAACTGCGACCCGACGAAGTCCACCGTGTACCGGGCGCTGGCGAGGCGCTGCCACAACCCGATGCGGTACCCGCCGGGCACCTGGGTGCCCTCGGTGATGGAGTCGCCGAGCGGCATCACCCGCACCCCGCCGTTGGATTCCGCGTTGGCCGGCCCGGTGGGTGTCACCACTCCGGCGACCACGACACCGAGCGCGGCGAGCGTCGCGAGCCATCGTGCCCTCGTTCGCATAGCTTTCTCCCCTGGATTGGTCGAGCTGGCCGAGGGCATGGGCCGACCGGGAGGGCCGCCACGGGCAGCCGGCAACCGTCTGAGAGCGGGGCCGGCCGGACCGAGCAGCCGCCGGCTGCCGGGTGTTTCACCCGGCGGGCGCCGATCGTCACATCGGCATGGCGTTACTGCCTCAGCACTGGGACGAGTGTGAGCGTTAACAGAGAAGAGTGTAGATTCCTCGGATTGATCTGGTCTACTGTCTGCCGCGCCCTCCGCTTGACCGCGCGTTAGGTTACGAGGATGGAGCAGCGGATCAGTCTGATCACCCTCGGCGTCTCGGACCTGGCGCGCGCCACAGCGTTCTACCAGCACCTCGGCTGGCAGGGCCAGGAGGTCGAGGAGACGGTCTTCCTCCAGGCCGGCGGCCTGGCCCTCGTGCTCTGGGGTCGCGACAAACTCGCCGCCGACGCCGGCATCGACGATCCGGGCACCGACGGCTTCCGCGGGGTGACCCTGGCCCAGAACGTCCGCTCCCGGGCCGAGGTCGACGAGGTGATCGCCACCGCGACCGAGGCCGGTGCCACGGTGACCAAGCCGGCTGCGGAGACCTTCTACGGCGGCTACGCCGGCTATTTCGCCGATCCGGACGGTCACCTGTGGGAGATCTCCTGGAACCCCGGCTTCACCCTCGCCGCGGACGGCACCCTGACCGTGCCCGACTTCAGCGCGATGGACTGAACACGCCGCGCGATAGCACGCCGCACGGAAGCACGCCGCACGGAAGCACGGAGCCACAGCCGGACGGAAGCACAGCCGATCAGGGCGCCGGTGACGGACAGAGCAACGGGTCCAGCAACAGAGGTTGCAGCGGATCCAGGCAGACGAGCACCAGCGCAGGCGAGGGCGAGGGCGACGCGGGCACGGTCGGTGAGACCGGTGCGGCCGGCGGGCTCGGGGCGGTGGACGGGTCCATCGTGGCCTCCGGGTCGGGCGTCGGACCAGCCGACGAGTCCGGAGCGACAGATGGCGTGGCGACCGGCGGCAGGGCCAGCACGATTGACGGCCCCACAACCGCGGAGACAGCCGCCCGCACCGCCGGCCGAGCAGGCGACGCGGTGGACGGCCGGCGCGGTGCGTCACGGTCGATCACCGCAACGCCGGCCTCGGGTGCCAGCGGCCCGACCGGACCTACCGGAATGAGGACCGCGCCCAGGGCGAAGACCTCCGCCCGCCGCACCGGGCCGGCCTGCACCGATTCCGCCGCACGAGGCCCCATGGCGCGAGGCCCCATACCGCCGGACCCCACGGCGGCGGGCCCCAGCGCACCGGGACCCAGCGTCGCGAACACCACCGCCGCGACGGCGGCAGCGCCGAGTGCCCGGCGGTCGGGGCGGACCGCGGTCCGTGGTGCCTCCTCCGGCCCCACCACTGGCAACGGCACGGGCCGGGCGTCGCGATGGGCGGTCCGTAACGCGTCGACCCGCGCGGCGACGTCGGCGCGCTCCCCGGCGGCCACGGCGACGGCAAGAGTGAGATAGAAGCGGAAGTTCACCACGGCATTGGCCGGGACCAGCAGCCCCGACAGTCGACGGTGATCGGGCAGCAGGGTGACCGGGACGTCGGGGTGGTGGGCGGGGCCGCCCAGGTCCGCGTACCGCCACTCGCGTCGGTGCGCACGACCGGCGATGGCGACCCGGTGGCTGGTCACGACGGCCAGGCCCGTGTCGACCGCCCGCAGGCCGGCCGGCAGCGCCTCGGCCGAGGCGGGGGCGAAGTCGCACGGGCCCGGCGTGGGCAGCCCGGGTACGTGCCGCGCCTCGGCCTCGACGAGGGTGGCGACGGGGAGGACACGGAAGACGAGTTCGTCGTGGTCGAGATCCACTGGCAGGCCGCTGCGGGGCTGCGTACAGCCGAGGAAGCCGGCGGCTTCGATGCGCAGCCGGGCCAGGTGGTCGTCGCGGCGCAGCCAGGCGTCGGTGGCGTCGCGGTACGCGCGCTGCCGGCGCTCGTTCTCGCGCTCGGCCCAGGCGATCCGCCAGGGGGCGCAGGCCACGGAGGTCACGGTCACACGCGATACAACCGCTCGTGTACGTGACAGGGAACGCGACCACGATCGATGTATCCCGTTGCGCCCGAAAGGAGATAATTTCAGCCGGCGCGGCGCGGGTGGCGCACCGGGCCGGGCGGGTTCTCGGCGGGAAACCTCGACCGGGTCCGTGGCGGGTACGCCTCGCAGTGCTCGGCCCACTGCTCGGCGGCGGCGGCGAGGGCGTCCGCCGAGACGGTGAGGATCAGCGGGTAGATCGCCCCGGAGGGGCGGCGCATCCACGGCGGCAGCGACTCGGCGGAGAACTCCACGATCAGCTCCAGCCGGCGGCGACGGAGCACCCGGCTGCGCAGGGCCAGGTTGGGTTCGGTGAAGCGGACCATCGCCGGTGGTGCGTTCGACCCGAGGGCCGCGGTGGCCTGCCCGTGCAGCCAGCCGCCGAACGCCCGGGCCTCCTCGACCATGAGACTCGGGTAGTGGTGCGACCAGGTCTGACCGTCGGCGGTGCGGGCGTCCACCTCGATGAGCAGCCAGTCGTGCCAGCCGGGTGCGGCCCGGTCGGGGTCGTCGGGCGGGTCGATGCCAGGCTGGTAGCCGACGGGGCGTATCCGCACCCGCGCGCCATCGTCAGACCGGATCTCCACTCGATCATTGTGGCCGACCGAAAAGGGCTTAAACCACCAAACCGGTCACTTGGTGATCGTTCGCCGCACGCCCCGGTGCTCGGCGCAGGCGTCGGACCGGCCGCCGGCCAGGCTGACCGAGCCGTCCCGGCACTGCACGAGGTAGCCCCGCCCGGCCCAGAACTGCGGCACGCAGTCGAACCAGTCGCACACCTCGGTGGCGGGCTTGCGGATCCGGGTGCCGCCGCAGAAGCCGTACCCCAGGGGGTTCTGTGGCGCCCCGCAGCGCGGGTCACCGGTCGTGCTGGGTGCCGCGCGGGGTGGCTTCGCCGGCTTCGGCGCCGGGGTGCCGCGGGTGAGCGCCGGGGGCGCCGGACGGATCAGCACCGGCTCGCCGCTCGGGGTGGCGGCGGCGGCGACCTCCGGGCCGCCGGTCGGGTCGGACGGGTCCGACTCGATGAGCGCCGCCGGCACCAGCAGCGCCAGAGCGGCAGCCACCGCGATGGTCCGGCGACCACCGGGGACGAACGACGATAGTCGGGCCTGCCCGGGAGTGGCCACGGCCGGCCGGAACGGCTTGAGCTGGGCGTGCTCCGCGATCAGCTCGTCGAGTTGGGCGAGCACCGCGGCGCGCTGTTCGATCGCGTCGGCGAAGGCCAGGGTCAGCTTGAACCGGAAGTCCGGTGCCGCGTCGGTGGGCAACAGCAACCCGGCGGTACGCCGGTGGTCCAGCACCTGGATCAGGGTGACCGGCGACGCGGGGTCGTGGGCCAGGCCGGTCATCCGACCGTACGCCCAGTCGCGCCGGCCGCGCCCGCCGAGCAGCACCAACCGGCGGCTGGTGATCACGGCCATACCGGCGTCGGTGACGCGCACGCCGTCCGGGCGACGCGGGCGTAGCGGCCCGGCCGGCAGGGCGACCGTGAGATCCGGGGCGGGCAGCACCGCCGTGTGTCGTACCTCGACCAACTGCGCGGCGGGCAGCGCCCAGAGCACCACCTCGTCGGCGGTCAACTCCATGGGCAGGCCCGCACCGGCCGCGGCGGAACCGTGGAAGTCGGCGGCCAGGGCACGTAGTCGCCGTAACTCGTCGTCGCGGCGTCGCCAGGCCTTCTCGGCCCCCCGGTACGTGCTCACCCGCCGCACGTTCTGCCGGTGCGCCCACCGGTAACGCCATGTGGAACCCGTCGAATCAGTCTTCGCCACGCCGACTCCTTCGCCGCGTAGGCCACCAATCTGGGTGTCTCCTCGTTCAACAGGCACGGCGTGGCACCCGGAAACGCCGAAACGGGCGAGATACCCGATTGGCCAGTAAAACGACCCAATCGGCCGATACTGCCGCGTCGACGTTCCACCTTTGCGCGGGTCGTGCGGGGGCGGCCGTCGTCTCGGTAACGTCAGCCGCAGCCGGGTGGCGTCGCCGCCGCACCGCCGCACGAAGGGGGTGAGCGTCATGCCACAGGAGACCCGGTCCGGCGTGGTCATCGGCGTCGACATCGGCACCACGAGCACCAAGGCCGTCGCGTACGACACCGACGGGCGGCAACTCGGCAGGCACTCGGTCGGCTACCCGCTGAACGACCCGCAACCCGGCTACGCCGAGCAGGACCCGCACCTCATCCTCGACGCGGTGCTCAAGTCGGTGAGCGTGGTCGTGGCCGAGCTGGTCCAGCCGGTGGCCGGGCTGTCGTTCAGCTCCGCCATGCACAGCCTGATCGGGCTGGACCCGGACGGCAATCCGCTCACCCCGTCGGTGACCTGGGCCGACTCACGCTCGACCCAGCAGGCCGAGCGGCTCCGGGCGGTCCCGTCCGGGCTGGCCCTGCACCGGCGCACCGGCACGCCGATGCATCCGATGTCGCCGCTGCCCAAGCTGCTCTGGTTCGCCGAGCAGGAGCCGAAGCTCTTCGAGCGCGTCGCGCACTGGGTGGGCATCAAGGACTGGGTGCTGCTGCGGCTCTGCGACGCGCTGGTCACCGACCACTCGATCGCCTCGGCCAGCGGCCTGCTGGACATCCACCGACTGGCGTGGGACGACGAGGCGCTGGCCATCGCCGGCATCACCGAGGAGCAACTCCCCCAACTGGTCGCCACCACCGCCGTACTGCCCGGCCTCACCCCGCAGGCCGCGGCCGAGACCGGTCTGCCGGAACGCACCCCGGTGGTGGTCGGCGCCGGGGACGGGCCGCTCGCGAACCTGGGCCTGGGGGCGGTGCACCCCGGCATGGTGGCCTGCTCGATCGGCACCAGCGGCGCGATGCGGGTGATGGTCGAGCGACCCGGCGTGGACCCGCTCGGCGGCGTGTTCTGCTACGCGCTGACCGAGCACCGCTGGGCGGTCGGCGGCGCGATCAACAACGGCGGCATCGTCCTCAAGTGGGCAGGCGCCGCGCTCGCCCCGGACCTGGGCGAGCACGCCGAGGAGGACCTGGTCGCCCTGGCGGCCCGCGCGCCGGCCGGCTCGGGCGGGCTCATCATGCTGCCGTACCTGCACAGCGAACGGGCACCACACTGGAGCGCGCTGCCGCGCGGCGCGTACGTGGGGTTGACCCACAACCACCGTCGCGAGCATCTGATCCGCGCCGCGCTGGAGGGGGTCTGCCAGCAGCTCGCGCTGGTGCTCAGCTCGGTGCGGGCGGCCGGCAACGAGGTCCGCGAGATCCGTGCCGGTGGCGGCTTCGCCCGCAGCGGCCTGTGGCGGCAGATGCTCGCCGACGTGCTCGGCCTGCCGGTGAGCTTCCCGGCCGCACACGAGGGGTCCAGCTTCGGCGCGGCGCTGCTCGGCATGCAGGCGCTCGGGCTGATCCCCAGCATCGACGTCGCCGCCGACCTCGTCCGGATCGAGGAGACGATCCGCCCCGACCCGGCCGCCGCCGCCACGTACGCGGCGTTGCTGCCGCTCTTCGCCGAACTGTACGAGGCGCTGACACCCAC
Organism: Micromonospora sp. NPDC048898; assembly: GCF_043198035.1. Taxonomy (NCBI): domain Bacteria; kingdom Bacillati; phylum Actinomycetota; class Actinomycetes; order Micromonosporales; family Micromonosporaceae; genus Micromonospora; species Micromonospora sp. NPDC048898. Next base: position 855,921 of record NZ_JBICUF010000001.1, read on the forward strand.
GTTCACCTCGATCCGCCGGATGGCACCCGGCCTGCCCGCGGAACCCGAGCCGGCGACCGGACCCCCGATGTGACGGCTCGGCCGGCCCGCCTCGGGTCGACCCCGCTCCGGCTCGACCTGCCGTCGCGGCGAGCGGGTCAGGGGGCCTCCACGCCGGCGATCAGGTAGCGCTGCACGTCGGCGTCGAGGATGGCCGCCTCCTGCGCGTCACTCGGCCCGGAACCACGGAACGCCGCCAACTGCTCCGCGGACTCCCAGCGCTCGTAGACGTGGATCCGGCCGGGCTCCAACGGGTCGGCCGCGAGCAGGAAGTCGAGGCAGCCGGCGGCGGCACGCGCCTGCGTGATCACCTCTTCGCAGCCGGACAGGTAGGCCTCGCGCGTGGCCGGCTCGACCTGCAAACTGCCCGCGATGATCAACATGCTGTGCCTCCAGGGGTTGGTGTGGCTGATGAGCCCGATGCCGCTGAGTCATTTCTATACCTGTGTGTCATCACGCTCGTCGCGACATCGCCGCCCGGACGGGTGACGCCAGCCCCGTCGACCCCACCCGCCCCCGGCGCTTCATATCGTACAAACGTGAAAAAAAGCGACAAGAGGCGTTCATCTTCCCTACGGGGAGCCGCTGTCCGCGTACCCCGGAAAGGGCTGGCGGCGGCGGTCGCGCTCGCCGTGCTGGCCACGACCGGGCCGGCCACCGCGGAGGGCACCGGGCCCGGCGCGGAGCCGACGCCGGAGCGGGCGCCCACCAGCGAGGTGTCCTGGTTGTCGTTTCCCGGTGGGGTGTTCGCGGTGGACTCGCTCGGACACACCGTGCGCTACCGCGCCTGCGACGGTGACACCGGCCGGGTCGCCGACCCGGGCATGCGGGTCGCCGCGGGGGTGGCCAGCGGTGCGGTCGTCGTCGGGGGCACGGCCTACCGCTACCGGGTGCCGTTGACCGGCCGCAGCGACGGCACGCTGGAGGTGATCCAGCGGCACCGCCCGCCGACGACGCTCACCGGCGTGGTGGTCACCAGCCCGCAGCCGCCCACCGACCCGGTCGCGGGCGCCCGACTGTTCCCCCTCAGCGGGCAACTCGCCCGGGTGGTCGCCGACGCGAGCCTCAACCCGGCCGGGGTCACCGTTCGCGACCTGTCCGGCCGCTACGGCGACCAGCAGATCGCCGTCAACGGCGCGCTGCGCCCCAAGGCGGCAAGCGTGATCAAACTGTGGATCCTCGTCGAGCTGCTCCGCCGAGTCGACTGTGGACAGGTCTCGCTCGACGACGGCGTGCTGGTCACCCCGCAGGACGTGGTCGGCGGCACCGGCCAGCTCCAGTTCGAGACGTTCCCGCAGGTGGTCACCCTGCGTCGGCTCGCCCAATACCTGATCAAGTACAGCGACAACGTGGCCGCGAACGTGCTGATCACCTACCTGGGTGGGTTCGCCCCGGTCAACGCGCTCATCGACTCGATGAACCAACGATCCACCATCCTGGCCCGCCGGATGCTCGACAGCGCGGCCGCGCAGCGCGGCGAGGAGAACTACACCAGCCCGGACGACGTGGTGTCCCTGCTCAGCGCGGTCTGGGACGGCGAGATCCTCACCCCCGCCTCCCGCGACCTGATGATCGGGTTCATGCGGGAACAGACCCTCAACACCAAGATCCCGGCGGCGCTGCCACCCGGGGTGCCGGTGGCCCACAAGACCGGTGACCTGCCGGACGCCTCCCACGACGTCGGCTACTACCTGATCCCCGGCACCGAGACCGCCGTCGCGTTCCTCACCGCCGGGCCGATGGCCACCGGTGACGAGACGGTCCGCCGGATGGCCCGGACCGTCTACGACTTCCTGGTCACCCCCACCGCCGGAGGGGTCGAGGAGTGAGCAGGCGTCAGGCGCCGGGAATGTTCGCCGGCGGGTCCTCGCCGACCAGGCCGGCCGCCGGCGGCTCGGCCGACACCGACAGCCCGAAATCCGAGTACGTCAGGTCGAGCTGGGCGGTCTGCGACTGCTCGCTGGCCAACTCGATGCGGTAGCGGACCAGCCGACCCTGCTCGTCCACGGCCGCGGTGAACGGCACCGCGCCGGCCCGGGCACCCAGCACGTTACCGACCCCGTTGCCCAGCACCGCGCCGCTCTCGCGCAGGTCCAGTGTGCCGGCGTACTCCCGCGCACCGGTCTGCCGCACGGTCGTCGCCGCGGCGAGCGTGCCGGCCAGCTTGGTGTTGTCCAGGCCCTGCTGGGCGGGCGGCGACCCCGGGGCGCCGACGTGCCACCAGGTCTTGCCGTCCCAGACCGGGACGCGGCGGTCCGGAGCGCTGATCCGCACGTAGACGTCCGGCCCGGTGGTGAGCCGTTCGATCTTCACCGCACCGGTGGGCACCTTGAGCGAGGTGGTCTCCAGACCACGCTTCGCCAACGGGTCCCAGAGCACCACCGTGCTGTCCCCGCCCGCTGTCCCGCCGGTGTCCAACGTCAACTTGTAGGCCTGCTTGTCGACCTTCGCGGCGGCCGCCGACAGGACCCCGGCCGGGTCGGTCGGGGCGGGCGACGCCCCGGCGCGACCCGCGTCGGGTTCGTCACCGGTGACCACCAGCAGTGTCCACACCCCGGCGGCGACCGCCACGGCCAGGACGGCACCAGCGGCGATCAGCTTCGGTTTCTGCACGGTCATCTCCCCGGGGGCGCTGCGGTCCGGCCAGAGTAGCCGGACCGCACGCGCCGCTGCTCCCGGTCGGGCGCTGCTCCCGGTCGACCTGCCGATCAGGCGCGGCTGATCGCGTTGGCGTGGATGGCCTCGTTCAGGTAGACGGCCAGCCCCGGGGCGATGTTCTCGAAGTACGCGGTGAACCGCTCGTCGGCCAGGTACATGTCGGCCAACCCGGTGTGCATCTCGTACGAGCACTCGTAGAACCAGCGGCCGATGAGCTGCCGGTGCTCCTCGGCCAGGTCCATCGCCTCCGGGCTGTCCGCCGGCGCGCCCGAGTCCAGCAGCGCGACGATCCGCCGGCCCCAGTCCTCGTTCTCCGTCTTGTTACGCAGCCAGTCTTCCTTGGTGTAACGGGAGACCCGCCGGTTCGACTCCCGGTACGCGTCGGTGTCACCCCACCGCTGCTTCACCTCGGCCTCGTACTGCTCCGGGTCGGCGTCACCGAAGACCTCGAACCGCTCCTCCGGGGTGAGTTGGATGTTCATCTTGCTTGCCTCCATCGCGAACTCGATCGCCTCGACCATCTCCTGCAACCGCTTCACCCGTCCCGTCAGCAACTCGTGCTGGCGGCGCAGGTGCGCGGCCGGGTCGGCCGCCGGGTCGTCGATGATCGCGGTGATCTCCTCAAGCGGGAAACCCAGCTCCCGGTAGTACAGGACGAGTTGCAGCCGTTGCAGGTCCGCGTCGTCGTAGCGGCGGTAACCCGCCGGGGTCCGCCCGCTGGGCGAGAGCAGGCCGATCTCGTCGTAGTGGTGCAGCGTCCGCACCGTCACGCGAGCGACCTTCGCCACCTGACCCACCGTGTACGCCATGGTTCCCCTCCCTTCCGGAAACCAGGCTCCCGCCTGCCGCTACGTCAGGGTCAAGCCCGATTCTGGCCCACCATGGCGGGCGCGTCCGGCCGCCCGTACAGATAGCCCTGACCGCGTGGGCACCCGATCGCGGCGACCGCCTCGTGCTGGCGCTGGGTCTCCACCCCCTCGGCGACGACCGTCAGATCGAACGCGCCGGCCAACCGGGTGACCATCTCCACGGTGGCGTACGCACGGTCGTCCGACCCGAGCCGGGTCACGAACGACCTGTCGATCTTCAGCTCGGTCGCCGGGATGCGGTGCAGGTAGCTCAGTGACGAGTAACCCGTACCGAAGTCGTCGATGGCGATCTTGATGCCCAGCTCCCGGAGCTGGTGCAGGCGCTCCAGCACCGCCTCGGTGCCCTCGATCAGCGCCGACTCGGTCAGCTCCAGGGTCAACGCCCGCGGCGCCAGCCCGGCGGCACTGGTGGCAGCGGTGACCGTCGCGATCAGGTCCGGACGGCGCAGGTGCGCGGCGGCGATGTTCACCGCCACTGTCGCGTCCGGCACCCGGCCCCGCCAGGTCGCCGCGGCCCGGCACGCCTCGTGGATCACCCACCTGTCGATGGGCAGGATCAACCCGGTCTCCTCAGCCAACGGCAGGAACTTCGACGGCGGCAGCATCCCCAGCCGGGGGTGCCGCCACCGCACCAGCGCCTCGGCACTGCGTACCGCGCCGGTGGCCAGATCCACGATGGGTTGGAACTCCAGACGCAGTTGGTCCTCGTCGACCGCGCGGCGCAGATCGGCGATCAGCTCGGCCCGCGACACGGCCGACTCGCGCAGCGCCGACGTGCACGTCCGGTACGCGGACTTCCCGGCGGCCTTGGCCGCGTACATGGCGATGTCGGCGTCGCGCAGCAGATCGGTGTGCGAGGCGTGCTGCGGGCCGAACTCGGCGATGCCGATGCTCGCCGACGGGTGCACCCCGACGTCGTCCTCACCGTCGGAGGGCCGCAGCGCGTCCAGCAACCGCTCGGCGAGCCGCTCGGGTGAGACCGGTCGGTCACCGTCGACAAGCACCGCGAACTCGTCCCCGCCGAGCCGGGCGATGATGCCGTCGCCGTCCACGACGGCCCGCATCCGGGCCGCCAGCCCGGTCAGCAGGGTGTCGCCGGTGGCGTGCCCGAAACGGTCGTTGACCTGCTTGAACCCGTCCAGATCGAGCAACAGCACGGCCACCGGCCGCCCCTTGCGCAGGGCCAGGCGCAGCCGCCTGTTGAACAGCAGCCGGTTGGGCAGCCCGGTGAGCTGGTCCCCGTACGCGAGACGGCGCAGCCGGACCACCAGCCGCAGGTTCTCGTTGGCGGCCAGCCCCTGCCGCACGGCGAGAGCCGCGAGCAGGACCATCATGGTCACGAAGATCAGGTGCGGGGTCTGCCCGGTGGGTCGGCGGGCCAGCACCACCGCGACGATCGCTCCACCCACCGGCAGGTACGGCAACGCCACCCGCCACCAGGGCGGCAGCGGCGACTCGGCGGTGTCGTCGGTGCCGTCGCAGTCCGGCGGCGGCGGATTGCGGGAGGCCAGGCCGATCAGCAGATAACTCACCGGCCAGCACAGGTCGATCGGGTGACCGGCGGCGTAGTCGGCACGCGCGACGAGCGAGACGTAGACGACGTCGGCGACGACCCGCAGGGTCAGGCTCGCCGCGAGCAGACTCATCGGCCGCCACATCGGCCGAGCCGGCCCGGCCACCGCGACCAGGATGGTGAGCTGCATCAGGTCGAACATCGGGTAGAGCAGGCCCAGCGTGCGCGCCGGATCGGCCAGCTCGGCGGAGGCGACGCCCCGAAACACCAGCACCCAGGCGATCGGCACCAGGGCCAGGGCGACGATCACCCCGTCCAGCAGCGTGCGGGCCCGTCCCACCGCGGTCCGTGGCGCGGACGGCGAGCTGAGCAGCGCGGCCGTGCCGGTGAGGATCCCGGCGGTGAAGACCACCCCGACCACCGGTGTGTGCGGCAGGTCGCCGCCGACGAGACGCTGCACCGTCCAGATGGCCCGCCCCAGCGCGGCGAGCGCCATGGTGACGGCGAGCAGCGTCCAGAACCGGCGCAACGGCACCGGGTGCCGGCGGGCCACCCCGACGCACGCCACCGTGGCCCAACCGGCCACCAGCATCCCGCCGACGTCACTGACCAGGGCGGCACCCGGCAACGCGGCGAACAGCCAGCACGCCTCCACGAGGATGACCGCGGCCGCCAGGAACGCACCGACGGGGTTGGGTTTCCCCACAGCCTGCTTCACGTCCTGACGGGACACGGGTGCTCCGGCTTCGTCGTGCGTGCACCCTCGGAAGGACCGGTCCACGGCAAACCCCGAAAGCCTAACCAGCGCCCAGGTACGCCGCCAGAGCCGAACGTCCGCGCCGGTCGAGCCAGCCCCGGCCCCGCGAACCCGCGGCCCAGCCCCGGGCCTCGACCTCGATCAACTGCGGCCGCCGGAGCGGTTCCAGGGTGAGCGGGGCAGCGCGGTGCCGGCCAGCGGGCGGCGAGGCCGTCGGCGTTTGCGTCGCCCAGGGGTACAGGACGGGCGGGCGACGGTGTGAACCGCCACGTCGGCCGGGGGCATCGGTCGGCCGATCAACCAGAACAGGAGGCGATCCATCCCGGGTCAGCCGACCGGGAGGCGTTCGGCGTCGGACTTGGAGATCTCGTACTGCGCCGCGCAGAAGGTGCACTGCTGCGCGTACCTGGTGCGGATCGGGATGAGGGGGATGAAGAAGAGGGAGAACTTCGTCGACCGGCGGGTGATCACCTGTGCGGCGTGGTTGCCGCAGTGGCGGCACACCTGCTGCACGACACCGGACCGGTAGACCTTGGTACGCAGACCAAAGATGAGGAACATCGCCCGCCAGTACCCACCCAACCGCGAAAAGTCACCCCGCAGCGCCGACGAACGCGCCGCGAGCGCCGACCTCTGCTGGGTCGACGCTCGCGGCGGGGTGTCAGTGACTCAGCTGGCCGGTGCCGGCTCCAGGCCGGGGACCTCCTCGGCGAGCCAGATCGGCTGCCAGTCCGGCACCTCGTGGAAGCGGCGCAGCTCGAACAGCCCGGCAACCGACCCACTCCAGGCCCCGTACGGGGGGTTGGCCTCGTCGAAGCCGCTCTGCACGAAGGTCAGCGTGGTCCGGCCAGCGGACTCGGCCAGCTCCCAGCTCGTCACGCCGGTCGGCCCCCAGTCGACGGACATCCGTCGGCCGGGCTCCAGGTCGACGATCTTCGCCGCGTAGCCGTGCTCGAAGCCACCCATGGCGTACCGGCCGCCGACCCAGGGCTCGATGCCGATCGGGTAGCCGAACCAGGCGCTGGCCTGCTCGGAGTCGGTCAGCGACTCCCACACCTTGTCGGCCGGGGCGGCGATGACCAGCTCACCCCGCAGGTCGGCGGAGGTGAAGTCGGTGCGGGGCAGCAGTGGCTTGCCCTCCAGGTGGGCGGCCAGGTTGGCGATGGACAGCGCCCAGTACGTCTGGAGCACGCCCCGGATGCTGGAGCCGCTCATCGCCTCGGCGAAGTCGAAGTGGCTCTGGGTCAGCGTCAGCACGGTGCTGTCCGGGCCCTCGGCGGTGAGCTGCAACTCGCTTGTGGTCTCCACCCCGTCGAGCAGCCAGGCGAAGCGCAGCGTGTCGTCGTCGGCGTGCAACAGCCGCTGGTGCGGGGCGTCCCCCTCGGGCGTGTAGCGGCCCCAGAACTCGTACCGCTGGGGCAGCTCGACCTCGGCGTGCTCGGCCAGCCAGAGACGCAGCTCCGCCGGGTCGGTCAGGGCCTGGCGGACACGCCCGACCGGCGCGGAGAGACGGGCCTGCACCTTCAGTGGTTCAGTCATGGTCGTTCCCTTTCGGATAGCAGGCCACGGCGAGCTTGAAGGCATCTCCCTCGCTGCCGCCGTAGCGGGTGAACAAGTCCTGAAGTGCGGTTTGCAGGTCGTGCAGGAACTGCTGGCGCTGCTCCGCGGGCACCCGGATCGCGCCGGAGACCCCGATCGAGGGCAGCTCGGGCGCCGCCCGGTCCAGGGCGGCGATGTCGGCCTGGACCTCTTCCATCAGGTCGAGCAGGTAGCCGAGGCTCAGCTCGTCGCCGACCCGGCGCAGCCCGATCCGGCCGACGAGCCGGGGGGACAGCCAGTACGACCGGGCGGCCGCCTGGTAGATGCCCTCGGTGATGCCGCGGACCTTGCGTTCGTTGACCAGCTCGACGAGGCCAGCCGCGACGAGCTGCTTGACGTGGTAGTAGACGCGCTGTGGCGTCTGGTCGAGTCGAGCCGCGACCTCGGTGCAGGTGCGCGGTTCGGCCAGTTGCCGCAGCACCTCGACGCGCTGCGGCTTGAGCAGGACTTCGGCCTGCTCGATCTGCTCCAGGTACAGGACGTCTCTCATGGCAAAATCAGTTTGTACGTACAAAATCTGTTTGTCAATCGGTTCGCGAGAAGCCGTGCCGACTTTCCTCGGCACGGCTTCAGGCGACGCTCAGCAGATGGTCAGGGCAACCAGTCGGGCCGCAACGGGTAGCCGTTCACGCCGTCCGGGCCGTTGTGCGTGGCCAGCACCTGGTGCAGCTGGATGCCGTTGCGTTCGAACGCCATCCGGGACCCGGCCATGTACAACCCCCACACCCGGGCCGTGCCCGCACCCACCTCGGAGACGCAGAAGTCCCAGTGCTCCACCAGGTTGCGGCACCAGGCGGCAAGCGTCAGCGCGTAGTGCTGGCGCAGATTCTCCTCGTGGTGCACCTCCAACCCGGCGTCGTGCACCTCGCTGATCAGCCGGCCCGGGCCGGCCAACTCGCCGTCCGGGAAGACGTACCTGTCGATGAACGCGCCGGAGCGGTGCGGCGCCCGATTGTCCGCACGCGTGATGGTGTGGTTGAGCAGCCGACCCCCGGTCCGCAGCCGGGACCGCAACGCCCCGAAGTAGGTCGGGTAGTTGCGCACCCCGATGTGCTCGGTCAGACCGATCGAGGAGATGGCGTCGAACTGCTCCGCCGGCGCGTCCCGGTAGTCCAGGTGCCGCACCTCGGCCAGCCCGGTCAGCCCCTCCCGCTCGATCGCCGCCTGCGCCCACTGCGCCTGCGCCTTCGACAGGGTCACCCCGAGCGCCTTCACGCCGTACTCGCGGGCGGCGTGCCGGACCATGCCGCCCCAACCGCAACCCACGTCCAGCAGCCGCATCCCCTTCTTGAGCGCCAGCTTGCCGGCGACCAGGTCGTACTTCGCAGCCTGGGCCTGCTCCAGCGTGTCGTCCGGAGACCGGTAGACCGCGCAGGTGTACGTCATCGACGGGCCGAGCACCTTCTCGTAGAAGGCGTTGGAGACGTCGTAGTGGTGCGAGATCGCCGTGCTGTCGCGCACCCGCGAGTGCCGCAGCCCGTTCATCACCCGCTTCCACCGCGGCAACGCCTCCTGCGGTGGTGCCGGTGGCGGCATCAGCCGCTCCCAGCCCAGCCCACGGACCAGCGCCAACCCGTCGGCAAGCGACGGTGGGCGCAGGCGCAACTCGTCCTTGAGCACCCGCAACGCCTCGTACGGGTCACCCGGGTGCACCCCCTGCAACGCCAGGTCACCACTGACGTAGGCCCGGGCCATGCCCAGGTCGCCGGGGGCGGTGAGCAGGTAGGACAAACCCCGCTCGGAACGGATCGCCAGGGTGATGCCGGCGTCGGACGGGCCGACGGAACTGCCGTCGTACCCGGTGATCCGCACCGGCAACGGCCCGGCGGTGACCGCGCGGATGACATCCGCCACGGTCGGACCCGTCTGCCGGCCCCCCGCCGGCGGGGTGGCGGGGACGCTCGCCGCCCCCTGATCTCTGTCGGTCAGGCTCATGCTCGTGCTACCGCCTTTTCGTACAGTCCCGTCAGCCGGTGGTCCGGGTCGTAGCGGTCTTTCACCGCCCGCCACGCGTCGCCGCCGTACAGGCGATCGAAGGCGTCCCGGTCGTAGTACGCGTCGGAGTAGAGCGACTTGTGCCCGCCCAACTCCGACACCCTGCGTTCGATCGTGCGGTTGACGTCGCCGTCGGCGGCGCCCGGCGCGATCGGCACGGTCCCCCAGAACCCAATGTTGAGGTAGTCCTGCCCCGGCCGGAGTGGATACAGCGGCCAGGCCCGCGCCGATCCGGCGCCCGCCGGCTCGCGCAGTCGCAGCGGACACAACCACACCGGGGTCATCCCCACCGCGCCGGCGAACCAGCGCAGGAATTCGGCCGCCTGGCCCAGCGGGATCTCCACGTCCTGCACGACCCGCTCCCGGGCCGGCTGCCCACGCAGCCGGTCGATCCGGGCCGCCACGTGATGCCGGTGCTCGAGGCGGACCAGTCGGTGGTAGACGTCGCTGCGCCGGTACCGCGCCGGCCAGAGCCTGCGCACGACCGGGTGCTGCGCACCGAACGCCGCCGAGCACCAGAACCAGTCGGTGTCCCAGCGCCAGAGATAGTCGTACGCGGTGAGCACGTCCCGGGTGCGCTGGCGCAGCGACCGGTAGTAGATCGCCTGACCGGTGTAGTCGCTGGGCGGGTCGGCCGTGTCGGTGAACCTGGCGAACACCAGGTACGCCTCGCCGGGGCTGAACATCACCCCGTCCATCGCGTCGACCGTCTCGCCGGCCCAGGACCGGGTCGCGGTGACCTCGGCGATGGCGTCGGTGAGCGCCTCCAGTCGGGTGAACCGGACGTTGCGCAACGACACGTACCGGCCGATCGGTTGCAGCTCGATGCGCAACCGGGTGGCATAGCCGAGGCTGCCCAGCGAGTTGGGGAACGCGGTGAACAGGTCGGCGTGCTCGCCGTCGGGTCGGACGGTGACGATCTCACCGGAGCCGGTGAGGATGTCCATCTCCCGGACCGACTCGTGCGGCAGGCCGTTGCGGAACGTGGTCGACTCGATCCCGAGGCCCGTCACCGCGCCACCCAGCGTGATGGTGCGCAACTGCGGCACCACGAGCGGCATCAGCCCGTGCGGCAGCGTCGCGTCGACCAGGTCCTCGTAGGTGCACATGCCCTGCACGTCGGCGGTACGCCCGGCCGGGTCGACCGACAGCACGCCGTTCAGGCCACTCACGTCGAGCCCCGGAGCCCGGGGTGCGGACCGGGGGCGGAACAGGTTGGAGGTGCGTTTGGCCAGCCGGACAGGCTCGCCCGTGGGCACTGCGGCGTACGACCGCCGCAACGTGTCCACCGCTTGATCATGGTCAATGGGGTGGTGATCCACACGCTCAGCGCGCATGTGATCACCTTACGCGCGTACTCGCGAAACCGTGGGATGTCGGCCGGGGCAGTTTCCCGTCCGAGCGGGGGCCGGACGGTTACCGTGGCGGGCATGCCATCGCCCGCGATCACCGCCCTGAACGCCGCCGGATTGTCATATCGGCTGGTCAGCCACGGTGCGGTCGGCAGTCTCGCGGAGGCCGCCGCAGCCCGGGGAGTCGCGATCCCCGACGTGGTGAAGACAATCGTGGTCCGCCGCAGTGCCGATGATCACGTGTTCGTCCTCACCCCCGGCGACCGGGTCGTGTCCTGGCCCAAGCTGCGCACCCTGCTCGGGGTGCACCGACTCTCCATGCCGGACGCTGCCGGCGCCCTGGCCGCGACCGGCTACGAGCGCGGCACCATCACCCCGTTCGGCGCGAGCACGGCCTGGCCGGTGATCGCCGACGAACGGCTGCGCGGCCGGGAGATCACGCTGGGCGCCGGGGAACGTGGCCTGGCCATCGCGCTCGACGCCGACGCCGCCATCGCCGCCCTCGACGCCACCGTGGCCGACGTCACCGACCCGCAGCCCACCCGCTGACCGCTGTCCGCGCCGGTCCGGGTTGTCGGCCGACCCACCGATTGGCCGTCGCCGCCGGCCGTGGGTGAGGATGGCGGCTATGTCCGCGCCCGAGGAACGCCGCCCCGACCCCACCGGCGAGGAACGCCGCCCAACCCCTACCGGCACCGTCTACGGCGGCAGCCGACGGGCGGCACGATCCGGTCCACTGGCCGATCCGCTGTTGCGGTTGGCGCTGGCGGTCGGGCTGGTCGGCATAGTCCTCGGGGTGGTCTTCGCCACCGGGCTCCTCGACGGTGACGAGCCGAGCGTGCCGGCGACGGTCGGGGCCTCGTCCTCCGCCGGGGCGCCCACCGCCGCGGCGGGCGAGCCGAGCCCGAGCGCACCCACCGAGCCGCTGACCGGGGCCCGGGTGTTCAAGGCCGACTCGGGCCTCTGCCTGGGGCTCTATGGCGAAGGCCAGCAGGCGAAGGCCCACCTGGCGGTCTGCACCGGCGACCCGGCGCAGGATTGGGTGATCACCCCGGTCGGCCCGGAGGTGTCGACGGTGGCCAACGCCGCGTCCGGGCAGTGTCTCGACGTCGAGGGTGGCAGCCAGGACGACGGCGCGCCGCTGATGCAGTTTCCCTGCCACGGTGGGGCCAACCAGCAGTGGCGGCTGAACTCCACAGGCGCCGGCCCGGTGCTGATGGTCGCGGTGCACAGCGGCAAGTGCGCCCAGGCCGACGACGAGGGCACCCAGGCCGGCGACGACATCCGGCAGCGGCCCTGCGACAGCGGGCCAGCCCAGCAGTGGACCCTGGGCTGACCGCCCGACCCGTGCCGTCTCAGCCCTGGAACCGCCACGCCTTCGGTGCGGTCGCGGCGGCCAGCACGGCCTCCGGAACCCCTTGGCCCGGCCTCCGACGCAGCAGCAGCGACAGCCCGGCGGCGCCGATCGACAGCGCTCCGGCCACGTACCAGGCCACCGCGTAGTCGCCGAGGCGGTCCCGCACCAGCCCCGCAGCTGTCGCGGCGAGGGCCGCGCCGAACTGGTGGGCGGCGAACACCCAACCGAACACCACCGCCCCGGCGCCACCGAAGTACTCCCGGCACAGCGCCACCGTCGGCGGCACGGTGGCCACCCAGTCCAGCCCGTAGAAGACGATGAACACCAGCATGCTCGGCTCGGTGGTGCCGGTGAACAGGCTCGGCAGGACCAGCAGCGACGCCCCCCGCAGCGCGTAGTACATGCCGAGCAGCAACCGGCTGTCCACCCGGTCGGTGAGCCAGCCGGAGGCGATGGTCCCGACGATGTCGAACAGCCCCACCAGGGCGAGCAGCCCCGCGGCCGTGGTCTGGGGCATGCCGTGGTCGTGCGCGGCCGGCACGAAGTGCGTACCGACCAGGCCGTTGGTGGTCGCCCCGCAGATCGCGAACCCGCCGGCCAGCAGCCAGAACGGCCGGGTCCGGGCCGCGGTCGTCAGCGCGCCCAGCGCCCGGCTCGCCGCGCCGCCGGTCGCCGGCGGCGCCGCGACGACCTCGGTCGCCCCGTAGGCGGGCAGGCCGAGATCCGCCGGGTGCTCGCGCAGCAACCACACCACCAGGGGTACGACCGCCAGTGCGGCTCCGGCCACGACGAGCGCGGCGGTACGCCAGCCGTGGTCGCGGACCAGGATGGCGATCAGTGGCAGGAACACCAGTTGGCCGGCCGCCCCACCGGCGGTCAGCACTCCGGTGACGAGGCCCCTGCGGTGCACGAACCAGCGCCCGGTGATGGTGGCCACGAACGCCAGCGCCATCGAGCCGGTGCCCAGCCCGACCAGCACACCCCAGCAGAGCAGCAGTTGCCAGCTGGCGTTCATGAAGACGGTCAGCCCACTGCCGGCGGCGACCAGCAGCAGCGCCACCGAGACCACCCGGCGGATGCCGAACCGGTCCATCAGGGCGGCGGCGAACGGCGCGGTGAGCCCGTAGAGCAGCAGGTTGACCGACACGGCGGCGGAGATGGTGGCCAGCGGCCAGCCGAACTCCTCGTGCAGCGGGTGCAGCAGCACCGACGGGGTGGCGCGGAAGCCGGCCGCGCCGACCAGCGCCACGAAGGCGACGGCGGCGACCAGCCAGGCGGGATGCAGAAGGCGGTTCTTGGTCACGGAACAAGTCTGGGTCCGGTCGCTCACCTCGACGAGTGGCCGGAAAGCCATCATGCGCAATAATCGGGCCATGAGCGCTCGCCCGCACCGGATCGCCGTACTCGCCCTGGACCACGTGGTCGGCCTGGACCTGGGCACCCCGTCCCAGGTCTTCAGCACCGCCCGGGCCGCCGACGACACGCACTTCTACGACGTCCGGGTGTGCACACCGGGCGGCCGGCCGGTCCGCAGCACCGGCGGGTTCCAGGTGCTCCCCGACCATGGTCTGGAGCTGCTCGACACCGCCGACACGGTGATCGTCCCGGGCATCCACGACAGCTCCACGTTGGCCTCGGGCACCGTCGAGCCGGAGGTGATCGAGGCGCTGCGGGCGGCGTACGAGCGAGGTGCCCGAATCATGTCGATCTGCACCGGCGCGTTCGTGCTCGCGGCCGCCGGGCTCCTCGACGGGCGGCGGGCGACCACCCACTGGGCGTACGCCGAGCGGTTCCGCCACCTGCACGGCCAGGTGCACCTCGACCCGGATGTGCTCTTCATCGCCGACGACCGGGTGCTCACCTCGGCCGGAGTCGCCGCCGGCATCGACCTCTGCCTGCACGTCATCCGCCTCGACCACGGCAGCGAGGTGGCCAACCGGGCGGCCCGCCGCTGTGTGATGCCACCGTGGCGCGACGGCGGCCAGGCGCAGTACATCGAGCAGCCGGTGCCGAAGGCGACCGACACCAGCACGGCGGGCGCCCGGGAGTGGGCGCGGCAGCGGCTGCACGAACCGATCGCGCTCCGCGACCTGGCCGAACAGGCGCGGATGAGCGTGCGCACCTTCACCCGGCGCTTCCGCTCGGAGACCGGCCTGAGCCCGGCCCAGTGGCTGCTGCAACAGCGCACCGACCACGCGCGGCTGCTGCTGGAGACGACCGACCTCAGCGTCGACCAGATCGCCCACCGCTCGGGTTTCGGCACCACCGCCGCCCTACGCCAGCAACTCCACCAACGCATCGGCGTAGCGCCCTCGACCTACCGCCGCACCTTCCACCCGCGAAGCGAGCTGATCGGCGGCTGATCCCGCCCGGCACCCTCGCCACGCACCCCAGCCGCGCAGCCCCGCCACCGGGGCGGTCCTGCCGCCGGGGCCCGAAGCCACCGCCCAGGGCACCGCACTTTGAGCGCGATGCCCGACGCCCGCTTCAGGAGCGGAGCAGGTGCAGCTGGGACTGGTGTTTGGGGAGGTGCACCCGCATGTGCAGGTCCAGGGTGCGGGACCAGGGCAGCGGCTCGTCGACGACGAGGTCGAAGCCCTCGCGTAGGTGCGTCGCGACCGGGGTCTCGGCGGCGAGGCCGAGCCTGTCGACCAGCCCGCACAGCCGGCCGCTGGTGCCGTGCAGCAGCGCGGTCAGACCCCGCAGACCACCCTGCTCGGCGGCGAGCGCGTCGAGCTGCGGACGGTGCATGTCCTCCTCCAGCTCGTAGTAGGCGAACGGTGACCCGGCCAGCAGCGCCTCGGTGGCCTGGATCATCAGCTCGTCGTTGGCGACCAGGTGCGCGACGATCTGCTCGGCGCTGAGCTGCCCCTCCGGAGCCGGACCGAACCCGCCTGCGTCGACCTCCGCGAACAGGGCGCCGTAAGCCCGCCGCAATCCCCCGCTCTCCATTCCCCCAGTCAACAGGCCCCGCCGGGACTTAGCGGCGGGATTGGCGGGAGCGGAGGTAGTCGCTCACCACGTACTCGCCGAGGTCGCCGGCTTCCGGGGTGAACATGCGGCCACGGCTGCGGCGGGCCACCGCGTCGACGAAGCGTCGCAGGCCCGGGTCGTCGCCGAGCATGAACAGGTTGAGCGTGGCGCCGTAGCGACTCAGCCGGTCCACCTCGCGGACCGTCACCTCGATCGTCTCCGGCAGCGGTGGCCAGTGGAACAGCGCCTCCCCGTCGTCCGGGTCCAGGTGGGCCGTGGGCTCCCCGTCGGTGACCACCAACACCACGGGTTCGGCGTCCGGGTGCCGGCGCAGGTGCCGCCCCGCCAGCCGCAACGCGTGCTGGAGGTTGGTGCCCTGTTCCCCGTCCGGCTCGACGGCCGCCAACTCCTGCTGGGTGAGCGTCACCGCCTCCCGGCCGAAGCCCACGATCTGTAGGGCGTCCTGTGGGAAGCGCGTCTCCATCAGGTGCGCCAACGCCAGGGCGGTCTGCTTCATCGGCCCCCAACGACCCTGCGAGATCATCGAGTACGACAGGTCGACGCAGAGCACCACCGCGGCCGAGGCCCGCTTCTCGGTCTCCACCACCTCGAAGTCGTCCACCGCGAGCTGCACCGGAACCGTCGGCCCGGCCCGGCTGACCGCCCGGGTCAGCGTCCGGACCACGTCCAGTGGCTGCTCGTCGCCGTACTCCCAGGGCCTGGACGCACCACTGACCTCGCCGGCGGCTCCCGCCGAACGCAGGTCGTGCTGGCCGCGCGGCCCGGCGGTCAGATCGGAGAAGACCCGTCGCAGTGCGGTACCGCCGAGCCGGCGCAGCGCCTTCGGGCTCAGCGTGAGCCCTTCGGCGTCCCGGCTCACCCAGCCCTGCCGGCGCAGCTCCCGCTCCATATCGCGTAGTCGGCGGACGTCGTCGGCGGCGTCCCGCCCCAGCGTGCGGGCCACCGCGTCGACGTCGACGTCGTCCAGGGTCGCCCCCGGATGTTCCTGGTCGAGCTGGTCCAGCAGGTCGTCCAGCTCGCCGATCTCACCCAGCGCGCCGGCCGCGTCGGCGTAGCCCAGTGGTTGTTCACCCCGGACCCGCTCGCCGCGCCCCCAGCGCAGGTCGGGGCGCAGCGCCCGCAGGTTGGCGTCGAGCGCGGACAGCTCACCCGCGAGGCGGTCGCCGAGCGACTGCTGCATCAGACCGGCCAGCTCGGCGCGCTGCCGGTCGGAGAGCGAGTTCATCAACCGCTCACCGGCCGCCGAGCGGCGGGCCAGCACGTCGATCAGCTCGTCGACGGTCTCCGGCTGCTCCGGAAAGAAGTCGCCGTGGCGGCGCATGAACTCGGCGAACGCGTCGGTGGTGTCCTCCGCACGGCCGTGCCGGGCCAGCAGGTCGTTCAGGTCGCTCATCATCTCGGCGAGCCGCTGCTGGGCGGCCGGGTCGGCGGACGCGCGTACCGCGTCGCGCAACCCGGCGAAGCGCTGACCGAGCACGTCGTCACGCAGCTGGTCGAGGATCTGCTGGTACGACCGACGGGCGTCCTCGCTGGCCCACTGGTAGCCGGACAGCTCCTCCACCGCCCGCGCGGTCGAGCGGGGCAGGTTGTCCAGCACCGACTCGGCGAACCGCGCGGCGTCGTCGTCGCGACCGCGCAGCTCGTCCCGCTCGGCGGCGAGGGCCTGGTCGAGCAGTGCCCGAGCCCTGGTCACCGCGCCGTCCAGGTCGCCGCGCCGCAGTGCCTCCCGGCGCAGCCGCCGAGCACGGGCGGCCAGGTCGTCCAGCCCGCCCCGCCCCTGCGGGCCCCGGCGCAGCAGGTCGCGCAGCGCCTCCCGCAGGCTGCCGCCGGCCAGCACCTCGGCGCCGACCGCGTCCACCGCCTCACGCACGTCGTACGGGGGTGCCAGCGGGTCGGGCCCGCCGTTCCACTGCCCGTACCGGAACCGGTTGCCGGCCATGGTCAGCCCCGACCGCCGTAGACGGTGCGCCCCGAGTCGGTGACGTCCTTGCCGAGCCGCCGGGTCAGGTGCAGCCCCTCCAGCACGAACTCGACGGCGGCGGCCGCCTCCTCCGGGGTGGGCGCGTCGCCCAGGTCGAGCCGGTCGAGGACCTTCGCCAGGCCGGGCACGGTGCCGACCTGCCGCAGCAGCTCGGCGGCGCTGACCAGTTCACCGGTCTCGATCGCCGCGCCGTCCTCGACGAGCGCGGTGAAGCCGGACAGGTCCAGCCCGGCCAGGTGGGCGCGGAACGTCTCGGCGGTCGCGGTACGCAGCAGGTGGGCGAGGATCTCGATCTCCCGCCCCTCCTCGCCGCTCTCGAACTCCACCTTGCCGCGCAGCGTGCTGGTCACCGACACCGCGTCGCCGACCCGGGCCACCGCGGCCTCGGGGCGGCCCTGCGGGGTGCCGGCACCGGCGAGCAGGCCGGCGCGGCGCAGCGCGGCACCGGCGACCGTCTCGGCGGCGGCGATGGCGAACCGGGCGGAGACACCGGAGCGCGGGTCCACCGAGGGCGACTCGCGCACCGCGCGGGCGAAGCGGGCCAGCACCTCCAGCACGTGCTCCGGCACGGCGGCGACCAGGTCGGCCTCCTGCCGGATCAACGCCAGCTCCAACTCCAGGTCGACCGGGTAGTGGGTACGGATCTCCGCGCCGAACCGATCCTTGAGCGGGGTGATGATCCGGCCCCGGTTGGTGTAGTCGTCCGGGTTGGCGCTGGCCACCAGGAGCAGGTCCAGCGGCAGCCGCAGCTGGTAGCCGCGAACCTGGATGTCCCGCTCCTCCAACACGTTGAGCAGCGCAACCTGGATGCGTTCGGCCAGGTCGGGCAGCTCGTTGACGGCGAAGATGCCCCGGTTGGTACGCGGCACCAGCCCGAAGTGGATGGTCTCCGGGTCGCCGAGGGTGCGGCCCTGGGCGATCCGGATCGGGTCGACGTCACCGATCAGGTCGCCGACGCTGGTGTCCGGGGTAGCGAGCTTCTCGCCGTAGCGCATCGAGCGGTGCAGCCAGCCGATCGGCAGGTCGTCGCCGGCCTCGGCGGCCTGGGCGCGGGACGCGGGGGTGAGCGGGTGCAGGGGGTGCTCGTTGAGCACCGAGCCGGGGATGACCGGCGTCCACTCGTCGAGCAGTGCGCCGAGCGCGCGGATCAGTCGGGTCTTGCCCTGGCCGCGTTCGCCGAGCAACACCATGTCGTGCCCGGCGAGCAGGGCCCGCTCGACCTCGGGCAGCACGCTGTCGTCGTAACCGACGATGCCGGGGAAACGGGCCTCGCCGGAGCGCATCCGGGCGAGAAGGTTGTCGCGGAGTTCCTGCTTGACGGTGCGGTACTGGTGACCGGCTGCCCGAAGCGCGCCGAGCGTGCCGGGCAGGTCGGCCGGTGGAACCGGGATTACCGGGTTAGACGCAGTCACCAGACCCACGCTAGCTCACATCCGCACGGGTGCCCCGGGCATCAGGGGAGGGGATCGGTCAGCCGGACGGGGTGACGAAGCCGGACTCGTAGGCGGCGATGACCGCCTGGGTGCGGTCGCGGGCGCCCAGCTTGGCCAGCACGTTGCCGACGTGCGTCTTGACGGTCTCCACCCCGACCACCAGATGCGCGGCGATCTCCGGGTTGGACCGGCCGGTGGTCATCAACCGCAGCACCTCGGCCTCCCGTTCGGTGAGCCGGGCGCGGCTCAGCCGGTCGCCGCCCGCCGGCCCGTACGCCCCGACCAGTTGCCGGATCGCGGCCGGGAAGAGCAGCGACTCACCGGCCGCGACCACCCGGACCGCCTCCACCACCTCGGCGGGCCGGGCCCGTTTGAGCAGGAAACCGGAGGCTCCGGCGCGCAACGCCTCGTAGACGTACTCGTCGTTGGCGAACGTGGTGACCACCAGCACCCGGGGCGGGTTGGCGGAGGTGGCCAGCAGATGCCGGGTGGCCTGGATGCCGTCGATGCCGGGCATCCGCACGTCCATCAGCACCACGTCCGGCCGGTGCCGGGCGACAAGCGGTGGCACCTCGGCACCGTCGGCGGCCTCGGCGAGCACCCGCAGGTCGGGTTGGGCGTCGATGATGGCGCGCAGCCCGACCCGGATCAACTCGTCGTCGTCGACGATCAGCACCCCGGTCGTCATGTCGTCTCCTCGTACGGCAGGCGGGCCCGGATCAGCCAGCGGTCGCCGTCCGGCCCCACGGTGATCCGGCCGCCGAGCAGCAGCACCCGCTCCCGCATCCCGTCCAGCCCTCGGCCGGGCCGCCCCAGCTCAGCCCGGTCGGGCTTGCGTACGGCGTTGACCAGCTCCAACTCCAGCGCCCCCGGATGCAGGTCCAGCCGCAGCGTCACCGGCCCGTGGCCGTACCGGGCGGCGTTCGTCAGTCCTTCCTGGACGATCCGGTAGCCCTCGCGGGAGACCGCCGGGGGCAGCCGCGTCGGGTCGCCGACGCGATGCGCGTGCACGGTCAGGCCGGCGGCGCGGGTGTCGGTGACCAGCCGGTCCAGGTCGGCGAGGGTACGCTGCGGCGTCAGTGCCCGGGTCCCGCCGCCGGCGTCCCGGAGCAGCCCGAGCACGTGGTCCAGCTCGTCCATGGCCGTCCGCCCGACGTCTTCGATGGCGGTGAGCGCCCGCCGGACGAATTCCGGGTCGGTGTCGAGGACCTGGCGTGCCGCGCCGGCCTGGAGGGTGGCGACGGTCAGCGCGTGACCGACCGAGTCGTGCAGCTCCCGGGCCAGCCGATTGCGTTCGGCGAGCCGGGTGGCCCGCGCCTCCAGGGCGGCGATCCGTTCCGCCTGCGCGGGGCCGAGCAGCACCGGCGCCATCAGACCGGCGAGCGCGCCGAGCCCCGCGACGGCATAGCCGAGGCCGACGAGCATCGCCACCCCGGTCAGGGTCAGCCAGCCGCTGTCCCGCCCGTCCAGCGGACCGAACCGTTCCCGGCTGGTCAGCTCGGTGCCGATGCCGAACTGCTGGGCGATGAAGGCCAACGCCATCGGCAGGGCACTGACCAGCGCGAGCATCACCAGCGCGCCGACGATGAGGTGGGTGGCGATCCAGAGCGCGCTGCGCAGTCGGGTCTCCCGGTCGCCGCGGTGCCCCAGTGCCGGCTCGGGCAGGTCGACGCCGAGCAACGCCCGTACGGCGGCGATCTCCAGGGCCCGGCTGCCGTCCAGCAGCAGCGGCACCACGGCGATCAGCGCCGCGACGACCAGCAGCGCGTACACGAGTGAGCGGGGGATCTCCGGGGCGGTGAGCATCTGGGCGAAGGTCACCGCGAGCACCCCGTACGGCAGTGCCAGCACCCCGCCGAGCAGCAGGAACACGCCGCGTCGCCAGGTGGTGCCGGCGACCAGCGGGGCCAGTGCCGCGCGGAGGGTCACCCCGTCATTCTGCGGCCGGGATCGGCTGCGGCGACTCCCCCGTGCCGGGGAGATCTCAGCGGTGGTCAGCCACGTACCGCTGTGGGTCCTTGTCGCGGAACGGAAGGTTGCGCCCGTTCTTGTGCTCGCCGTAGAAGGTCAGCCAGCGCTGGCCCAGCTCGGCACGGAGCTCGGTGCTGGCGTGCCGGCGGAAGTCGGGCAGCGCCTCGTCCTCCTCCTCGGCCAGGTGTTCGCTGTTCTCCCGGCGGGCCGTGCCGACCGCCGCCCACCACTGGTCCGAGCCGACCGGGTGCAGCTTCGCCTCCGCGATGGCGTCCCGGATCTTGTTGTGGTCACCGATCGCGTCGGCGGTCTCGTCCTCGCCGTCGTCACCGTGCTTGACCAGGTGCGGGTAGAGGATCGCCTCCTCCGCCTCGGCGTGGATGTCCAGGTGCAGGGCGAGCGCGTCCCAGATGGCGAGCAGCTCCTGCTCGTCGCGGGCGTCGTCGAGGCGGGCGAAGCCGCGCCGGAAGGCGGCGTGGTCGTCCAGGATCAGTGCGGTGATGTCGTCCACGTAGCTCACTTTCCGCGGGGCCGGGGCCGGTCGTCGCGTCGAAACTACCCCGATGTTCGGCTTCCCACGCCCGATCTCGGGCACGTCGGACCGCGGCTAGGCTCATGATCGTGACCTACCTCGCCGCGGATGACCGCTACGACACCATGACCTACCGGCGCAGCGGACGCAGTGGCCTGCGACTGCCCGCCGTCTCCCTCGGGCTGTGGCACAACTTCGGCCCGGACCGCCCGTTCGATCGGCAGCGCGACATCGTCCGGCGTGCCTTCGACCTGGGGGTCACCCACTTCGACCTGGCCAACAACTACGGGCCGCCACCCGGCGCGGCGGAGGAGAACTTCGGTCGACTGCTCGCCACGGACCTGAAGCCGTACCGGGACGAGTTGGTCATCTCCAGCAAGGCCGGCTACCTGATGTGGCCCGGCCCGTACGGTGAGTGGGGCTCGCGCAAGAACCTGATCTCCTCGCTGGACCAGTCGCTGGGCCGGATGGGGCTCGACTACGTCGACATCTTCTACTCGCACCGGTTCGACCCGGAGACCCCGCTCGAGGAGACGATGGGCGCGCTGGACGCGATCGTCCGCTCCGGCAAGGCGCTCTACGTCGGCATCTCCAACTACGACTCGGAGCAGACCGCGCGCGCCGCGGCGATCCTGGGCGAGCTGGGTACGCCGTTGCTGATCAACCAGCCGTCGTACTCGATGCTCAACCGCTGGACCGAGTCCGACGGCCTGCTCGACACGCTGGAGCGGGTCGGCGCGGGGTGCATCGCGTACAGCCCACTGGCCCAGGGGCTGCTGACCGACCGCTACCTGGGTGGCATCCCGGCCGACTCGCGGGTGCGCACGAGTGTCTTCCTCAACGAGAGCGACCTCAGCGACGAGAAGATGACCACCATCCGGGGGCTCGGCGCGGTCGCCGAGCGGCGCGGCCAGTCCCTGGCCCAGCTCGCACTCGCGTGGGCGCTGCGCGACCCGCGGATGACCAGCCTGATCATCGGGGCGAGCAGCGTCGCGCAGTTGGAGACGAACATCGCCGCGTTGGACAACCTCGACTTCACCGCCGAGGAGTTGGCCGAGATCGACGGGCTGCTGGGCTGACCGGCGCGGGCGGGCCGGGTCACCAGATCCGGCGCCGCCCGACGCGGTGGTTGCGCACCTCGCACTGCCGGCCCGGCGGTGCGGTGCCGCCGCGGCGTCGCCGCCCCGCGCCGATCAGCAGCGCCAGGACCAGCACGGTGGCGGCACCGGCCAGCACCGGCCAGCGAGCGCCGAGGTCGGTCACCGACGCCACCGGCACGCCCGGGTCGGCCGCCGCCGCCACCTCCGCCGGGTCGGTGGCGGCCGGCCCACTCGCGGTGGTACGCGGCGCGGCCGCGGCGCTCTTCGCCGCACCGCTCTTCGCCGTGCGGAACACCACGTCCGAGCAGGAGTAGTAGGTGTCCTGGGTGTTCGAGTTCTGCCAGATCGTGTAGATCAGGTGTCGACCCTCGCGCTTCGCCGGCAGCCGCCCCGCCAACTGGTACGCCCCGGCCCGCACCGGCGGGTCGGTGAGTGTCAGAAACGGGCGTGCTTCGAGGTCCGCCCAGGTCAGTGGCGCTGTGGGGTCGTAGCCGGACGTGGTGACGTAGAGCCGGAAGGTGCCCCGGTGCGCGATGGTGCTCCGATACCGGAAGGTGAACTTCGCGCCCGCGCTCAGCTCGGTGGACGGCCAGTCGGTGCGGGGCAGGTCCAACCCCCGGTACGCGGACAACCCACCGCTGCACAGCTCGCCGTCCGGGATCCGCTCCCGGTCCCGCCCGTTGATCGCGGCGACCCGTACGTTGTCCCATTCCCGGACGGCGGCGCCCGCTTCGACAGCGGCCCGGCAGGCGGCGGTGGCCGCGTACCGGCCCTCGGGTCCGCAGGCCGCCGCCCGGCTGATCGGGTCGGTCGGGGCGCCGTGCGCGGCGGCGGGTGTGGCGGCCAGCGGCACGGTCGCGGCAGCGACCAGCACCGTGGCGAGGAGCCGGCGTACGGTCATGAGGTTGACCTCCCGCCCACTGGTACGGCCGGCGGAGGGCAAAGGTTCGACGTCGGCCGTTGGTGACCCCACGCAGGTCGCGGGAATCCCCGGGGTGGACGCGGCGTTTCGATACTCGGAACCGCTGAGACCGAGGAGGCAGACATGAAGGTACGTACCTCGTTGCGTGCACTGAAGCAGAAGCCGGGTTCGGTGGTGGTCCGCCGTCGTGGCCGGGTGGTCGTGGTCAACCGCGCCAACCCGCAGTGGAAGAGCCGCCAGGGCTGACCCCCGCCCTTACCGGACATACAGTCGACAACCGCCCTGACCGGGTCCTCCGGTCAGGGCGGTCGGCATGGACGCCGACGTCCGCCCGTGCTCACACCTCGTCATCGGGCCGTGGAAGTTGGCTCTTGTCCGGTTTGCCGCTGGGCGCGAGCGGGACGCGATCGATGATCGTGACGGTTCGCGGCACCGCGAGATCGTGCACCCGTACGGCCACCAACTTGCGCAACACGTCCGGATCGGGCGTTCTCCCGGCCACCGGCACCACGTAGGCGTGCACGGCCTCGCCGGTCATCTCGTCCGGACGCCCGACGACGTACGCCTCGGCGACGGCGGCATCGGCGGCGAGGGCCCGCTCCACCGGCCCGGCGTGGACCATCTGCGCGTTGACGATGATCACGTCCCGCACCCGCCCGAACAGCCGCAGGTATCCGTCGGCGCCCAACTCCCCCAGGTCACGGGTACGCACCCAGCCGTCCACGAACACCTCGGCCGACTCGTCCGGGTCCTGCCAGTACGAGGATGCCTGCGTGGGTGTGCGGACATAGATCTCCCCGCCGCGAACGGAGACGTCCACGGCCGGACGGCCGACCGTGGCGAGCGTGGCCGCGTCGGTCAGCATCTCGGCGGGCGTCACCATGGAGATCATCGACGTTTCGGTCTGCCCGTAGCCGTGGAAGAGCACCGGGCCGAGCACGTCGAGCGCCTCCGCCAGCCGGCCCGGCGCGAGTGGCGAGCCGGAGACCATGAGCGCCCGCAGGTGCCGCAGGTCCACCGGGTTGGCGCGCTGGTCCCGGATCAGCTGGTGCAGCTTGCCGACGGTGATCACGCTCGCGGTGGCGCGGTGTTCGACGAGGGCAGCCGGGAAGACCGGTCGGGGCGCCACGACGAGGGTGCCGCCCGCCGCGAGGGCGAGGATGCCGTACTCCAGCATCACCTGACTGGCCAGCGAGCCGAAGACCAGGTAGCGCCGCATCCGGGTGGCCAGGTCGGCGATGGCCGGCGGCCATCGGTCCGGGTACGGGACCCAGGCCGCCGACATCGCCGCATAGGTCTGCACCACACCCTTCGGCGTCCCCGTGCTGCCGCTGGTCCAGATGATCCGCGCGGGCTCCTCGGCCCGTCCCGCCGCGACGAGTGGGAGCCCGTCGTCGGGATGCTCGGTGAGCGCGGCCAGTCGAGCCGAGTCGACCACGAGGGATCCGGACAGCTGTGCCGGGCTCAGGTCGGCACGCCACCCGGACACCCGGGCCCCGACGGCGAAGGCGGCGATCGTGGCGGCGAAGGCGGGGGCGGTGACCGGCAGGTCGAGCGTGACGCCCACTCCGGGTCCCGCGCCGGACGAGCGCAGCCCGGCCGCGACGCGCCGGATCAGACCCGCCATTTCCGAAGCGGTCGTGACGGTCGGACCGTCCTCGAAGACCGGCCGGTCCCCGCCGGCAGTCAGGAGGTCGAGGACGGGCTGCGGCCAGACGTCAGCGGGCATCGGCGAGGACGCCCTTGACGAAGACCTCCAGAGGCTGCCGATGCACGGTCGGCAGGTCCCAGGTGTTCTCCAGGTTCTCCGCCAGGTGGTGCTCGGCGACGACCTGCCCGTCGCGCAGCACCCGGACGACGGGGTGGAGATAGCTGGCGTCGTGTGCGGCGGTCGCGTCGTTCTCGGCCGGGCGCGGCACGGTGACGTCGAACGGGTCGACCTGGTCGTGGTCGGGGCCGTACTCCAGGGTGACCAGGAACGCGAACACGTCCGGCTCCGCGTCCCGCAGATAGGCGACCGGCACCTCCTCGCGGTAGCGGGCGGCGTCGCCCTCGACGGTGACGACATCGCCGAGCACCGAGAACTGCTGCCACAGCGCGGAGCTCACGTTGATCCGGGCGATGATCGAATCGGCGATCGCCTCGGGCGTCGGGGGGATCTCCCGGGACGGCCAGGGTTGCCCGTGGTGCCGCTCGCGGAGGATGTGGTGCAGGGCGCGGGTGGCATAGCGGAAGCCGTGGATGAAGCCGTTCGTGGACTTCTTGAAATCACGCTGCTGGCTGAGGGTGCCGGCGAAGTAGAGACCCGGGACGTTCACCGACTCGAAGGCCGGCGTCTGCGCCGGGAACCGATCATTGATGACCAGCTCCGGTCGGGCGGACTCGGCGAAGACGGACGCGTCGAAGCGGAATCCGGTGCAGAGGATGACCCGGTCGTACTCCAGTTCGCGCAGATTCTCGACCGCCCTGGCGTACCGGAAAAGCACCCGGAATCCGCCGCCCTCCCGCTGACTGATCCGCTCCACCGTGCCATCGAGTACGGCGTTCTGTGACTTCAGCTGATAGGTGTCCAGGAAGTTGTTGTTCACCGCGCGCAGGTGCCCGACGTAATGGGTCCGCCAGGCCAGCCTGATCGAGTGCGGCCCGGCGACGTGAATCGTGGCGGCGGTCTCGACGAGCGCGTCCGCGGTCTCGAAGGCCGAGTTGCCCTTACCGATGATCAACACACGCTGGTTGACGAAATCGGCGGGGTCGACGCTGACGGTGTCGTAGCGCTCGGCCAGGTCCGCGCCCTCGATCGGCGGCCGGTAGAGCTCGGAGACGCCGGTGGCGACGACGACTCTGCGTGCCGTCCAACTGCGGTCGCCGGCCTGCACGGTGAACACCTCGTCGGTCTTCGACACCGAGGTCACCCGGGTGTCGTAAACGACGTTCAGACCCCGCGCGAAGTCGGCGAGATAGCGCACGAGATCCTCCGCGGCGGGGAAGTAGCGCGTGCTGTAGTACTTGAAGAGCATCCCCGGATCGTCGGTCAGCAACGAGTTCCAGTCCGACCGTAGATTGAACTCCGGGTCGGTCGACCCGGTCCACACCTTGTTGATCGAGATCAGCTGGCGATGCCGGGGATAGGTCTCGAAGAATGTGCCCGCCCGGGGGCCGCCCTCCAGCACCACGTAGTCGTGACCGTCGCGCTCGAGCAGGGTCGCGAGCTGCAGGCCTGCCGGCCCGGCTCCAATGATCAGGCAATCGTGCGTCATGCGCCGCAATTTACTGAGGCAATTTCAGAGCGCTCTGAGAAATTGCCTCTAGCATCCGCCCATGACGATTAAGGTGGATCTGGCAGCGCCGCTGCGCCTCGCCGACCTGCGCGTCGCGGCAGGCCCGGTCACGGTCGTGCTCGGCGAAGAGGTGCGGGCCCGCGTGGCGACCGCCCGCACGTTCCTCGGCAAGGCACTCGGCGACGACCGGGCGATCTACGGTGCCACCACCGGCTTCGGGGCGCTGGTCGGCTACGCGGGCCGAGCCGACCAGCGCGACCAGGCCGACAACACCCTCGCCCACCTCGGGGCGGGCCAGGGCCCGGACCTCGCCCCGGATGTCGTGCGCGCGACGCTGTTGGTGCGGGCCTGGTCCCTGGCCCAGGGCGCGTCGGGGGTCTCGCCACACGTGATCGACGCGCTCGCGGCCATGCTCGGCACGACGTTCACACCGGCGATGCCCCGATTCGGCTCGGTGGGAGCCAGTGGTGACCTGATCCCGCTCGGCGCCGCCGCCCAGGCGCTGCGCGGTCGCGGGCACGCCTACGTGGACGGCGTCCGGATGCCCGCCGCGGACGCCCTGACGAAGGCCGGCCTGGAGCCGCTGCCGCTCGACGGCCGGGACGCACTCGCGCTTGTCAACGGCACGTCGCTCACCACGGCCGCGCTGGCCCTCGCCCTGGGCCGGGTCCGCACCTCGCACCGCGTGGTGCAGACGCTCACCTGCCTGCTCGCCGACCTGCTCGGCTGCGATCCGCAGTTCCTCGATCCGGCCCTCCTCGCCGCCTACGGTCACCCGGGCACCATCGAGGTCGGCGCCGCGATGCGGGCGGCCTCCGCCGGCCTGCGAGCGTCCGGCACGAGACCGTTGCAGGAGCCCTACAGCATCCGCTGCGCGCCGCAGTTGCTCGGAGCGGCCGAGGACGCCCTGCGCTATGTCGACGGCGTCGTGGCGGCGGACCTCGGTGGGGTGAGCGACAACCCGCTGTTCTTCCCGGCCGACGACAAGGTCGTGCACGGCGGCAACTTCTTCGGCCAACCCGCCGCGTTCGCCGCCGACGTCCTGACCATGGTGATCGCCCAGGTCGGCAACCTCGCCGAGCGCCAACTCGACCTGCTCGTGGATCCCGGAAGAAACGGCGGCCTGCCGCCGATGCTCGCGGCCGGACCGGGTCAGCAACACGGGTTGCAGGGTGTCCAGCTCGCGTCGACAGCGCTCATCGCCGAGATCAGGCGCGACTCCGTGCCGGCAAGCATGCAGAGCATCCCCACCAACCTGCACAACCAGGACGTGATCCCGCTCGGCACGCAGGCCGCACTCCGCGCCCTGGACCAGGCGGAACTGCTGCGCCTGATCACCGGTTCGCTCGGGCTCGGGCTGCGCCAGGCGGTGCACGTCGGGGCGCGCCGGCCCACGGCGGCGGGCTGTGACCGCATCCTCCGGGCCCTGGAGGAGATCGCACCGATCGATCCGGACCGGCCGCTCGACATCGACGTGCGAAGAGCGGCCGACATTCTGGACGAGCTTGAAATCTCTCTGATTTCCCACTCGTACGGTGAGCGCCGTGACGCTTGATTATCTGATCATCGGGGCCGGTCCGGCCGGCCTTCAACTCGCCGCCCTGCTCGAGGCCGAGGGCAAGCGTGACTATCTGGTGTTGGAGGGCGCCGACGGGCCGGGGGCGTTCTTCGCCACCTATCCGCGGCACCGCCAACTCATCTCGATCAACAAACCACACACGGGCACGGACGATCCCGAGCTGAATCTGCGGCTCGACTGGAACTCCCTGCTCACCGACGACCCGGCGCTGCTGTTCACGCAGTACACCGAGCGGTACTTCCCCGACGCCGACGTGATGGTGCGATACCTCGCGGACTTCGCGGCGAAGACCGGCGTCAAGGTCAGTTACGGCAGCCGGGTGACCCGGGTGTCCAAGCACGACGACGTGTTCACCGTCGAGGCTGGTGACCGGCGCTGGGAGGCCCGCGCGGTGATCGTCGCCACCGGCGTGTCGAAGACCTACCAGCCGGACATTCCAGGATTCGAGCTGGCCGAGGGGTACGACGTGATGAGCGTCGAGCCACGTGACTACCTCGACCAGCGGGTGCTGATCATCGGCAAGGGCAACTCCGCCTTCGAGACCGCCGAGAACCTCATGGAAACCACGACGCTGATCCACGTCGCGGGGCCCAGCTCGGTCCGGATGGCGTGGCGCACCCACTACGTCGGGCACCTGCGCGCCGTGAACAACAATTTCCTGGACACCTATCAGCTCAAGTCGGCAAACGCGATCCTCGACGGCACGGTCAAGAGCATCGAGCGCGACGGCACGGGTTTCAAGGTCGCGTTCAGCTTCTCGCGGGCGAACGAGGTCGTGAAGGAACTGCGGTACGACCGGGTGCTGGCGTGTACCGGATTCCGTTTCGACGACTCGATCTTCGACTCCTCGGCCCGGCCACAGCTCACCATCTCCGACCGCTTCCCGGCGCAGACCGAGGCTTGGGAGTCGGTGAACGTTCCGGGGCTGTTCTTCGCCGGGACGATCTCCCAGGCACGCGACTTCAAGAAGTCCACGAGCGGTTTCATCCATGGCTTCCGCTACGCCGTACGCGCACTGCACCGGATCCTCTCCCGCCGGTACGGCGCCACGGCCTGGCCGTCCGACCCGCTCGCCGCCGAGCCGGCGGCCATGACCGCGGCCGTCATCGAGCGGGTCAACCGCACCTCGGCCCTGTGGCAGCAGTTCGGGTTCCTCGGCGACGTGCTCACCGTCGCCGGAGCCGAGGCCCGCTACCACGAGGAGGTGCCGGTGGACTACTTCCGGTCCACCGGCCTGCGCACCGCCGAGCACGACCACGACCAGGCGTTCGTGATCACTCTGGAGTACGGCCCCGACCACGACCAGGTCGACCCGTTCGACATCACCGTGGCCCGGGTGGCCCAGGACGTCGTGGGACAGGCGCACGACGCGGCGTACCTGCACCCGGTCGTGCGTTACTACCGCGACGGCCAACTGGCCGGCACGCACCACCTCGCCGAGAACCTGGAGAACCAGTGGGACCGGCCCGACGTCCACGTCCGGCCGTTGCGCGAGTTCATGAGTCGCTGCCTCGCCGGCGCCGAGGGCTGACATGGACCCGGTTCACCAGGACTTCTTCGAGGGCGGGGCCGGGTGGGAGCGCACCCTGGCCGCCAACGAGCGGGCCTTCGAGCGACGGTGGATCGTGCCCCGGGTGCTGCGGGCGACCGGCGAGCGGGACCTGCGGGTCACCGTGGCCGGCACGTCGCTGGCCGCGCCGGTCCTGGTCGCTCCGACGGCCTTTCATCGGCTCGCGCACCCGGACGGCGAGGCGGCCACCGCGCGCGGGGCCGCGGCGGCCGGCACGGCGATGGTGGTCAGCATGGCCGCCACCCAGCCGGTCGAGGAGATCGCGGCGGCGGGCGGGGCACTGTGGTTCCAGCTGTACCCGCAACCCGACCTCGACTTCACCGAGTACGTGGTCAAGCGCGCCGAGTCGGCCGGCTGCCGGGCGCTCGTGGTGACCGTGGACTCCCCGGTGTTCGGACGGCGCGAGCGTGACAGGCGCAACGGCTTCACGGACCTGCCGCCCGGCTACGCCTGTGAGAACATGCGCGACGCGACCGGCCGGGTGCGCCCGATCGCGATGGACGCGACGGCGGGCTGGGATCGGATCGCGTGGCTGCGCGGCGTCACGGGACTACCGATCCTGCTCAAGGGCATCCTGCATCCCGCCGATGCCCGCCTCGCGGTCGAGCACGGCGCCGCCGGTGTGATCGTGTCCAACCACGGTGGACGACAGCTCGACGGGACGATTCCCACGCTCGACGCGCTGCCCGCGGTCGTGACAGCCGTGGGTGGTCAGATCCCGGTGCTGCTCGACGGGGGTGTGCGCTGCGGCACCGACGTGGTGATCGCGCTGGCGCTCGGGGCCGGGGCGGTGCTGGTGGGGCGTCCGGTGGTGCGGGCGCTCGCGGCGGGCGGGGCGGCGGGCGTACGGGAGGTTCTCGATCGACTCACCACCGAGCTGGACCAGACCCTCGCCCTGGCCGGAGCGCGGCGGCCGGCCGACCTGACGCCCGACCAGGTGGCGATCCGGTGAAGGCAGTGGTCGACCTCCGGGAGTGGATCTTCGAGCGGGTCAACGGGCCCGACGGCGTTCCCGTCCCCGGGCCGCTGGTGGGGCCGGAGGACTTCGAGCGGGTCTACGGCGATCCGGCCGCCGACGGGCGCAGCCGCGGGGCCGGCCTGTCCGACCTCTTCTGGTACTGGCTCGCGCCCGGTCCGCAGATGCACCAGGAACACCTTGAGCCCGGCGAGCGGTACCGGACGGTCGCGCGGACGACCCGACAGGTGCTCGCCTTCGGGCACGCGCGCTCCGACGAGCTGGCGACGGCCGCGACCCGGCGGATCCTCGACGCGCTCCCGGCCGACCGGATCAGCCACGTGCGACTTCGTGACCTGATGATGCCGGTCTGGGCCGAGGTCTCGTACGAGCTGGTGTTCGGCGCATCCTGCCCACGCGACGTCCGCGATCTCATCGTGGCGAACGCGGACGACGTGGTGACCGCCCTGAAGGGGATGGGTCTGCGGCACATGTCCCGGCGGGTTCGTCTGACTCGCTACCTGCTGGACCGGATCGTCGCGGGAACGTGCCCGGTGGTGCTGCCGCCGCCCTTCACCGCCCTGGAGACCGCCTGGTACCTGCAGGGCACGTTCTTCAACACGGCGGTGGTGCAGATGTCGGAGGCCATGGCGCACATCCTGATGTGCTGCAGGTCCGTCACGGACACCTCGGACGAATCGCTCGACCGGATCATCGACGAGACGCTCCGGGTCTACCCGCTCTTCGGCATCGCGCACCGGATCACCTCCGGACCCATCACCGTGGGCGAGCACGTCCTCCCCACCGGATCCGTGCTCCTCTTCAACTATCGGGCCTATCAGCGCACCGGTCCCGCCGCGGACGACACGTTCGACCCGGACCGCTGGCTGTCGTTGCGGCGGCAGGATGCCCATTTCATTCCGTACGGCGTGACCGCCAACCGGGCCTGTCCGGCGCGCGGCTCGGCCCCCGTCCAGCTACGCGCGGCGACCCGGGAGGTGCTGCGGCGCTTCTCGATCAGCTCGTCGGCGGCGCACACCCGCTCGCTGCCGAGTCGCGGGCCCGCGTACCTGACGCCCCGGGGTCTCCCCGGTCCCGGCCGCACCCGACTCACCCTCATGCGGCAGCGCGACCGGATCTTCGACGTGGGGCGCTCGGTCAAGCAGCTGATCTGCGGTACCTGGATGGTCGTCGACGCCCGACGACAGAAGTTGTGCACCCGATTCTTCGAGGAGGCCAGCGCGTGACCCCCAGCGAACTCGCCCCGCGGTTCTTCATCGCGGTCGCGGTCATTCTGCTCTTCTGCAAGCTGGTCTCCTGGCTCCTGGGCAAGGTGGGCCAGCCCCCCGTCGTGAGCGAGATGCTCGCCGGGGTGCTGCTCGGCCCGTCGCTGCTCGGCCTGTTCTGGCCGGGCGCGCAGGCCGCGCTCTTCCCCGCGCCGCTGCTGCCGATCCTGTACGTGGTCGGTCAGGTCGGCCTGGTGCTGTTCATGTTCCAGGCCGGGTACGCCTTCACCTCGCACCGGGTGACCGGGCTCGCGGGCACGGCGGGAGCCGTGTCGCTCGCGGGTGTCACCGCTCCGCTGGTGCTGGGGATCCTGCTGGTCCTGGGCTTGGCGGGCTTCGTCCCGATCCGCGCGGACGGCGTGTCGCTCGGTGTGTCGGCGGCGTTCGTCGGCGTGGCGCTGGCGATCACGGCCTTCCCGATGCTCGCCCGGATCATCACCGAGCGCGGCCAGACCGGCACCCGCCACGGGTTGCTCGCCCTGGCCAGCGGCGCGATCGACGACATGGTCGCGTGGATCATGCTGGCCGCGGTGCTGGCGTTCGCCTCGGGTGCCGCCGGCCCGGCCCTGGTCACCGCCGGTGGCGCGGTGCTGTTCGGAGTGGTGCTGTGGCTGGGTGGGCGGCGGGTGACCGGCTTCGTCATGGGGCTCCCGGGCGATCGCGCGCGGCTGCTCGGCACGGTGGCGCTGCTCTTCCTGGTCGCCTGGTACACCGACGAGATCGGGCTCTACGCCGTCTTCGGCGCCTTCGCGGTCGGCGTGGTGATGCCGCGCTCGGAGCAGACCGACAAGGTGGTCGACACGT
Source organism: Micromonospora sp. NPDC048898 (assembly GCF_043198035.1). Classification (NCBI taxonomy): domain Bacteria; kingdom Bacillati; phylum Actinomycetota; class Actinomycetes; order Micromonosporales; family Micromonosporaceae; genus Micromonospora; species Micromonospora sp. NPDC048898. Next base: position 888,465 of record NZ_JBICUF010000001.1, read on the forward strand.
TGACGCCGATCGCCGCGACGGTGTTCCTGCCGCTGTTCTTCACCTTCTCCGGGCTGCGCACCGAGTTCGCGTTGCTGGGCAACCTCGCCGTACTGGGCTTCGCCGTGGCGTGCGTGAGCGTGGCGATCGTCGGCAAGTTCGGCGCCTGCTGGGCCGCGGCCCGGATGCGCGGCGAGCCGAACGGCGTCGCGCTGCGCGTCGGCGCCCTCATGAACGCCCGGGGCCTGATGCAGCTGATCGCCCTGAACGTGGGACTGGAGGCGGGCATCGTGAACCCGTCGCTGTTCACGGTGTTGGTGGTGGTCGCGCTCGTCACGACACTCATGACGACGCCGCTGCTCACCTGGATCGAGCGCCGCGAGGCACGCGTTCCCGCTCCTACACCGTCGCTCGTGCCCGCCGGAACCCCCTAGCTTGGTTGTTTGAGGAGACAAGTTTCACAGACAACGATACTTATCTATCTGTCACCATCGCTGTATGACTCGACTCCTGCTCGTCGAGGACGACTCGGAACTACGCGGCATGGTGGCAGAGACACTGACCGGCGAGGGATACGTCGTCGACCAGGCCCCCGACGGCCAGCGCGGCCTGCACCTGGGGCTCACGCGGCCGTACGACGTCATGGTGATCGACCGACGCCTACCCGCCCTCGACGGGCTGGACCTGGTCGTCCGGCTGCGCGCCCGTGCGGTGGTCGCCCGGGCCCTGCTGCTGACCGCGCTCGGCACCGTCGAGGACCGGGTCGCCGGCCTCGACGCGGGCGCCGACGACTACCTGACGAAGCCCTTCGACCTGGACGAGTTGAGTGCCCGCATCCGGGCCCTCTGCCGCCGGACCACCGAGTCCACCGAGGTGCTGCGGCTCGGGTCGGGCCAGCTCGACCTCTCCGTGCGCGACGCCGTCCTACCCGACGGCACCCGGATCGCCCTGTCCGCACGCGAGTTCGAACTGCTGCGGGTCCTCGCGGCCCGGCCGTACACCGTCCACTCCCGCTCCGAGCTACGCAGCCGGGTCTTCGACGAGGCGGGCGCGGCGTCCCTGGTCGACACGTACGTCTACTACCTGCGCCGCAAGCTCGGCCGCTCGGTGATCCGGACCGTGCACGGCCTCGGCTACCGGCTGGGCACCTTGTGAGCTTCGAGGACACCATGCTGCGCCGGGCCAGGGCCCGGGTCAGCCTGCTCGTCGGACTCACCATGACGGCGCTGCTCGCCCTGGGCGCCGCCGTCTCCTATGCCGCACTGCTGCGCTACCAGCACGAACAGATCGAACGAGAGCTCAACTACGGTGCGGTCCACGGCACCATCGCCGGGCCGCCGGGCTGCAGCTGGATCATCCTGTACGACGGCAACCGCACCGACTCGGGCCGGAACCCGCCCCCGCCGGGCTTTCCGCTGCAGTCCGCCATCGACGCGGTGGCCCTCGACCACCAGGTCCGCAGCGACAAGGTCGACCGCAACGGCACGACCTACTACGTCCGCACCCAGCCCCGTGGCACGGGTGTCGTGCAGGCGGTGTTCGACGCGCGCTTCCAGCTCTCCGACCGGCAACACCTGCTCGCCGCGTTCCTCCTCGCGGCGGTGGTCGGCCTCTCCGCGGCGGTGTTCACGGGCATCGTCGTGGGTCGCCGAGCCGTCGCGCCGCTCGCCGAGGCGCTCGGCCGGCAGCGCCGCTTCGTCGCCGACGCCAGCCACGAGCTGCGCACCCCCATCGCCCAGGTCCACACCCGCGCCCAGATCCTGGCCCGGCGCGCCGGCGCCGACCGCGCCGACTACGACCGCCTGATCGAGACCACCCGCCGCCTCGGCGAGATCGTCGACGAACTCCTGCTCTCCGCCCGCCTCGCCGCCACCCCCGCTGACCGGCACCCCTCCGAGCCCGTCAACCTGGCCCTCCTCGCCGCCCAGGCCGTCGACTGCGAGGCCGACCGCGCCGCGGAGCAGGGCGTCCAGCTGCACCTGTCGGTCCCGGAAACTCCGGTCCTCGTCCCCGGCATCGCCTCGGCCCTGCGCCGCATGGTCGGCGAACTGCTCGCCAACGCCCTCACCCACACCCCGACCGGGGGCCGCATCGACGTCGCCCTGCGCACCTCCCGCCGCGGCGCGGACCTGGTGGTCACGGACAGCGGGGCCGGCTTCGACCCCGCCGACGCCGAACACCTCTTCGACCGCTTCCACCGCGGCGCCGGGGCCAAGGACCGGCGCTTCGGTCTGGGCCTGGCCCTCCTGCGCGAGGTGGTGACCAGCCACGGCGGGACGATCTCCACCGACAGCCGGCCCGGCGCCGGAGCGACCTTCACCGTCCGGCTACCGACGATTCCGCCACGGGCCGCCGCGAGCTGACTGCGCGGACAGGCCAGCGCCCGCACTGTCCGAGCCGCAAGATCGCACTGTTTCATGGTTGTGGTGGCCTCCGTTCCGTCCGATGCCACGACAACCAGGATCGAGCGTGATCCCCCCCAGGACGGATGCCCTCGGTGCGCCCGCGCTGGCGCGACGCATCGACTAGGGTGCTCCGGAAGTCCGCCCCGACGAGGAGGAACACGTGTTTGTCTTGGAGCTGTCCTTCGGCGACGAACCCGACCGGCTCGCCGCTCGGCCCGCGCACCGGGAACGCCTCCAGACGCTGCGTCAGGAGGGCCGACTGGCCATGGCCGGGCCGTTCGCCGACGACTCCGGCGCACTCCTGATCTTCGACGTCCCGGACGCCGAGGCGTTCGCCGCGATCGTCGCCGAGGATCCCTATTACCGCACCCCGGGGGTGACGATCGTGAGCCAGCGGGAGTGGTCACCGATCATCCGCTAGGCCCACGGCCAGCCCCGGCCGGGGTCGAATGGGGGTCAAATGATCAAGGGATCGCTCGCCACGATCGGCGAGCAAGCCCTTGATCAGCTACAACAAGGTGGAGCCGAGGGGACTCGAACCCCTGCCCCCCACACTGCCAGAAAGGTGATCCTCGTCACGATCAATGCCAGATCGTGTCGGGACCTGCCACCAAGTGGGGATATGGGATTCGCGGCCATGTCGACTCGTGCCATGCGCTGTCAGCTAATACCGCCGATTCGATCTTGGTCCGTGACACCTTTTGTGACGCCCTAAAGTGTGGGGCCGCCGTGCCGGACGCCTCAGCCATCGATGAAGTCGAGCACCCGCCATCAGGACGACTGCCATCGACGGCGCTGGCACCGGTGCCGCCGCGCTCGAACTGGCGGAAGTCGACCACGACGTGGAGGTGACCGAAGCCCTCAACCAAGCCCTCGACCAGGTGCCGTAGGTGCGGCCGGGCGATTGCCCATGCGCCGTCAGGCGGCGCGGATGGTGGAGCGGATCACCAACCTTCCCAGAGTGAATCGCGAGTGAGTCGCGCGTTGCAATGGGTGACCGTCTTTGGAATGCTCCCTCCGGTCGGCATCTGATGCGACCCCGGGATGTGATCGACGGTGACGCAGGCTGCGTCGGGTGAGCCACCCATCCACTTCTACGCCCACCAGGCGCGTGGCGGCGAGACTGGCGCGCGCGAGGATTTCGAGCAGATGATCTCGCTCCTGGTGACCGCCGTACGCGGTGATGCCAGGCTGGTGTACGCGAATCCAGGGGACTGGGGCATCGACGCGCTGGTCGGCGAGCTCCATGGGCAGGTGACCATCTGGCAAGCCAAGTACTTCATCGGTGGCGTGAGAGGTAGACACTGGGAGCAGATCAAGAAGTCCTTCGGCTCGGCCACGAGGAACGCGGACGAGAAGGGCTACGAGATCGAGGAGTGGGTGCTCTGCGTCCCGTCGAGCCTCGACCCGGCGACCACTCAATGGTGGGATGTCTGGCGAGGCGAGCAGGAGCGGGCCACCGGGATTCGGCTGACGCTGTGGGACGAGACCGCGCTGCGCAACCAGCTGTACAAGCCAGCAGCCGCGCACATCCGGCGAGCTTATTACCACCCTTACCGCGAAGCACTCACCGACGAATCCGACTGGTTGTCGGCGGCGCAGCCCGAACTCGTCGTACCAGAGTCACCAGTCAGGACGGACGTACGGACGCCGTGGCGGGGCGGCGACCAGCGCCGGTTGGGCGGAGTTGACTATCTGCTGCACGAGCCGACCGTCGACCAGATCGCCCTGGACCAATCGTGGGCTTGGCGGGAGGCGACCGCCGACCGGCTGACCGACCTACATCGGGTCCGGCTTCGGCAGGTACAGGTGTTTCGGAAGACGGCAGCGGGCGAGCAGCTCCACGACGAGCTGCGCGGGCAGGGGCGGCTGTTGCAGCGGATCGGTGGCCGGGCGGGCCTGCCGAGGCTGCTGGGAACGATCGACGAGACCGGCGGTACGACGCTGGTCAGCGTCCTGCCGGCCGGGCCGACCTGGCGGCAGCGACTCGGCCCGGCCGCTGCCGGCGCACCGATCGGCCGGTTCAACGCCGCCGTGGCGCTCGGCGCCGCTGTCGAGGTCGCCACCGCCCTTGCCACGTTGCACGACGCCGGGCAGAGCCATCGGGCGCTGAGCCCGGACGGGGTGGTGCTGGCGAACACGCCCCGGCGGGCGGTACTGGTCGACGTGGGTCTGGCTGGATTGACGGCTCGGCCCGGGGAGGGGCCGCCGGGACACCAGGCACCAGAGCAGCATCGACCGGCCACGGTCGGCAGGCCGGCCGACTTCTACCAGCTGGCGGCGCTGCTCTACTGGACGCTGACCGGGCATCCACCGTCGACCTACGGCTCGCCGCCGATCCGGCTGACGCTGCCCGAGCTGCCCGAGGAACTGGACGACCTGCTGGCCGGCTGCCTCGACCCGGATCCGGACAACCGGCCGTCCGACCTCCGTGCGCTGGTGACCGCTTTGCGCGCCGGCCAGCGGCAGTTTTCCTCGGGTGGTGCCCGGTGAGTGCTCTTCCGTTCGTCCTGCGCCACCCGGTGGCCGTCATACCCTCCGACAGGGCTGCCGAGCAGCTCGCCAGGGCTGGCGTGTACGACCCGGCCGTCCTCGTCGACCAGCTGGGCCGACTCGCGATGGCCGGTGCCCTGCCGGCCCGGATGGAGGTCGAACGCGACCGGTTGGTGGTCTACACCCAGCGCTGGAAGGTCGGGTTCTACCTCAGCGGCAGAGAACGTGCCGCGCTCAAGCTCGCGGACGTGTCACCGCTCTCCTTCAAGGATCAGGAACAGCTGCTCAAGGGAGCGCTGCTGCTCGGCTGCAGGCCTGGGTGGTTCGCCTTCCCGCATGTCCGCGACGTCAGCTCCCAGTACCGAATGCCCTGGGCGGAACTCTGCCATGCCTGGGAGCGGCTCGGCTTCACCGGACCCACGGTACCGGCCCTACCGGCGCACCACAGTGGATTCCTCGATCTGCTCACCGAGGTCATCGGAGCGGTCCGGGACATCGAGATCGCCAAGCAGCGGGAGGGTCCGGCGCTGCCGTACCGGCGGGTGGACAGCGCGCGCGAGGAGCGCCGCTCCGCCCGTGGGGTCTACGTCTTCCAGCTGCTGCGCCCCTGCGCGCTGGCCCAGGGTGCGCTGGTCTACGTTACCGATCAGCCGGACCTGCGCGGCCGGGTGCTGCGGGTCCGGGACCGGGAGGTGACGGTCCGCTTCGACGGTGTCGTCGACTTCGCCCGGCTGCCGCGACAGGGTGCCCTCGGGGCGCTGCCCAGCGACCGGGTGCACCGGGCGCGGTTGGCAGCGGTGCAGACCCTGCGGGATCGGGAGTCGACGAACCCGCACCTGCTCACACATCTGGTCGACCGCCGGCTGGCCCCGTACCGGCCGGATGCCACCGCCCAGCCGCGGGCCGCGCTCGACGGCGACCAGCTGCGTGCGTTCCAGAGTGCGCTGGCCGTTCCGGATCTGCTGCTGGTGCTCGGCCCACCTGGTACCGGTAAGACCACCACCATCACCGAGATGGTCGCCGTCAGTGCGGCCCGGCACCAGCGGGTCCTGGTCACCTCGCACACCAACCGGGCGGTCGACAACGTGCTCGAACGCCTGCCGGCGCACGTTCGGGCGGTCCGGGTCGGCAACGAGGACGCCATGACCGCGCACGCCCGGGGCCTGATGGTGGAGGTTCAGGTCGAGACGTTGCGCAGGGAGATCCTGGCGGCCACTGAAGGGAGCACGTCCCGGCTGACGCCGTTCACCGCAGCCGACGACGCCGCCGGCCGGTGGATGGGTTTCCTCACCGCACAGCTCGGTGAGGCTCAGGTGGCCGACACCGAGGTGCAGGTACGTTCGGCCGAGCTGGCGGCCGCGGTGGACCGGGCGGTCCGCCCGCTCGCCGCTCAGCTGGCCACCGCCGAACAGGAGCATCGGGCGACCCGGGCCGAGCTGGAGCAGTTGGGCGAGCGGGAACGTGGTGCCCAGCAGCGGCTGGCCGAGATTCGTCGACGGGCAGCCGGAGGGCCGCTCGCCTTCTTCTTCCGTTGGCAACGTGGGTGGCGTGAGCGGCGCCTCAGCACGCTACGGGAGCAGCTCGCCGTGGCCGCCCGGGACGCTGGTCGGGTCGAGCAGGCGTACGCAGCGATCCGTGCCCGGGTCGACGCGCTCGCCGCCGCCGACCCCGAGGTCAGCAGTCGGGCGGCGGCGCGGGACGCCGCGGCCGAGGCGCGGGACAAGGTCCTGACCGAGGTGGCGCGGGCGGCCGAAATGGTACGGGCGACGCTGCGCCCGGTCGTCCCGGTGTCCGCCGGTACGCCGGTCGACCTGCCCAGGTGGATGGCGCTGCACCAGGAGCTGACCGCCGGCCTGGCCCTGGCCCGGTCCCGGGCCCGGCTGCTCGCCCAGTGGCGAGCCGAGGTCACCGAGGCGGAGCAGGACCTGCACCGGGAACTGGTGCGGTACGCCGACGTGGTCGCCGCCACCTGCATCGGCACCGCCACCACCGCCCTCCTCGCCGGGCTGGACTTCGACCTGGCGATCGTCGACGAGGCGGGCCAGATTTCCACTCCGGACCTGTTGGTTCCACTGGTCCGGGCCCGCCGGGCGGTCCTGGTCGGGGACCATCACCAGTTGCCGCCGTTCCTTGATCACGAGGTGGCGAGCTGGGCCGACAGCCTGCCGAGCGGCACGGCGCCATCGAATGCCGGGCAGATCCGCGATCTCCTCCGGCGCAGCGAGTTCGAGCGGCTCTACCAGGGCGTCGGCGACGCCAACCGAGTGATGCTGACGGTGCAGCGGCGGATGCCGGAGGTGCTGGCGCGGTTCGTCTCGACCTCGTTCTACGGCGGGGTGCTGCGCACCGAGCATCGCGGTGGAGTGCCGGACCCGCTGTTCCGCTCGCCGATGGCGATGATCGACACATCGGATCGGCCGGCACGCGAACGGGCGGAGCGGACCCCGCCCACCGTTGACGCCTTTGAGCAGGGCGGGTACCTCAACGAGCTGGAGGCCCGGCTGATCGTGCGCCTGCTGGCCCGGTACGCCGACCACTACGGCGACTGGGCGGTCATCGTGCCTTTCCGGGCCCAGGTGAAGCTGATCACCGAGCTGTTGACGAACGAGTTGGGTGCGAACGCGGTGGCGGAGAACGTCGGTACCGTCGACTCCTTCCAGGGTGGCGAGCGCGATCTGATCGTCTACGGCTTCACCAGGAGCAACCAGCACGGGAACATCGGTTTCCTGAAGGAACTGCGGCGGCTGAACGTGGCCATCAGCCGGGCTCGCCGACAGATCGTCCTGGTCGGCGACACGACGACCCTCACCGACGCCCGGGATCCCGGCTTCGCCGCCCTGGCGAACTCTCTGGTGGCTCACCTAGGCGGGTTCGGGGACCACCGTCCGTCCCGCGAGATCGAGGAGAAGCTCAATGGTTGAGCGGGTTGGTCAGGCATCCCGGCACCACCGTCCCGGCGACGCTTCGATCATCTATCCGGCGGTCCGGGCCGTCGAGCACGCCACCGCCGTTCCCGGGGTACGTCCGTCCCGGATCTTCTCGGTGTTGTGGCCTCTGTGGCAGGTGGAGACGACCGCGCAGGTCCAGGAGGAGCAGGATTACGAAATGCTGGACCGGTTCCTGGTCCGCGGCCTGCTGGAGGCCGGGTTCACCAGAGTCACCGAGCTTTACGCCTTCTACGGGATACCCCGTTCACTGGTGGACCGGTGCCTGGCGTTCCTGTCCCTGATCGGGCACGTGGTGGTCGCTGATGGGGTCGTCACGCTCACCCCGCTTGGCCTGGACTCCGCTCGCGCCGGAATCCGTTACGTGGCCAAGGAGAGCCGGCAGAAGCTGCTCGTGGAACGGTTCACCAGCCGCCCACTGCCGCGTAGCCACTACGACGGTTCTCTGACCGTGTTGACCATCCCCAGGGTGCCGCCCGAGCAGGGCGGTGACCGGCTGAGGTTCAAGGCGCTCTTCGCGCCGACGGTGTTCCAACCGGAGATCATCGCTCAGCTCGCCCAACGACCGGACCGGCACGAGTTCAATCTACCCAAGCGGATGCGGGACCTGCAGGTGCTCGGTGCGCAGGACGCCTACCTGCCGGCGTACCTGATTGCGTGCGCCGACCAGCGCCTGCTCGCGTACAGCGGGGTGGCCGGCGAGCGGGACACCTTCATCGAGCAGGTCTGCAACCAGCTACCGATGATCGGTCATTTGGTGGCCGCCGAGCGTGCCGAGGATCCACAGGCCATCTGGACCCAGTGGCTCGCAGGCAGCAAGTTGAAGGGAACCCTGCGACAGTTGCCGAACGGGACCTGGCGGGCCACCCTCGCCACCGACAGCTTCGGTGACCCGCCCAGGTTGTCGAGGGCCCAGGTCGGCTCGTACAGGCTGAGCAAGGGCTGTTTCCTGCAACTCTGGAGCAACGACACCGGGTTGCGGCGTAGGGCCGCAATGGAGCGGGTGCTGTCGATGACGAAGTCCCGCGACATGATCGGGGACCGGGCCGACCTCGTCGCGCGTACGGCCTCGTTGGCCGAACGACTCGAGGTACCGGCCCCGACTCTCAACGAGTTGCGGCAACACGCTCATCGACACGGGCTGACCGATACGCTCGCTCGCCTCGACGAACTCGACTGAGGTTCCCTCGAAGGGTGGGGTGGCGGTGTTCAGGTTCGGGCGGCAAATTCGGCCACCTCAACCGAATAGAGAAGAATATCCCAAACGGCAACAGCTCCAGAGGCGCCTGGAACATGCGGCTTGAGGTATTGGCTTTCCTGAGGGCCGTCCGGACGTGCTGGCCAACGAGTCCCCACAGTGCCCGCAGTGCGGCTTTTTCGCATAGGGATGTGTTCACAGGTGTGCGCCGCCGGTGGCGTCGAGATGCTGGCCGGTGACCCAGCGGGCCTCGTCGGAAGCGAGGAAGGCCACCACGTCGGCGATGTCGGCGGGTTGGCCGACTCGGTTGAACGCGGAGAAGGATCCCCAGAAGGCGAGTTGTTCGGGGTTGTCCCGCAGCCATGCGGCGTTGCTGTCGACGTCGACGATGCCGGGGACCACTGAGTTGACCGTGATACCGCGTTCGCCGAGCTGCTTGGCAAGGGTGAAAGTGAGAGTGTTGATGGCGCCCTTGGTCAGCGAGTAGGTGACGATCGCGGGTGCGGCGATGCGGGTGGTGCCGGAGGAGATATTGATGACCCGGCCGTTGTCCCGCAACTGGTTCAGGGCCTGCTGAAGGATAAAGAACGGGGCTTTCACGTTCACGGCGAAGATCTTGTCGAATTCGGCCTCGGTCGTGCGGGCTAGGTCGTTGGAGTTCGCGATGCCGGCGTTGTTGACCACAATGTCGACGCCCGGTTCGGCGCCGGATTCGGTGAGGCCGGCGTTGAAGGCGGACCACAGCGCCTGTGCGTCGCCGGGTACACCCAGTTCAGCGCGGACCGCGAACGCGCGGCCGCCGGATTCGGTGATGGCAGTGATGATGTCGTTCGCGGCTGCCTCGTTGGTGCCGTAGTGGACGGCGACGAGGGCGCCGTCCGCCGCGAGTCGTGTGGCGATTGCCCGACCGATGCCTCGGCTGCCGCCCGTGACCAGAGCAGTCTTGCCGTTGAGCAGTGCCATGATGCCGTGGGACCTTTCTGTAGTGCTCGCTATGTATTGTCTGAGCGTCAGGCTAGCGAGCGCTATAGAATGTGTCAATGGCCAATGATCATCCCCGCCGGCGTGGCCGGCCCCGAGCCTTCGATCGGGACCAGGCCCTGTTGACGGCGCTGCACGAGTTCTGGCAACGGGGCTTCGAGCCGGTGTCGGTGGCCGAACTCACCGCGGCCATGGGCATCACGCCACCCAGCCTCTACGCGGCGTTCGGCGACAAGAAGACTTTGTTCCGCGAGGTGGTCGAGCGCTATCAGCAGACTCACGGCGCGTTCTTCGCGACGGCACTCGCGGCGGAGGAGTCCGTGCGCGACGGCGTCGCCCGCGCGCTACGCGCCGCTGCCGTGGAGTACACCCGGCCCGAGCATCCACCTGGTTGCCTCGTCATCAGCGCGGCCGTCAACTGCACCGCAGCGTCGGCTGACATCACCGAACTGCTGCGCGCCCAACGGGCCGCCAACATCACCGCGCTGCGAAAGCGGATCGAGGCGGATGTCGCCGACGGCCGGCTGCCCGCCGGCACCGACGTCGACCGTCTGGTCGTCCTCGTCGGCGTCATCCTGCAGGGCATGTCCCAGCACGCGCGCGACGGCGCTGGCACGGATGAGCTTCTCGCCGTTGCCGAAGCCGCTATGCTCGCCTGGCCCACCAAGATCGACGCGTAACCGTTGACGGTCGCTTAATACGGCAGCCCGGGATCGTCATGTAGATGCTGATTGATTGATTGGTTGGCTGGGTGCGGCGGTGGTAGTGGCTGGTCCGGGCACGTGCTTGGTGTTGGCGTCGCCAGTGTGACGAGGTCAGCCAGTGGCTGATCGGGTGGACGGTGTTGTGATCAGCTTCGCGAAGAGGCGGCGGATTTCGGGCAGGGTCAACGGGATCGCTCTCTGGTCGGTTGCGGGACGGTCGTCACGTTCGTGGGCGGCGATCACGGTCAGGATGACTTGGGCGAGCATGACGAGGGTGACGTGTCGGTGCCAGGCGTGCCAGCGGCGGACCTGGGGTTCGTCCAGGCTGATGGTCTTGCCGGGCTGGAAGCAGGTCTCGATCGACCATCGGGTCCCGGCCACCCGCACCAGCACTCGCAGCGGGACGGGTTGGGGTGACCAGCGGCGGTAGAACGCCAGCTCGCCGTCGCTGATCCGGCGGCGGATCAGCAGCCAGTGATGGCCGGTGCCGCCGCACGACCTTCGATTGTCTGCACAAGTCATCGGTGATCAACCGGTGGCCGCTTCCATGCCCGCAGGCGCGCCGACCAGCCCGAACCATGAAGGCCGTAGGAGGCACGCTCGGTGCGATGTACGGCACAACGGAGAAGGAGGGGCAACGGGCGGCACGGAGCAGGACGACGTGACACCCGATGTGAGAAAGTGTGAGAAAAACCGGCCGGAGAACGAATCAGCGGCCTAGCCGATGATCGCTCGACTAGGCCGCTGACCTGGTGTTTCACAAGGTGGAGCCGAGGGGACTCGAACCCCTGACCCCCACACTGCCAGTGTGGTGCGCTACCAGCTGCGCCACGGCCCCTTGCTGTCGTCCCGGTCGCCCGGGCACTGGGAAACTATACACAGAACGGCTCGCATGGTCATCTCGCGGGGTCCCCCGCCCGCGCCGGGTCAGTTGAGCGCGACGTCCGGCGGGAAGTGGGCGACCGCAGCCATCATCCCACCCTGGCGGCGCAGCACCATCGGCCACAGATCGTCGGGCCGGTCGACGAAGGCGTCACCGGGCAGCCCGTCCAGCACGAACCAGGAGCCGTCGGCGATCTCCTGCTCCAACTGGCCGCTGCCCCAGCCGGAGTAGCCGGCGAAGACCCGGATGCCACCGATGCTCTCCCGCAGCCGCTCCGGGTCGACCGAGAGGTCGATCGTGCCGACCGCTCCGGAGACCTGGTGGAAGCCCTTGAGCCGGCGCATCGGGTGCCGCATGCGGGCCAGGCAGATGGCCGAGTCGGGCTGCACCGGGCCGCCCTCGAAGAGCACCGCCGGGTGGCGGGCCAGGTCGCTCCAGTCGCCGAGCACCTCGGACACCGGCACCTCGGTGGCCCGGTTGAGCACCACGCCGAGCGCGCCGCCGGGCTCGTGGGCGACCAGCAGCACCACCGTACGGTCGAAGTTCGGATCCTTGAGCGCCGGAGTGGCGACCAGCAGCCGCCCGGTCATCGACTCCATCGCTCGTCCGCCGATCGCCTGACCCTCTCCCTGCATCCCACACACCCGTCAACCGTGAGCCCGCGCCGGGGATCGGTCATCTGCCGGATCCGCCCGGTGCATCGGGATCAGCCGCGCTGTCAACGCCATGCCTGGCACCATAGCCTGCGTCCCGGGTGCTGGCTAAGGGCTGACCGGCAGGTGATCAGACAGTTAAGACCGCAGTTAGTCAGTTCCGATGCCCTGACCAGGCACGGGCCCGGTCCGCCGCATCGGGCCGCCGGAAACACCCGAAAGGTCTGTCGCATCCCGATAGATTCGGCTGATCGGGAGGGACGGCTGCTGTCGTCCCTCCCGCGACACGGAAGCGGGTGGCGATGGCAACGGTCCGGGACTCGACGTACGACGTGCTCCGCACCCTCGGCATGACCACCGTCTTCGGTAACCCCGGCTCGACGGAGGAGCCGTTCCTGGAGAACTTCCCCGCCGACTTCCTCTACGTCCACGCGCTCCAGGAGGCGACGGCGGTCGCGATGGCCGACGGCTACGCACAGGCCAGCGGCACAGCCGCCCACGTCAACCTGCACACCGCCCCGGGCACCGGCAACGGCATGGGCAACCTGGTCACCGCCTGGCACAACAAGACGCCGCTGATCGTCACGGCCGGCCAGCAGACCCGGGAGATGCTGCTGCTCGAACCTCGGCTGGCCAGCCGACGGCCCACCGAGCTCCCCCAGCCGTACGTCAAGTGGGCCTACGAGCCGGCCCGCGCGCAGGACATCCCCGCGGCGGTGCTGCGGGCGTACGCGACGGCGGTGCAGCCACCGGCCGGGCCGGTCTTCCTCTCCCTGCCGATGGACGACTGGGCCCAGCCGGCCGACCCGCTGCCCGCACCGCGAACGGTGGCCACCCGGTTCGCGCCGGACCCGCAACGGCTGGACGAGTTCGCCCGGATCCTGGCTGGCAGCGACAACCCGGTGCTGGTGTACGGGCCGGGGGTGGACCGCTCCGGGAGCTGGCCGAACGCTGTCGCGCTCGCCGAGCGGCTGGCCGCACCGGTCTGGTCTGCCCCGGCACCCGAACGCGCCGTCTTCCCGGAGGACCACCCGCACTTCCGCGGGGTGCTCCCGTACGCGATCGGCCCCCTCGCCGAGGCGCTGCGTGGGCACGACACGGTGCTTGTCGTCGGCGCACCGGTGTTCCGCTACTACCCGTACGTGCCGGGCGAGCACCTGCCGGAGGGCGCCCGGCTGCTGCACGTCACGGACGACCCCGACGAGGCCGCGCGCGCACCCGTCGGGGACAGCCTGCTCGGCGACCCGGGGCTGACCCTGGCCGCGCTGCTGGAGCGGGTGCCGCCGGCCGACCGGCCACCCCCCGCGCCCCGCGCCGCACCGACCCCGCCGGAGATCACCGCCCCGTTGAGCGCCGACGCCCTGTTCGCCGGGCTGGCCGCGCACTGGCCGGCGGACGGCGTGCTGGTGCAGGAGTCACCGTCCAATCTGTCCGCACTGCGCCGGCAGCTGCGGATCACCCGCCCGGCGTCGTACTTCACGATGGCCAGCGGCGGCCTCGGCTACGGCCTGCCGGCCGCGATCGGGGTGGCGCTCGCCGAGCGGGACAGCGGGCGTGGCCGGCCGGTGGTGGCGGTCGTCGGCGACGGTTCGTTCCACTACTCGGTGCAGGCGTTGTGGACCGCCGCGCGCCTCGCACTGCCGGTGGTGGTCGTCGTCCCGGTCAATCAGCAGTACGCGATCCTCAAGGCGTTCGCCGAGCTGAAGGACACCCCCGGGGTGCCCGGCCTGGACCTGCCGGGGTTGGACATCGTCGCCATCGCGGCCGGCTACGGCTGCGCCACCGAGGTCGTCGAGACCCCTGACCAGCTCGGCGCGGCGCTCGCCACCGGGCTGCGTGCCGACCGGCCAACCGTGTTGCCGGTGCCGATCAGCACCGACGTGCCCAGCCTCCTCTGAGGCAAGCCCGTCGGGGTCGGTGCCGCCCGGTCAGCGTGGGGCGATCGACAGGGGGGCGCCGGTGGCGACGTCCAGGACCGGCCGGGCGCCCAGTGGCGCGTCCAGGGTCACGGCGACCGGTGCCAGCTTGAGCACCGCGATGCACTCTCCGGTGGCCCGGGTGACGCGGCCGCCGACCACCACGACGTCCGGCCGTTCCCACACCAGCGGCGTGATGCCGGTGTCGCAGGCGCCGACGCCGAGCTGCACGGTCATCCGGACATCGTCGACCGCCAGGAGGTTCTGGGCGCCCACCAGACCGTCGGCCAGCGGGCGGGCCGGCGCGGAGGGCTGGGGGACGGGCGTGACCGCGCTCGGCGCGACGGCGAGCCGGGCCACCGGGGTGGCCAGTTCCTTGATGGTGAACAGCCAGGCCGGGACCTGCGCCGTGCCCCGGCTCGTGCGGACCGGCACGGCACCGAACGTGACCCCGGTGACGGTGAGCGACAGACAGGCCGTCTGCGTCGCGCTGGTGGCCCATCCGTCCGGCCCTGGCTCGACGGTGGGGCCGCCCGGGCTCGGCAGGCCGGGCCGCTTCGGTTGCCCCGGGCAGGGCAGCGGGTCACCCTGGTCCAGCTGACGGTACGCCTCGGCGGCGCTCACCAGCGGCAGCGTCAGCCGTCCGTCCGGGAATCGGATCTCGCCGCCGACCCGGGTGGGTGGCATCGCGACAGACGCCCGGTACCACCCGGCCCGGTAGGCGGCCTCGGTGTCCGGGGTGAAGCGCGGGTCACCGGTGAGCACGGTGGGCCCCTCCAGCGGGACGTACCCCGTACTCCAGTCGGGGCCCGGTCGCCACGCCTCGGCCACCTCGGCGGCCCGTTTGTCGAACGCCTCGCCGCGGGGCGACGGGCTGCGGGGCCCGACGGCCGGATCTGCCACGGGCGTGGCGCAGCCCGCCGCGAGCAGCAACGGGAGGACGAGAAGCAGGGCCGGTCGACGCATGTACGGTTCGACGCCGCCGCCGATCCACCGGTTCCCGGTCGACTGCTCAGGTCTCGCCGCCCAGGTCCGTCTGGTACGCCTCCCAGAGCAGGTCGGCACCGCGCCGCCGATGCCGGGCCAACCGCCGCAGCAGGTGCCCGGCCCGGTGCCGCAGCTCGTCGGGGTGCACCTCGGGACGCTCGGCGACCCGTTGCACGGCGAGGATCGCGGCGATGATCCCCGCGTGCTCCCGGGTCAGCAACCGCACCCCGTGGGCCAGCCGTGGCGACTGGGTGAGCAACTCCCGGTAGAGGCCCGCGGGGCCCTCGGTGACCCGAACGTGCTCGGCGAACCCGTGCCCCACCGGACGCAGCCGGAGCAGGACCTCTTCCCGCCAGCGCGGCTCGGTGGGGGCCACGGTGACGGCCCGGCCGAACGCGTGGACGTCTCCGGCCAGACCGGCCGGGCGTGGCTCACCGGGCAGCCCGATCGGATGGTGCGGTGCGGCGGACGGCCGGGCGACGAGTGACGACTGCTGGACCGGACCGGTGACCATGGCACCTCCCGCGCGCTGTGCTGCTACCCCATACCGCGATGGTGAGCCTGCCCGGCCCGGCCTGTAAAGGCCCCGGAGAGTGCTCATCTGTCCCGTTGGTCCCAGGGATCCCGCAGGTCCCAGTGGAAACGGACAACCGCCGCTCAGCCGAGCTGGGGGTGCTCCGCCAGGCGGCGCAGTTGACGGGCGACGGCGTGCGCGTCGCCGTCCCGACCGTCGACCGGCCGGCCCGTCGTGATCGCATCGGCAAGCGCGCGCAACTCGGACGGAGGCAGGCTGGCCAGCCCCATGCCCTGCAACGCGACGGTGACTCGCCGACCATCAGAGTGGTCGGTCGCGATGATGGCGCGTGTCCGCCGCCGACCCCCCGGAAAGTCGTCCCCCGACTCGTCGTACGACAGCGCCGCGGCGTCGATCCGGGCGGTGGCGAGGTCGACGCCGCGCGTGCGGAACGCGCCCCGGACCCGTACGTGGCTGCCCTCCAGCCAGGCGGCCGTCCGGAGCACCCGCAGCACGAGGTAGACGCCGAGCAGGACGAACGGCAGGCCGCAGAGCCCGATGAACGGGCTCGGCCCGGCCTGTTCCGCGCCACCGTCCCGTAGCGCGGGTGGCAGCATCCCCGGCGGCAGGTCGCGGGCCTCCTCATAGGAGGAGAACGGGTCACCCGGGCCGGACAGCCGGCCCAGCAACCCGCCGGCGACCAGCGGCAGCACCACGAAAGCCGACGCGACGGCGGTGACGAAGACGCCGACCACCACCGCCCGCGTGCGCTGTGCGGGTGAGGCGCCCACCGACAGGCGCAGCTCCTGGTTCGTCACAGGGGGCAGCGTAGGCGAGCCGCGTACACGACGAAGCGCCCCGGCCGACGGGCCGGGGCGCTTCGCTCGAGGTGGTGGAGGTGCCGGGAATCGAACCCGGGTCCTTCGCCGGTTTGTCAGGGCTTCTCCGAGCGCAGCTCGCTGTGCCTCTACTCGGCCCCACCGCTCACGCGAGCAAGTTGGTGTGACGGGCCCAGTCGCTGATTAATCTCGCCGCACGGACCCCGCGACCGGGTCCGGTTGGCCAGCCTCCTAGCTGATGCCGGCTACTGGGACGAAGGCGTTCCCAGGCCGACAGACTTAGCTACTCGCCTCAGGCGGCGAGAGCGAAGTCAGCGCGTTGGTTCTTGGCGCTTATAAGTTTCCGACGACCGATTCTCGAGACGACGTCGGCTTCCTCGGCTCGCTTCCCCTGTCGCTGCGTACGAAGTCGAAACCAGTCACCCCCTCGACAGGCCACCGATGTGGTGGCACTGACAAGACTAACGCCTGCCGCAACGGCTTTCATCCCGAGCCCCGGGCCGGCGCGCCGACCCGGACAAACAGGATGAACTAGTCGTCCATTCCCTTGCCGCGCCGACCCGACACCCGGGCGATCTCCCGGTCCGCGTCCCGCTTGGCGAGGTCCTGCCGCTTGTCGTACGACTTCTTGCCCTTGGCCAGGGCGATCTCGACCTTGGCAAAGCCGTCGGAGAAGTAGACCTGCAACGGGACGATCGTCAGGCCGCCCTCACGGGTCTTGCCGACGAGCTTGTCGATCTCGACCCGGTTGAGCAGCAGCTTGCGGGTGCGCCGGGGCTCGTGGTTGGTCCAGGTGCCCTGCGTGTACTCCGGGATGTGCATGGCGTGCAGAAACAGCTCGCCGTCCCGCTCCTGGGCGAACGCGTCGACGAGCGACGCCCGCCCCGCCCGCAGCGACTTGACCTCGGTGCCGGTCAGCGCCATGCCTGCCTCGTACGTGTCGAGAATGGCGTAGTCGTGGCGCGCCTTCTTGTTGGAGGCAACCACCTTGCGCCCCTTCTCCCGTGGCATCGGTGCCACCCCCTCTCTCCGCTGCCCGTGGGCCGAGCGCACCCCGGCCGGACAACCGATCATGCTACCCGAACAACAAGGACCCTCCCGCGCCGTTTATTTCCGGCTGCGGGAGGGTCCCCGGGAGACGACGGGACGACTAGACCCGCAGGTAGAAGCGCAGGGTGATCCAGGCGGTGCCCGCGCTGATCAGGCCACCGACGCCGGCCATCAGCGGGAAGACGACAAGGATGTCACCCCAGGAGATCGGCGAGAGCAGACCCTGCAACGCGCTCAACGAGCGGTCGAAGAGCAGGTACTTGGCCGCGACCAGGGCCACCAGACCGAGCAGCGAACCGATCAGGCCGGCCACCACGGCCTCCAGCACGAACGGTGCCTGGATGAACCAGTTGGAGGCGCCGACCAGCTTCATGACCGCCACCTCACGCCGCTTGCTGTACGCGGCGACCTGGATGGTGTTCGCGACAAGCAGCAGGGCGGCGATCGCCATCACGATGGCGGCGGCCAGGGCGATGTTCTGGATCGAGGTGAGGATGTTGAAGATCTTGTCGAGCAGTCGACTCTGGTCGATGATCTCGTCGACACCCGCGGTGTTCTTGTACTGCTCGTAGATGTCCTTGTACTGCTCCGGGTTGTTCAGCTTGAGCCGGAACGACTCGGGCAACTGGTCTGGCTTGACCACGTTCACCAGGTCGGGCGCGTCCTGGTACATGACCTTGAACTTCTTGTACGCCTCGTCCTTGTTGACGTAGATGACATCCTTGACCAGGGGGTCGCTGTCGAGCTTGGCGTTCAGGTCGGTGCGCTCCTGCTCGCTCACCTCCTGCTTCAAGAAGATCGAGACTTCGATGTTCTTGTAGTAGGTGACCTTCATGTCGTCGACCTGGCGGTACATGAGACCGCTGGCGCCGAGCATGGTCAGCGAGACCGCCATCGTGATGATCATCGCGATGGACATGGTCACGTTGCGCCACAGTCCGACCAGTACCTCGGACAGGACGTATTTCACGCGCATCGGGATTTCCTCCGGGTCTCCGGCATGAAGTGTTCGTCGTCAGGCTGCGCAGGGGTGGAGAGCCGGCTCACCCGTAGACGCCGCGGGCCTGGTCACGCACGATACGACCGCTCTCGATCTCGACGACGCGGCGGCGCATCTGGTTGACGATGTTGGAGTCGTGGGTGACCATCACGACGGTCGTGCCGGTGCGGTTGATCCGGTCCAGCAGGCGCATGATCTCGATCGAGGTGTCCGGGTCCAGGTTTCCGGTGGGCTCGTCCGCCAGCAGGATCAGCGGACGGTTCACGAACGCCCGGGCGACGGCGACCCGCTGCTGCTCACCACCGGAGAGCTCGTGCGGGTAGCGGTGCTCCTTGCCACCGAGCCCCACCAGCTCCAGCACCTCCGGCACGACCCGGCGGGCAACCGCCTTGGTCTTGCCGATCACCTCAAGGGCGAACGCCACGTTCTCGTACGCGGTGCGGTTCGGCAGCAGCCGGAAGTCCTGGAAGACACAGCCGATCGAGCGCCGGAAGTGGGGTCGCTTCCAGGAGCGCATCGACGTGACGTCCTTGCCGTTGACGACGACGCGGCCCTTGTTGGGGGCGACCTCGTGCAGCAGCATCTTGATGATTGTGGACTTGCCGGAGCCGGATGGACCGATGAAGAAGACGAACTCGCCCTTCTCGATCGAGACGGACACGTTGTCGAGCGAAGGCCGGGACGCCTTCGGGTACGTCTTCGTCACTTGCTCAAGCTGAATCACGGGTGGTGAGTCTACGCGGTGTAACAACTGAGCCAAGCCCCACGCCCCGCCGATCCGGCACGAGTCGTCGAATCAGGCCTCTACCTGGAGATCGACGAAGCGTTCCGCCCGCGTGTCGTTACGCTCCGTCGCCGGCGAGCTGCCGCTGCTTGCGCCAACGGATCCCCGCCTCGATGAAACCGTCCAGGTCGCCGTCGAACACCGCGCTCGGATTGCCGGTCTCCTGCTCGGTTCGGAGATCCTTCACCATCTGATACGGGTGCAGGACGTAGGAGCGCATCTGGTCGCCCCACGAACCAGCCGCGTTCTCCTTCAGCCCCTCCAGCTTGGCCTGCTCCTCCTGGCGCTTGCGCTCCAGCAGGCGGGCCTGGAGCACCCGCAGCGCGGAGGCCTTGTTCTGCAACTGGGACTTCTCGTTCTGACAGGTGACCACGATGCCGGTCGGAATGTGGGTCAACCGGACCGCCGAGTCGGTGGTGTTGACGCTCTGCCCACCGGGGCCGGAGGAACGATAGACGTCGACGCGTACCTCGTTCTCCGGGATGTCGATGTGGTCGGTCTGCTCGGTGACCGGCAGGACCTCGACGCCCGCGAAGCTGGTCTGCCGGCGGCCCTGGTTGTCGAACGGGCTGATCCGAACCAACCGGTGGGTGCCCGACTCGACGCTGAGCGTGCCGTACGCGTAGGGCACCTTGACCGCGAAGGTGGCCGACTTCAGGCCCGCCTCCTCGGCGTAGGAGGTCTCGTAGACCTCGGTCGGATAGCCGTGCCGCTCCGCCCAGCGCAGGTACATCCGCAGCAGCATCTCGGCGAAGTCGGCGGCGTCCACACCACCGGCGCCGGCGCGGATGGCGACAAGCGCCTCCCGGGAGTCGTACTCGCCGGAGAGCAGGGTGCGGACCTCCATCTCCTGGATGGCCTTGGTCAACCCGGTGATCTCCGACTCGACCTCGGTCAACACGCCCGGGTCGGCCTCGGCCTCGGCCAGCTCCAACAGCACCTGGGCGTCGTCGAGGCCGGACCGCAGGCTGCCCAGCTTGCTGATCTCGCCGTTGACGTACGACAGCTGCGAGGTCACCTGCTGAGCCTTGGCCTGGTCGTCCCACAGGTCGGGGGCGGAAGCCTCCTGCTCAAGGCGGGCCTTGTCCTCGTGGAGTCGGTCGAGGTTGAGGACGGCCTCGATGTTTCGCAGGGTCGCGTCGAGTTCCTTGAGCTGTTCGGCGTAATCGGCAGCGGTCACGACAGGTAAGCGTACTGCGCGAACGAGGATTGAGCTTGCGAGCCCCGCGGTCCCGCGCAAAAGCCGCACCCCGACGCCGCCGGCTGAGCAGCTCGTTCCCGCTGGGCGAACCCGCGGGAGGTCACCCGACCGGAGCGGACTTCAACCAGGACAGGGCCGCCCGGTGGTAGGCGACGGCGAACTCCAGCGCGCTGGCGTCGTACGTCTCCCCATCCCGTTTGGCGTTCTTTACCTGCTCCCGGACCTGGGCGAGGGCCTCGGTGTGGTATTCGTTGGCCGAGGCGTACAGGCCCTTCAGCTGGCTGGCGGAGTGCAGGTTGCCGAAGGCCATCCGCAGCGCGATCGGGTTGCGGATGGTGTCCCGCCCCGGGTTCTCGGCCAGCCAGCGGGAAAATGTCCGTTTCCCAGTTGCCGTGAGCGCATACGGCTGGCTCATCCGCGGCCCGGGCTTCCCGAGCCGCACGAAACCCCGCTCGGCCAGCACCGGCAACTCGCGGTAGACCTGACTGCGCGTCATCGACCAGTACGGCGCCAGACGGCGCTCAGCAGCGGCCATCAACTGACCGCCTGTCATCGGGCCCTCGTGGAGGAGGCCGAGAAGGGCCGCCGCCGTAGGGTTGACTCCGGAATCCGCCATGCCCCCTACGCTGCCACTTTGCGCACCCGGCGTCCAGGATTTGCCGGTTTGCCACCCAACAGGTCTTCCTAAGTGCACTGTCGGCGGCAGACTGTCCGTTGAGGACTATCGATGGATCACGGCCCCGGGCCGACCCGCCGGCGGCACCGCGCGCCGCCGGCGGGTCGTCGCCGCAGGTCAGCCCATGTGGGGGTACGTGTGGTCGGTCGGCGGCACGAAGGTCTCCTTGATCGTCCGCGGGGACACCCAGCGGACCAGGTTGAGCCACGAGCCCGCCTTGTCGTTGGTGCCGCTGGCCCGCGCACCGCCGAACGGCTGCTGCCCGACGACCGCCCCGGTCGGCTTGTCGTTGATGTAGAAGTTGCCCGCCGCGTACCGCATGCGCTCGGCGACCGCGTCGACCACCCGGCGGTCGGTGGCGAACACCGAACCGGTCAGCGCGTACGGGGCGATCGCCTCGGCCTGCGCGACCACGTCGTCGAACCGGGCGTCGTCGAACACGTGCACGCCCAGGATCGGCCCGAAGTACTCGGTGGTGAAGGTCTCGTGGGCCGCGTCGGAGCACTCGAAGAGCGTCGGCCGGACGAAGTAGCCGACCGAGTCGTCCGCGGTGCCACCGGCCAGCACCCGGCAGCTCTCGTCGCCGCCGATCAGCTCCAGCGCGGCGGTGTGCCGGGCGAACGCCTTGTCGTCGATCACCGCGCCGCCGAAGTTGCCGAAGTCGGCCACGTCGCCGTAGGTCAGCGAGTCGGTGGTGGCGGCCAGCCGGTCCCGCAGCCCACCCTCCCAGATCGAACGCGGCACGTACGCCCGCGAGGCCGCCGAACACTTCTGGCCCTGGTATTCGAACGCGCCACGGATCAACGCGGTGTGCAGCGCGTCCACGTCGGCGCTGGTGTGCGCGACGACGAAGTCCTTGCCGCCGGTCTCGCCGACCAGACGCGGGTAGCCCCGGTAGCGGGCGATGTTGTCGCCCACGGTCCGCCACAACTGCTGGAAGACCTTCGTCGAGCCGGTGAAGTGGATGCCGGCCAGGTCCGGATCGGCGAGCACCACGTCGGAGACCTCCTCGCCCCGGCCGGTGACCATGTTGATCACACCGGGCGGGAGGCCGGCGGCCTCGAACAGCCGCATGGTGAAGTGCGCGGCGAACTGCTGCGTCGGGCCCGGCTTCCAGATCACCGTGTTGCCCAGCAGGGCCGGCGCCGACGGCAGGTTGCCCGCGATGGCGGTGAAGTTGAACGGGGTGACCGCGTAGACGAAGCCCTCCAGCGGGCGGTGGTCGAAGCGGTTCCAGACGCCGGGCGAGGACGCCGGCTGCTCCTCGAGCAGGCGACGCGCGAAGTGCACGTTGAACCGGAGGAAGTCGATGAACTCGCACGC
Organism: Micromonospora sp. NPDC048898; assembly: GCF_043198035.1. Lineage (NCBI taxonomy): Bacteria > Bacillati > Actinomycetota > Actinomycetes > Micromonosporales > Micromonosporaceae > Micromonospora > Micromonospora sp. NPDC048898. Next base: position 910,996 of record NZ_JBICUF010000001.1, read on the forward strand.
CGAGTCGATCTCCGCCTGGATCGCGGTCTTCGACTGGCCCAGCATGGTGGCGGCGTTGAGGGTGTCGCGCCACGGGCCGGCAAGCAGCTCGGCGGCACGCAGGAAGATCGCGGCCCGCTCCTCGAAGGGCAGCGCCCGCCACATCGGAGCGGCGTCCTTGGCCGCCTTGATCGCGGCGTGCGCGTCGTCGTGGGTGGCGTGCGCGGTCACGCCCAGCACGTGCGCGTGCCGGTGCGGCTGCACCACGTCGATCGGGTCACCGGCGGCCATCCGCTGGTCACCGCCGATGGTCATCGGCAGGTCGAGGCGCTCGGCGGCGAGCTCGGTCAGCCGCCGCTGGAGCCGGTCCCGGTCGGGGCTGCCCGGCTCGTAGTTGCGAACCGGCTCGTTGCGCGGCTCGGGAACGGAGAACACGGCATCCATCAAGGCTCCTGGCGATCTCGACAGCAGTGGCGAAACCGGACCCGCGGGCACCGACCGGGCGGCCGGACACCGGACGCCGCGCGGAAGGGCCGAGCAGCGGCGGGACCTCCCGCGATTCTCCCACGAAGGGCAGCACACCCTGGCTCCGCCATCGTCCTGCGCCAAGGACCGGCCCACCCCTCCTCCCCTTACCGACCGAGGTCGATCCGACGACCCGGCCGGGCGTCGGAGGGGCCCCGTCGGGCCGCGGGCGTCCCGGCCGTCCCGGGGCGGCGGAGGGCGCAGCGGGCCCGCGTACCCTGAATGGTCGGTGACCTGCCGCCTCGAAGGGGAGACGATGACCAAGCAGCCCGGCCGCGTCCCGGCCGCGGAGTCGCACGACCCGGCGGCCGACGCGGCAACCTCCGGCAGCCGGCCGCTGCCCGCGCCCGGCGCGGCGGTGCTCGCGCTGCTGGCCCTGGGTTGGTTGACCGCCATGCTCTGGTCCACCCGGGAGGCCATCACCTCGGCGGCGGCCGGGGTCACCGCGATCAGCCTCTCCGCGTTCGCCCTGCCCGGCGTGATCTCGGCCGCGCTGGTGTGCGGTGCGGCCGTCGCGCTGGCCGGTGGCAACCTGCTGGCCCGCCGGTACGGCGACTGGGCCACCCTGCGCTACGCCGGAGCCATCGGCGGCGGGATGCTGGTCGGGCTGGCCGCCGCGGTGGCCATCAACCTCACCTACTTCGACACCTCGACCACCAACGTGATCGCCGGCACCACCGCCGCCGCGGCGATCATCGGTGGTGCCCTGGCCGCCGCGCGGACCGCACCGGCGGTCGGTGCGGTGGTGACCGCCGCACTGGGCACGCTGGTCTTCGTGGTCGCGTTCAGCCAGGCCCGGGACCCGCTGTTCGACCTCTTCGGGGCCGGCGACAGCCAACAGTCGCTTGTCGACGCGGCCAAGTGGGTGTCCCGCACCGAGTCACTGGTCGCCGGGCTGCTCGCCGGGCTGCTCGCCTTCGGTTACCTGACCTGGGCGCGGCGCCGGATGGTGCGCCGCGATCCGGCGACCCCGACGCTGCGCTGGCCGGCGTACCTGCTCGCCGGTGCCGGGCCGGGCCTGCTCCTGCTGCTCGCCGAGGTGATCATCCGGATCGGTGGCCGGTCGCTGCTCGACCTGGCCAGCGCCCTCAGCGAGGCGGACGCGGTGGCACAGACCTCGCTGGGCACCTCGCGGGTGGACAACGGCATCTGGGTGCTCTTCGTGGGGGCGCTCACCGCCCTGATCGCGTTCGGCCGCACGCTCGGCCCGGCCCACACCGACGACGACACACCGGCCGACAGCCCGGACACCGCCGTCGCGGACCGGGTCGACCCGGAGGACGACGAGCCGGACCCCGCCGAGGCGTTCGACACGGACCCGGCCAAGGCCGATCCGGCCCGCTGACGCCGGGCTGACTCCGGCCGGCCGGCGTTTCTGGCGGGCCGGCGTTCGGGCGGGCCGGCGTTCGGGCGGGCGGCTCAGCTGGCCGCGTTCAGCAGCAGGTCCAGCTCTGTCACGTCGTACCACTCCAGTTCGTGGTCCTCCGCGCCGTCGACGGTGAACTGCGCGTCGGGGTCGCCAGCGGCCGCCTCGGCCACCACCTGGACCGCCGCGGCGACCTCCTCGGCGGCGTCCGCGCCGTCCACGTGGAGGGCGGCGACGGCACCCACCGGCACGGCGTCGGCCAACGTCACGGTGCTGGAACCCAACTCACCGTCGCCCCGCCCGAGCGCGCTCGCCGGGAGGTCGACCGAGACGACGACGCGGCGGCGGGGAGCGGTCGGGTCGGCCCGGAGCAGGTGCAGCGAGTCCTGGGCGGCCCGGGTGAACGCGACGTACTCCAACTCCTCCTCGTCGCCCTCGGCGTACCACTCGCGCAACGCCGGGGTCACCGCGTGCGCCTGGTCGGCGGTCAGTCCCTCCGCCCGGAGTCGGGCCACCATGGGTACGGTCGCCGGCACGTACACCCGGACAAGCTCGTTGGTCACCGGTCGTCTCCCCGCGTCGTCCTCCACCGGCGTCCGCCGGCACGGGCGCAGATCATGCCGCACGCCGTGATCGTCATACACCCCGAGTCCGGCCGGTGGAAGTTCCCGCCCGGTGTGTCCCGTACGGTCGACCCGCCGTCGGGGCGACCGGGCGCTGGGCGGGCGGGGCTGTCGGTGGCAAACTGAGCCAAACGACATCAACCTCGGGAGTCCCTGTGGAGCCACGGTTCCTGCTGCTCTCCGACGTCGCCACCGAGCTGAACGTGTCGGACTCGCAGGTCTACCACATGGTGCGCAGTGGCGAACTGCCGGCGATCAAGATCGGTGGACGCGGCCAGTGGCGCGTCGAGCGCGCGCGCCTGGAGGAGTACATAGCGCGCAAGTACTCCGAGACCGCCGAGTGGGTGCAGAGCAACCCGCTCGTCGACCGCGACCCGGAGTAGCAGAGCCCGACCTGACCCGGCCGTCCGCCCCTCGCAGGGCATGATCCACTCGGTTTTCCTGAAGTCGGGGCATCGCGGGCGCTGGGACCCCGCGACATCAAGGAACCCGAGTGGATCATGCGCCTTGTCGGGTGGAGGCTGCCACCGGGCCATTGACCGAAGCCGTTCTGTCGCCCAGAATCAAGGTTGTCGGAGGCAAACGAAGGCAAACGCAGGTTCTGGGGGCCATGATGAGTGGAGCACGACCCGGTCCTTCCCGGCCACCCGTGCGGCTGCGCCCCGTCCCGCCCTTCGATCCGCCGTACGTTGACGAGACCGACGGGTCATACTGGCCGGCGCAGACCGACGGTCAGCTCGCCCTCGACCTGTTCGCCTCCACCCGACCCAGCCCGGTCCGGCCGCCGGAGCGGCGAGCAGCCCTGCGCCCGGTGCCCGGCCGGTCCACCACCACCCACCCGGTCGCGTCGTTGCCACCGTCGACCGCTCCGGAAACCACCCGAGCCGCGCACCGCTTCGTCGGCACCTGCCTGGAGGTGGTCAACGGCTACCGTTCGCCGACCCAGGTGCGGGCGCTGCTCGACCCGGCCCGAGCGGGAGACCTGCTGACCGAACTCGCCCGCGCATCCGGCCGGGCCGGGACATCCCGCCGTCGTACCGGCCGACCACTGGTCCGGCTGCTACGCCTGCGGGTCTGCGAGCCCCGGGAGGCCGCAGTGGAGGCGGCGGCCGTCCTCACCGGCGTGGGCGGTCGGAGCTGGGCGATGGCACTGCGCCTGGAGCATCGCCGGGGCCGCTGGCTCTGCACCGCCCTGCACGTCCTCTGACCACACGTGGGAGACGCCGAACGGGTCCCGGCCTGGACGGCCGGGACCCGTTGGTCAGGTGCTGTCGGGTCGGTCAGTTGCCGCCGTTGGGGGCGCCGTGGCAGCGCTTGTACTTGCGGCCCGAGCCACACGGGCACGGCGCGTTGCGGGACGGGCCGTTGCTCGCCTCCGCCTGGTGGGCTGCCGGCCGGCGGGAGGCGACCGACGGCACCGCCGGGCCGCGAAGACCGGCGGCCGGACGCTGCGGGGCGGACGGGGCGGTCCGGCCCGGTGCCGCCGGAGCGCCCGGTGCCGGGCGGCCCACACCGAGCGCCGGAGCCTGCTGCTCGGCCTGCTCGATGACGGGAGCGCCGGGGCTGGCCTCGCCGTCGATGGTGGGCGCGGAGTATTGCAGGCCCTGCCGTCGCGGCGCCTGGTTGAGACCCTTGGCCCGGATCTCCACCGGCTTGTCGAGCAGCGCGACCTCTTCCGAGCCCGCCTCCGGCTCCGGCTCGGTCACCTGGACGTCGACGTTGTAGAGGAAGCCGACAGTCTCCTCCTTGATGCCCTCCATCATGGTGGCGAACATGTCGAAGCCCTCGCGCTGGTATTCCACCACCGGGTCGCGCTGGGCGTACGCCCGAAGGTTGATGCCCTCCTGGAGGTAGTCCATCTCGTAGAGGTGCTCGCGCCACTTGCGGTCGATGACCTGGAGCAGCACCATCCGCTCGAGCTGACGCACGCCCTCGGTGCCGATCTGCTCCTCACGCCTGTCGTACGCGGCGTTGGCGTCGTCCTTGAGGCGGGCGACGAGGAAGTCGGCGTCCATGCCGGCCCGCGAGCCGCCGGCCTCCTCCTCCAGCTCCTCGACCGTCACGCCGACCGGGTAGAGCTGCTTCAGGCTGGACCAGAGCTGCTCAAGATCCCAGTCTTCGCCGTAGCCCTCGGAGGTGGCGCCCCGCACGTACGCCTCGACGGTGTCGTCGATCATGTTGCGGACCTGGTCGGAGAGGTCCTCACCGTTGAGCACCCGAAGCCGCTCGGCGTAGACGACCTGGCGCTGCTTGTTGAGCACCTCGTCGTACTTCAGCACGTTCTTGCGGATCTCGGCGTTCTGGCCCTCGATCTGGGCCTGCGCGCTCTTGATCTGCCGGGTGACCATCTTCGACTCGATGGGCACGTCCTCCGGGATGTTGAAGCGCTCCATCACCGCCTCGACCGCACCGGCGCGGAACCGCCGCATCAGCTCGTCCTGCAGGGACAGGTAGAAACGGGACTCGCCCGGGTCACCCTGCCGGCCGGCACGACCGCGCAGCTGGTTGTCGATCCGCCGGGACTCGTGCCGCTCGGTGCCCAACACGTAGAGGCCACCGGCGGCCGCGACCTCGTCCGCCTCGGCGTCGCAGGCCTGCTTCCACGTGGGCAGGACCTCCTCCATCGCCTTGGCGTACTCCTCCTCGTTTTCCAGCGGGTCGAGACCGCGCTGGCGCAGGTCGTTCGCGGCGAGGAACTCGGGGTTGCCGCCGAGCAGGATGTCGGTGCCGCGGCCGGCCATGTTGGTGGCCACGGTGACCGCGCCCTTACGCCCGGCCTGGGCGACGATCTCGGCCTCCCGGGCGTGGAACTTGGCGTTCAGCACGTTGTGCGGGATGCCCCGGCGGCGCAGCAACTGGGAGAGGATCTCGGAGTTTTCCACCGAGACGGTGCCGACCAGGACCGGCTGGCCGAGCTGGTGCCGCTCGGCGATGTCCTCGATGACGGCGTTGAACTTGGCCTTCTCCGTCTTGTAGATGACGTCCGGCCGGTCCTCGCGGACCATCGGGCGGTGGGTCGGAATCGTCACGACGCCGACCTTGTAGACCTTGTTGAACTCGCTCGCCTCGGTCTGCGCCGTGCCGGTCATCCCGGACAGCTTCTCGTAGAGGCGGAAGTAGTTTTGCAGGGTGATGGTGGCAAGAGTCTGGTTCTCCTGCTTGATCTCCACCCCCTCCTTGGCCTCGATCGCCTGGTGCATGCCCTCGTTGTAGCGACGGCCGTGCAGGATGCGACCGGTGAACTCGTCGACGATCAGGACCTCACCGTCGCTGACGATGTAGTCCTTGTCGCGCTTGTAGAGCTCCTTGGCCTTGATGGCGTTGTTGAGGTAGCCGACCAGTGGGGTGTTGACCGACTCGTACAGGTTGTCGATGCCGAGCCGGTCCTCGACCTTGGCGACACCCCGCTCGGTCACCGCGATGGTGCGCTTGGAGTGGTCGACCTCGTAGTCGCCCTCGCCGTCGGTGCCGGGCTGGAGACGGGCCACCACGCCGGCGAACTCGCCGTACCAGCGGGCGGAGTGCTCGGCCGGGCCGGAGATGATCAGCGGGGTGCGGGCCTCGTCGATCAGGATGGAGTCGACCTCGTCGACCACGGCGAAGTTGTGGCCGCGCTGCACCAGCTCGTCCTTCGACCAGGCCATGTTGTCGCGCAGGTAGTCGAAGCCGAACTCGTTGTTGGTGCCGTAGGTGATGTCGCACTCGTAGGCGGCCTTGTGCTCGGTGGCCGGCCGGTTGGGCAGCACCACGCCGACGGTCAGCCCGAGGAACTCGTGCACCCGACCCATCCACGCCGCGTCCCGCTGGGCGAGGTAGTCGTTGACCGTGATCACGTGCACGCCCTTGCCGGACAGCGCGTTGAGGTAGACGGCCATGACCGAGGTCAGCGTCTTGCCCTCACCGGTCTTCATCTCGGCGATGTTGCCGAAGTGCAGCGCCGCGCCGCCCATCACCTGGACGTCGTACGGGCGCTGGCCGAGCACCCGGGCGGCCGCCTCGCGGGCCACCGCGAACGCCTCCGGCAGCAGGTCGTCGAGGGTCTCACCGTCGGCGAGCCGCTCCCGGAACTGCTCGGTCATGCCGGCCAGCTCCTCGTCGGTGAGGTTGACGTAGTCGTCCTCGATCGAGGTGACGGCGGCGGCGATGGCCTTGAGCCGGCGCACCATGCGGCCCTCGCCCGCGTTAAGGACCTTTTCCAGAATCGACACGGATCAACGCTCCCCTAGACAGTCTCGAACCATCGTAGGCGCTCCATCGGCGCGATGGTCACTGGTGGCGGTGGTCGACTCCGCCGAACCCGACATACTTCGCGTCCTGCGCACACCCCAAACGTTATCCGGTTACGCCGTCGGCGAACGCTACGGCAGGATGCACGGGTGGAGCCCGTGGAGATCACTGAGGACGGCGTGCTGTTGCGGCCCTGGCGGGACAGCGACGCCGACGCCGTACACAAGGCGTGCCAGGATCCGGACATTCAGCGCTGGACCACCGTGCCGCGCCCGTATCTGCCCGAACACGCCCTCGGCTTCGTCACCGAGATGAGCAGGGCGGCCTGGGCGGAGGGCACCGGGGCGCCGTTCGCGGTCTGCGACCCGGCGACCGGTGAACTGCTCGGCTCGTGCGGGCTGATCTCCATCGACAGGGACGGCACCGGCGAGGTCGGTTACTGGACCGCTCCCTGGGCGCGCGGCCGGGGCGTCATGGTCCGGGCCACCCGGGCGGTGGCCCGCTGGTCCTTCGACACCCTCGGGTTGCGCCGGCTGATCTGGCAGGCCGAGGTGGGCAACCACGCCTCCCGGCTGGTCGCCATCCGGGCCGGTTTCCGGATCGACGGCCGGCTCCGCCTGGCCAACCCGGCGACGCGGTCCGGCGCCGACGGCTGGATCGGCTCGCTGCTGCCCGGCGAGGTGCCCGCGCCCGGGGCGACCGGACCTGCCGGTCACGGCACCCTCGCGGCCCGGCGCGCCGCGGTCTTCGGCCGCCCGCAGCCCACCCTGTTCGCCACCGCCGGGGCCGGTGAGCTGCGCCTGCGACCGATGGAGGAGCACGATCTGGACGCCGTGGTGCGGACCTGCCGGGACCCGGAGAGCATCCGCTGGACGACCGTGCCGGACCCGTACGAGCGATCCGACGCGCAGGGCTACCAGGTCTACGGCCAGGACGCCTGGGCTCGGGGTGAGGCCGCCTGCTTCGTGGTCGCCGACCCGGACGACAGGTACGCCGCCACGATCGACCTGCGGCTCTCCCCCACCGACGCCCTGCTGGCCGACGTCGGCTTCATGACCGCCCCGGCGGCCCGTGGCCGGGGCTACCTGCCGGCCGCGCTCGTCGCGCTCAGCACCTGGGGGTTCGCCACGCTGGGCCTGGCCCGGATCGAGTGGAAGGCGAACGTGGGCAACACCGCCTCGCGCCGGGTGGCGGAGAAGGCGGGCTTCACGTTCGAGGGGACCGCCCGCGGCGGGGTGCAGCACCGGGGCGAGCGGGTCGACGCCTGGGTCGCCGCGTTGCTCGCCGAGGACCTCACATGACGCTCCGGCAGGTCGTGGAGGCGCACGGGGTGCGGCTGCGTCCCTTCCGGGCCGAGGACGCCGCCGACGTGGTCGACGGCTGCGCGGACCCGCTGACCCAACGGTTCGTCCCGAACCTGCCCACGCCGTACACCCGGACCGACGCCCGGTGGTGGATCGACGTCGGCGCCCCGGCGGCCTGGACCGGCGGCGGCGCGGCGTACGCCGTCGCGGACCCGGCCACCGACCGGCTGCTCGGCGCGGTGGGGCTGAACAACCCGGTGCCCGCGCGCGGCCAGGCCGAGATCGGCTACTGGCTGCAGCCGGCGGCGCGTGGGCGCGGACTGGCCGCCGCGGCCACCCGCACCCTGAGCGAGCACGCGTTCGCCACCGGAACCGCCCGGCTGGAGCTGCTCACCGAGCCGGAGAACGGCCCGAGCCAGCGGGTCGCGCTGGCCGCCGGTTTCCGCTACGAGGGTTCGCGCCGGTCGGCCGGGACGGGCCCGGACGGGGGTCGGCACGACCTGCTGGCCTGGGTACGCCTCGTCGAAGACCCGCCCCGACCGACCATCCGACTGCTGCCCGACCTGCCCGGCGGGGTGCTCACCGACCAGGTGGTGACGCTGCGCCGGCTCGCGCCGGACGACGCCGACCTGATGTACCGGCTGCACAGCCGACCCGAGGTGGTGGCGAACCAGGCGCCACCCGTGCCGCCGACGCGGGAGGCGATCGAGCGACGCTGTCGTCTCGCGGAGAGCGGCTGGCTGACCGGAGACATCGCCCGACTCCTGATCACGGATACGGCCAGCGGGGTGCCGGTCGGCAGTTGCGGGTTGTCGTACACCGACGTGGCCGCCGGCGAGGCGTCGGTCGGCTACGCCCTGCTGCCCGACTGGCGCGGCCGGGGGTACGCGACCCGGGCGGTCCGGCTGCTGGTGGACTGGGCGTTCGGGCCGGTTGGTGTCGCTCGACTGACCGCCGGCACGGTGCCGGACAACACCGCGTCGCACCGCGTGTTGGAGCGGGTCGGGTTCCGGCGCGAGGCCCTGCAGCGCGGGCGGCTGCCCGGCCTGGCCGGTGCCCGCCTGGACGACCTGACCTTCGCGCTGCTGCCGGCCGACCCGCGCTGACGGACCACGGAGTTGTGGCAGGCGTTCCCCTGCCACAACTCCTGGTCGACGTGGTTCGGTTACCGGTCGGTGGCGAGGGAGATGATGCCGTAGTCGTACGCGTGGCGGCGGTAGACGACGCTCGGGCGGCCGGACTCCTTGTCCTGGAACAGGTAGAAGTCGTGGCCGACAAGTTCCATCTCGAACAGCGCGTCGTCGATCGTCATCGGCTCCGCCGGGTGCACCTTCTCCCGGGCGATGTGCCAGGGCTGGTCGTCGTGCTCCTCCTCGACCCGCTCCGCGACGGCGGTGCCGGCGCGGGCACCGTCAAGCGGCGCGCTCAGCGGGGTGGCCACCAGGTCCGCGACGGGCAGATTCGCGGTGGCCTCGGCGACGGAGATCGGAGCGTGCCGACCCCGGTGTACGCGGCGGCGGTCGGCCGCGCGGCGCAGCCGGGTGTCGAGCTTCGCGATGGCCGCGTCGAGTGCGCTGTAGAAGTCGTTCGTGCAGGCCTCGGCCCGCATCACCGGGCCTCGGGAAACGCAGGTGATCTCCACCCGCTGGCAGTGCTCGGCCTGGCGCGGATTGCGCTCGTGAAACAGCTCGACATCGACGCGAATCAGTTTGTGGTCGTAGCGTTCGATCTTTGCGAGTTTCTCGGCTACGTGCACCCGGTAATGGTCCGGCACTTCGACGTTTCGGCCCTTGACCACGATGTCCACGTGACCTCCCTTGTTCGGACGGTCTTCGATCCGGTAACCCGGTCGCGCGCCGTGGGGGGACCCGCTGGCGTCGACCGGTTGGTACGGCTACGCCTCCTCTCACCGCCGAGGGCGTTGGAACGACCTCCTACCCCCGACAGCGAAACGCTAACTCCTGTTCGCCCGACAGTCACCCCAAGTCGCCAAGACTCTCAGGATTTTTCGCAGCTCATACACCAATGGGTGAAACGTAAACACGGTCTGTTACAAGCGGTGTCTTTTTTGGGTCGCCGCGAGCACCGCGGCGACACTCGGCACCCATCCGGTCGCACTCAGCACCCGGGTCGCGGCGGCCAGGGTCACGCCGGTGGTGACGATGTCGTCGAGCAGCACCACGACCGGCGCCGTGCCGGCGGCACGACCCCAACTCGCCGTGGAACGCGGCCGGAAAGCCGCCTCGGCCGCCGCCGCCCGGCCGGCGCTGTCCAGGGTGACCGAGTCGGGCCGGGGCAGGGCACGCAGCGGACGGTGCACCCGCGCCGCCCAGCCGCCCCGGTTGAGTCGGGCCGCGCAGTGTCTTGCCAGTCGGTCCAGGTGGTCCCCGTAGCGGGACCGGGCCGCCGCCGCCGTGTCCGGAACCGGCACCAGCGCCACGGGCCGCGCCGTACCGACCGCGGCGGCGACAACCTCCGCGAGCAGTGCGCCGAGCGGGCGGGCCAGGCCGTGCCGGCCGTGCTCCTTGTACGCCAGCAGAGCCTCGCGCAGCGGGCCGGCGTACGGGCCGAGGGCGACGCAGGCCGGCAGGCCCGGCGGGGCGGGTGTCGGGCGGACCGACCGTGGGCGCAGTGCGCCCAGCGCCGCGACGCAGGCCGGGCAGACCCCGTGCCGCAGGCCGGGCCGGCGCTCCCGACAACCCGCGCAGGTGGCGGGCAACACCAGGTCGGCCAGGTCGGTCCAGAGCCCGGTCATCGCGTCAGTGCTTCAGTGGAGGAAGAACGGTGCCGACGGGTTGCTCGGGCGCACGCCGGTCGGGACCGGGGCGATGTCCCGCACGCTGTCCGGCTCGATCCGTTCGAAGGGGCTGCTGCGGTAGGCCACCCCGTTCGCCTCGTACATGTAGGCGCCGCTGGGCACCCGGATGGTGCGGTTGGTCGGGTACGCCGTCAGGTGGGTGACCTTGGCACCGAGGTCGGTACGCAGCGGCGTCTCCAGGGCACCGTCGACGCTGATCTCGTAGATCGCCGGCTGACCGACGGACCCCGCCACCACCAGTTGGTCCTCACTGCCCCAGTCGACAGCGGTGAGGGCGGTCAGCGAGGTGGCCAGCTGTCGGGGCGGGCCGACGGACACGCCCCCGCCATCCGGGTTGACGGCGGCGACGTAGAGCCGGCCGCCGGCGATCAGCGCGACCCGTTGGCCGTCCAGCGCGGCGGCCACCGCGGTGACGTCGGCGGGCAGGTTGAGCGGCACCTGATACATCCGCGCCGACTCGTCGAACCGGTAGAGCTGCCCGTCGGCGACGACCAGACCACGGCCGGGGCGTGCGTCGACGGCACGCAACCAGACCGGACGGCTCATCGAGGAGTATTCGGACGTGCTGCGGTTGAGGGCGGAGATCGGCGCGGCGCTCGCGCCCACCGCGAGGCGGTGCCGGCCGTCGCTGCTGCCCTTGACCACCATCGCGGCGAGGACCCGCTTCCCCTTGGCCAACGCCAGGTCGGCGGAGACGATGTTGCGGTTGGCCTCGGGCGCCAGCGGCACGGCGCCGCTGAGTTCGCTGCCGAAGTCGAGCGGATGGATGGCGCCCTCGTACAGGCCGAACCGCTGCGGGCTCTCGGCGTTCGGGTAGAGCTCGACGGAGTCCCGTCGCTCGCTCAGGTCCTGGACGGGTAGCGAGTTGTTGCGGATCCGCAACTCCAGCTCACCCGGCAGGTCCCCCAACGACCAGGCGATCTGCGTGATCAACTGGTCGATGCCGTTCTGGTCGTCGCCGGACATGTCCAGGTTGATCTCCCACCGGCCGTTGCCGCCGGTGGCGTTGTTGATCAGCTCGGTGCGGTCGGGCAGCCCGACGACGCCCGGGCGCAGCCAGTCGGAGGGACCGCCGACCAGCCACTTCACCACCTCGTTGACCCGGCGCTCGGCCGGCACCGCGAGCGGCCGGTAACGCTGGTCGGGCACGAGGCGGGTGCGGTCCGAACTCCAGAAGTAGATCGACTCGTCCTGGTAGTAGCGACGAAGGGCGACGTCGCTGAGCAACAGCACGTTCGGCGGGTCGAGAACGTACAACCCGGCGCGCTCGTCGTTGACGCCGCCGTTGAACGCCGCGCTGCGGAGACCGAACTCGTACTCCGTCTCGGTCGCCACCGGCGGTGCGAGGATGCCGTTGGCCCGCAGCACACCGATCTGCTGCACGGTGATCTTCACGGTGGTGGTCGAGTCGCTGTTGAGGGTGTAGACCGCCTCCCGCAGCCGGACCACGTTCAACGCGACCTCGCTGCCCTTCTTGTCCTGGAGGCGGGACTTGTGCTCCGGGGCGATGTACGCCTTGACCCGCTCGTACGCCCGATCCGGCTCACCGGCGGCGGCGGACAGGAAGTTGCGGACGAACGCCTCGTTGACGCTGCCGCTGGCCGTTCGTGTCGGCGGCTCGTTGCCCGGACCGTTGACCATGCCGGCCTCGGTCGCGGCCCCACCCTTACCGTCCACCCGGACGTCGGAGGCCGCCGGAATGCCGCAGCCGGCGCCCAGCAGCACCACCACGCCGAGCACCGCGACCAGAGCCGGTCGTCTCATGAGCGCACCTCCGCCCGCTGCCCGTCCCCGGTCGGCGCCGGGTCGATCGCCAACGCCCCGCCGCTGCCGGGCCCGATGGCCAGCGGTCCACCGTCGCGGGGACCGCCGAACGGCAGCGCGGCATCGGCCGGCACCAGCCGCAGCGGCGAGGTGGTCAGCCGGTCACCGGCACGGGCCGGCAGCGTGAGCCGGAACTGCGCGCCCTGCCCGGGAGCACCCCACGCCTCCAGCCAGCCGCCGTGCAGCCGGGCGTCCTCCAGGCTGATCGACAGGCCCAGCCCGGTGCCCCCGGTCTGCCGAGCCCGGGACGGGTCCGCCCGCCAGAACCGGTTGAACACCAACTTCTCCTCGCCCGCCTTGAGCCCCACACCACGGTCGCGGACGGTGATCGCCACGGCGGTGTCGTCCACCCCGAGGGTGATCAGCACCGGACGGGCCTCGCCGTGTTCGACGGCGTTGCCGACCAGGTTGCGCAACACCCGCTCGACCCGGCGCGGGTCGACCTCGGCGATCACCGGCGTGCCCGGCAGGTCGAGCTCGATCGGGACGCCCACCCGCTCGGCCAGGCCAGCCAGCCGGTCGACCACCCGGTGCACCACCGGCACCAGGTCGGTCGGCTCGGAGTCCAGCATGGCGAAGCCCGCGTCGAAGCGGCTGATCTCCAACAGGTCGGTGAGCAACTCCTCGAAGCGGTCCAACTCGGCCTGCAGCAGCTCGGCGCTGCGGGCCACCGCGGGATCGAACTCGTCGCGCTCGGCGAAGATCAGGTCGGCGGCCATCCGTACCGTGGTCAGCGGGGTACGCAGCTCGTGCGAGACGTCGGAGGTGAACCGGCGCTGCAGTCGGGACATCTCCTCCAGACGCAGGATCTGCCGTTGCAGGTTGGTGGCCATCTGGTTGAAGGAGGCGGCGAGCAGGGCCAGGTCGTCCTCACCGTTGACCACCATCCGCTGGTCGAGCAGGCCGGCGGAGAGCCGCTGGGCGGTCCGTGCGGCGACCCGGACCGGGTTGACGACCAACCGGGTGACCAGCGCCGCGAGCAGCCCGAGCAGGATCACCAGGGCGACCCCGGTGGCCACGACTGTGGCCCGCGCGTCGGCGGCGGTGACGTCCTGCCGGCTCAACGGCACCAGATAGTAGAGCTCGATCTGGCCGAAGCGGGTGGGCACCGGTGAGCCGTACACCAGGTATTTGGTGGACTGGCTGGTGAGCCGCCCGGTGCGGATCTGGCTGGCCACCTTGCCGTCGGCGATCGCAGCCCGCAGCTCCGGGCTGATCAGCGACTGGACGTTCGCCGATGGCGCGGTGCGGGTCTGGATGTCGTTGTGGTAGCCGTCGGCGGTGATCGCCACCACCACCCCGCTGGTCTGCTGGGGGTCACCGCCGGCCAGGTAGTTGACCGTGCCGTCGATGGTCTCCTGGAGCTGCGCCTCCTGCGGCTGACCGTAGAGGGAGACCTGTTTGGCCGCGTAGCTCGCACCGCTGATCACCCGCTGCCGGACGTCGCTGCGGGCGTTGTCGAGCAGGATGGTGCTGATCTTGTCAGCGATCAGGAACGCGAAACCGCCGACCAGCAGACTGGACGCGACGAGCGTGATGGTCACCACCCGGACCTGAAGTGAACGGCGCCAGGTCTGGTGCACCCGGGCCACCACCCGGGCGACCCGGCCACTCACCGCACGCCAGAGCTCCCCGCCGGCGCTGGGCCGGCGGGCAGCCGTGCTCTGGGGGTGCGGGGGCGGCGAGGTCGACACAGTGCGACCAGGCTATCCGGTCCCCGCCTTGTATCCCACGCCCCGCACGGTGAGGATGATTTCCGGTCGCTCCGGGTCTGGCTCGATCTTGGCGCGCAACCGCTGGACGTGCACGTTGACCAGGCGGGTGTCGGCCGCGTGCCGGTAGCCCCAGACCTGCTCCAGCAGCACCTCGCGGGTGAAGACCTGACGGGGCTTGCGGGCGAGCGCGACCAGCAGGTCGAACTCCAGCGGAGTCAGCTTCACCTCCTCGTCGTTACGGCTCACGGTGTGCGCCGGCACGTCGATGGTGATCTGGTTGTCCGGTGGCCCGATGGTCAGCATCTCGGGAGCGACGTCCTCGCCTCGGCGCAGGCGGGCCCGCATCCGGGCGACCAGCTCCTTGGGCTTGAACGGCTTGACCACGTAGTCGTCGGCACCGGACTCCAGGCCGAGCACGACGTCCACGGTGTCGCTCTTGGCGGTCAGCATGACGATCGGCACGCCGGACTCCGCCCGAATCGACCGCGCGACGTCGATACCGCTCATACCAGGCAGCATCAGGTCGAGCAGCACGATGTCGGGACGGCTGTCACGAAAGGCGGCCAACGCTCGCTCGCCGTCCGCCACGAACGAGGGCTGGAAACCTTCGCTGCGCAGGACGATGCCGAGCATCTCGGCGAGCGCGGGGTCGTCGTCGACCACCAGTACGCGGGCTCTCATGGGATTAATATTGCATCCTCAGTCAGTTCGGTGGGACCGGCGTCCGCCGGTAACGCGTGTCACCGCCGACGAACCTGTCACCGCGACCCGCGGCGGCGGCGCCACGTGCTGCGGTGCCTGGTGCCCGGATGACGTCCCGGGCCAGGCTGCCACCATGATCCCCCTTCGACGCCAGCCAGCGCCACCGCAGCCTGGGAACCAGGTCCAGGTCAGCCGAAGAGGGCGCGCCCCCAGTGGTCCCCGCCGTCGCGTACCCCGGGTGGGCAGGCGAACACCCCGCTGGAGACATGCCGCAGGTACTCGTTCATCACGTCGTGTCGCGCCAACTGGGTCTGGATCGGGACGAACTGGCGACGCGGGTCACGCTGGTAGGCGATGAAGAAGAGGCCCGCGTCGAGCCGGCCGAGGCCGTCCGAGCCGTCGACGAAGTTGTAGCCCCGGCGCAGCAACTGGGCGCCGCTGTTCCGGCTCGGGTGGGCCAGCGTCACGTGCGCGTGCTCGGCGATCACCGGCTTGCCGTCCGCGCCGCGCGCGGCGAAGTCCGGTTCGTCGAACTCGTCGGTCCGGCCGAGGGGTGCACCGCTGCCCTTCGTCCGGCCGACGATCTCCTCCTGCTCGGCCAGGGAGGTCCGGTCCCAGGTCTCCACCAGCATCCGGATCTTGCGGGTGACCAGGTACGAGCCTCCCGTCATCCAGTCCGGCCCGTCGCCCGGCTGCACCCACAGCTGGTCGCGCAGCAGCTCGGTGTCCTCGGCCTTGAGGTTGGCCGTGCCGTCCTTGAACCCGAACAGGTTGCGCGCGGTGGCCTGGTCACGGGAGGTCGACGAGGTACGCCCGAAGCCGAGCTGCGACCAGCGGACGCTCACCACGCCCATGCCGAGCCGGGCCAGGTTGCGGATCGCGTGCACCGCGACCTGCGGATCGTTGGCGCACGCCTGCACGCAGAGGTCACCGCCGGACAGCTGCGGCTGGAGGGCGTCGCCGGGAAACTTCGGCAGCTCGGCGAGGGCGGCGGGCCGCCGGTCGGCGATGCCGAAGCGATCCCGGCCGTCGGCGTCGCGGAACAGCGTCGGCCCGAAGCCGATCGTCAGGGTGAGCTGCGACGGGGGCAGGCCGAGCGCCTCGCCGGTGTCGTCCGGTGGGGCCTCCGGCATCCCGCCCACCGCGCCGAGCACTCCGGCATCCCGCCCGGCGGTCATCCGGGCGGCGGCGGCGGTCCACTCCTCGAGCAGCTCGACGAGCCGGGCCCGGTCCTTGGTGATCACGTCGAAGGCGACGAAGTGCAGCCGGTCCTGCGCCGGGGTGACGATGCCGGCCTGGTGCTCGCCGTGGAACGGCACCGCCCCGGCCGGGTGGTCGCTCGCCCCGGCCGGGCCGCGGGAGCCGTTGACCAACGCCGTCGCACCTGCCGACACCCCGGCGATCCCGGCCACGCCGGCGCCGGCGAGCGTGATCGCCCGCCGCCGGGTCAACCTGCTCCCGCTCATCCCACCAACTCTTTCTGCTATCTGGTCACTTGGCGACGGCCGCGGCGACCTTGCTGATCGGCTCGGCGAGCGCGTTGATCCCGTCGGAAAGCTCCTTGAGCTCGTCCTTGCTCAGCGCGGTGTGCAGCTTCCACCCGTCGCCGTCGCGGTGCTTGCCGAGCAGCGTCTCGACGTTGGCGAACTCGGTGTCCAACTGCTTGACCAGCTCCGGGTTGCGCTGCTCGAGGGCCGGGCGCAGGGCGGACACGGCGGCCTTGGAACCTTCGAGGTTGGCGGCGAAGTCCCACAGGTCGGTGTGCGAGTAGCGGTCCTCCTCGCCAGTGATCTTGCCGCTGGCCACCTCGTCGAGCAGCTCCTTGGCACCGTTGGCGAGTTGGAGTGGGGAGAGCTTCTCGGCGTTGGCCTTGGTCACGATCTCCTTGACGTCGACGAGCAGGCGGTCGGCGATGGGGCCGTCCTTGCTGATGTCGCCGGACTGCCAGAGGTCCTTCTCGATCCGGTGGAAGCCGGTGAACTCCATCCCCTCCTCGATGACCTCCTCGCGGCCATCGATCTTGGGGTCGAGGTCGCCGAAGATCTCGGCCACCGGCTCGATCCGCTCCCAGTAGGTGCGGGCGACCGGGTAGAGCGTCTTGGACTTCGCCACGTCGCCGGCCTTGACCGCGGTCACGAACTCCTCGGTCTTGTCCAGCAGCGCCTCGGTCTGACTCTTGACGTAGCGCTGGTAGTTCTCGGCCGCGCCGGCCAACGCGGCGTCGGCGGTGAGCGGCTGCGCCGACCCGCTGACCTTGAGCGCACCCCGGATGCCCTTGCCGCTCATCCCGGGCTTGCAGGCCGTCTGGTACGTGCCGGCCGGCAACTCCACGTGCAGCTCACGGCTGAGGCCCGGGGCGATGTTCTCCACCTCGCCCAGCACCCGGTCGCCGTCGGCGTAGACGTAGAACTCGGTCACCTTCGCACCGGAGTTGGTGATCTTGAAGGTGGCCGTGCCGGCGCCCAGTTCGGTGGTGCCGACCTCACAGGCGGTGTCCGTCGCCTTGACCGCGATCGGGCCGCCGGCCACGGCCGGGTCGTCCTTGTCGCCGCCGGAGCAGGCGGTCACACCGGCCGTCGCCAGCACGCCGACGGCGGCCAGCGCGAAAAATCGGGTGGTACGCATCTGAGCTGTCTCTCCTCGTGGGGGTCAGGCACGCTGCGGCGTGGTTGCCGCCTCGGCCTTGGCCTCGGTGCCGGTGTCGGCCCCGCGCTCGGTGACGGTGGTGGTCGGGGCAGGTGCCGGCTTGCGCCGGGCCGGCCGCAGGAAGAGCAGGAGGACCGGCACGGCATACCCGATCCAGGCGATCGTCTCCAGCACGGTGGGTGCGGGCGTCACGTTGAACATGCCGGCGAGCAGGGCCGCGTACCAGGTGCTCGGGTCGAGCGCGCCGGTGATGTCGTAGGCCAGGTCGTTCAGACCGGGCAGGACACCGGCCTCCTGGAAGTCGTGGACGCCGTACTTGAGGATGCCGGCGGCGACCAGGATCAGCAGCGCGCCGGTCCAGGTGAAGAACTTGCCGAGGTTGATCCGCAGGGCGCTGGCGTAGAGCAGCACGCCGAGCACCACGGCGGTGACGATGCCGCCGACCAACGCGAGCAGCGGACCGCTGTCACCGGCCGCGCCCTGGGCGGCCGAGTAGAAGATCAGCGCGGTTTCCAGGCCCTCCCGGACGACCGCGAGGAAGGCCATCCCGGCGACCGCGAACGAGCCGACGGCCAGCGCCTCGGTCAGCCTGCCGCGCAGCTCACCGGCGATGGTCCGGGCCGCCCGGCGCATCCAGAAGATCATCCAGGTGACGAAGACCACGGCGGCGACGGAGGTGATCGCCTCGAACAACTCCCGGTCCTCGGAGCGGGACAGCAGCGAGGTCGACGTGTACTCGATCAGCCAGCCGAAGAGCACCGAGAGCGCCACGGCCAGACCGACGCCCGCCCAGACCTGGGGCAGCCGGTCCCGGCGCTGCGACTTCACCAGGAAGGCGACCAGGATGCTGACCACCAGGGTGGCTTCCAGGCCCTCCCGCAGGCCGATCAGATAGGTGGCGAACATCCGGGCTCCGAGTTCATCAGGTACGCCTCAACCAACTTAGGGCAGGCATACCTTGCTCCCTGGTCAGGAGGCCCGTCAAGTCGTACGCGACAAGCTCACTCGACCCCGGCGCCGCAGGCCCGGCCGGCCGGCGACACCGACGCCACCCCTCGGATGTGGAAGGATCCCCGCCGTGAGGGGATTCCTGCCGTGGCTGGCGGTGCTGGCCGTGGTTCTGCTGCTCAGCGCGCTGCGAATGCGGGCGCTGGCCACCATCGTGTCGCTCGGCTGGCTGGCCTGGTGCGTCTGGACGTGGTTCCGCCCCACCCGCCGCGACCCACGGTCGGGCTGAGCCCGCCGAGCCCGGGCGGAGTCGCCCAGCCAAGGCGGAAACGACGAACCGGGCCGGCTGCGAACAGCCGACCCGGTCCGGTGCAGAGCGTCGATCAGTAGCGGTAGTGGTCCGGCTTGAACGGGCCCTCGGTGGAGACACCCAGGTACGCCGCCTGCTCCTTGGTCAGCGTGCTCAGCTTGGCGCCGAGCGCGCCCAGGTGCAGCCGCGCCACCTTCTCGTCCAGGTGCTTGGGCAGCACGTAGACGCCGATCGGGTATTCCTCGGTCTTGGTGAACAGCTCGATCTGGGCGATCGTCTGGTTGGCGAACGAGTTCGACATCACGAAGCTCGGGTGCCCGGTCGCGTTGCCCAGGTTGAGCAGGCGGCCCTCGGACAGCACGATGATGGCGTGCCCGTCGGCGAAGCGCCACAGGTCGACCTGCGGCTTGATGTTGACCCGCTCGACGTCGGAACGCTTGGCCAGACCGGCCATGTCGATCTCGTTGTCGAAGTGACCGATGTTGCCGACGATGGCCTGGTGCTTCATCCGGGCCATGTGCTCGTTCGTGATGACGTCGAAGCAGCCGGTGGCGGTGATGAAGATGTCCGCCTGCTCGACCACGTCGTCCAGGGTGGCGACCTGGTAGCCGTCCATCGCGGCCTGCAACGCGCAGATCGGGTCCACCTCGGTCACCACGACCCGGGCACCCTGGCCGCGCAGCGACTCGGCGCAGCCCTTGCCCACGTCGCCGTAGCCCATCACGACGGCCATCTTGCCGCCGATCAGCACGTCGGTGGCCCGGTTGATGCCGTCGATCAGCGAGTGCCGGCAGCCGTACTTGTTGTCGAACTTGCTCTTGGTCACCGAGTCGTTGACGTTGATGGCAGGGAAGAGCAGGGTGCCCGCCCGGTGCATCTCGTAGAGGCGGTGCACGCCGGTGGTGGTCTCCTCGGTCACGCCCTTGATGCCGGCGGCGATCCGGGTCCAGCGCTGGCTGTCCTCGCCGAGCGAGCGGTGCAGCACCTCCAGGATGACCGCGTACTCCTCGGAGTCGGCGGACTCGACCGGCGGGACCGCGCCGGCCTTCTCGAACTCGGCGCCCCTGTGCACGAGCAGGGTGGCGTCGCCACCGTCGTCGAGGATCATGTTGGGGCCCTGCCCGTCCGGCCAGGCGAGCACCTGCTCGGTGCACCACCAGTATTCCGGGAGGGTCTCGCCCTTCCACGCGTACACCGGGACGCCGGCCGGGGCCTCGGGGGTGCCGTTCGGGCCGACGACGATCGCCGCGGCGGCGTGGTCCTGGGTGGAGAAGATGTTGCAGGACGCCCAGCGCACCTGCGCGCCGAGGGCGACCAGCGTCTCGATCAGGACGGCGGTCTGGATGGTCATGTGCAGCGAGCCGGTGATCCGCGCGCCGGCCAGCGGCTGCGCCTCGGCGAACTCCCGTCGAATCGCCATCAGGCCGGGCATCTCGTGCTCGGCGAGCTGGATCTCCTTACGCCCGAACTCGGCGAGCGACAGATCCGCCACCTTGAAGTCGCCTTCGGCGAGGGTGCTTGGCCGGGCCTCGGACGGCGTACCGCTGGGGGACGCCGGGAGGGTGCTGGTCATGAAAGCTCCTGTCGAACGATGTCTGCGCCGACCCTCCACCTTACGCGCGCCGCCGCCACCTGTCCGGCACGGTCCACGGACAGCGCACGGGGCGGTCGGTGATGAGCGGACTTTCCCGCCCACGTCCCGCCCGCCCCGTGCATCCCCCCGGTTTGGTTCCCCGCACGTTCTCGGACCGTCGTCGCGATAACGCTGCGTACCCATAGAGTCACACTCAGGCAACTCGCCGTCAAGCTATTCCGGAAAAGTCGGACTTGTGTCGTCGCTGACGCGGACGGGTCAGCGCAATCCGGAGGTCGCCACGTACGCCTCGCCGTCGCCGCTGACCCGCAGCGGCTCGCCGGCCGCCGTGCCGATCGCCGCCTCACCGGACGCCAACGTCAACGCGCCGGCACCGTCGTCCACGGTGATCGACCCACCGGCACAGAGCACCACCCGGGGACCGGGCAACGGCAGCGTGGCCGAGGGCACCGCCGCGCCGACCCGTACCCGGTGCAGCGCGAAATCGTCCACCGGCACGGGCCACCAGTCCACACCCGGGCCGACCGGCCGCGCGGCCCGCACCGGATCGTGCAGCACCTCGAAGCGCAGCACCCGCATCAGCTCGTCGACGTCCACCCGTTTCGGGGTCAGCCCACCACGCAGCACGTTGTCGCTGGCCGCCATGATCTCCACACCACAGCCGCTCAGGTAGGCGTGCAGGTTGCCGGCGGGCATCCAGATCGCCTCCCCCGGCACCAGCCGCACATGGTGCAACAGCAACGCCACGAGCACGCCCGGGTCCGCCGGATACGCCTTGGTCAGCCGGCGGGCCAACTCCGCGTCCGGACCGTCGGCGGACGCGGCCACCACCGAACCCAGCAACCCGTCGCGCTCGGAGACCGGCCAGTCGAGCAGCGTCCGCACCGCCGTGCGCAACCCCGCCGGCCCGTCCCGCAACGCGGCGACCACCGGGGCCAACTCCGGTACGCCGAACGCGGCGAGCGCCTCGGCCGACTCCGCCGGCTCCCGAAAACCGCACAGCGCCTCGAACGGGGTCAGCGCGACAAGCAACTCCGGCTTGTGGTGCGGGTCGGAGTAGTTGCGCCGCCCCTCGGGAAGCCCCGCCTCCGCCGCATAGCCGGCCCGCGCCTGCTCGGCGTCCGGATGTGCCTGCAGGCTCAACGGGGCGTCGGCCGCGAGCACCTTGAGCAGGAACGGCAGCCTGCTGCCGAACCGCTCGGACACCCGCTGGCCGAGCCACTGCCCCGGCTCGTCCCGCACCAGGTCGCAGAGGCTCACCCGCAGTCCGGCGCGGTCCACACTGGCCGGGGCACCCGGGTGGGCACCCAACCACAGCTCCGCCTCCGGGCCCGCGCTGGGCACCACCCGGCCCTGCAGGAGGGCGATGGCCGAGCGGGAGCCCCAGGCGTAGTCGCGGATCGGTCCGTACAGTGGCTCCACCCGTCAGCCCCCGGGCCGCCCGGCCGCCTCGCCCGACGCGTCCTGCGGCACGGCGGTGTCGGCGGCCGCACCGGTGCCGGCCTCGGCCGCGGCAGCGCTGTAGATGTCCGGCTCCAGGTAGATCACCCGGGCGATCGGCACCGCGGCGCGGATCCGCGCCTCCACGGCGTTGATGCCCCGTGCCAGGTCGTGGGCACTCTCCCACTCCGGAACGGCGATCTTGGCGGCCACCATCAGCTCTTCCGGGCCCAGGTAGAGCGTCTTCATGTGGATGATCCGCTCCACCTCGGGGCCGTCGGTGACGGCCCGCTCGATGGTGGCCAGGTCGGACGCCTCGGCGCCCTCACCGAGCAGCAGGCTCTTCGTCTCGATGGCCAGCACGACGGCGATGACCACGAGCAGCACGCCGATCATCGCCGTTCCGGCGGCGTCCCACCGGCCGTTGCCGGTGATCAGCGTCATGGTGACGCCGAACAGCGCGAACACCAGACCGACGAGCGCGCCGAGGTCCTCCAGCAGCACCACCGGCAGCTCCGGTGCCTTGGCCCGGCGGATGAAGTGCACCCAGGACTGGTTGCCCCGGACGTGGTTGGACTCCTTGATGGCGGTCCGGAAGGAGAACGACTCCATGATGATCGCCGCTACCAGCACGATCACCGGCACCGCGTGCCACTTGGTGATGCCGTGTGGGTGCGCCCACTTGTGGTACGCCTCGTAGAGCGCGAACAGGCCACCGATGCTGAACAGCACGATGGACACGATGAACGCGTAGATGTAGCGCTCCCGGCCGTACCCGAACGGGTGCTCCGGGGTGGCCGCCCGCTTCGCCCGCTTGCCGCCGAGCAGCAGCAGGCCCTGGTTGCCGGAGTCGGCGACGGAGTGGACCGACTCGGCCAGCATCGACGACGAGCCGGTCAGCAGGAACGCTGCGAACTTGGTGACGGCGATGCCGATGTTGGCCAGCAGGGCGGCGACAATCGCCTTCGTCCCACCGTTCGCGCTCATGCCACCGCTCCGCTTCGCGGCACGAAGCCAACCGGTCCGCGCATGACGCGCCGCCCCCTACGTTCGTTCACTGGTTCGACAGCTCCTTCATCTCGGTGATGGCCGGTACGGCCATCGGGTCCAGTCCGTGTGCCAGAGCAAGGTAGATCGAGGCGAAATCCGGGACCGCGATCAGCGAGGCCAACCGCTCCAACGCGGAGCCACCCTCGGCGGTCACCACGTCGCACCGCACACCACGACGCTCGGCGAGGGTCTGCACCGCGTCCGCGCGGCGCTCCTCGACGGCGAGCGGCTCGTCGGTGTCGTCCTCGGCGTTCAGCCCGCCGTCGCGCAGCAGCACCAGCCGCAACCGGGTGCCCTCGCCATCGTCCTCCGCCGGATCGGCGAAGATGTCCCGCTCGCCCTCGGCCAGACCGCCGAAGACGCCGTCGAGCAGCCCGACCCGGCCCCGACCGGCCTCACCGAGCGCTCCGGTGACCACCGGGTAGCGGGCGTTGGCCGACAGGGTGTCACCGAACCGGCGGGCGGCCACGGTGGCCAGTGGGGACGAGCCCCAGACGATCGGGATCGAGCCGGCCAGGCCCAGGGCCAGTGACTTCGCCGGGTTGACGAACGACTCCGCGGCGGAACGGCAGCGGTCCGCGTCCGCGTCGAGCCGGGCCGCGGTCTCCGCCAGGTCCGCCTCGTTGACCTTCACGAGCCCGAGGGAACGGGCCGCGAGCAGGACCGGCACGGTGAGCGCCCAGAGGCTGGCACGGGCCGGGGCACGGCGGGGCACCGGGATGAACGGTGCCCGGGCCTGCTCGGCGATCGACTGCAACTGCGAGTCGGGGGCACCCACGGCGACCAGCCGGGCACCGCGCCGGTGCGCCGCCTCGGCGGCACCCAGCGCCTCCGGGCTACGACCGGACGCGCTCACCGCGATCACCACGTCCGCCGCGCCCACCCAACCGGGCACCCCGGCGCTGCGGTGCCCGATGATCGGGACCGGGCAGCGCGGCCCGGCGACCGTGGCCAGCACATCCCCGGTACGCCCCGCGGTGCCGATGCCGGCGATCACGACGGCTCGGGGCCGCCCGTCGTCGGCGAGCACCGCCAGGTTCGCCTCGGCAGCCAGAGCCGCGCTCTCGCGAACCTGCGCACCGGCCGACGCCGTGTGCCGGAGCATGCCGCCCGGGTCGCGCTCGGCCAGCGCCTCCGGGTTGTCGAGCAGGGCCTCGTCGGCGTCGCGACGACCGCTGACCCCGGCCGTACCGTCGATCATGACGACTGCCCCGGGCCGCCGCGCGCCTCGTCGAGCAGCAGCACCGGCACGTCGTCGCGGACCTCGAAGATCCGGCCACACTCCGTGCAGGTAAGCGTCTGCGCCTCGGCGTCGTAGGTGAGCGGGGCGTGGTGCGTGTCCGGACAGGCGAGAATCTCGAGCAACTGCGGATCCAGGGCCATGGCACGGCTCCTTCCACGTGTGCGGCTTGACCGGCGGCGGTGCCGACCGGGTGTGCGGCTTGACCGGCGGCGGTACCGACCGGCGCAGGCGATCTTATCGGCGAACGCGGCCGAGCACGTCGTCCCGGAGCGAGACCATCCGATCCTGGGTAGGCGCTTCGACGTTGAGCCGCAGCAGCGGCTCCGTGTTGGAGGCGCGCAGGTTGAACCAGGCGCCGTCGGGGAATCGCAGGGTGAGCCCGTCCATCTCGTCGGCCACCGCGTCGGGGTACGCGGCCCGCACCTCGGCCACCGCCGCCGCCTGGTCGGCCACCGTCGAGTTGATCTCGCCGGAGGCGATGTAGCGCTCGTACTCGCCGGCCAGCACGGACAGCGGCAGCGACTGCTCGCCCAGCGCGGCCAGGGTGTGCATCGCCGCGAGCATCCCGGTGTCGGCGAACCAGAAGTCCCGGAAGTAGTAGTGCGCGGAGTGCTCGCCGCCGAAGACGGCATTGGTCCGGGCCATCTCCGCCTTGATGAAGGAGTGCCCGACCCGGGCGACGACCGGCTTCCCACCGTGCTCACGGATGATCTCCGCGACCGCGCTGGAGGTGATCAGGCCGTGGATCACCGTGGAACCGGGGTGCTTGGCCAACTCCCGTGCGGCGACGAGGGCGGTGATCGCCGACGGCGAGACCGGCTCGCCACGCTCGTCCACCACGAAGCACCGGTCGGCATCGCCGTCGAAGGCCAACCCGATGTCGGCTCCGTGCTCCACCACCGCCCGCTGCAGGTCGACCAGGTTCGCCGGGTCCAGTGGGTTGGCCTCGTGATTGGGGAAGGTGCCGTCCAACTCGAAGTAGAGCGGCACGATCTCCAACGGCAGCGGCGACAGGGCGGCGTCGCCCAGCACGGTGGGCACGGTGAAGCCGCCCATCCCGTTGCCGGCGTCGACGACGACCTTCAACGGCCGGATACCCGAGAGGTCGACGAGCTTGCGCAGGTAGCCGGCGTAGTCGGGGAGCAGGTCACGCCGCTCGGCCGGCCGGGCCGGCGCACCGGCCGGGCGGGCGTCGCCCGAGTCCAGCAGAGCCTGGGCCCGCTCCCGGATCTCCGCCAGACCGCTCTCCTGGCCGATCGGCCGGGCACCGGAGCGGCACATCTTGATGCCGTTGTATTGAGCGGGGTTGTGACTGGCGGTGAACATCGCCCCGGGCAGGTCGAGCGAGCCGGAGGCGAAGTAGAGCAGGTCGGTGGAGGCGAGCCCGATCTCGATCACCGAGCGACCCTCGGCCCGCACGCCGGCGGCGAACGCGGCGGCCAGTCCCGGCGAGGTGGCTCGCATGTCGTACCCGACGACGACCGCGTCACCCGGCTCCTCGGTGGAGTTGAGGAGTTGGGTGAACGCGGCGCCCAGCGCCTCGGCGACCCGTTCGTCCCACTGGTCCGGCACCGTCCCTCGGACGTCGTACGCCTTCACAATCTGGGACAGATCAGACACGTGTTCCACTCCTTGGCCGCAGGTAGACACCGAGCCTGAGCGTAACGGAGGGTCCGGGTCGAGCCCCGCTCAGCCGGGGAGCCGGGGCATGATCACGGTGTGACCGCCGTCGTCGGGAGGCGGATTCCCGGGCAACGGCCGGGTTTCGGGTGCTCCCGGCATCGGCTGCGTCGCCTCCGGGGGCGCGCCGGCAGCCCCTGGCCGGGCCCCGTAGACCCCGCCCGCGGCGGGGCGCGGAGACGGCACGGCACCCCAACCGGTGGCGGGCGGCTGCTGGCCGTACACCTGGCCGGGGCGACCGGGCGCGGCCGGCGGCCCACCGGCGGCCCGGTAGGTGGTGCCGCCGGGGTTGCCCGGCAGCGTGCCGGGCGCCTCGTCGGACGGTTTGCGGTCCTGGCGCGAGCGACGGAACAGCAGCACGATGAGCAGCAACCCGATCGCCACCATGACGATGCCGAAGATCATCACCGGCGACATGCCGGACGAGGCCGCAGCGGCCGCCGAGGTGTCCGGCGCAGTGGACGCGCCTCCCAGCGCCGCCGGGGTCGCCGCGTCGTCGACGGTCGCGACGTCGGTCGGGCTCGGGGTGGGCGTCGCCTTCTTCGACGGCGTCGGCGACGGGGTGACCCGCGCGCCGGTCACCCGCGCCGCGTCGCTGCCCCGGCCGATCTCCTGACCGGCCGCGTTGACACCCACGCCGGTCACGGCGAGCTGGCCGCCAGGGGCACCGGCACCGAACGTCACCCGGTACCGCACCGTGATGCCCTTGCCCTTGCACAGGGTCGGCTTCGACGGCGACGTCTGCGCGGTGCCCACGGCACCGCCGCCGCCGGTGACGGCCACCGGGGTCCACCGCCCGCCCGCGTTGACCTCGACCTTCAACTGGTGCGGCTGGAGCTCCTCGAGGTTGAGAAACAGCACGGTACGCAGCAGGACGCAGCCGTCGGTGCGCTTGCGCACCGCCACGTTCACCGCCTGCCCGGAACCGCCAGCGGCGAAGCTGCTGGCCGCACCCACCCGGACCGAGTCCTCGTCGGCCAGCGCCGGCGACGCGCCGAGCATCACCAGGCCGCCCACCAGACCGCAGACCGCCGCGAGCCGTGCCGCGCGTCGACGCACCGTCATGATCACCTCGCCGTTCTCCCCGGGTGGGGTCCGCGGGTCAGGCTACTACCGGCCCACCCACCCCGCGGGTCATAGAGCGGCCCGGATGTGTGCCGCGTTACGGTTTGCGACCCGACCCGCCGACCTGCTCACGGCGCGGTTCTCGATCAGTGCGCGGCGCGGGGTAGCCCACCACGATCCACTCGGTTTCAGGAAAGTCGGGCTATCCCATGCCCCCGGATGCCCCGACTTCACCAAACCCGAGTCGATCATCATGGCGTGTCACGCGGGCGCTCTGCCGGCCGCCACTCCGGCCGGACGCCGGCCGTCAGTCCGGGTGCTCCGCGCGGGAGAGCGCATCGCGGCAGAGGCGGTCGGCGGTGCGGGTGCTCTCCGGCAGCCGGAATCGCGGAGCCAACGCAAGCACCTGCGCGGTCGCGTTCTCCAGACTCATCCGATGCCCCACGCTGACGAAGACCGGCTTCACCCCGTCCTGGGTCCGTAGCACCCGCCCGACGACATCACCGCCGTCGCGCAGCGGCGACCAGGCACCCCGCCCGGTGGCCGGCGGATCCCACGTCCCGACCAGCGCAGTCTTCCCCACCCCGATCGCGGGCAACCCGGTGACCACCCCGAGGTGGCAGGCCAGCCCGAACCGACGCGGATGCGCCAGCCCGTGCCCGTCGCACACCAGCAGGTCCGGGACCGTGGCCAGGCGGTCCAGGGCGGCGAGCAGCGCGGGCAACTCACGGAAGGCGAACAACCCCGGCACATAGCCGAACGCCGGCCGCCCCACACTGACCGCCGAGTCCACCACGGCCAACGTCCGGGCATCCAACACCGTCACGGCCGCCGCCAGAAGGTCACCACCCAGGGAGTACGCGACGTCCAGGCCGGCCACCGTCTCCGGTGCGCTCGGCCCCGGCCCGACCAGGTCGACCAACGGCCGCAACTCCTCCTGTACGGCCACCGCCTCCGCCACACTGCCCGGCCCCGAGACCACCTCCGCCACGCCACCCGCCCCCGCCACCTCGCCCGGCCCCGGGGCCGCCGCCCGCCATGATCCACTCGGTTTCATGAAAGTCGGGCTATCCCCGGCCCCCGGATGCCCCGACTTCACCAAACCCGAGTCGATCACCCTCGGCCGCGGCCATCAGCGCCGTCCCCGCTGGCACTGCCGTCCGGTGCACCCTGGGCAGGGTCGTCGGCGGTTCGCCCTCGGGTCGCGCCGAAGACGATCGCGGAGACGATGCCGAGAGCCACACCGAAGGCGACGCCGCCCGTCGAGCCGAACGAGGGGATGCCGATCGCCAGGCCAATCAGCATGCCAACCAGCCATGCCCAGACATTGAACTTGCCGCTTCGCGTGTCGAAACTCGCCATCCGTCGATGCTATTCGGCCCGGCCGGCTCCCCAGCTTCGCGCCACAGCGACGACCCACCGTCAGGCCGAAACCCACCGCCAGGCGGCGACCCACCGCCAGGCGGCGACCCACCGCCAGGCGGCGACCCACCGCCAGGCGGCGAACCACCGTCAGGGCAGGCCCAACCTGCCGAATTTCACGAGGTGACTGCTCCCGTGATGCCTCGGGGGCGTGCGACAGTGTCCGCCAGACCTCTGGATGCGCAGCCGTTATCAGCGATCACTGTTGCTGCCCATCCCTGAACATCGCACGAAATGAACTCTCGTCAGGCAACTTCCCGTCCCCGGTGACCGCCTCGGCCACTAACTCAACCGCGGCGCGGCTGACGTTCTTGTAGCGGTCCGCATTACGGTAGTCATCGAGAAAGCGCACAACGAGTTCTGGGTCATAGGCCCAGGCTCGAGCGCGATGATCCCAAAGAACAGCGTGACCGGGTCCCGCATCCATGACGAAGATGCCAACCGGCCTTTCCTCCTCATCAGTCCGGTAGATTACGTAGTAACTCAACAATCTCCCGCTCCAACTCTTCTGCAACATCCGGCGCTACTGGGAAGTCCCGAGACCCTAACCCAAGGTCATGCACAACCTGCGGGAGGCTCGTCCCGCGTTGAGTCAACCACGCATGATACTTGCGCCAAACGTCAATGTTCTGACTAATCCATTTGGCAAAGGTGGCGTCCTTGGCAGGGAAACGAATATCCAGCCCGCCTGGCAGGGCATCCGGCAGGCCACGTTCGCGGTTCGCGGCAAGCATCCGCAGTAACGCCTCGAATCGTCGTTCGGCGCGGTTCGACGGCCGCCGCACGACCTCATACTCTTCGTGAGTAGCCAGCCAGGCCTCCCGCGATACCGGGGTGTGCAGCTGCAGCTCGACCAGCATCCCGTCGGGCAAACGAAGGGTGCAGTTCAAGCCGTAGAACCGATTGCCCTCCCGCCAAAAGTTCTTGCAAGCTGAGGTCGGCACTGAGAACCCCACTCCAACCAGGCCCGCCAGAACCAGATCCACGGCTTGGGTGTAGTGCTCAGCGGACGGGATCTCTAAGCAGAATCTCAAAACGTCATTGACGCTCAGTACGAATTCAGTTACGTCGATCTGGGCGACGCGCCCCTCGTCAAGGTACTTCCGTGCCAACGATTCGAGACCCTTTACCCGAAAATCGCGGTCTCGCAATCGAATCGGATTACTCAGGCCAAGCGTGTTGGTCACGCGTTGCCCGATTCGAGTCAAAGCATCCTCGACCCGGTCAGCGGAACCCAGGGCGCGTTCGCGAAGGTCTGTCAGCGCCGCCAACTCCGAGGTCGTGAGCTGGGCGAGATTGGAAGTTGGCTGACTGGAACTGCCAGAATTCGCCGTGCTGTCGCCCGCGCTCGCCGAGCCCGGGCCGTCCAACAGCAGGTACATCCGGTTGATGTACGGGTCACCGTGGCCGCCGTCGTCGTCCGCCGAAGGGTGGTCCGGCAGGTCGGGCCGTTCGCTGAACCGGCCGCGGGGCAGCCCGCCGAGCGGCATCGGTCGGCCGTCTCCGCTCAGCACCAGCGCGTCGATGCCGACCACGTCGGGGTACAGCGGCCGGTCCCGGACCACGCCGTTCTGCGGGTCCACGTAGAGCACCGTGCCGTTCTGGTTGAGCGCCACCCACGCGTGCGAACCGCCGTGTGGCCACTCGGTGACGAGGAACGCGTAACTGCCGTGGCCGCCCAGCAGTAGTTGGTCGTGCAGGTTGCGGTAGCCCCGGTCGGCGGCCTGCCGCGCCTGCTCGGCGTACGGGCGTTGACCGGACGGCGGGGCGAGGAGCTGCTGGAAGCGTCCTCCGGTCACGTCCTCCACCCGGCCCGGGCCACCGGCCTCGCCCCGGATCGGGCGGCGGATGTCCCCGTCCAGGTAGCCGTCGAAGGTACGCGGCGCCGACACCCGTGGCCGCCCGTGCACCCAGGTTTCGAACATCGACAGCGTGCAGTCCAGGCAGTTGATGCCTCGGGTGGCGTCGGCCGCTGGACCTCCGTCGTTCAGCAGCCGGAACCAGCCGCCCTGGCGGGGATCGGCGGTGCGGGTGACGGCGCCGTCCGGCTCGCGGGGCATCTGCCGTTCGACGTCGACCTGGTGCAGGGCGAGCGGTGGCCGCAGTCCTCCTGGCCGCCCGTACGGCCGGGAGTCGTCGATCGGTGGGGGTACGTCGTCGCCGGTGAGCCGGGACGGACCGGAGGTCTCCACCGCGCCGAGCGCCAGCGCGCCGACGTCCCGGTTGGCGTACTCGAAGGTGGTGTCGCCGATGTCCACGACCGCCGGCGCCGTGGTGCCGGCCAGCACGGCGTCGGCCAGGTCACGCCACTGGGCGTACGCGCGTGTCTCGTCGTTCGCGGCCCGCTGCCAGCCGTCGGCCCACTGCCGGCGCCCGGCCTGGTGCAGTTGTCGGGCGTAGGTGGCGTACTCGGTGGCCCGCCGATCGTGCTCGGCGGCCCTGGCGCGTAGTCGGGTTGCCTCGGCCTGCCGGCGGTTGCGCTCGAACCCGGTCCGTTGCGATTCGTAGTGCCCCTGGTAGCGCCGCCGCTCGGCGGCTTCGGCCTCGGCGGCCCACTGGGCGGCATACCAGTCGATGGTGTCGGTCGTGGTTGCCACCGGATCGCCGAACGCCACGACGTCGACGGGGATCGACGCCCTGCCCCGGGCCGGATGGTCGGGTGGGCGCACCTGCCGCATCGGGGCGTACGGTCGCCCCACCTCCGGGGTGGTGGAGGTGACCGGCGCTGACGGGCCGGGGCTGGTCGCCGCCGTTGCCGTGCCTGTCGACGGAGACCAGGCGACCGGACCGGAGGTGGCGACGTGCGGCGAGTCGCCGGGGTGACCCGGCGCTACACCGGTGGCCGGCCCGAAGGCCCCGGCCGCAGGTGCGGCCACGGACGAAAGCCTCGGTTCGGCGACCGCTGGTGGCAGTGTCGGATCGGCCGCGACCAGGGGTGTGGCACTGGCCTCCCTCAGGAGAGGTCCGTCCGCCGACGGTATCGGCTGCGACGAACGCTCGGCATCCACGCTGGACACCGCCCCGATCGGCGGTGGTGGCGACACGTGCCCGTCGGAGGCGGTGGAGGACGGCAGTGCCGTCACCTGAGCCGCGGAGACGCCCGGCAGGTCGGCACGTTGCGGCACCACGTGGTCCGGCGGCGACGTCGCGGCGAAAGGTGTCGCCTGCACCGGAACACCCGCAGCCGGGCCCCCGCCACTCGAACCCGCCGCACTCGCGGCCGGCACTGTCGAACCTGCTCCAACCACACCCCCTGCCGCATGGGCCGTACCCGCCGAAGCCTCGAACGACGGCGACACCCCCGAGGCGGACGGCAACACCCCCGAGGTCGACGAGGATGCCCCCGCCGCCGACGGATCGCCGGCGACCGACGGAGGAGGCAGCGGACCGGCCGCCAGGGGTAGACAACCGGCGAGGGCGTTGGCCTGCGCGTCGAGCCGGGCACGTAACGCATGGTCGGTCTGGCCGGTCGCCGAACCGGTGGCCCCGGAGGCGGCCGCGCGTGCCACATCCTCCACCGAGGTCAGGCCCTGACCGGTGGCCAGGCTGGCCGCGCTGTCGGCGAGCACCTCGCCGGCCATCTCCCGTCCCAGGTGCTCCCCGACTCGCGCCACCCGCCCGGTCGCGTGCCGGCCCAGGCCGGCCAGCGGTGCCACAGCCCCGCCGGCCAGGCCGCCGACCGCCGACGCGCCGAGATCGGTCAGGTCCAGGCCGTGTGCCCGCCCGGTGGAGTTTTGGTACGCCTGGGTGGCCAGGGTGACCCCGGCCTCCTCGGCGGCCTCCTCCAGCCCTTCCCGGGCGGCCCGCTCGGTGAACCCGCGCACGCCGCCGCGCGCGACATCCTTGGCCGCCCGCTCGCCGGCCTCCTTGAGGCCGTGTTTGAGGGACTTGCTGGCGAGTTGGCCCATCAGCCGTTTGAAGATCTGCTGGACCAGCAGCCGGGTCGCGGTGATCGCCGCGCCGGCGGCCGGGGTTGCCGCACCGGCGGTGAGCACGGCCGCCACCGCCACCGAGAGCAGCTCGACGACCAGGATGCCCAGCTCGATCCAGACTTCGAGTTTGGCGCCCTCGATGTCGCAGCCGCACTCCTCGACCAGTCGGCCCAGGTCGGCGCTGACCGCGAGCAGCACGGGCAGCGGGGCGTCGACACCCTCGGCGAGGCCCCGCCAGGCCGCCTCGAATGCCTCGTCGACCGCGCCGACACCGCCGTACCCGCTGTGCACCTCGGTGGCGGCCGCGGCGGCATCGGTGTACGGGCCGGACAGCGCGCCGGCAACCGCGTACCACTGGTCAGCGACGTCCCAGACGGCCCGCTCGTTGCCCTCCGGCCACTGCACACCGATCACCCAGTCGAGGGCCTCGTAGATCCAGCCCGGCACGTCCCAGGGTGCGTGGTCCAGTGGATGCGGAATCGGGCTCGGCAGCACGCTCATCGCAGTCGACGGCCGTCAGCGCCTGTCGGCGGCCCGACCGAACCGGGCCGCGCTCGCCCCGTCGGTCTGCACGCTCGCGTCGACGGCGCGGACCACGTCACCGCCCAGCTCGGTGAGTCGGTGCCCGACACCCGCCCAGGCCCGCAGCACGGTCTGCTCGAACCCGCGGTAGTTGCGCTCGAACGCGGCGCCGATGTCGTCGCGACCCCACGGCCGGGCACCGCTGGCGGCCTCGATCGCACCGCCTTCCGTGGCCCGGCGGGCCGTCACCGCCTCACCAGCGAGCGCCAGGTCGGCACCACCGCGGCGGGCCCGGGACGGATCGAGCCAGAGCTGCCCGTCGGTCATGACTGCCCCGCGCCCCTGCCGAACACGGCATCGGCCCGGCCGAGCAGCGCGGCGTAGTCTCCGGTGCGCAGGAAGTCCGCCGACCCGGAGCCGGCCGGCATGGTTTCGGCGACGAGGTCGCGGGTGGCGTCGGCGGCGGCGGTCGCGGCGGCGCGGACCGTTTCGGTGATCTTTCGGCCGAGCGCCCCGGCGTCCCGCTCGCGGTAGACGGCCGGCGTCAACTCGACGTCGATGAGCTGGCCCTGGGCGCCCACGGTGGCCGTCACCTGGCCGTCGGCCGAGCGTCGGGTCACCCGCAGCTCGGCGAGCCGCGTCTGCAAGCTGTCCAATCCGGACCTGAGCTGCTGGTACTGCCCGTACACGTCGTCGAATCGGGCCCGTAGCTCGCGATTGGCGCCCCGGTCCACGTGATCGCTCACCGCTGCTCCTCCCGTCACCGTCGGTAGAGCGAAACAATACCGGCCGCCATCGATCCGCGTGGTCCGGTAGTTTCGTTGTGTGATCGACCGACGACAGGCAGAGCAGCTCGCGGCCACCTGGGCCCGCCGCGACTCGCAGCGCCTCGGCCACGAGTGCACGCCGATGGTCGACGAGTTCGACCTGGGCTACGTCATCACGTCGGTGGTGCCCACCGAGGCGCGCACGGTCCCCGGCGACCTGCCGACGACTGTCATCGACAAGCAGACCGGCAAGGTCACCACCTGGCCGCGGGTGCCGAGCGACGTGGTGGCGGACCTCTACCGACGCAGTCGACCCGCCGGGCCGACCGCTCCGCGCACCGTCGACCCGTCGAGTCTGCTGGTCCGGGAGATCAATCGGGCCACCACACCGAACACCGCCGCGCACCTGACCCTCGAAGGTCGAATCTGGACGGCCCAGGGCACGAAGGCGGACGTGCCGCTCAACCATCATCCGCTGGTCCGCGGCTACCTCGACCAGTTGCCTCCGGGTGACCTGGTCCGTGGGGGCGCTGCCCACGCCGAGCTGATCGTGGTCTCCGACGTGCTGCACGAGTACGACCACCGCCGGGCTGCCGAGGGCATCGCGCCGATGGGTCGGGCGGAGGCGGCGGCGCTCCTGGAGGGGGCCCGGTTCGAGATCTTCCGCATCCGTGAGCCGGGTGATCCCGCGGGCGGCCCCGCTGACCTGCCCTGTGACTCGTGCATCACCTTCCTGGTGCGCGCCAACGTCCTACCGGAGTCCGCCCGGGCGTACACCGAGACCTGGCGTGCACCGGCCGAGCCGGACCCGGATCCGGGCCGTTTTCCGGCGGAGGTCGCCAACGCGCTGGTCGCGGCCGGCTGGCGACCGCACATCGGCGATCAGATCATGGCCGCCGCGGCCGTACGCGACGTCACCGCGGTGCGGGGGGCGACCCACCAGCACACGGTCTTCCCCGCCGCCGTCGAGGCGCTCACCGCGTTTCCCAGCCTGGTCGGTGCCCGACGCGGCCGGGGCGAGCAGGTGTGGATCTCCCGTTTCGACATCCGCCCGCACCTGATCGCGCACACCGCCGACACACTCGCGGACTTCGGGGCGGTGCTCGGCGTCCGGCTCTTCCCGATCGGCACCGAACAACAGGACAGCATCCTGGCGGTGGACGAGCGCGGCCGGGTCTTCGCCCTCGACCAGGCCGGCGAGTGGTTCCTCGGCGACACCATCGACGCGGCGCTGACCACGCTGCTGCTCGGCCGCGCCCCCGCCCGGGTCCGCGAGGACGGCACCTGGCAGTCCGCCTGAGGCGGGAGCGTCAGCGCAGCACCTCGACCGTGTTGCGGCGGATGAGGTTCTTGCCGGGCTCACGGATCTGGTCCATCGCCGCCGAGTTGAGCAGCACGCAACTGCCCGACGGGCCGGTCACCGTCACCGTGGTCGCCCGGTTGTTGTCCAGGTTCGTCACCCGCAGCCGCGTACCCACCGGGAACTGGCCGCTGGTCGCCGCCGGAGCGCCACCCTCGGCGAAGAAGGTGATCGAGCCGGAGCAGGCCGAGCGGGGGGCCGGGCCCGACGCCCCGGGGGACGCCGCGCCGGGGCGGACCGTGCCGGCGGTCTGCTGCCCGGCCGGCGGCGCGCCCCCGTCCACCCGTTCCACCACGTTGCGGCGGATCACGTTCTTGCCCGGCTCCCGCACCAACTCCATGGCCGCCGCGTTGAGCAGCACACAACTGCCCGACGGGCCGGTCACCGTCACCGTGGCCGCCCGGTTGTTGTCCAGATTCGTCACCCGCAGCCGCGTACCCACCGGGAAGCGGTCGCTGGTCGCCGCCGGCGCACCACCCTCCGCCGAGAAGGTGACCGAGCCGGAGCAGACCGACGACCGGGCCGGGGCGGTGTCGGCGAAACCGAAGTTGGTCCCCACCGCCACACCCACCGCGGCGAGCACCGCCACGCTCGCCGCCAGCACGTGCCTGCGCTGCACCCTCATCGCCGTCACTCCCGTCCTCGGTGGTGTCCTGCACACCCTGGTACGGACGGGAACCGCCTACCGTTCAGCCGGTACGGGCACCGATCGTGCGGCGGCCAGGTCCACCGGCCCGTACCGGGTGTGCGGCGCCCCGGTCATCAGCGCCCAGTAGCGGTCGCCGTACGACCAGTGCCACCACTCGGTCGGATAGTTCACCATCCCGGCGCCGCCGAGAGCGTCCACCATGATCTGGCGGTGCCGTCGGGCGGTGGCGCCGATCGTGGGTGCGTCGGTGAAACAGGCGTCGGCGCTGTCCTCCGGGGTCGCGTCGATGGCCGTGCCCAGGTCCAACTCCACACCGTCGTCGGTGCACAGCGTCAGGTCGACCGCGCCGCCGGTGCTGTGCGGGGCCACCTCGACCGGTGAGACGAACTTGGTGGTCTCCCGGTGCAGCCGCTGCGGGGACCAGTCCGGGTGCCGTCGGCGCAGCTCGTCCCGGTAGCCGGTGAAGATGGCCAACTGGGCCTGGTACGGCCGGTAGCCCTCCACCACCAGCAGGCGCATCCCGGTCGGCAGGGCACGCTGCGCGGCCAGCAGGCGGTCCACGACCGCCGCGCGCAGCCGGGCGTACGCCCCGGCGGGGTCGGCCGCGCGGCAGTCGAGCCGCAGCTCCGGCAGCTCACGCAGGTCCAGCAGCGGGTCGCCGTCGTCGGCGCTGGGCACCGCCGACACGCGGGGATCGGAGAGCAGGATCATCGGACGGCCGCCGCGGTGATCGGGGTGCGTTCCGCATGCCGGGTACGGGCCAACTCGACGAGACGATCCACCACCTCGCGGTAGCCGACACCGACGGCCGCCCACACCTTCGGATACATCGAGTGCGCGGTGAAGCCGGGCATGGTGTTCAGCTCGTTGACGTACAGCTCACCTGTCGTCTCGTCGTAGAAGAAGTCGACCCGGGCCAGGCCCCAACCGCCGATCGCGGCGAACGCGCGCAGCGACAGCTCGCGGACCCGCGCGGTGACCTCGTCCGGCAACACGGCGGGGACGATCATCGGATCGGCGACGCCGAAGTACTTCTGCTGGTAGTCGAACCAACCGCCGTCGACCCGCACCTCGCCCACCGCCGACGCCTCCGGGCGCCAGCCACCGAGCACCGCGCACTCCAGCTCGCGGCCGGTGACCCCCTGCTCGACCATGACGAGCTGATCGTGGCGAAGCGCCTCCTCCACGGCGGCGGCCAGGTCGTCGCCCTCGCCGACCCGGGAGATGCCGATCGAGGAACCCATGCTGGCCGGCTTCACGAACAGCGGCCGGCGCAGGCCGAGAACCAGCTTCTCCGGGTCGTCGGCCGTCCGGTAGGTGTGCGCGTCGAACGCCACGTACGGGGTGACGGGAATGCCCTCGGCACGCAGCGCCCGCTTCATCGCCACCTTGTTCATGCCCACCGCGGAGGCGAGGATGCCGCACCCGACGTACGGCACGTTCAGCGACTCCAACAGCCCCTGCACCACGCCGTCCTCACCGAACGGGCCGTGCAGCACCGGGAAGACCACGTCCAGCTCGGCGTGCACCGCGCCGGGCGCGTTACCCGCGTACACCTGCACGACGCCGGGACGCGGACCCGCCCGCAGCTCGACGGCCGGGCCGGTCACCAGCAGGCGGTCGTCGATGGCCCGCTCGGCGGCCGGCCGGTCGCGCAACTCGGCCAGCAGCGCGTCGGGCATCAGCCGCAGTCCGCCACTGCGGGTGACGCCGATGGCGACCGTGCGGTAACCGCCGCCGCCGAGCGCCCGAGCCACCCCGAGCGCGGACGCACAGGACACCTCGTGCTCCGCCGACGGACCACCGAACAGGATTCCGATCCGCGTCGGCGCGCTCACGCCGCCACCTGATCCACAGCCGCCACCTCGGCGGCCGGTTGCGTCAGCAGCCGGGCCACCAGCGCCGCCTCCACGTTCCCGCCGGTCAACACCACCCCGACCGTCCGCTGCCGGCCGGCTTCGCGGGCGAGCCGGAGCGCACCGGCCAGGCCGGCCGCACCGGACGGCTCGGCGAGCACCTTCAGCTCCGTCAGGATCAGCCGGAACGCCGCGGAGATCTCGTCGTCGTCGACCCGGACGACCCCACACAGCGCGTTGCGCACGATCGCGAACGGCAGCTCACCCACGCAGGACGGCCGCAGCCCGTCCGCGATCGTCGGCACCGGCGCGACCGGGACACGCTCACCGGCCGCCAGGCTGCGGGCGAGCGAGTCACAACCAACCGGTTCCACGCCGTACACCTCGATGTTCGTGCCGGCGGCGGCCAGGCAGCCGCCCGCGACCCCACCACCCCCACCCACCGGTACGACGAGCACGTCCAACGGTGTGCCCGCGCGCTCGGCCTCCTCGATCAGTTCGAGGCTGGCGGTGCCCTGCCCGGCGATGACGTCCGGGTGGTCGTACGCGTCGACCACGGGGTGACCGCTCTCGTCGCTGAGCCCGCTGGCCACCACCACCCGCTCCTGCACGCTGGTGCCGGCGAACACCACCCGCGCCCCCGCCGCGCGGGCCCGGTCGACCTTCGTCGGCGCCGCGTCGACCGGCAACACCACAGTCGCCGCGATCCCGTGCCGCCGGGCCGCCAACGCCACCGCCACCGCGTGGTTGCCGGTGCTCTGCGCGATCACCCCGGTGTGACCGGCCGCCGCGAGCCGACCGACCGCCCGCAGCGCGCCACGCATCTTGTACGAGCCGCCGTCCTGCAGGTTCTCCGCCTTGAGCAGGACTCGCGCCCCGGCCAGTTCGTCGATCACCGGGGACCGCAGCACGGGTGTCCGGACCACGCGGCCGGCGAGCCAGCGGGCGGCCTCCCGCACATCGACCCGGGTCTGGGTAACGGTGTGTGACATCGGTTTCTCCTTTCGGGCACACCACGGGCCGGGTCCAGCGGTACGCGGACCCGGTAGACGACGGTGCGGCGCTAGGTCACATTGGGTAGTTGGACGTCGACGCGGAGGCCCCCGTGCTCGGCGGGCCGGGCCGCGATGATCCCGTCGTGCGCCTGGGTGATCGAGCGGGCGATGGCCAGACCGAGGCCCGCGCCGCCGCCGTGCGAGGTGCGATCCCGGGCGAGCCGGCGGAACGGCTCGAAGAGACCGGCCACCGCCTCGGCCGGCACGGGCTGACCGGTGTTGACCACGGACAGCGCGGGCACCCCGCTCACCGTGACGGTCAGCGAGCCACCCCGCCGGTTGTACTTGATCCCGTTCTCCACCAGGTTGCTGACCAGGCGCTCCAGCAGCACCCGCTCCCCCACCACGACCCGGGGTACGAGTTGGGTGTCGACGGTGACCCCGGCCTCCCGAGCGCGGTCCTGATACCCGGCCAGCACCGACGCGACGAGCGAGTCGAGCCGCTGCGGTATCCGCGAGCGCAGGCCCTGGTCGCTCTCGCTGAGGGCGAGCAGGCCCTCGATCAGCCGCTCGTTGCGCTCGTTGGTTTCCAACAGTTGGCTGGTCAACAGCTCCAACTGCGCACCGGACAACGCCCGCGCCATGCCGACCTCGATGAGCGTCCGCTGCACCGCCAGCGGGGTACGCAGCTCGTGCGAGGCGTTCGCGGCGAACCGTCGCTGCCCCTCGTACCCGGCGGAGACGCGTTCCATCATCTCGTCGATCGACCGGGACAACTGGGCCAACTCGTCGCGCCCCCGAGGTCGGATCCGGTGACCCAGATTCTGCGGGCCGAGATGCCCGATCGGCCCCGCCAGGTCACGCACCGGGCGTAGGCACCACGCCGCGCCGAACCAGAGCGCCACCAGGACCGCCACGCTCACGACCAGCACGGCAACCAGGGGCAGCACGAACGCCCCCGAACGCGCCTCGGCACACGCGCCGCCGAGCCCTGGCACGGGCACCTCGCAGAACTGCTGCCCCCAGGTCCAGGTCACCCCGGCCAGCCATTTGCCCAGCGTCGGCAGCAGTGGCCCGGCCAGCAGAGCCAGCAGGCCCACCAGCAGCACCCGACGTCGAGGCGTCCAGGTCACGCCGTACCGCCGATCCGGTAGCCGGCCTTCGGAACCGTGTGGATGACCGCGGGATCGCCGAGCTTCTTGCGCAGGGTCATCACGGTGACCCGTACCGCGTTGGTGAACGGGTCGGCGAACTCGTCCCAGGCCTGCTCCAGCAACTCCTCGGCGCTGACCACCTTCCCGTCGGCCCGCAGCAGCACGTGCAGCACGGCGAACTCCTTCGGGCTCAGGGCCAGCGGACGGCCGTCCCGGGTCGCCACGTGCCGGCCCACGTCCAGCGTCAGGCCGTCCCGGGCGAGCACCGGCGGCAACGCCGGGGAGGACCGTCGACCCAGCGCCTGCACCCGGGCCACCAACTCGGCGAAGGCGAACGGCTTGGTCAGGTAGTCGTCCGCGCCGAGACCGAGACCCTCCACCCGGTCCCGAATGCCAGCCGCCGCGGTGAGCAGCAGCACCCGGGTGCCGACCTGCGAATCGGCGATGCTGCGGCACACCTCGTCGCCGGTGTGCCCGGGCATGTCCCGGTCCAGCACGGCGACGTCGTACCGGTTCACCCCGATCCGCTCCAGCGCACCGTCGCCGTCGTAGCAGACGTCGACGGCCATCGACAGACGGCGCAGCCCTTCGGCCACCGTATCCGCCAACAACCGCTCGTCGTCCGCCACCAGCACCCGCACGTCGTCCGCTCCCCCGAGTTCCCCTCTACCCGGCATACCGTGGCAGGCCGGGGTTAAGGGTTCTGTAAGCACCCGTCGCAGCCATCCTCCACGCGCATAACCAACGGGCAAACCAGCGCAAGCCAGACCCCGCCGGTTTCGTCCCCACCCCACACCATTCGCCCCGTCCGTCCCCAACAACCACGCCGGAGCCAAGAACGGTGACCCCCGTCACCCCAACTCCCACAACCCAAGCCCTCACCCCGAGGCCCCACCCCACTCCTCCCGCCCCGCCGCGCCGCGCCGCGCCGCGCCGATCTTGCACTTTCTGTCGCCCAAATGTGCCGCTTGCACCAGTTTGCCGGGGCAGAAAGTGCAAGATCGGCGGTGAGGGCGGGCCGCGAGGGCGGGAGGGGCGGGGTTACGAGAGGGCTGCGCGGATGGTGGCGC
Source organism: Micromonospora sp. NPDC048898 (assembly GCF_043198035.1). Taxonomy (NCBI): domain Bacteria; kingdom Bacillati; phylum Actinomycetota; class Actinomycetes; order Micromonosporales; family Micromonosporaceae; genus Micromonospora; species Micromonospora sp. NPDC048898. Next base: position 951,782 of record NZ_JBICUF010000001.1, read on the forward strand.
TGATGTATTGGGGGCGGCGGTAGAGGTCACGGTCGGTGAAGTAGCGCATCCGCCAGCCCGCTGCATCCAGCCAGTTGACCCGCTCCCGGTCGTACCGGAGTCGATCACGGTCCAGATGCGACATTCCGTCGTACTCGATGCCGACCCGGCGCTCGCGATAGGCCAGATCCAGCCGGTAGCGAAGGCCGCCGTGACGATCGGTCACCCATAGCTGCGGCTCGGGGGGCGGCAGCCCCGCATCGAGCAGGATCAGTCGCAGTTGGCTCTCCTGCCGGCACTCCGCCCGGCCGTCGGCGAGCGGTACGAGGTGCCGGGCCTGCCGGACACCACGCAGCGCGGTGTGGCAAGGGACTTCCGCCAGCAGGTCGTCCTGGCTGACCACGCCCGAGCGGAGTGCGGCATCGAGTACCGGTAGGGCGTCGAACCGCGGAACGGCGCGCGCCAGGTCGACCGCACAACGGGCGGCCGGCACGCACGGCAGCCCGTTGACGAGGGCTGGCCGGGTGGGGAGGACCGTCCGGTGTACGACGAGCCCGGGCAGACGGGGCTTCGGCACCTCCGCGGGCAACTGGATGTGGATCAGGTCATCCCGGAGCACACCGAAGCCGTGCCGGCGTGCGGCACTCTGCCTCGCCAGCATGGCCCCTTCGGGCAGGCGGAGCAGCAGGGCGCGCAGGTCGTCATCGTCGTCGCAGGGCTGGTCGGCATAAACCCCCCGGCGCACTCGCAGCAGCTCCTCGCGGTCGAGCTGGCTACGGATCCGCCTCATTGTGAGCTTCTGCATGAGCCCGTCAGTACGCCACAACTGAGTTGCCACCCATGCAGGTTGACTGCCAAACGGCCCCCAAGAATGCCCGCCCCCACCCACCTGTGGAAAACAATTGCCCCTGTGGACAACCCCCGAAACCCCCTCCCCGGTGCTAACCACCCGCGCCCTCGCCCCGTCACCCGCCGCGATCTTGCACTTTCTGTCGCCGAAATGCCCCGATAGAAGCAAAATGCGGGGACAGAAAGTGCAAGATCGCGGCGAAAGGGGGCGAGGGTCAGCCGCGTTGACGTCGTGTGGTTAGGGCGGTCAGGAGCAGGGCTAGGGCGAACATCGCCGTGCTGATGACGTTTACCTGTGGGGGGATGCCACGCTGGGCGGCGCCCCAGACGTACATCGGGAACGTGACTGTGGTGCCTGCGTTGAAGTTCGTGACGATGAAGTCGTCGAAGCTCAGCGAGAAGGCCAGCAGCGCGGCGGCCACGATGCCGGGCAGCACCAGCGGCAGGGTGATCCTCCGGAAGGTCTGCCACTCGTTGGCGTAGAGGTCCATGGCGGCCTCCTCCAGCCGCCGGTCCATTCCGGCCAGCCGTGCCTTCACGGTGACCACCACGAACGACACGCAGAACGTCACGTGTGCGATCACGACGGTCCAGAAGCCCTGCGGCACCCCCGCCGCCACGAAGAGCGCCAGCAGCGACGTGCCCATCACCAGCTCCGGGGTGGCCATCGACAGGAAGATCAGCATGTTGATGCCGGACCGGCCGCGCGGGCGGTGCCGGACCAGCGCGAACGCCAGCAGGGTGCCCAGCGCGGTGGCGATCACCGTGGCGACGAAACCGATCCGTACGCTGCGCAGCACCGCGTCACACATGTCCGAGGTGGCGCAGGGCTGTCGCCAGTTGTCCAGGGTGAACTCGTTGAAGTCGTACGACAGTCGACTCGACGGCCGGTTGACGGACAGCCCGGCCACCACCAGGATCGGCAGCGCCAGGTAGCCGAGCACCAGCAGCGCCACGATCAGCACCCAGCGGTCGGCCAGCCAACGGGAGATCCTCACGGCACCTCCCGCGTGCCGGCCCTGCGCAGGTGGCCGAAGACCACCGCGAGGATCGCCGCCAGCAGCAGGAACGACAGCGCGGCGCCCTGCGGGTAGTCCAGCCGGACCAGGAACGCCGAGTCGATCACGTTGCCGATCATGTACTCGTTGGGGGTGCCGAGCAGTTCGGCGTTGATGTAGTCGCCGCTGGCCGGGATGAAGAACAGCAGCATGCCGGCGACCAGGCCGGGCCGGGACAACGGCCACGTCACCCGGCGGAACGTCTGCGCCGCGCTCGCGTACAGGTCGCCGGCCGCCTCCAGCAACCGGTGGTCGAGCCGCTCCAGGCTCGCGTACAGCGGCAGCACCAGAAACGGCAGGAAGTTGTACGTCAGGCCGAGCACCACCGCGAACGGCGTGGCCAGCAGCCGGCCGTCCGGTGCGAGCAGGTGCACGTCGCGCAGCAGGCCGACGAGCGCGCCGTTGTCCGACAGGATCGTCTTCCACGCCAACGTGCGGACCAGGAAACTGGTGAACATCGGCGCGACCACGCAGACCAGCAGCAGGTTCTTCCACCGCCCGGCCTTCCGCGCGATCGCGTACGCCAGCGGGTAGCCCAGCAGCAACGCCAGCACCAGGGCCAGCCCGGCGTAGCCGAACGAGCGCAGGAACTGCGGCCAGTACGCCCGCACCACGTCCGGGTAGTTGCCGACCGCCCAGCTCATCGCGTAACCGGTGGACAGTGAGCCGTTGGGGTCGTACAGGCTGGCCGCCGCGAGCTGCGCCAGCGGCACCCCGAAAAAGACGAACAGCCAGGCAACACCAGGCAAAACCAGGAGGTACGGCAGAAGCCGGCGCCTCCCGGACCGGGCTGCCGGTGCCGCAGCCGCAGGCGCTGCCTGCCCCGAGCCGCTGGGAGGCGGGCGGGTCACGACGACGCGCTCACCGGCTCGTCGAGCACCGGCGACGTCCGGTCGGCGCTCGTGGCACCCCGGGGCAGCAGGAACGCGTGCCGCGGGTGCCAGTACGCGACGGCCGCACCGCCGAGGGCGACAGGCGTCGACGTCGCGCTGTTCGCCACGAACACCGTCAGCTCGCCGCCCCAGTCGGTACGCAGCAGATACTGCGTGCTGACCCCCACGTAGGAGGCGTCGCTGACCACCCCGGTGACGTGTTGATGCCCCACGGGCACCTGGTCGGCGGAGCCGACCAGAGTCAGCTTCTCGGGGCGTACCCCCAGGTGGACCGGACCGCGGGCGGACCGTGCCCGGCCGGCGGGCACCGAGAAGCGCGTGCCGTGCGCCGTCACCGCGACGTCGCCGCCGCTGGCGCCGGTGGCCTCGCCGGCGATCAGGTTGGACTGGCCGAGGAAGCTCGCCACGAACGCGGTGGCGGGGAACTCGTAGAGGTCGGCCGGCGCGCCCTGCTGCTCGATCCGACCCGCGTTCAGCACCGCGACGGTGTCGGCCATGGTCAGGGCCTCCTCCTGGTCGTGGGTGACGTGTACGAAGGTGATGCCGACCTCGGTCTGGATGCGCTTCAGCTCGATCTGCATCTGCCGACGCAGCTTCAGGTCGAGAGCGCCGATCGGCTCGTCGAGCAGCAGCACCTGCGGCCGGTTGACCAGGGCGCGGGCCAGCGCGACCCGTTGCTGCTGGCCGCCGGAGAGCTGGGCCGGTCGGCGTTTGCCGTAGCCGTCGAGCTGCACCAGCGACAGCATCCGGTGCACCTCGCCGTCGACCGGGCGGAGGCCGCGTCGACGCAGCCCGAAGGCCACGTTCTCGAAGACGGTGAGGTGCGGAAAGAGCGCGTAGCTCTGGAACACGGTGTTGACCGGCCGCCGGTACGGTCGCAGTCGGGTGACGTCCCGGTCACCGAGCAGCACCTGGCCGCTTGTCGGCTCCTCCAGGCCGGCGATCATCCGCAGCGTGGTGGTCTTGCCGCAGCCGGACGGGCCGAGCAGCGCGAAGAACGAGCCCTGCCCGACGGTCAGGCTGAGGCCGTCGACGGCGGTGACGCTGCCGAAGCGCTTGGTGAGGTCGGCCAGGCGCAGGTCGCCGGCGGGTGTCTCGCGCGCCATCCCCGTCACGCCCCGATGACCTGCTGGAACTTGCTCTCGTACTCCTGCTCCTGCTTGGTGTCCAGGACCATGAACGTCGTGGCCTTCGACAACAGCGCGTCGTCGGGGAAGATCAGCGGGTTGGCGGCCAACGCGCTGTCGATCTTCTCCATCTCGGCCTGCGCGCCCTTGACCGGGCAGATGTAGTTGACGTACGCGGCGAGCCTCGCGGCGACGGCCGGCTCGTAGTAGTAGTTGATGAGCTGCTCGGCGTTCGCCTTGTGGGTGGCCCGGATCGGCACCATCATGTTGTCGCTGTAGAGCACCACGCCGGAGTCGGGCGCGACGAACCGCACCTTCTCGTTGGCACCGGAGAGTTGGATGACATCCCCGGACCAGCCGATGCACGCGGCGATGTCGCCCTTGGCCAGGTCGGGTGCGTAGTCGTTGCCGGTGAACCTGCGGATCTGCCCGGAGTCGACGGCCTTCCTGAGCTTGTGCAGCGCGTCGTCGAACTGGGCGGTGGTGAAGTTGGCCGGGTCGTGCCCGTTGGACTGCATCAGCAGGCCCATCGTGTCGCGCATCTCGCTGAGCGCCGACACCCGGCCCTTCAGGTCGGGGCGGGTCAGCAACTCGTCGACGGTACGCAGTTCCCCGGTGACGTCACCGTTGTACGCCAACCCGGCGAGGCCGGCCTGCCACGGGACGGAGAGCCGGCTGTCGGTGTCGAAGGAGTGGTTGACCAGCGACGGCAGCAGGTTGGCCCGCACGTTCGGCATCTTCGCGGGGTCGAGCTGCTGGATCCAGCCGAGCCGGCTCATCCGGGCCGCCATCCAGTCGGTCAGCACGATGATGTCCCGGTCGGTGCTCTGGCAGGCGGCGAGTTGGTGCTGCACCTTGCCGAAGAACTCGTTGTTGTCGTTGATGTCCTCGGTGTAGGTGACCTGGATGCCGGTCTTCCGCCCGAACTCGTCCAGGCTGGGTCGCTTGGACTCGTCCGCGTCGTCCACGTCCAGGTACTGCGGCCAGTTGGAGAACGCCAGTTTCTTCTCGGTGCCGGAGAGGTCCTCGCTGACGCAGCCGGCCTCGGTCTGCTGCGCGCCCTTGGTGCCGCAGCCGGCGAGGCCGCCCGCGAGGCCGCCGCCCCCGGCGAGCAGGGCGGCCGAACCGAGAGTGCCGCTGAGTAGTCCACGCCGGGAGAGGGGCCGGAGGGGAACACGCATCAGTTTTCCTCAGGGTCGGCGCCGTGGACGACTGACACGATGGCAAACCGGCGGCGGGAGAGCAGCATCGGGGCCGGAGCGTCACTGCCCGTGCAGGAGTCGACCACACTCAGCTTGGTCCACTCGTGTTTCCGGAAGTCGGGGTGTCATGGAGGCTGCGACACCGCGCTTTTCATGAAGCCGAGTGGATCAGCGGGCGGACCGGCGGACGTCCCTCAGCGGCGGCCCAGAGCGGGCGGCCCGGCGTCGGCTCAGCGGCCGGACCGGCGGACGAGGTCGACGAAGGACGACCAGGTGGCCGGCGCGAAGGTCAGGGTGCCGCCGTCGCGGTCCTTGCTGTCGCGCACCAGCACCCGACCGGGCAGGTTGTCGGCCACCTCGACGCAGTCGCCGCCGTTGTTGCTGCTGCGGGTCGCGGTGCGCCAACGGGCGTTGGTCATGTCCATGTCGTGGCCACCTCCCTGATCAGCTCGATCGGACAAGCTCGACGAAGGACGACCAGGCGGCCGGCGCGAAGGCCAGGGTGCCACCGTCGCGGTCCTTGCTGTCGCGCACCAGCACCCGACCGGGCAGGTTGTCGGCCACCTCCACGCAGGCACCGCCGTTGTTGCTGCTGCGGGTCGCGGTGCGCCAACGGGCGTCGGTCATCTCCATGTCGTGGCCACTTCCCTGATCAGCTCGATCGACTGACGTTGGGGTAACGCCTCACCGGCGACGCTCTCCCACCTGCGTCCCAGGTTAGCGACATCGACGGGATCGGTCACGACCTGACCGCGAAGCTGGTTGTCGAGATACGCCAATTCCGTCCCGTCGGGCAGGCGACCCAACACGAAGGGGCCAGCCAGACCGGTGTGCCACGGGCTCTCCGCCGGGATGACCCGCACCTGCACGTGCTCCCACTCCGCGACCGCCGCCAGGTGGGCCAACTGCCCGGACATCACGGCGCGGTCACCGACCAGCCGGCGCAGCACCACCTCGTCGATCACCGCCACGAACTGCGGTGGGGCAGCCCGGCCGAGGACCGCCTGCCGTTCGAGGCGGCCCGCGACGATCAGGTCCACCTCGGACGGTGGGAGCAGACCACCGGTGCCCAGCACCGCGCGAGCGTACCCCTCGGTCTGGAGCAGGCCCGGCACGAGCAGCGGCTGGTAGGAGCGGATCGAGACGGCGTCCTGTTCAAGCTCGGCCCACTGTCGGAACCACGGCAGGTCACGGCGGCGGAACGGCTCCGGCCAGAGGTCGGCCGCGTCCCGACACAGCACCTGGGCCACCGCGACCCGGGTACGGGAGTGCGGGATACGCCCCGCGGCAAGCCACCGCGCGGCCGTCTTGGGGTCGACGCGAACCTTCTCCGCCAGCGATTCGGCCGTCTCCCCCGCCTCGGCCATCGCCACCCGCAACGCCTCGTTCGCCACCGGATCCTCCTGCCCGCCAGGTTATGCACGCTGCGGCGCATGCTAATCACGGTGAGTGGCGATGTCTGCGGCGTACCGGCGTGTGGCGGTCAGACGTGTCAACACGTACCCCAGGCATCCCCAAAACGCCCCCAAAGTGCCCCTCCCTCAGCGGGCCGCCACGCCCGACAGCACCGCGCGTTGATCATGGAGTTATAGCGCCGACACGCCGGGCGGGATGGCAATGACCTCATGATCAACGGGACCACGAGGGAGGGGCCGGGCGGGTGGGGCAGGGGCGGGTGGGTTAGTGGTTGGGGGGGATTACCCGGAGGTGGCCTCGGCGGCCGGTCTGGTGGGGGTGGTCGTGGTGGTTCTGGTCGGGGTCCGGGGGGCGGGGGGCCGGGCGGGCGGCCTCGCGGACCGCCTCGGCGAGCGCGACCAGGTCGTCAGTGGTGGGCGGCGGCGGCTCGAACTCACCCTCGTGCCGGACCACGTCCCAGCCGCGCGGTGCCGTCAGGCTGCGGGCGTGCGGCTCACACAGGTCGTACGTGTGCGGCTCGGCGAACGCCGCCAGCGGCCCCACCACCGCTGTCGACTCGTTGTAGACATAGGTCAATGTGGCAACCGCTTGCCGGGGGCAGCCGTTACGGGAGCAGCGCCGTGGTGACCTCACGGGCGCAGGGTATCTCCATTACCGGGTCCGGCGCATCGCTTCGCGTTGCGACACGCCCGTAGCGGTGATCACAGTTCGCCGTCCTGGGCGCGCCGCGCCACGGGAGCGGCGGTGCCGCTGACCAGCCCGGCACGGGCGCTACCCTTTGCCTCATGACGAGCCCGGAACACCGCCGCCCCGGCCCTGGCCGGCGCGTGCACCGTGACCGGCACGGTCGCGGCCTGCGCGGGCGGCTGGTGCCGGCCACCGTGCCGCTGGCGCGGACCAAGGCCGAGGTCTTCGACGACCTGGTCCTGGACACCGTGGAGACGCTGGAGCGTCGGTTCGCCAAGGAGTTGGCCGGGGTCGAGTTCGCGGTCGAGGACGTGCCACCGGACCTGAACGTCTACGACTCCGATGTGTTGGAGGACGGCGAGGTCCCGCTGGCCCGGCTGCTGCCCGGTCGTCCGGGCCGCCAGGAGGTGCCGCCGCGGATCGTTTTGTACCGACGGCCTCTGGAGTTCCGGGCGATGGACCGTGAGGACCTCGCCGATCTCGTGCATGACGTGATCATCGAACAGGTGGCGAACCTGCTCGGCGTCGACCCCGACGAGCTGGCCTGAGCAGTCCCCCGACAGCTCAGATCGAACCGACAGCCACACCGAACCACCAGTTCAGCTCGAACCGCAGCCCCCGACAAGCCGGGCCGAACGAGCCCCGGTCGGGCAGCCTGTGCCGGGCGAGTCGGGCGGCCCCCACCGCCGGCGACCTCGCACCGCTCAGGCGGCCCGCCGCTTCAACTTGCGCCGCTCCCGCTCGGAGAGCCCACCCCAGATGCCGAATCGCTCGTCGTGACCGAGAGCGTATTCGAGGCATTCGGTCTTGACCTCACACCGCGAGCAGATCCGCTTCGCCTCGCGGGTTGAGCCGCCCTTCTCGGGGAAGAACGCTTCGGGGTCGGTCTGCGAGCACAACGCCCGCTCCTGCCACTCCGGCGCGTTTCCGAGCAGGTCGGCCACTTCAAGCTGGCCGTCCATCAAATGCCTCCTTGTCGCGCACCGGCGTCATCGCCGCTGCAACCCCCCACGCGAAAGGCGTGCTTGTCCGTCCGGTCCCGTTTTGTTGCGTTCCGTGCGAACAACCCCATTCAAATTACACGCGTGTAATGCGTGCGCCGTCAAGCCAAACTTGATAATGGAGTCGCCCTCCCGACACCCCCGGACGACCACTGGGGCCGTCCAGCCTCGCAACCTGCCCTATCGATTCAGACCCCGGCCGAGTAACGCCCTCTCCGGCGAGTTGCCCGACTTTTCTGCCGTGGCGCTCCCCCGGCAGGTCATCGCCAGGGCCGCCCCAGACACCCGCACCCCCAAAGCTGATCTTGGTGGGGGACAGGTTAACGCGGCACGGCGCAGACTGCCCCTCAAGCTGGGCACAGCGCGTGCGCCCCGCCCACAATGTGGACGGGGCGCGACGCGAAAAGCGGTGTGGAAGGGTCAGCCGGCGACCCCGAAACCGCTGCTGGGCCATACGAACTCGGCTATCCCTCCACCTTGGACAGAAACTCTGCCGACGGGCGTGTTCGCGTCCCACCAGACGGTATAGATCCCGCCGGGCAGATCCGGGTAGACCGCACTGTGGAACGAGCCGTCCTGCACCCGGCGCTCCCGCACCGCGGAGTGCACCCGCCGATCATCGTCCCGGCTGATCTCGATCTCCCGGCCATGCAGATCCCGGCCGGTGTAGACGATCAGGGCACCGGTGTCGCCACCCAGATCGAGGACGACGCTGCCCGTCTCCGACGGCCCGTACGCGTGCTCGTGCATCCGCTGCGCCCCCACTCAGGCCGCCGGCGGGTTGTTGAACCCGTCGTACGGCGTACCCAGGTAGGGGAAGTTCCCGAGGAACGGCGCGGTCACGTCGGCGGCGCTCAGGCCGGGGGTGACCGCGGCGGCCGCCGCGTCCGGACGGAACGTCTTGTCGACGAGCGGCACGGTCACCCCGGCGATCGCCCGCAGCGCGATGCTGACCACGTCGTCGCCGACCCGCCGCCCGTTCGGGAACCCGGCCAGATCGCCACCGAGCACCCCGAACCGGTCCGGCTTGGCCGTCGGCGGGATCGCCGTGTTCAGCCGCAGCATGTCGGCCTGCACGTCGCCGGTGGTGTTGGTGAAGCCGTCGATCAGCCCGGCCGGTATGCCGGTGAGCAGGATCGCCACCAGATCCGCGCGGACCTTCTTGGCCTTGGTGAGTTTGTCCAGGTTGGGGAAGACGTCCGGGTAGAGCGCCGGCAGCAGCGCGGCCAGCTCCGGTTGCTCGACGAACCGCGCGAACCGCTTGTCCTCCGACGGCGGCAGCGAGTTCCACAGGTCCTTCTTGGACATCGGCACGATGACCTCGTTGAACAGCGGATTGCCCAGCCGGGAGACCTGCGTGAACGGGCCGGTCGCGGTGTCCGCACCGCCCCGGTCGCCGAGCACGCGGACCTGCCGGCGCGACGCCGACGTCCACACCCCGAGCACCGACGCCGGGTCAGCGGCGCCGTACCGGCTGGCGCGTCGGCGCACCTGCTTCAGTGGCACCTGCACGGCGATGCTGTGCACGTTCATCCGGTCGGTGGCGTTGACCGGCTCCCCCTCGGCCTTGAAGATCTTCTTTCCGGCGACGTGCAGCTGCTGGAACGGCCGCAACGTGCCGAGGTCGAAGATCGCCCCCAGGTCGACGAAGAAGCCGTCGGCGCGCTGCCCGGCGAAGACCTTTTCCCCCGTGGAGAGGGAGTAGGTCGCCTGCCGGACGAGGTCGGCGTACTTCGGGGTGGACAGCGGGCCGACGTTGCACGGCGGGCAGGGCAGCTTGTGCGCCAACCGGTGCTCCCGGCCGTCGGCCACCCGGGTCAGGCTGTAGAACTGCCGCCGGTTCCAGTTCTTGCTGTCCAGCGACTCGATCGTGCCGGTGTTGTAGAGAAAGCTGTTCGGATTGGTGATCTCGGTGGTGAATTCGAACCGGTAGGTGACATCCGGACGACCGTCGCCGTCGTTGTCGATATGGATCTCGTAACGGACGTCGTCACCGAACTCGAAGAAGTTCGGGCCCCCGGAGGGCAACTGCAACGGCACGTAGTTGGCGATCAACGTCACCGTGTCGGGCTTGTCGGGGCTGACGAACGCGTACAGGTCGGAGCTGTCGGCGACCGGATCCTTGGCTATCTCCGGGGCCTCACGGTGGGAAGACATGGCGGACCAACCTCACTGGGCGGGGACAGGATGGCAGTGCGGGATGTCGGGTCAGCGCCGGGCGGCGCGCCGCAGCCGGTCCGCCAGGCCGCGGTCACGTACCTCGATCCGCGCCTCACCGACGAAGACGTCCATCGTTCCGGATTCGGCGTCACGCAGGTGCACGACTATCGGTTCGTCGGCTCGGCCGGCCGCGCCGGGGGCGTTCTGCGCGGCTGACAGGCCCGGCACGGTGAGCGCGGCGGCACCGAGAGTGGCGCTCGCCGCTGCGGTCAACGTCTGCCGGCGGGTCAGTCGCGGCCACTGCCGCTTCCGCTGATCACTGGTCATGGGCAACCTTTCCGGCTGCGGCGCGCACGCGCCCGCGGGGGGACGGACGGGTCCGGCACCGTCCAACGACGCCACCGGGCCCCTGAAGGGGACACCGGCGGCGATCCTCGCCGCGACCGCCGCCGGCACCGCGTGGTACGGCCGGCGGCGGGGAAAGGTTCGACGTCAGGGTCGAACGTGACCGTACGCAGTCGACCGCTTGCGCGCCGGACGACCGGCGGCCTTCGCGATGGCCCGCAACTGCTCCTCGGTACGCGCGGAACCGTTGTCGGAGCCGGCCATCCGGGAGATCGTCTCCTCCATCAGCGTGCCGCCCAGGTCGTTGCATCCACCCTGGAGCATGGCCACCGTGCCCTCGTCGCCGAGCTTCACCCAGGAGCACTGGATGTTGTCGATCCGGCCGTGCAGCAGCAGCCGGGACATGGCGTGTACCACCCGGTTCTCCCGCCAGGTCGGCCCGGGCCGGGCGATGCCGGCCAGATAGATCGGAGCATTCGTGTGCACGAACGGCAGCGCCACGAACTCGGTGAACCCACCGGTGCGGTCCTGCACACCGGCCAGCACCCGGAAGTGCGCCAGCCACTGCCCGGGGTGGTCGACGTGGCCGTACATCATCGTGGAGCTGGACCGGATGCCCAGCTCGTGGGCCGTGCTGACCACGTCGACCCAGGCGGCGGCCGGGAGTTTGCCCTTGGTCAGCACCCAGCGCACGTCGTCGTCGAGGATCTCGGCGGCGGTGCCGGGGATGGTGTCCAGCCCGGCCTCGCGCAGCTGGAGCAACCACTCACGCACCGGCACCCCGGCCTTCGCGGCGGCGGTGACGATCTCCATGGGCGAGAACGCGTGCACGTGCATCTCCGGCAGCCGGGCCTTGATCGCGCGCACGATGTCGGCGTACCCGGTGACCGGCATCTTCGGGTCGATGCCGCCCTGCAGGCACACCTCGCTGGCACCGGCCGCCCACGCCTGCTCGGCCCGGTCGGCGACCTGGTCGACGGAGAGCCGGTACGCGTCGGCGTCCCGCTCACGCTGCGCGAACGCACAGAACCGGCAGCCCACGTAACAGACGTTGCTGAAGTTGATGTTGCGGTTGACCACGTAGGTGACGTCGTCGCCGACCGCGTCCCGGCGCACGTCGTCGGCGAGCCGGCACAACGCGTCGAGCGCCGGCCCGTCCGCGCCGAACAGCGCCAGCGCGGCGTCGGCGTGCCGGGGGTCGAGCAGCGCCGCCGGGTCGTCGGCGGCCAACCGCAGCCCGGCCGCCAGGTCACGGTCCGCGCCACTCCCGGCAATCACCGGGGGTACGCCCGCTCGACGCGCGACCGCCTCGGGGGCGACCTTGCCGGCGACCTCGGACCAGTCGCCGTAGACGCTGTCGAAGTCACCCCGCCGGTCGTCGGTGCGGCCGGTGGTGTCGATGGTGGCGTGCAGGTCGACCCGCCCGCCGAACACCTCCTCCGGCTCCTGCCAGCGTCGCCCCTGCGGCAGCGCCGACTCGACAGCCATGCCCGTCGCCGGGTCGGCCAGCGCGGTCACGTGCGGCGACAGCCGTGGGTCGAGCCACGGGTCGCCGGCGCGCACGTACTCGGGGTAGATCGTCAGCCGCTCCCGCAGCGTGAACCCGGCCAGCTCGGTGTGCCGGGCCAACTCGTCGATCTGCGGCCACGGGCGTTCCGGGTTGACGTGGTCCGGGGTGAGCGGCGAGACGCCACCCCAGTCGTCGATGCCGGCGCGCAACAGCAGGTCGTACTCGCCGGCGATGAGGTTCGGCGGGGCCTGGATGCGGGCCTTCGGGCCCAGCAGCAGCCGGGCCACCGCCACCGTGGCGGCCAGGTCGTGCAGCTCCGCGTCGGGCATGCCACGCATCGCCGTGTCCGGCTTGGCGCGGAAGTTCTGCACGATCACCTCCTGGAGGTGGCCGTACTCCCGGTGGGCGCGACGGATCGCGAAGAGCGCGTCCACCCGCTCGGCCGGCGTCTCGCCGATGCCGATCAGGATGCCCGTGGTGAACGGCACCCCGACCCGACCCGCGTCCTCCAGGACCCGCAGCCGCACCGCCGGCTCCTTGTCCGGTGAGCCGAAGTGCGGGCCGCCCGGCTCCGACCAGAGCCGGGTCGCGGTCGTCTCCAACATCATGCCCATGCTCGGCGCGACCGGCTTGAGCCGTTGCAACTCCGACCAGGACAGCACACCGGGGTTGAGGTGCGGCAGCAGCCCGGTCTCCTCCAACACGGCGACCGCACAGGCCCGCAGGTAGTCCAGTGTGGAGTCGTAGCCACGCTCGTCCAACCAGCTCCGGGCCGCCGGCCAGCGCTCCTCCGGCCGGTCACCGAGCGTGAAGAGCGCCTCCTTGCACCCCTGGGCGGCGCCGGCCCGCGCGATGGCGAGCACCTCGTCACGGTCCAGGAACGGCGCCGGCAGCCGGTGCGGCACGGTGGCGAACGTGCAGTAGTGGCAGCGGTCCCGGCAGAGCCGGGTCAGCGGGATGAAGACCTTCTTCGAGTACGTGACCACGCCCGGCCGCCCGGCGTCACGTAGCCCGGCGTCACGAACCCCACCGGCCACCCGGAGCAGCTCGTCGAGCGCGTCACCACGGGCGGACAGCAGCGCGGTCGCCTCCTCGACGTCCAGCGCCCGCCCGTTCGCGGCCCGGGCCAGGGCCCGTCGCACGCTAGCGTCGCTCGGGCCGGATTGGGTGCGATCAACCATCCGCTCAGCCTATGCGCAGCGCGGGCCCGCTCGACCGACCAGTGCCCGGACCGTGCGAAACGGCCCACCTCGGCTCCCCGTGAGCGTGGCGACCGTGCCCAGCGCTAGCCACCCCGCGCTCCCCGCCAGCGCGATGACCCTGCCCAGCGACCTCGCCAGCCGGCCCCTCGGCTCCCCCGCCAGCGCGATGACCCTGCCCAGCGACCTCGCCAGCCGGCCCCCGGCTCCCCCGCCAGCGCGGTGATCAGGTGATGAAAAATAGGTGTGAGGACCCGTTGCCGACCTACTTTTCATCACCTGATCATGAAGTCACCCCGCAGGCCGATTCAGCGCGGCTGGTCGGGGTGCTCGCCGGGCTTGATGTGCTGGGTACGGTCGTCGTCCGGATTGGCGGGCCGGGGAATCGCCTGCGCCGGGTCCGCCGAGGGGCGCGGGATGGCCTCGGTCAGGTCCCCCGAGGGGCGCGGGATCGCCTCGGTCGGGTCCGCCGACGGGCGCGGGATGGCCTCGGTCGGGTCCGCCGAGGGGCGCGGGATGGCCTGGGTTGGTTCGGCCGACGGGCGCGGGATCGCCTCGGTCGGGTCCCCCGAGGGGCGCGGGATCGCCTGGGTTGGTTCGGCCGACGGGCGCGGGATGGCCTGGGTCGGGTCCGCCGACGGCGGCTGCCCGAACGGCGGCGCGGCAGGCGACGGCGGCGCCGACCGCGGGAACGGCGGCGCGGACTGCTGGTGCGGCGGGGCCGACTGTGGGAACGGGGGCGCCGACTGCGGGGCCTGGAACGGCGGCGCGGACTGCGGGAACGGCGGGGCCGACTGCGGGTGCGGCGGGGCGGACTGCGGGTGGGACGGGGCCGACGGCGGGGCCTGGAACGGTGGGGACGGCTGGGCGTACTGGCCGGGAGCGGGCCACCCGCCCTGCGGCTGGCCACCGGGCTGCCCCGGGGACGGCCAACCACCCTGCTGCTGCGGCCAGCCTGCCTGCGGCTGGCCGTAGACGCCCGGCTGGGGCTTGGGCCGCGGCACGTAGTAGCGGGCACGCCAGATGGTGTAGACCACCCAGGCGGCAACCGCGAAGATCACCATCCAGGCGATCTGGTCGAGCACACCGAGGAGCGCGTCGAGCACCCTGGCATCGGCCAGGCGACCCACCGTCGAGATCAGCATGGTCAGCGTACCGATCACCGCGCTGGCCGCGTACTCACCGAGGGCCACCTGCGTGATCAGCTTGGCCTTCGGCACCACCGGCGAGATGTGCGTGGCCAGCAGCACGGCCAGCAGCGGGAGGCCCACCGCCTCCAACCCGACGAACGTGCCGAAGGCACCGCCCGCCCGTTCGGTGAAGGAGCCGTTCGGGGCGATCAACCGGAGCAGGCCCACGAAGAGGAACACGGCGTTGGCGCCGAGCAACGCGAGCGCGGCGAGTTCGCGTAGTGGCTTGGTCAGCTGACGGGCCTGCGTCGCGTCGGAGGACGCGGGCTCGGCGGGGCTGGTCACGAGTTCCCCCTCGGGGCCGGATCGGACAGGGCGCACGTGAGCCTAGTCTCGTGGGCCACCGGCGGACCGGAGGCGTCACGTGCGCGAGGATGGTCGACATGCACATCGTGGTTCTGGCCGGCGGCATCGGCGGCGCCCGGTTCCTGCTCGGCGTACGGGCGTACGCCCGCGAGGTCGGCGCGGACGTGACGGCCGTGGTCAACGTCGGCGACGACCTGTGGCTGCACGGGTTGAAGATCTGCCCCGACCTGGACAGCGTCATGTACACGCTCGGCGGCGGCGCGGACCCGGAGCGGGGCTGGGGCCGGGTCGGCGAGAGTTGGACGGTCAAGGGCGAGTTGGCCGCGTACGGGGCACAGCCGGACTGGTTCGGCCTCGGCGACAAGGACATCGCCACCCACCTGGTCAGGAGCACCATGCTCAACGGCGGTTACCCGTTGAGCACGGTCACCGAGGCGCTGTCCACCCGCTGGGAGCCGGGGGTACGTCTGCTGCCGGCCACCGACGACCGCCTGGAAACGCACGCTGTCGTGAGCGGGAGGAGTGAGCTTGCGAGCCCCGCACCCGCGAACAGCGCCGGCACCGTCGAGGACGAGCAGGGTCAGCGGGCGATCCACTTCCAGGAGTGGTGGGTACGCTACCGGGCCGACATCCGCACCCACCGCTTCGTCTTCGTCGGTGCGGAGACGGCGAAGCCGGCACCCGGTGTGCTGGACGCGATCGGCTCCGCCGACCTGGTGTTGGTCGCCCCCAGCAATCCGGTGGTGAGCGTCGCGCCGGTGCTGGCCGTACCGGGGCTGCGGGAGGCTGTGGCGGACGGCCCCGCGCCGGTGGTGGGCGTCTCGCCGATCATCGGCGGTGCTCCGGTGCGGGGGATGGCCGACCGCTGTCTGGACGTGCTGGGTGTCGAGTGCAGCGCCGCCGGGGTGGGCCGCCTCTACGGGGGCCGGTCCGACGGCGGCCTGCTCGATGGCTGGTTGGTCGCCGAGGAGGACGCTGACACTGTGGTGCCCGGGGTGACGGTCCGCGCGGTGCCGCTGCGGATGACCGACGAGGCGGCGACGGCGGCCATGGTCCGCGCCGCGGTGGAGTTGACGTGAGGCTGGAGATCCTGCCGGTGCTCGGCATCGGCCACGTGACCGAGGGTGACGACCTGGCCGCGATGATCGCGACCGCTGCGCCGTGGCTGCGCAACGGAGACGTGCTTGTGGTCACCAGCAAGATCGTCTCGAAGTCGGAGGGGCGGCTGGTCGACGTCCCGGCGGACGGGCCCGAGCGGCTGGCCGCACGGGACGAGGTCCTGGCCGGTGAGACCGCCCGGGTGGTCGCCAGTCGGGGGCCGACCCGGATCGTGCAGACCCACCACGGTTTCGTGATGGCGTCGGCGGGGATCGACGCATCGAACGTGGACAAGACCCAACTGGTGCTGCTGCCGGTCGACCCGGACGCATCGGCACGGGCGCTTTCCGACGCGTTGCGGGAGCGCTACGACCTGGACGTGGCCGTGATCATCAGTGACACCATGGGCCGGCCCTGGCGCAACGGGCTCACCGACGTGGCGCTGGGCGTGGCCGGGATGCCGGCCATCCGCGACCACCGGGGCGAGGTCGACCCGTACGGCAACGAGCTTCAGTTGACCCAGATGGCCGTGGTGGACGAGCTGGCGGGTGCCGGCGAGCTGATCAAGGGCAAGTGCGATCAGGTCCCCGTCGCGGTCGTGCGCGGCTACCTCGCCGCCACCGCCCCGGACGACGCCGGCGGCGCGCGGGCGCTGATCCGCGACGCCGCACAGGATCTCTTCGCCCTCGGTACCGCCGAGGCCCGCGCCGCCGGGTTGGCCGACGCCGCCACCCTGGGCGACGGTCCCGGCCCCACGCCGGCCGACCTGACCGCGGTGCGACGGGCGATCGACGCGGTCGCCGAGGTGGTCGCCCCCGGCACGGTCTTCACCCTGGTCGACGAGGCCGAGGTACGCGCCGGACTGGTCGCCGAGATGCCCGGCTGGCCGGACGGGGCCTCCCTGCTGCTCGGCTCGGCCCCGACCCCCGTCGAGCCGATCGGCCTGGTGCGCTTCGGTGCCGACCTGCACCGACTGCGCGTCGCCCTGGCCGCCCAGGGTGTCGGCTCGACCCTGTTGCCGCCGCCCCCCGGCAGCCCGGCGAGCGCCGCCCTCGCGCTCTGAGAAACGGCCTGGTCACGCGGCCCGGCGAGCGCCGCCCTCGCGCACTGACAGACGGCCGGATCACCCGACCCGGCGAGCGCTGCGCTCGCGCGCTGAGAAACGGCCTGGTCACGCGGCCAGCCGGCCCGGCGCTCGCCCGGTGGCGGGTCAGGCGTCCAGCATGGCCCGGCCGAGCGGAGTCAGCGTGTGCAGCACGCTGTTGCGGTCCCGGTGGCTGACCAGCAGGCCGGCGTTGCGCAGCACCGTGGCATGTTGGCTCGCCGCTGCCGGTGAGATGTTGAGTTGGCGGGCGACCTCACCGGTGGTGCAGCCCTCGTCGCTTGCCTCCAACACCGCCGCCCTGGTGCGGCCGAGCAGCGCGGCGAGCGACTCACGGGCAGCGGCGGACCGGGTCGACCCGGCGTCGTTCACCGACAGCAGCCCGCCGAGACGGTCCACCCGGTAGACCAGCACGGGCGGTAGGGCCGGGTCGAGCAGGGCGACAGGTGTGTCGGCACAGAAGAACGACGGCACCAGCAGCAGCCCTCGGCCGTCGAGGTGCAGCTCCCGGCTGTCTGGATAGTTGCGGACCTCGAGCACCCCACCGTCCCACCGCATGGCCGGTCGGAGGCTGGTGAGCAGGCTCTCGACACCGCCGTCGAGCAACGCCCTGGCCCGGCGGGCCCGGTCCGCCGCGACTGCCGCCTGGATGCGGCTCCAGTAGGGATTGATCGCCAATGATCGGTATTGCACCATCGAGTCCGCGAGGTGGTGCAGCACCGCCACCTCACCCCGGGCCAGCGCGGCGGCAGAGGGTGGCAGCTGGTTCTCGGCGGCGAGCACGCTCAGGTCTCGCCGGAGCATCCCGGTCGGGGTGCTGCGGAGCGCGTCCAGCCCGGCCTCGAAGCCGTCGACACTGGCGTACGGGGTGAGGAAGTCGGGAAAGTAGCCGCGCGGCGGGCTCAGCGCGAAGAGCAACCGGAGCTGCTCGGAGGCGACGTCCTGACGCAGCCCCTGAGACACGGTGCGCCGCCAGTGTGCCGTCACCGGGTCGCGGTTGCGGCTCTGTAACGCGTGCAGGCTGAGGACCAGCTCCCAGACCGGGTCCGCCGCCGGCGCCACCCGAGTCCGGAGGATGTCCTCCCCGGAAAAGTGGATCTTCAGCATGGAGCGCTCCATCGTCGCCAGCAGGGGGATGCCGGGTGACCGTTCGACTCTACCCGGCCGGCACTAATCTCCATCTTTAAGCCTGGACTGAAAAACCTCGACGCCGCCGGAGCGTTTCGACATGCTTCCAGTGCCCGAACACCGCGCCGGTGCGTCCTCGACGTGCCGGCCCGAGGGCACCGGGCCCGGGGAGGCCCCGGTGATCGGGCGGCACCACGAGGGTCTGCGGCCCTTGCTCCGCAGAGGTGCCGTCCGGTCATCCCGCCCCAGCGTCACCCATCCGACTCAACCGGCCCACAGCGCGACCCGGTGATCCTCGTCCGTGACGTAGAACGGTCGCCCGTCCAACTCCGCCAGCCCCTCCACGTGGTGGAACGGCGCCAGGTCCACCACCGACTCCCCGACCAGCCGAAACGCGTCGTCCGACCCACCGTGCGGCAGCCGGAAGCGGACCTGCCGAGACGTGACGTCCCCGCCGCCCGGATGGTCGTCGAGCAGCACGGATCCCTTGCCCAGCGCGTCGATCGAGCCGATCACGGCCGCGTACCCGCCGTCCGACGTCGGGGTGATCGCACGGAACCCGGTCAGCTTGCCCACCGGGGTGACCCCGGTCAACGCGTACGCCCGCAACGCCCGCGGCCACGCCGGCTCCGCCGTGAACATGCCCGGCACACCAGCCACCTCCACCAGGATCGGCTCACCGGCCGCGGTGACCGGGAACCGCAGCCCGAGCAGCACCGTCGCGTCCGGGGTGAAGGCCGCCGCCTCCACGTTCAACGGCAGGTCGCCCGGGGCCAGCCGGCTCACCCAGCGCTTCTCCCGGGCGGTCCCCCTCGCCAACGTCTCGACGACGAACCGCGCCCGCACCCGTTCCCCCGGTGGCAACAGGGTCAGCGGCGATCCAGCGAGAGCGTCGTTCACCGCCCGGTGCAGCCGGAACGAGTTCCGCACCACGTGCACCGGCACCGACCCGGCCGCCGCGTCGTCCTCCCGGAAGCGGGCCACGAAGGCTCGCCGGGGACGCAACGGGCCAGCCTTCGAGCCGAAGTGGGAGCCGAAGACGTACACCCAACCGTCGTGGTGGGCGAGCGCCTCACCATCCTCGGTCCGCCCGTTCTCCACGCCCGCGTCCGCCCGCACGTGCTGGGACGTCCACTCGCCGTCGTCCCGTTCCAGCAGCAACACCAGGCAGCGCTCCACCGGCCCCTCGTCCAGCACCGTCCAGAAGCCCCGACGCGCACCGTACGCGCCAAGCAGCGCCGCCGACCGCACCGGCAGCAGATCGCTGGCCTCGTTGCCGGCCACCACGAATTCGACGAGTCGCAGGGTCACCGCGTCAGCGTACGGAGCACACGCTCGTACAGTGATGGGGTGCCCGACACCTCGCTCACCGCCCACCCGACCGACCCCGAGACCTACGCGCCGTTGCACTCCGACGCCATCGCGCTCCTCGAAGGTTGGCAGCCCACCAGCCCGGGGGCGGCCGCGGCGAGGGACCGGACGCTCGCGTTGCTCGACGCCGGGCCGATCGCGATGAGCCGGCAACACCGCCCCGGGCACGTCACCGCGAGCACGCTGGTGTTGGACGCCACCGGCACACGGGTGCTGCTCTGTCTGCACGTCAAGTTCGGGCTCTGGGTGCAGCTCGGCGGGCACTGCGAGCCGGTCGACCAGACGCTGGTGGCCGCCGCGCTTCGCGAGGCCACCGAGGAGTCCGGGATCGCCGGGCTGCGCATCGACCCGGTGCCGATCGACGTCGACGTGCACGAGGTGCTCTGCCAGGGCGGCTCGCGTCACTTCGACGTCCGGTTCGTCGTGGTCGCGCCGCCCGGTGCGGTGGAGCAGATCAGCGACGAGGCCGAGGAGTTGGGCTGGTTCCCACCGGATCAACTGCCCGAGCCGCTGGCCGGCGGGACCGCACAACTTGTCGCACCGGCCCTCGCGGCCCTCAGACGTAACCCTCTTCGCCTCGCGCCTTGAGCTCGTCGACCAGGGCCTTGACGCCCTGGGCCTGGTCGCGCGGGCAGACCAGCACCGCGTCCGGGGTGTCCACCACGATCAGGTCGCGCAGCCCGAGGACGGCCACCAGCCGACCGGACTGCGGCACCACCACCAGGTTGGCGCTGTCCCGTAGGAGCACACCGGGCTTGGCGTCGGTGCCGAGCACCACGTTGCCCGCCTCGTCGGCCGGCAGCACCTCACCGAGGGTGTGGAAGTCGCCGACGTCGTTCCAACCGAAGTCACCCGGCACCGTCGCGACCCGACCCGCGGTCGCCGCGCCCTCCATCACCGCGTAGTCGACGGAGATCTTCGGCAGCGTCGGCCAGATCGCGCCGAGCACCTCGTCCTGCTCCGGGGTGCCCCAGGCGGCGGCGATCGCGGTGACGCCAGCGTGCAACGCCGGTTGCTGGCGGGCCAGCTCGGCGAGGAAGACGTCCACCCGCCACACGAACATGCTCGCGTTCCACAGGTGCCGGCCCGAACGGACGTACGCCTCGGCCACCTCGGCGTCGGGCTTCTCCTTGAACTCGGTCACCGGCCGCCAGGGGGCGTCGTCGGACGGGTCACCGGTCTCCAGGTAGCCGTAGCCGGTCTCCGCGCGGGTCGGGGTGATCCCGACCGTCATCAGCATCCCCTGCTCGGCCCCCCGGACCGCTTCCTGAACGGTATGGACCCAGTTCCCCGGGTCACCGATCAGGTGGTCGGCCGCGAAGCTGCCCATCACCGCGTCCGGGTCGCGTACCGCGATCACCGCCGCGGCCAGCGCGATCGCCGCGCAGGAATCCCGTGGGGACGGCTCGACCAGGATGTTCTCCTCGGGCAGACCGGTCAGCTGCCGAGCCACCGCCGCGACGTGTGCCGCACCGGTGACCACAAGGGTCCGATCCGGTGTGGTCAGCGGCGCGAGCCGCTCCACGGTCGCCTGGAGCAGGGAGGAGCTGGTGCCGGTCAGCGGGTGGAGGAACTTGGGATGGCCGGCGCGGGACAACGGCCACAACCTCGTGCCGCTGCCACCTGCCGGAATGACCGCATAAAGCATCCGCACATCATGCCCGACGCACCTGCTGGCAGTGGCACGGGTCACCACCAGGGGGCCCGGGGTCACGAACGGGCGCGACTCCAGGCGGTGATGTGCACCTCGGCGCTGGACTCCCAGGTGAACTCCTTGGCCCGGTCGAAACCGGCCTTCGCCAGCGACAACCGCCGCTGCTCGTCGTCGAGCAGCGCGGCCAGGTCGATGCCGATCTGCTCCGCGTCCTCCGAGGTGTACGCGACCGCGTCGCCGCCCACCTCGGGCAGCGAGAGGCGCGGCGTGGTCAGCACCGGGGCGGCGCACGCCATGGCCTCCAGGATCGGCAGCCCGAACCCCTCGCCGTAGGACGGGTAGGCGGCGACGAGCGCACCGCCGAGGAAACCGGGCAGGTCGCCGTAGCGCAGGTAGCCGGGGCGCAGCAGACGCAGGTGCGATGGAACCTCGGCCACCGCCCGGTCGATGTCGTCGTCGTGCCCCTGGCCACCGGCGATCACCAGAGCCGGGGGGTCGACGCGGTCGGCCACCGCACGGGCCCAACCGCGGATCAGGTTGGGCACGTTCTTCCGCGGCTCCTTGGCGCCGAGGAAGGCGACGTAGCTGCTGTTGCCCAGCCCCAGTCGGGCCCGGACCCGGGCCTTCTCCTCCTCGGTGGGGGCGTGGAAGGCCGCCTGGTCGACACCGTGGTAGGCCACGTCGATCCGCGTCGGGTCGGCGTCGAGCAGCCGGATCAGCTCGTCCCGGGTGGCCTTGCTGGGCACGATCACCCGGTCGGCGCGGCGCAGCGAGGTCTTGATGGCGCTGCGGAAGAACGTGCGGCGGGACTTGTCGTAGTGCTCCGGCTCGGTGAAGAACGTCGCGTCGTGCACGGTGACCGTGACCGGGCACCCGGCCCGCAGCGGGCAGGTGTAGAAGGGCGAGTGCAGCACGTCGGCGCCCACCTGCTGGGCGAGCAGCGGCAGGCCGGTCTGCTCCCACGCGAGCCGGGCCGGGCGGTGCGCCACGGCGGCCGGTGCCGGGATGATCTCCGCGCCAGGCAGCATCCGGGTGTAACGCTCCAGGTCGGTGCGGAGGCTGACCACCGCCAGCTCCACCCCCGACCCGCACACCTTGCCGAGGGCACCGAGCAGACCATCGACATATCGACCGACACCACCACGGTCGGTGGGGACACTCGTGGCGTCGATGAGCACGCGGGGCGGGCGACCGGCGGTCACGGGGCGACTCCTTGCACTGGCGGGTCTGTGGGGAACAACACTCCGGGTCAAGCCTACGCCGGGGCGCGGGGGCCACGCTGACTGCGACCCGACGGTACGCCGAGTTGTCATCGACATTGGGTACGGCCCGCACTGGCGTATCGTTCGCGCCGATGGCCGACAACATTGCCCGGGTGTTCGCCGACGCGATCGCGACCGACCCGACCCGACCGTTGCTCACCTGGTACGACGATGCCAGCGGTGACCGCACCGAACTCTCCGGCGCCACCCTGGCGAACTGGGTGGCGAAGACCGCCAACCTGCTCGTCGACGAGGTCGGTCTCGCCCCCGGCACGCCGGCCGGTGTGCTGCTGCCACCGCACTGGCAGACCGCGGCGGTGCTGCTGGGCTGCTGGTCGGCCAAGCTGAGCGTCGTCGACACACCGGGTGAGGTGGACGTGCTCTTCGCCGCCGCCGACCGGCTGGACGCGGCCCAGTCCTGGCCGGCCGACGAACGCTACGCCCTCGGGTTGGCCCCGCTCGCCGTCCCGCTCCGGCAGGTGCCGCCCGGGTTCGCCGACTACGTGGTCGAGGTACGCCGGCACGGCGACCACTTCAACCCGCAGCCCGGTCCGGGCCCCACCGACGCCCACCTACTGGCCCGCGCCGAGGCCCGCGCCACCGAGTTGGGCATCGAGCCCGGTGCGCGGGTCCTCATCGACGCCGCCCGCTACCCGGACCCGGTCGACTGGCTGCTGGCCCCCCTGACCCAAGCCGCCACCGTGGTCCTCAACGCGAACCTCGACCCAACGAAGGTGGCCAGCCGCCAGGCCACCGAAAAGGTCACGAAAACCCTCCAGTAACCCCACCGCCCACCCCGCCCCACCCCACCCCGCCCCGTCGATCATGGAGTTGTGGTGGGCAACTGCTGCGCCTATGCCCCTTTTGCAAGGCACCACAACTCCTTGATCGACGCGGGCGGGAGGCGGGCGGGCGGCGCGGGCGGGCGGGGCGGGAGGGAGGGCGGGGCGGGAGGGGTTGGCGGGAGAGGGCTGCTGTTAGGGGGTGGGGGTTCGGGACTGGGCCAGGGCGGCGAAGGCGGTCAGGGACTCGGGGTTGGCCAGGGCGCCCTTGGCCGCCGCTTCGTCGACCGGGGTGCCCGTCAGGATCTTCTTGACCGGGACCTCCAGCTTCTTCGCCGACAGGGTGCGGGGCACCGCGCGTACCTGGTGGATCTCGTCGGGCACGTGCCGGGGGGACAGGGCGGTGCGCAGTTCACGGCTGATCTTCGCGCGCATCGGGTCGTCCAGCTCCAGGCCGTCGGCCAGCACCACGAAGAGCAGTAGCTCACCGGCGCCGCCCTCGTCGTCCTCCAGGTGGACGACGACCGAGTCGACCACCTCGTCCAGCCCCTCGACCACCGAGTAGAACTCGGCGGTGCCCAGCCGTACCCCACCCCGGTTGAGGGTGGCGTCGGAGCGGCCGGTGATCACGCAGCCGCCCCGTTCGTTGATGGTGATCCAGTCGCCGTGCCGCCAGACGCCCGGGTAGACGTCGAAGTACGCCTCGAAGTAGCGGGTGCCGTCCGGGTCGTTCCAGAAACCCACGGGCATGCTCGGCATCGGCTCGGTGATGACCAG
Organism: Micromonospora sp. NPDC048898; assembly: GCF_043198035.1. NCBI lineage: Bacteria > Bacillati > Actinomycetota > Actinomycetes > Micromonosporales > Micromonosporaceae > Micromonospora > Micromonospora sp. NPDC048898. The sequence goes on from NZ_JBICUF010000001.1 coordinate 975,878, forward strand.
CTCGCCCAGCTCGCCGATGACCGGTGTGCCGTCGGCGGAGCGGGCCTCCACCTTGGCGCCCAGCGCGCGGCAGGCGATCTCGCCGGCGTACACCGGCAGGAGCGGCACCCCGCCGACGAAGCCGGTGCACACGTCGGTGCCGCCGGACAGCGACTGGAGCTGCACCTGGTCGCCGACGGTGTCGTACACCCATCCGAAGCCCTCGGCGGGTAGCGGCGCACCGGTGGAGCCGACGCCGCGCAGCGCGGACAGGTCGGTGATCTCGCGGGGCACCAGGCCAGCCTTGCGGCAGGCCAGCAGGAACGGCGCGGAGGTGCCGAAATAGGTGGTGCCGGTCTCGGCCGCCAGCCGCCACAACCCACCCAGGTCCGGCTCAGCCGGCCGGCCGGGCTCCGCCCGGACCGCCGGGTTGCCGTCGAAGAGCACGATCGTCGCGCCCACGGCCGGGCCGGAGACCAGGAAGTTCCACATCATCCAGCCGGTGGTGGTGAACCAGAAGAACCGGTCGGCCGGGCCCAGGTCGTGGTGCAGGGCGAGCATTTTCAGGTGCTCCAGCAGGATGCCCCCGTGGCCGTGCACGATCGGCTTGGGCAACCCGGTGGTGCCGGAGGAGTAGAGCACGTACAGCGGGTGGTCGAACGGCACCGGCGTGAACGTCGACGGCCCGTCGGTGGGCGCGGCCAGCTCGGCCCAGCTCAGCGTGCCCTCGGGCACGGGGCCGGTCGGGTCGAGGTAGCCGATGCTGACGGTGTGCCGCAGCGACGGCAGGGCGGCCCGGATCGCGGCGACCTCGGCGCGCCGGTCCACCGCCTTGTCGCCGTACCGGTAGCCGTCCACGGCGACCAGGACTGTCGGCTCGATCTGCTGCCAGCGGTCGGTGACGCTGCGGGTGCCGAACTCCGGCGCGCAGGACGAGAAGATCGCCCCCAGGCTGGCGGTGGCCAGCAGGAGGACGTACGTCTCGGGGATGTTCGGGGCGTACGCCGCCACCCGGTCACCGGCGGTGACACCGAGCCGGCGCAGCCCGGCCGACACCCGGCGGACCTGCTCGCGCAGCTCCCCGGCGGTCAGCGTGACCGGCGCGCGGGTCTGCCCGTGCGCGATCAACACCGGGTCGTCGTCGGCGCGCCCCGGCATCCGCAGCACGTTCTCCGCGTAGTTGAGCGTGGCACCGGGGAACCAGCGTGCTCCGGGCATCCCCCGCTCGGCGAGGGTGGCGGTCGGCGGGGTGTGCGCGATCACTTCGAAGTGGTCCCAGATCGAGCGCCAGAACCCGTCCAGGTCGGTGACCGACCAGCGCCACAGCGCGTCGTAGTCGGCGAAGTCCAGCCCGCGGTGCTCCCGCAGCCAGCGCAGATAGCCGCCGATGCGGGACCGCTCGCGTACGTCCGCCGGCGGCGTCCACAGCACGTCACCCACTGCTCCACCCTCCCCCGGCCCGGCACGACACTGTGCGTGGCCGTGGCGCCATCTTGCCCTACCTCGAAGCGCCATTCTGCGCACCGGGTACGGCAACCGATGCGTGCCCGTCCCACACTCCAGCCCGGCACCTCGTGTGGGTCAGCCGGCGCGGTGGGCCTGGATGGCGCGGCGACGGGCGAGGCGGTGCGCGCGTCGGATCTCGGCCTCCTTGTACCGGCGCTCGTCCTCCGCCGTCTCGGGCAGCACCGGGCGGACCACCCGCGGGGCCCCGCCGACGTCCACACCGACGAAGACCAGGTACGCGGTGGCCACCCGGACCGGCGCGTCCTCGGCCGAGTCCCAGCGCTCGGCGACCACCCGCACGCCCACCTCCATCGAGGTCTGGCCGGTCCAGTTCACCTGCGCGTGCGCGTGCACCAGGTCGCCGACCCGGACCGCCTCGGAGAAGACGATCTCGTCGATCGCCGCGGTCACGGCCGTCCCGCCGCTGTGCCGGGCCGCCGCGGCCCCCGCCACGTCGTCGACGAACTTCATCAGAACCCCGCCGTGCACGGTGCCGTAGAGGTTCACGTCCACGGCAGTCATGATCTTGCTCAGCGTGACGCGCGAGTACGACGTCGGCTTGCCGATCGGTGCGGCGGAGAGGTGCTCAGTCATGTCGAAAACGGTACGGTGCGCGGATGCGACATCTCTGGAGCTTCCTCGCCGGGTTGGTGGTGGCGCCCATCACCTGGGTGCTCGTCACACTGGGGCAGGACGGGTCGAGCCGGACGGTCGACCGCTGGGTGGAGACCGGCACGTTCAACACCGCCAACCTGATCGAGCCAGCCGTGTACCTCGGTGTCGGCGGCGTCCTGCTGGGCCTGCTCGGCACGCTGCGCTTCTCGCCGCTCGGTCCGCTGGTGGCCGGGTTGCTGCTGGTCAGCCCGTACGTCGGGATGTTCGTGGCACCCTTCACGGTCCGGGACGCGATCCCGCACGGGTGGAAGGTGGCCGGCGACCCGTTGCCGTTGCGGCTGCCCGTGGAGAACGGCACGCTCTTCCTGATCGGCCTGCTGCTGCTGATGGCGACCTTCAGTGTGCAGCGGTGGCGGCAGTGGCCGCGCCCGGCCACTGAGTCGGCCGTGCCGCCGGCACCGGCACCGGAGACCACTCCCCGCGACGACGACTTCACGTTGACCGACTGGCCGTCCCCCGCGCCCGCGGAGCGCGACACCGCGCCGCTCACTCTGGGTTACCCGGCCGACTCGACACCGACCGAGCCGTTGCCGCGCCGGGTGGGTGGCGAGTCACCCTGGTCCGCCCCACCGCGCGGCCAACCGCGCCCGGAGGACACCACGGAGATCCGCTGATCGTCGGGCGGGCCGGGCAACCGGCCCGCCCGCAGGCCCTCAGTGCAGGGCGACCGCCAGGTCGGGGTCGACCGTGCCGAGGCCGGCGCGGGGCACGACCAGGAGCATGACCGTCAGCGCGGCGGCCATGCCACCGGCGATGACGACAGCCATCGGTACGCTCCCGGCGCCGAACAGGCCCGCCAGGGGTGCCGCGAGTGCGCCGACACCGAACTGCACCGCGCCGAGCAGCGCCGCGGCGGTGCCCGCGGCCTCGCTGTGTCGGCTCATGGCCAGCGCCGGCGCGTTGGGCAGGGCCAGACCGGCCGCGGCCAGGACCAGCCACAGTGCCGCGAGCAGGGTGCCCAGGCCACCGAAGCCGGTCGCCGCGAACAGGACGAGCAGCAGCCCCGCCGCCGTGCCGGCGAGCAGGGCGCTGACCAGGATCTGCTGCGGGCTGTAGCGGCGCAGCAACCGGACGTTGAACTGGGTGGCCCCGATCAGTCCGACGGCGCCCGCGCCGAAGGCCAGGCCGAACTGCTGCTCGTCGAGGCCGTACTCCCGCTGGAGCACGAACGACGACCCGGAGACGTACGCGAACAGGGCCGCCATCGCCAGCCCGGCGACCAGCACCAGACCGACGAACGCCCGGTCGTTGAGCAGCCCCCGGTAGTCGCGCAGGGTGGCACCGACTCCCCCGTGCCGCCGACGCGTCACCGGGAGGGTCTCCGGGAGCCGGAGCGCGGCCACGACGATCAGCAACGCGCCGAGCACCGCCAGTGCCGCGAAGACGCCCCGCCAGTCGGTCCAGCCCAGCAGGCCGCTGCCCAGGGTCGGCGCGAGGATGGGCGCCAGGCCCATGACGAGCATCAGCCGGGAGAAGATCCGGGCGAAGGAGGCACCGCTGAACAGGTCGCGGACGACGGCGGTCGCGACCACTGTGGCGGCCGCCACGCCCAGCCCCTGTAGGACGCGCAGCGCGCCGAGCACGGCGATGCTGGGCGCGAAGACGCACAGCACGGATGCCACGATGTGCGTGGCCAGCCCGGCCAGCAGCGGCAGCCGTCGCCCGACCACGTCGGAGAGCGGCCCGATCAGCAACTGACCAAGCGCGAGGCCGGCAAGCGTGCCGGTCAGCGTCAACTGCACAGCGGTCTCGGTGGTCTGCAGCCCCGCCGTGATGGCGGGCAGCGCGGGCAGGTACATGTCGATGGTCAACGGCCCGATGGCGATCAACGCACCCAGCACAAGGACGAGTTGTGCCCGCTGGCGGTTGGTCATCAGGTCACCGGGCAGCATGTCCTCGGTCGTGCCCGGGTTGTCCGCGCGGGTGCCGGCTCCGGTCTTGTCCACCAACTGCCTCATCATCTCGATCTCTCTGCGGAAGCTTGTGCGTCGTCACGGGGCGGCGAGACTGTGACGAGGCAGGGGTCGTGGTGGGGGCGGCCGGACGGGTCGATCACCCGGTGGTGATCCTGTCGCTCGCCAACGTCCGGAAGCCGTCCGACGTTCCCGCTGTGGGGGGAGTCACGCCCCGCTGATCCGCCCCGGGCCCGGACCAAGCTGTGACCGGGGTCACAGTTGCACCAGAACCGGGATGGAGTCCCGCGTCGTCTTGCCTGTCGTGAGACGAAGTCTGGACGGCCTCGACGAGGCCGAGTTGCTCCGCCGCGTCGGCCGTGGCGACCGGCGTGCCTTCGACGCCCTGTACCGGCGTACCGCCCCGTGGTTGACCGCGCGGCTGCGTCGGCGTTGCGCCGACGAGGACGTGGTGGCCGAGGTGTTGCAGGAGACGTACCTGGCGGTGTGGCGGTCGGCCGGCAGCCAGGCACAGTCCGCGGGCTCCGGCAGCGCGGTGGGCTGGTTGTGGACGATCGCCGCCCACCGGCTGATCGACGCGTTCCGCCACCGGGCCCGAAGGGAACGGATCCCGTCGGTGCAGACCTACGACACCGTGGCTCCGGCGGCCGAGGAAGAGGCGCTGGCCGGCGGGTTGGACGCCAACCTGGAGCGGGCCCTACAGGCGCTGCCGGCGGAGTTGCGTCAGGTGCTGCGCGCGATGGTCCTCGACGGACTGACCGTGCGGGAGACCTCGCTGCTGCTCGGCATGCCGGAAGGAACCGTGAAGACCCGCGCGCGGCGGGCCCGAATCGCGCTGCGGGAGGCGCTGTCATGACCACTCATCCCACCCCCACACTGATCTCCGAGTACGCCTCGGGCGGTCACGGCGTCGACGACACGACCATCTGGGCGGTCGAGGCGCACCTGGAGTCCTGCGCCGCCTGCCGGGCGGTCCTGGCCGACGCGACCGACTCCGCCACCCGCGACCTGCTGGACCGGGTCGCCGACGGAATCGCCACCGGCATCGCCACCGGCCCCGCTCCGGTGCGTCGGCGGCGACTTCGGCGGACCGGGGTCGCCGCCCGGATCCTGCCGTGGCTGGCCACCGCCACCGGCATGATGCTGGCCGCGGTGCTCTTCGAGACGACCTTCGACAACCTGCCGTCGCTGGTGCTGCTCGTCGCGCCGATGGCACCGCTGCTGCCGGTGGCCGCGCTCTGGAGCCGACGACTCGACCCGGCCTGGGAGCTGACGGCCACCACGCCGCGAGCTGGGTTGGCGCTGCTGCTGCGCCGCACGTTGGCGGTCCTGGTGGCGGTCATCCCGGTGCTGGCCGTGGCGGGCTGGGGCACCGGCCACTCCCCGGGTCTCTGGCTGTTGCCGGCGCTGGGCTTCACCGCCGGGGCCCTGGCCCTGGGCGGGCTGGTCGGGGTGGACCGCGCCGCCGCCGTACTGGCCCTCACCTGGTCCGCGGGTGTCGTGGCGCCGAGTCTGGCCGGCGGACGCCTCCCGGCCGTCCTCGCGGACAGCAGCTCGCCCTGGTGGGCTGCGACCACCGTGGCACTGGTGGCCGTGGTGCTCGTCCGGGCCCGACGACGTCCGTTCGGAGGACTTCCCCGCACGTCGTGACAGCTGACGACACGAACCACGAACCGAATGGAGAAGCAATGATGCGTATGGTCAGCGTGGCGGAGACCACGCCGTCCACCTATCCGTGGGCGGTACAGACCGAGAAGTTGCAGGTCCGCGCCGGCCGGCACCTGGCGGTCAACGGGCTGGACCTGGCGCTGGGCACCGGCGTGCACGGGTTGCTCGGCCCCAACGGCGCCGGCAAGACGACGTTGATGCGCGCACTCGCCACGGTGGTGAAACCCGCCGAGGGCCGGCTGCGTCTGCTCGGCGAGGACATCACCGCCAGGGCGGACCTCCGTCGGGTCCGCCGTGGCCTGGGCTACCTGCCGCAACACTTCGGCTTCTACCCGCGCTTCACCGTCCGGGAGTTCGTCGAGTACATGGCCTGGCTCAAGGAGATGCCGAAGACGGTCATCCCGGGCGCGGTGCAACGGGCCGTCGAACGGGTCGGCCTCGCCGACCGGGCGGACTCCCGGATGAAGACGCTCTCCGGCGGGATGCTGCGCCGTGCCGGCATCGCCCAGGCGATCGTCAACGACCCGGAGGTGCTGCTGCTCGACGAGCCGACGGTCGGCCTGGACCCGGAGCAGCGTCTCGACTTCCGCGAGCTGTTACGCGAGATCGGCCTGGACAGCTGCGTGCTCGTCTCCACCCACCTGGTCGAGGACGTCGCGGTGGCCTGCACCGACGTGGTGCTGGTCCACGAAGGTCGCCTGGTCTGGCAGGGCACCACCGGGCAGCTGGCCCAGCAGGGCGGCGCCGGCGACGCGGGCGACAGCGCCACCGAACGCGGCTACTCGGCGCTGCTGCGCTCCCACCGTGGGCAGGTGCCGGCATGATCGGGCGCATCCTCCGCATCGAGCTACGCCGGTCGGCGGCCCTGGGCGTCGGACTGCTGTTGCTGGTGACCGGCGTGCCGTTACTGCTCACCTCCACCCTGTTCTTCGCCGGCCGGTGGATGCAACTGGCCGTCATCGCACGATCGATGCTCGTGGTGCTGCTGCCGCTGGCGCTCGCCGGTGGGGCGTGGCTGGGTCGGCGCGACGCCCGTAACCGGGTCGACGAGTTGTTCACCAGCACCGCCCGACCCCGGTGGCACCGCACCACGGTGACCGCCAGCGCGCTCGCGATCACGGTGGTGGCCGCGTACACCCTGCTGTGTCTCATCGCGACCGGATGGGTGGTGCCGACGGCGCACTACTTCCCGAGCGCCGCCATCGTCGTCGCCGCCGTCGGTGTTCCGGCACTGATCGCCGCCGGCTGGCTGGGCATGGCCGCCGGCCGGGCCGCACCCCGGGTGATCACCGCACCCGTCATCGCGGTGGCCGGGTTCGCCCTGCTCGGGCTCCTCCCCGAGCTCATGTCGCAGCCCGCTCCCGACGCGCCGGTCTTCCTACCCGAACCCTCGGCGCTACTGCTCGTCCCGGTCATCAGCGGACTCGACGACTTCCAGACGATCATGCCGCGGGTGAGCGCGCTCCAGACGCTGTGGCTGGTGGCGCTCGCCGCCACCGGGCTGCTGCTGTTGGGCACGGTCCGCCGCCGCGCCACGGCGCTGGCCGTACTCCCGGCGGTGCTCGGCGCCGCGGTGGCCGTGCCGCTCCTGCCCGTCGGCGGTACCCGCGGGGCGGCGGTCGTCGACCCGGTCGCCATCGAGCTGGTCTGTGACAACGCCGGCCCGCAGGTCTGCGTGACGCGGGTGCACGCCGAGTTGCTGCCCGCCGTCGTCGGCCCGGCCCGGCAGGCTCTCGCCATGATGGCGGCCAAGCTGCCCAACGCACCAGTCCGGGCGGTGCAGACCCAGCAGGTCACCTACTGGGCACGGCTGGATCCGAGCACGGCACCGGCACCGCACTCCGCCGACACTGTCGTCTTCGACACCCCCACGATCGACCGCCTCGGGCGTGCCGACATGTCCGGCGACTACTTCCTGCCGTCCCTGCTCGAGGCCGCCTGGCAGCAGGAGTGCGCCGACCAGTCGGTTCAGGGTGACGAGTACCGGGCCCGGATCGTCGCCGCCGCCTGGCTGACCGGTCGACCACCGGCCCCGCAGCCCGGATGGGACCCCACGGAGATGGAGGGGCTGGTGAACGCGTACCAGGCGCTGGTGAGTCTCCCGGAGGCCGAGCAACGGCGTCGGATGGCAGCGGCACGCGAGGCGGCGCTGGCCTGCCAGGGCGACGCCCTCGCGGCGGTCCTGCCCGAGGACCAGCCGTGAGGTGGCTTCAGCTCTACCTCCGCTCCCGCCGGGTCCCCGTCGCGCTGACCACCGCGACCGCGCTCATCGCGTTGGCGTGGGCCCTGTCGTTGGCCTACACCGACGCGACGACCATCAACACCCGCACGGCCAGCCTCGTCATCATGCTGGCGGTGGTCGCGGCCGGCAGCACCCTCAGCGGTGCCGACGACGCCCTCGACCACACGGCGGCGGTCAACTGGCCGCTCCGACGTGCCGGGCACCTGCTGCTCGCCGCCGCCACGATCACCGCCCTGCTCACCCTCAGCACGGTCACCGACGCGCGCTACGAACCGTTGGCCCTGGTGTTGCGCAACATCACGGGGCTCCTCGGGCTCACCGCCCTCGGTGCCGCCCTGTTCGGTGCCGCCCTGTCGTGGATCTCCCCGATGACCTGGACCCTCGTCGCGGTCCTGCCCCTCATGGGCCCCAGCAGGGACCTGCGGATGCAGGTCGCCGGCTGGCTGGTCCAACCCGCCGGCACCACCGCCGCCACGGTCTGCGCCGCCACCCTGGCGGTGACCGGTCTGCTCGCGTACAGCCTGCGGGGCTGTCCCCTGCGACCCGCCAGTGAAACCGGACCCGACCGGTAGCAGACCATTGCACTGCCTCGGCACCCGACCTTCCTGGCGCCGCCAGGGCCTGGCCACCGCGATGATATTGCGCGCCCTGCACCGGGCACGATCATCGGGCTTCCGCCGACTGCGACTCCAGGTGAGCAACACCAACCAACCGGCGCTGGCGCTGTACCAGAAGATCGGCTTCACCGAATCGGGACGCGGGTACGCGGTGCTGATGCGCCACCTCACCGGACCGACAGCCGAGTGACGGCGGTCAGTCCTTCAGCAGCTCCCACGCCATGACGATCCGCGGCACCTGGTTCGTAAGCAACTCCCGGACCATTCGGTGGCGACGAGAACTCTGGTGGTCCGCACCCGGTTGCCATACCTGGGCACCCGATTGGACTCCGTCGGGCCGCCGCCCCACTTGCGTCACCGAGCCTTCCGTGCGGAAGAATGCCCGCATGACCGAGGACCGGGAGTTCCCGTCAGGCTCCAAGTTGGACACCACGGTTCCGCACTCGGCGCGGATCTGGAACTACTGGCTCGGCGGCAAGGACAACTTCGCGGTCGACCGGGCCGCCGGCGATGGGGTGATCGCGCACATCCCGGACATCCCCATCGGGGCCAAGTCCGAGCGCGCGTTCCTCAAGCGCGTGGTCCGGTTCCTCGTCGAGGATGCCGGCATCCGTCAGTTCCTCGACGTCGGCACCGGGCTCCCCTCGGCGGACAACACCCACGAGGTCGCGCAGTCCCTCGACCCGCGCTGCCGGGTGGTCTACATCGACAACGACCCGCTCGTCATGGCGCATGCGCGTGCGCTCCTGACCAGCGCGCCCGAAGGCAGGTGCGACTACGTCGAAGCCGATCTGCGGCAGCCGGACACGATACTCGCGTCCGCGCGGCAGACGCTCGACTTCTCGCAGCCGATCGGGCTCATGCTCCTCGGCGTCGTCAACCACCTCATGGACGACGACGTGGCGTACGGCTCCGTCGCGCAACTGGTGCAGGCGATGCCCACCGGTAGCCACCTGGTGCTCACCCACTCCACCGCGGAGATCCACGGCGAGCCGATGCTGCGCGTGATGCGGGAAACCACCGAGCGCGGCGGCACGCCAATCCGCGCCAGGACGAAGACGGAGCTCGAACGCTTCTTCGACGGGCTGGATCTGCTGGAGCCCGGCGTCGTTACGTGCTCGCGCTGGCGCCCCGACCCAGAGTCCGACGAGCCGGAGGTCTACCTGTTCGGCGGCGTCGGCCGCGTCGGCTGAGCTGAGCCTCCGCACGTTGCGATCCTCGCCCGGTCCGAGAACCGGACGCAGAGCAGGGACGGCTGCCCGTCCCAGCGAGTGCACTGCGCGGGCCGCCGATCCCCACCGGGTCGGATCAGTCCGGGTCGGGCATCAGACCCTGCTCGCGGAGATCGTGGACCTGCCGGGCGGGCGGTGGATACGAATCGAGGTCCGAGGGGCGCGGCCCTTCCGGCCCGTCCGGACCGACCCGGACGAAGGTCTCGACCCGGGTCACCCGGCACGGCACGCCCTGCACCTCGAAGTCGTCTGTGGACGGCGGCCGGTGCGCGGCCCGCGCGCGCTCGTACGCCGCCATGACCTCCTCGATCGGGGCATTCTCGCCCGGGGCGAAGGAACCCACGGAGAAGGAACCCGCGTCCCGTGCCGCCTGCGGCGTCGGATAGGTAACCGCCGTTCGGGGTCGCCAACCGCCACCGACATACGCCCCGATGGTGTACTCGACCGGGAGGAGAACCACGTTGGGGTGGGTGCTCACCGCGAGGCGAGAGTCGGCGCGGACATCCGCGCCGACGACGTCGGTCTGCAGGTAGCCCGAAATCATCTCCATCCGGACGAGCCCGTCGGTGAGCCCGGTACCCGCGGTCGGGTCGATGACGAACCCCTCCATCGGCGAGCTGCCCCGCTCCGCCTGGCCCGGCGGGTAGGGGTCCGGGTCGGTGGGCCGAGGCGGCTCCGGCCCGTCCGGGCCCATCCGGATGAACGGCTGGGCGCGGATGATCCGGTAGCGGCGGCCGTTGACGGTGAGCTCGTCGAGCGGCTCCCAGTCGAGCAGCTCGTACGCCGTCTCGTACTCCGCTCTCTCGGTCGCGTGCTCGTCGGTCTCCGGCAGCGCGCTGTGCAGCTTCCGGAAGTGCGACGCAAGGCCGTCGCGGGCATGCTGGGGCTCATCGTCACCGAGCTGGAGCAGCCGCCACCGACCGTCGACCTGCTCGACGAAACCGAAGACCGGCAGACCCCACATCAGCGTCGGATAAGCAAATGATCGCTCCCGGGCGTCGTCCTCGGAGAGCTCCGACACCGGATCGTCCCGCTGCTCGATCCTGACCAGCAGATGATCAGGCACCCGCTCATCGTGATACGTCATGTACGCATTGTGTCGCCCAGCTGCCGAAGTGCAGACTCGCACCGCCGCAGTGGCTGACAGACATCGTCGTGTGGTCTGCAACCCATCACGTTGCGCACGTCAGGCTTGGCTGCGGCGCTCCCGTCCTCGAACGTCACAGCACCACACGCGTCGGTCCGAACGTCAGCCCCGGAAACGACGCAGGCGGTAGTACGCGTACCCGCAGAGAAGCACCGTGAGCAGGACGAACAGCGCCAACTCCCACCATTGAAACGTCCAGTAGCGGTCGCCGGGTTGGTAGGTGACAACCTCGTGGTAGTTCTCGCCGATCCGCCTGACGCAGTCGTGCATCCGCTGCCGAGCGGCTTCCGAAGCCGGGCCGGCCGGGCCTTGGGGCCCTTCGCCGAGACCCGGGCAGGTCGCCCGCAGCACCTGGTCGGTGAGCGGAAGGCCGGCGGCGTCGACGACGCGGACGGACTGGATCCAGGCGTTCGGGATGTCCGGCGTCGTTGGTTCCAGTGCGCTCGGCCCGACGCCAAACAGGATGTTCCCGCCCGAGCCGTACCCGGTCGTGGCGGGGTCGAGCGGCATGGACACCACCCGCGGAGCGACCAGGAGCGGTCGGATCCACTCGGCCACCATGATCCGGACTGTCAGCAGACCGGCCAGGGTCAGGACCATCGCCGGCAGCGTCCGGCGAGTGACCAAGCCTGCGGTCACGCCGAACGCGAAGGCGAACAGCGCGTACCCGATCGGCACGAGGTCGCGTTGGTCGAAGGTGCCGTAAACCGCCGCGGCCGCGCGGTCCAGCGGTGTGGCCCACCACGTGACGAGCGCGCTGAGCAGCGCGGTCGCCACGACGGTCGCGGTGCCGACGACCGCCAGCTTCACCGCCAGCCAGCGGCTCCGGCTGATGCTCTGTGTCCAGACCAGTCGGTAGGTGCCGGCCTCGAACTCCCGAGCGACCAGCGGCGCACCCCAGAACGCGCCGATCAGCGCGGGTGCCACGGTCACGACGAGACCGAAGACGGTCCGCGGGGTCGTGTTGTCGAGTACGAACGCGGTGAGGGCGGGGCAGTGGGGGTCCGATCCGCAGGCGCGCTGTGCGGCTGCCGCGGCGTCGGCGAAGTGCGGCCGGGTCGCCAGGGCTACTGCGGCGACGGCCACGAGCCCGAGCACCGCGGTCCACGTCGACGTCCGGAACTGGCGGAGCGCGAGGCGGATCATGGGACCTCCCCCGTCGTCGTGGCGATGTGGTTCGGGTGCCCCTCGTCGGTCGCCCGGCCGAGCTGGTCAAGGACCACGCGCTCCAGCTCGGCCGGGGTGCCGCACAGACCGGCGATCGCGGTGGCGAGCCGGATCTGGCCCCCGGCGACGACCACCACGTCGGTGCAGATGTGGGCCAGATCGGCGACCAGGTGCGTGGAGAGCACCACCGCGCTGCCGGTGGCCGTCGCGGTCGCCACCGTTTCGTCCAGGAACGCACGCCGCGCGAGCGGATCGAGGCTGGCCACCGGTTCATCAAGGACCAGGAGGTCGGGGCGTTTCGACAGGGCGAGCGTGAGCGCCAACTGGGCGCGTTGGCCGCCGGAGAGACGTCCGACTCGCCGCCGGGGCGGCAGTCCCAGCCGTTCCACCCGCTCCCTTGCCGCGACTGCGTCCCAACGGTGGGAATTGAGGCCCGCACCCAGGCTCAGATGGTCGGCGACGGTCAGGCCGGAATACGTCGGCGCGTCCTGCGCGACGAACCCGACCCGACCCGACCGCATCGCCTCACCAGCGGTGCCGCCGAGCACCCGCACCGCACCCGCCGTCGGCGGTAGCAGGCCCACGATCAGCTGCAGCAGGGTCGTCTTGCCGGCGCCGTTCGGTCCGACCAGGCCGACGATCGCGCCCTCGGGTACGGCCAACGTGCAGTCGCGCAACGCCCAACGTCGCCGGTACCTCTTGCCGAGCGCTTCGGTTTCCAGGATCATGCCGTCGATTTCTACGTCAGCGCCGGTGACAGCCCGGTCACAAGCGCCTGTCACCGTTCTGTCACCGGTACGCCGCCATACTGGGTCGATGCGGGTGCTGGTCGTCGAGGATCACGAGTTGCTCGCCCACACGATCGGGGCCGGGCTGCGCCGCGAACGAATGGCCGTCGATGTCGTCACCGACGGAGGCCAGGCGCTGGAACGCCTGGACCTCACGCCGTACGACGTGGTGGTGCTCGACCGCGACCTGCCGACCGTCTCCGGTGACGACGTGTGCCGACGCGTCGGCGAGCGCCGCCTACCCGCCAGGGTCCTGATGCTCACCGCCGCAGGCACGCTCGCCGACCGGGTACACGGGCTCGATCTCGGTGCCGACGACTACCTGACCAAGCCGTTCGACTTTCCGGAACTCGTGGCCCGGGTCCGGGCACTCGCCCGCCGTTGCGGCCCGCCCGTGCCTCCGGTGCTGCGCTGTGCCGACGTGGAGCTGAACCCGGCCCGCCGGACCGTCACCCGCGCGGGCCAGCCGGTGGCCGTCAGCCCGAAGGAGTTCGCCGTGCTGGCGCACCTGCTGGCTCATCCCGGTCTGGTGGTGTCCGCCGAGGACCTGCTCGACCACGTCTGGGACGAGGCCGCCAACCCGTTCACCACCACGGTCAAGACCACGCTCGGCCGGCTCCGGGCCAAACTCGGCGAGCCGCCGATCATCACGACGGTCCGCGAGGGCGGCTACCGTGTCGGCGACTGAGCAGCCGCGGCTACGTACCCGACTCGCGTTGCTGTACGCCACGGTGGCGGTCGTCCTGGGCGCCGTACCGGTGGCAGTCGTCGGCCTCGCCGCCTGGGCAGGCCGGTCCACCCACGCGGTCGGTGCCGCTGCTGGCGCAGAAACCGTGAGCAACACCGGGCCGGTACTCGTGGCTGTCCTCGTGGGGTTGATCGTGGTAGCGCTCGTGGCTGCTCCGATCGGATGGGCGCTCGCCGGACGAGCGTTGCGACCGCTACGGGAACTCACCTCCGCAGCCAAGGGCGCCACCGCCGACCGGCTCCCCGAACACGGCGAACCCGGCCGGTACGCGGAGTTCGCCGACCTGTCCACCGCGCTTGCCGGGCTCTACACCCGGCTCGACGTCGCCTATGCCGCACAACGCCGCTTCGTCGCCGACGCCTCACACGAACTGCGGACACCGCTGACCGCCCAGCGGGCGCTGATCCAGGTCACGCTCGTCGATCCAGACGCCGACGCGACGACGATGCGCGCCGTGTACGAGGATCTGTTGCGCATCGGGGACCAACTGGAGCGGCTGGTCGCCGCCCTGCTGATGCTGGCGCAGGGCCAGCAGGGCCTCACCGCCAGCGAGCCGGTCGACTTGGCCATGCTCACCACCGAGGTGATGACGGCACGCGGGTCCGCAGCCGCCGGCCTCACCATTCGCACCGACATACAGTCGGCCGTCGTGGCACGCGCCGATCCGACGCTGCTCGCCAGCCTGATCGGCAACCTGCTGGACAACGCGATCCGCTACAACCTCGACGACGGACGGGTCGATGTCGAGACGCGCTCACGTGGGACACGGGCGGTAATCGCGATCAGCAACACCGGTCCGATGGTGCCGGAGGACGCCGTCGACCGGATCCTGAGGCCGTTCCATCGCCTCGCCGCGCCGCGAATGCAGAGCGAAAGCAGCGGCTTGGGGTTGGCGATCGTTGGTGCTATCGCTGACAGTCACGGGGCGGATCTGCGAGTGATGCCAAACCCGGACGGCGGCCTCACCGTCACGGTCAGCTTCGCAGCCACCTGACCGAACTCGTCTTTCTCAGTGAGCCGCCGGGCACCGGTCCAGAGCGTCCGCCGATGGGCAGATGGCGCGGTGGAGGTCCAGGGGGCGACAGGCGGCCGGCCCAGGGCCGCCAGGCTGTGCAGGTGTATGTACCGCCGCTCGACGAGCCAGTTGCGATCGTGACGGTCGACGTCCGGAACAAGTAGCCGAGATGACTGCACGGATCTGCCCGGTAACCGCGCAAGAATCGTCAAGTGGTGGTGCCCGGCGAGGGGTACCGTCCCACCGTGTCGTCGGGAACCAGAGAGTTGCTCCAGCTCCTCGCCGCCGTCAACTCCCGGCTGGGGGGAGACGTCTCGCTGCCGATGCTGGCGGTGTGGGCGCGCCGGTCCCGGTTTGATCTGCACCGCCGGTTCCGGCGACTGGTCGGCGAAACCCCGAAGGCATACACCACGCGGGTACGGCTGGCCCGCGCCGCGGCCGACCTGCTGTCCAACGACCGTCGCGTGTCGGCGATCGCCGCCGACCACGGATTCGCCAGCCACGAGGTCTTCACCCGGGCCTTCACACGCCACCTCGATCACAGCCCGCTGCGCTACCGCGCCCGCGGCTTGCACGTGGCCGGCCGGCGTATCGCCGCAATGCACGCCTCGGCGGTGACCTCGACGGCACCCTGCATCAGCCTGTACCACCTGCGCATCACCGAAAGGAAACCGGCTGTGCCCTTGCAAATCTCGGTTCGTGACGTGCCCGCCTTCCACGCCCTCGTGATACGTCGACGGATCACCCGCGACGAGATCGCGGCCGCGCTCGCCGAGTGCCTTCCCACGGTTTTCGACTACGCCCAGCAGCACGGCCTGGCCATCACCGGGCCGCCGTTCGCCCGCTATCCCGAGGTAGGAATGGGGTCACTCGTCATCGAGGGCGGTATAACGATCGCCGAACCCCCGGCAACGGCACTCAGCGACGGGATCGAGGCAATCACCATTCCCGCGGGGCGGGCGGTGGTGGCCATTCATCGAGGACCCTACGACAGCCTGCCCGAGTCTTACCAGGAGATCGAGAAGTGGATGCGTGACCAGCAACTGTCGGCGGCGGGAGCGCCATGGGAGACGTACCTGACCGATCCCGGGGAACGCCCCGACCCGGCAACCTGGGAAACCGAAATCGCCCAGCCCATGCGTGACACCCAACGGACACCGAACTGACAGCCAGCCCGGTGCTCCCCGCCCCTCACACTCTCATGCCGCCGTCCGGGTGCGCTCGCCGAGGGAAGCAGCCACGGTGCCATCGGCCGCGAATCGCATCGACACGTCTACCGCACTACGCGACTCACGGCCGATTCACATTCGCGTGGTCACGCCCAGATTGGTCTTGACTGCCTGTCCCCTCACCGACGGCTAACCTCGCACGTGCAGGCCGAAGCCCTTGCGGCCTGGCACTTCCAGGCCCTCCTTCAACCGCAGCGACGGGATCTCGTAGTCACCGAAGTTCTGGCGCCGAAACGGAATCGGCTCGGTCGTCTCCAGCGACAGCAGCCGCTCCTTCCACGCCTTCGCGGCGTCCTCAAAGTCGCCGCCGGTGATCTTGTCGGTGCCGTACAGCACGAACGGCGGCAGCACCTCCAAGCCCGGGTAGTAAAGGATCCCGTGGTGGATCGGGAACAGCAGGTCCTCGATCGGGCCGTTGATCCCGCGATCGGTGTAGTGGGACTCCGGGCCCCCGACGGTCACCGACAGGATCGCCCGCCGCCCCTGCAGCGTCCCCTCACCGAAACGCTCGCCGTACCGGGTCTCGTCGTGCACTCCGACGCCGTACGCGAAGCGGAAGGAGAACACCCGGTCCACCCAGCCTTTGAGGATCGCCGGCATCGTGTACCACCACATCGGGAACTGGAAGACCACCCTGTCGGCCCACAGCAGCTTCTCCTGCTCGGCCGCCACGTCGGCCGTGAGCGCGCCGGCGTCGGTCGCCCCGCCCGAACTTGGTATCACCTGCAGCGGGCTCGTGGCGTGCTCGCCGAAGTCCGTCGCGTCCACCACGGCCTTCCAGTTCATCGCGTACAGGTCGCTCACCCGCACCTCGTGCCCGGCTGTTTCGAGCGTGGACACGGCGAGGTCCTTCAGTGAGCCGTTCAGCGAACGCGGCTCGGGGTGGGTGTAGACGATGAGCGTCTTCATGGCTGTTCCCTTCAAACGAGGTGTGTCGCCATAGATGCTCGACCGCCGAGGCCGCGTCGTTCAGGGGGCGGCTCTTCCATCGGACGGGACTTCCTGGTAATGGCAGGACCACGTTGACGTGCGTTACCCAAGTCATACTGGGGGCATGGACGATCTCGCGGGCTTCCTGCGCACCCGGCGCTCCCGGATCGACCCTTCCGCCGTCGGCATCCCCACCGACAGCCGCCGTCGTGTCGAAGGGCTGCGCCGCGAAGAGGTCGCGCACCTGTCCGGGGTCAGCGTCGACTACTACGTACGCTTGGAGCAGGGCCGGGCCACCCAGCCCTCTGAGCAGGTCCTCGACGCGCTCGTCCGCGTTCTCGGCCTCGACGAGACCGAACGCGGGCACCTGTACCGGCTCGCCCGGCAGCGCCGCCGCCGCGCGAAGTCGCCCAGCGGGCGCCTACGGCCGGAGTTGCTGCGCGTGCTCGACCTGGTCACCGACGCGCCCGCCCTGATCATGGACCACCGGCTGGACGTGGCCGCCGGGAATCGCCTCGCTAGGCTCCTCTACGGCCGGGAGATGCCGGGCTTGAACACCGCTCGGCACATCTTCCTCGAGGAGGCCGATCGCGGCCTGTACGCCGACTGGGAGAAATGCACCCTCGACGTGGTCGGGCACCTGCGCTTGGCGGCCGGGAAGTACCCCGACGACCCACGCCTGGCCTCGCTTATCGGCGAGCTGGCAATGGGCAGCGAGCGCTTCCGCCGCCTCTGGGCCCGCGCGGACGTGAGCGCCCGCACACATGGACGCAAGGCGTACCGGCACCCGCTGGTCGGACTACTGGAACTGCATCAGGAGAACTTCGCACTGCCGGATGAGTCAGGCATGGAGCTGCTAGTCCTGTCGGCGACATCGGGGAGTTCTACCGAAGACGGGCTGCGCCTGCTGGGCGCGCTTAATAGTGACGGGAATCCCACAGGGAAAGGCTCACGGGTAATGAATGCGTCATGAGCCGCAATATAGGCGCAAAGCCTTCACTTCTGTGGCGCTTACGTCATGAACTCAGGGCGCCGAGAAGGTTTCGACGAAGCGGAGGTCCGTTCCGACCGGGGATCCACGACAGTGGCTGGTGGGACAGAGGCGTGCGGGTCGAGCCGGCGTTGGAGTCGTCGCAGCGGGGCGGGGGCCCACCAGTTGGCTCGCCCGGCGAGGCGCATGAATGCCGGCACCAGCATGGCGCGGATGATGGTCGCGTCGATCAGGATCGCGATCGCGATGCCGATGCCGATCATCTGGAGGTACATGACCCTGCCGGTGGCGTAGAGGGAGAATGACACGGCCAGGATGACGGCGGCAGAGGTGATCAGGGGAGCACTACGCTGCAACCCCTCCAGCACCGCTCGGGTGTTGTCGCCGGTGGCCTCGTACCGCTCCTTGATCCGGGAGAGCATGAACACCTCGTAGTCCATGGATAGTCCGTAGGCGACGCAGAACATCAGGATCGGGAAGGCGGGGTCGAGAGTGCCGATCGGCGTGAAGCCGAGCAGTGACGAGAACGCTCCTTCTTGGAAGACGAACACCAGCGCGCCGAACATGACGGAGAGGCTGAGCAGGTTCAGCACGGTGGCCTTGACCGGGATGAGCAGACTGCCCGACATCAGGAACAGCAGCACGAACGTGATGGCGAGGATCAGCGCGGCGACCAGCGGCACCCGTTCCATCAAGGTGGAGCGGAAGTCGGTCAACTCGGCCGGGTACCCGCCGACCAGCACGCGCTCGAACGGCGCCGGCTCGGCCCGGATCCGCTCGACGAGTTCGGAGACCTCGGTACCGGCGAGCACGTGGCGGGTCGGGATCGCCTCCAGACGGGTGCCCGTGGCAGTGGTCAACCGTTCTGGTTTCGGTGCCGGGCGTGCCAGCGTACCGTCGACGAAGACGCCGACGGCCGAGTTGACCTGCGCGATGCCGTCGATGCGCGAGAGTCGGGCGGCGTAGTCGGCGGCCCTGGCGTCCGGGCGTCCGGCTGGGGCGAGGATGTGAATGGCGTCGTTCGCCTCCTGGGCGAAGTTGGCCCGTAGCTCGTCGTACGCCTGGCGGGTGGACGCCGACGGCGGCAACACCCGGTCGTCGGGCAGGCCGATCCGTAGCCCCAGCGCCGGCGCGCCGAGCACCGCGATCAGGACGAGCCCGGCGGTGCCGAACAGCAGCGGCCGTCGCATCACGCGGGCACCGAAGCCGTACCAGCGCCGGCCACTGACCGCGCCGGGCGATGCGCCGCGGGGCATCGCCCGGGGGCCGAGCACGGCGAGCGCCCCGGGCAGCAGGGTCAGCGAGCCGAGCACCGCCATCGCGACGACCAGGACGCCCGCGTAGGCGAAGGAGCGCAGGAAGGGGTACGGGAACACGAGCAGCGCCGACAGGGAGGCGGCGACCGTGAGCCCGCTGAAGATGACGGTACGGCCGGCGGTGCGGACCGTCGTCGCCACCGCGTCTGGTGTCCGCGCGCCGGCGGCCAGTTCTTCGCGGAACCGCGCGATGACGAAGAGGCTGTAGTCGACGCCGAGACCGATGCCCATGACCAGCGTGATGTTGGCGGCGAACGTCGACACCTCGGTGACTCCGGCCAGCAGTCGGAGCCCGGCCAGGGTGCCGAACACGGCGAACAGTCCGATGCCGAGGGTGAGCAGGGCCAGCCGTACCCGCCGGTACAGCGCGCACAGCAGGATGACCATCAGGGGAATGATCAGTATCTCCGCTCGGACGAAGTCCATCGTCGCCTGCTGGCTTATCTGGGCGGACGCCGCTTCCGCGCCGGCCACCTGCACGTGGATCGTCTCTGAGGTGCGCGTGAATGCGGGCAGCAGCCGTTCCCTGATCTCCGCGCGCGCGGTCGTGGCGTCGCCTTCGACGTGGGCGAGGACCAGCGCCTGCCGGCCGTCCGAGCCGCGCAGCATCGGGTCACCCCCCTCCGTCCAGTACGACCACACGTCGGCGACGAGTGGCCGGCTCCGCAGGCCGTCGGAGAGTTGCTGAGCGGCGGCGCGGGTCGCCGGGTCGTCTACGGTGCCGCTGTGGGCGGTGATCAGCAGGATGAGGTTCGCGTTACCGGTGTCGAAGTCCCGGCGCAGCACCTCCTGGGCGTGAACCGACTCGGTGCCGGGCGCCTCCCAACGGCTGAGCACCAGAACGCCCATGGCGCCGGCCCCGACAGCGGCAAACGCCAGGGTCACGATCAGACCGGTGACGAGCGTGAGCCGACGATGGCGGGCAATGTACGCGCCCAGCCGGTGCAGTGGTGACATGCACGGTCCTCTGCTAGCGTCAAAACACGAGCGGTCGCCCGTATTTTGACAATACGAGCGGCCACTCGCATTAGTCAAGGCACTGTCCGCAACGCGAAGGGGTACGGGTGACTGAGGCGCATTCGGTCAAGCGGCAGGCGCGGGGGCGGCAGCGGATCGCCGACATCCTCGACGCGGCGCTCGCCCTGTTTGCACAGAACGGGTACGAGGGGACGAGTACCAACGCCATCGCCGCCCGTGCCGGCATCTCGCCCGGTTCGCTGTATCAGTTCTTCCCGAACAAGGAGGCGATCGCGGAGGCGCTCTCCGCCCGGCTGCTAGAGCAGATGCGGGCTGCGCACTCCTCGGCGTTCGACCTGGCGCAGGTCACCGACCTGACGTTGCACGAGGTGATCGATCGGATGGTGGACCCGCTCATCGCGTTCAACCTGGCAAACCCGGGTGCGAAGGCACTGATGGCGAACACCGACCTGCCGGCCCGCCTGCAAGGGGTGGCGCGTCCGCTGCAACAGGCGGTGGTCGACAGGGTAGCGGCTATCATCGGAGCCCGTTCCCCCCGGCTGCCCGCCGCCGAACGGAACCTCGCCGCCATGGTGGCGGTGCGCATCGTTGTGGCCATGATGCCGCCCATCGTGGCGGCACAGGGAGCCGAGCGGAACGCCCTGATCGCCGAGCTGAAGAAGGCGCTGCACGGCTACGTCCTCCCGATCGAGGCCCACTGAGGCAGAGCTGTGATGTCCCGTACCTCAGCCAGGGGCTCTCCACTCCGCTCACCGCACCGGAAGGACCGACAACTACCCGCCGCCCGACATGCTGTTCGCGCACCCGACGCCCATGCAGGTGATCGTGAGGCTCCAAATTGTGTCCGGGAGGTGCCGCCGCAGCAGCTCGCTTGAGGTGAGCGACTTGTTGTCGAGCTCGGGGATGGGCCCGTCACGCTCGGGGCCGTAGTTGCACGTGTCGATGACCGTCCTCCCGGCCAGTGACGCGGCGGGCACGTGGGGGAAGGCCTTGACCGGCACCGCGATCACGACGATGGCACCGGCTGCCGCGGCTTCCCCGCTGGTTGCCGCGGACGCCCGTGGACCCAGTTCCGCGGCCATGTCAGCGAGCGTTTCGGGCCCGCGTGAGTTGCTGAGCACGACCTGATGCCCAGCCTCGACGGCGAGCCGCGCGATGGCGCTGCCGATGGCGCCGCTGCCGATGAATCCCACAGTAGTCATATCTGAGCCGTCCTCCTTTTCATGTGTCGGACTCGTCGCGACTCTCAGCTGGCCGAGAAGTAGTGGCCATTGCCCAGATCGGCGAGCAGGCGGGGCTGGGTGGGTTCCCAGCCGAGGATCTGGCGGGTGATGCGGTTGGACGCCGGGTAGCTCTGCGTGACGATGTTCGCGAGGAACCCGAAATACCCCGGCAGCACCAGTTCGTCTACGGGAACACTCACGGCGGGCAGGCCCAGACGGTGGCCAATGGCCTCGGCGATCTCGCGGAACGGGATGCCCCCGTCATCGACCGCGTGCCAGTATCTGCCGGCCGGGCCCTTCTCCAGCGCCAGGCGGAACAAGGAGGCGACATCGCGGATGTGCACGGCGTTCCACAGGTTCGCGCCGTCTGCGGGGTAGCCGACGAAGCCCTTCTCCTTCGCGAGCGCGATCAGCGTCGGGAGGAAGCCGGCACGATCGGTCGTGCCGTGCGCGATGTTGGCAATCCGCACGACCGAAGACCGCACTCCCCGCTCGGCGAGGCCGACCACTGTGGTTTCCACGACGTTACGAGCCCGCAGGGTGCCCCTGTGCTCATCGCCGCTGGGGAGGGCGGGGTCCTCCTCGGTGGCCGTCCGGCCCAGGAATCCCTGCCCGGGCGAGCCGATGCTCCCCGCCGCGACAAGCGGCTTTCCGGTTCCCGCCAGTGCCTCGCCGTAGGCGAGCATGATCGGGACCTCCGCTGCGGCCACGGCGTGGATCCCGCCGGAGAAAAGCAGGTCTTGCCTGTGCGCGACGTGGATGACACCGTCGGAGTCCGCAGCCGCCTCCTTGAGCCCGTCGAGGTCCTGGAGGTCGCCGCGGCGAACCTTCGCGCCGAGCGCGAACAGCGCCGATGCGGCAGTGTCCGACCGGGCCAGGCCGGTGACCTCGTGCCCGGCGGCGATGAGCTCGGGGACGATGTACGAACCGGTATGGCCGGTCCCGCCAGTGACGAAAACGCGCATGCTGCTGTTCCTTATGAATGAGGTGACGTGAAAAGTGGCGGTGCCGGTCTGCTCAGCCGAGATTGCTGACGCCGAGGGCGAAGTTGAAGTCCCCCACGCCGTGGCGGGCCAGGCTGACCATCAGCAGACCCGTCCCCTCCAGCCAGTGCGCCATCTCCAGGCCGCCGGCATCCAGGGGACGCAACCCGAGGCTCTCGATGAACGCCGATACGCTCGCCTTGGCCCGCGCGTCGTCGCCGGCAAAGAGCACGTCCAGTGGGCGGCCCGGGGCCAGGATGTGGCCGAAGACGGTGTTGAACGCCTTCACGACATGTGCGCTCGCCGGGGCGGCCTCGGCGATCTCCTGCGCGGCGGACGTGCCGTCGGCGGTGGTCAGCCCGCTCGCATCGGCTTTCATGGGGTTGGTGATGTCGATGATGACCTTGTCGGCCAGTGCGTTGCCGTACTGGACGACGACCGGCACGGCGCTGGCGTTCGGCACGGCGAGGATGACGATGTCGCCGGCTGGGGCGGTGCCGAATGTCCCGGCCGTGGCGCCGCCGCCGAGCGCGGCGGCCAGATCCTTGGCCTTGGCTGCGTCGCGACCGATGACCTCGACGGCGTGGCCGCCCTCGACCGCGCGGGCGCTTATGGCGCGACCCATACCCCCCAGGCCGATAATGCTGATACTGCTCATGGAGTGCCTGCTTTCTGAAGTGGAATATCTGGGCAGACGCCCACCCCGTTTTTGTTGACGGTGGTGTCGTCGATGCGATCGGGTGACTTGACGGGCCTGACCCAATCCATGCCGTGCTGATTCCATTTCTGGGACCTGCCATCAATCCCGATGTCGATTCTTGTACCGAATTCGCTCCGGCCCATCGGGTACCTATTGAGGCTGTCACGGGTCTGAGCAGGTGTCCAAGACCTATTTCAGCGATGGCGATACCCTGGAGGCATCGCCGTACCGGAGGGCTTCATGGATCTGGACCTGCGCAAGTTGCGCTACTTCGTCGCCGTCGCCGAGCGGCTGCACTTCGGCCGCGCCGCCGAGGAGCTGCACATCGCGCAGCCGGCGCTCAGCCGGCAGATACGCGCGCTGGAACAGGATCTCGGCACCCCGCTGCTGATCCGGGACAGCCACGGCGTCGCGCTGACCGACGCTGGCAGGCAGTTGCTGACCGACGCCGGCCCGCTGCTGGCCTCCGCAGACGCGGTCCGCCGCCGGGTGACCGTGGCCGCGCGTGGCAGCCAGCGGCTGATGGTCGGCTTCCGCACGGGCATCACGGCCACCGCGGCGGTGCGGGAGTTCGCCATCCGGCACCCGGACGTGATCGTGGACGTGCAGCGGATCGAGTCCGACGACCAGGCCGCGATGCTGCTCGACGGCCGCATCGACGTCGGCTACGTGCGGCTGCCCATCGACGAGACCGGCCTGCACGTCACCCCGCTGTACACCGAGCCACGGGTGGCGGTGCTGCCCGCCGGCCACCGACTCGCCGGCAAGGAACAGATCACCGAGACCGACCTGGCCGGCGAGCCGGTGCTCTGGCATCCCGACACGAGCACACAGCCCACCAGGCGCCCGCACCCCAACGCCGGATACCTGGTGCGCGGGGTGGACGAGACGCTCGAACATGTCGCGGCCGGTCGGGGCATCTCGTTCCTGGCCCGTTCGACAGCCGTGTTCTACTCCCACCCGGAAGTCAGCTATGTGCCCGTCACAGATCTGGCACCCGACCAGGTGTGCCTCGCGGTGGCGGCATCGCGCACCTCACCGCTGGTCGACGACTTCCTCACCGCGGCGCATGCGACGTCCGACATCACAGCAGAATGCGGGAACTATGAAATGTGGCAGCTTGGGGGCGAAACCGCTTCAAAGCGCGTTGACTAGTTCGACCGACAACAGCTGCACGCCGGCGTCACCCTCCCCGTCCTCGACCGACTGTCAGCTCGAGGCCAACCCGTTCTGGTACGCCCACACCACGGTCTGCACCCGGTCCCGTACGCCGATCTTGGTCATCGCCCGCCCGAGGTGTGACTTGACCGTGCTGGTCTCGATGAAGAGTTCGTCGGCGATCTCGTTGTTGGACAGACCCTTGGCGAGCAACCGTACGATCTCGGCTTCGCGCGGAGTGAGCTGGTGCGCCGCCGCGGACTCGGGCGGTGCTGCCGGTCGCCGACGGGCGAACTCCGAGATCACCCGGCGGGTCACGACCTGGTCGACGAGACCGTACCCGTTCGCCAGCCGACGGATCGCGTCGATCAGGTCCTCCGGCTCGCAGTCCTTGAGGATGAAGCCACTGGCCCCGGATTCGAGTGCGCCGAAGACGTACTCGTCGAGGTCGAACGTGGTCACCACCAGGATGGCTGGCGGCGACTCGGGCGCGGCGGCGAGGATCTCGCGGGTCGCGGTGAGCCCGTCGCCGCCGGGCATCCGGACATCCATGCAGATGACGTCGGGGCGCAGCCGGGCAGCCACCGCCACCGCGGACGATCCGCTGGACGCCTCCGCCACCACCTCGATGTCGTCCGCCTGCGCCAGGAGCACCCGGAAACCGGCCCGCACCACCGCCTGGTCGTCGACCAGCATCACTCGGACCATCCCAGCGCCAGTCTCGGCCCCATTCCCAGAACCGGTCACGACGGGTCCCCTCCCTTTGATGTCAGCGTCGCTGTGACGGACCAGCCGCCTTCGGTCGTCGGCCCGGCCGCGAAACGTGCGCGGATCAACTGCGCCCGTTCCCGCATGCCGATCAGCCCGACTCCGCTGCTGGTGCGCGCCGCCGGCTCGGGACGCCGCGCTGGCGGACCGTTCACCACCGTCAGCGACACCTCTCGCGGCAGGTAGCGCAGCGTGATCAGCACCGGCGCGCCCGGCGCGTGCTGCCGCGCATTGGACAGCGACTCCTGCACCATCCGATAGAGAGCGACGTCGGCGATCGGCGGCACCGGCCGCGGCGACCCCTCGCCCACGAACTCGACCGGCGTGCCCAGGTCCCGAGCGGTCCGGACCAGGTCGTCGAGCACGGCCAAGCCTGGCACCGGAACGCTTCCTTCGGCATCCTGGCCGGGCGTGTCGCCGCCGCCGCTGCCGTCGGCCGGGGTGCCGCGCAGCACCCCGACCACCAACCGCAGGTTGTCCAGGGTTTCCTTACCCTGGGCCCGCAACCAGGCCACGCCGGCCTTCGCCGCGTCCGGGTCCCGGTCGATCAGCAGCTGGACCGCCGCCGCCTGCACCACCATGCCGGACAGGTGGTGGGCGGCGACATCGTGCAGTTCCCGAGCCATCTGGGTGCGTTCCGCGCCGAGCGCGGCCTGCACCTTCGCCTGCTGGGCCCGGACCGCCTCGGCGGCCTGCAGGCGTAGCAGCTGCGTGTAGCGTCGGCGGGTCGCCACGTAGTTGCCGACGAGGACCGCAGCGAGATTGGACAGTGCGCTCGACCCGGCAGGGCCGACAGCCGACAGCAGAAGGTCCGGCGCCGTGACGGCGGCGGTGCCGAACGCCGCTGTCGCCTCGATCGCCACCGCCGCGCCGACCAGCACGAACGCCGTCCGGGCCGGCAGCAGAACCCCGATGGTGTACGCGACGACGAACGGCGCGAATCCCCGGATCGTCGCCTCTGCTGGGGACAGGGCGATCATGGCGACCTGGAGGCCGACGATGCCGGCGAGGCAGAGCAGCGGGCGGACCCGGCGCAGGCAGAGCAGCAGCGCCTGCCCGACCCCGAGGGCGACGAGCAGCCAGGCCCGCACCGGGTCGACCACGATTTCGCCCGGTGACGTCGCGCCCCAGAACAGAGCCGCCATCAACGTGAACGTCAGCCCGGCGACGACGGCCGCGAGTAGACAGTCCCGGGCGAACCGCCCGGTCACCCCGAGGCTGGCGAGCAGTACGTCCACCCGCTTCGTCAGCCGGGGCTGGTCCGCCGGACCGGTTGGCTCGGCGGTGACCGGGCCGCCCTCGATGTGATCGTTCACCGTGTCAGCATCCTCTGCTCGCAGATCGAGACGGATCGGGAGGGGGTGGGTCGGGAAGGGACCGGTCGAGACCGTCAGTAGGAGATGTTCGGCGAGAGCAGCATGAACTCGACGGCGAACCATCCCGTACCGGCGAGGGCCAGCAGGACCAGCGCGCTGCCGGCGGTCCGCGACCAGCCGACCCGCCGGCGGACGTCGTCCACCAGCCGGACCGCTGCGGGGATCACCCCGAGCAGGCCGATCAGCTGGGCCACCTGCACGCTCCGCATCGAGACGGTGGAGAGATCCTCCAGGCCCATGATGAGCACCAGGCTTCCCACCCAGCCGCCGACCGCGAGCAGGGCGCAGCCGACTGCGACGCGGCTCAGGATGCGCGCGGTGCGTCCAGCCCGATCACGCGGTGCCCGCCGCCGCAGCCGGCGACCGATCGCCCCGATCGGCCAGGCCAGGACGGTGAGCAGGAGGATGACCACCGAGCCGACGATCACCGGGATGGCCAGGTAGGTGCTGCGTGCGGTCTCGACGGGCACCAGGGCGAACGCGGAGTCGAAACCGATCACTTCGACCCGGCCGTCGACCGCTCGCATCGCGATCGTCTCCTGGCCGCCCACCTCGCGCCAGACCCAGGGCTCGATCTCTTCGTAGACGGCGGCGGTATCGGCCATCGGACGCGGTTCGAGCAGCAGCCGGCCGTCATCGCGGACGCTCACCGTGGTACGCCCGGACAGGCCGATCACGGTCAGGAAGTTGCTCTCGATCGCGCGGGAGCTCTCGTAGGTGCCGGCGGCCATCGCGGCCCGCTCGGCCGTGCCCGAGGCGTCGGTGGTCGGGGCGTCGGTGGTCGGGGCGGCCAGTTCGGTCGCCGGCACGTTGTTCGCCGCCGCGCCGGGCACCGCCGGGAAGTAACGGTCGGCGAAGGCTCTCGTCAGCTCCTGTCGCAGCTTGTGGTTGGCCAGCCCCGACGTACCGGTGCTGTTGAGCGAGATGAACAGGCCGGCGCCCTCGTCCGGGTAGATCTGCAGGTGGGTGTGGAAGTAGAGGGTGTCGCCGCCGTGGCCGATGATCCGACGGCCGTTGCGGCTCTCGTCGAAGAACCCGAGGGTCATCCGGGGTGCACCGGCGAGGGTGCCGAGCGTGGTGGCGTCGAGCGCTGGCTGGTGCATCAGGTCGAGCGTCGGCTTGTCCAGGATCGGGGTGTCGCCGACGGGTTCGCCCAGGTGGGCGAGCATGAAGCGGGCCATGTCCGGGGCCGAGGCGCTCATCGACCCGGCGGGCGGGGTGCCGATGATCTCGAAGTACCCGGCGGGGGACGACGCGTTGTCGTATCCGTTCGAAACACGGCCTGCCAGGTCGGCGGGGAGCGGCTGGGCGAATGAGGACGATGTCATGCCGAGGCGGTCGAAGACGTTACGGTCGACGTACTCCTCGAACGGGATGCCACTGACCCGTTCGACGATGTATCCGGCGAGCGAGTTGCCGTAGTTGGAGTAGGCCGGCACGGTGCCCGGCCGGTAGATCTGCTCCGGCGGGTCGGTGACCAGAGCGTCGCGTAGGACGGCCTCGGTGCCTTCCTTGCCGATGAGGCCGGCGATCCGCTCCTCGAACCCGGCGGTGTGGGTCAGCAGGTGCCGCAGGGTGATCGGCTCGTCGAAGTTGCGGGGGATGGCGAAGTCGAGGTAGCCGGCGATGTCGGCGTCGAGGTCGACCCTGCCAGCCTGGACGAGCTGCATCGCGGCGGTGGCGGTGGCGAGCTTCGACACCGACCCGATCCGGAACAGGTGCTGCTCGGGGTCGACCGGCACCGGCTCGGTGCCCTCGCCACCAGTGTCGACGTGGCCGTACCCCCGGGTGGTGACGGTCCCACCGTCGTTGACGACGGCGACCGTTGCCCCGGCGATGTCACTGGCTTCCAGCGCGGCCGGGAGCATCTCGTCGAGCCAGGCGTTCACGTCGCTGGCGTTCAGCACGCCCGGTTCGACGGCTGCCGCCGGGGTGTCGCTCGTCGGGGCCGGCTCCTGCGCGGCACCGGCACCGCAGCCGACGACGCCCGCCCCGACGACGACCGCGGTTGCCAGGGCGGCACCGAGACGCCGCAGGCGGAAAGCCGGCCGGGACAGGTAGGACCGGGAAGGAGTCTGCTCTGGTGCATCGCTCTGGTTCATACCCGAGAGCCTGCTGCAGCGGCACCGCCGCGCCATCTGGCGCAGGACCACACTCGACTTACGACTTAAGTAGGAGGCTCAACCAGCGATCAAGCCGGACCATACCGCCGACCGGCCCCGCAGATCGGCCGGGCTCGCGGCAACGACGTAGTGCCGGTGATCGGCGTACCGCGAACCAGCCGGCGCCTGATGACCTCGCCATTGCCGTACCTCCTGGCCTCGACCCTACGTCCGAGCCTGCGGAGAGATCGCTGTGCGACCCTCTTACCCCATCTCTCTGGAAGTTCCAGCGCGGGACGGCGCACCATCGACGGCACCGACACGCGGCGGCTACGCCAGTCGCGGGCGAGGCACGGGCGCCAGGCCCGGTGGCGCCTTGCGGCAATCCACCGTGGCGGTGGCCACGCCAGGGGTCATCGCCGGAACTTGGGCGACGACCTCGCCCTGCGGGTTGATGATGCTCGTCGGCCCGTAGCCGATGCGGTCCGCGCCACGCTCGCCGGTGACGTCAGCCGAGACCAAACCACATGCCGTTTTCTCGTGCACGGGCGGTGCGGATAGGAGTGTGCCGGTCTTTCCATTGCCGAACCGAACGCCCTCGACGTCGAAGGTCGGTTAATCCTCACCGGCGGTGAAAAGCGATTCGCCCGGCATGAGGTGGACCTTGCGGTAGATGCCGAGAAGTTCACCGCCACCCACGACGACTGCGGAATTGAAGTAACGACCTTCCCGCCGTTCAATCACCCCGAAGACCAGAGTCTGCCCGATCGGGTCCAGGCGGCGCAGCAGCGCGCCGAACGACGCGGAGCGCAGGTCCATGGCGTGGGCGTCCAGGTGCCGCTCCTGCACGAGATAGCCCTGAAGAAAGCACTCCGGGAACAGCAGCAGCTCCACACCCTGCTGATCGGCCTCCCGAGCGAACCCCTCCATGCACCGCAGCGCCGCGTCGACGTCACCCAGAATCTCCGGGGTTTGACAGGCCCCGACACGCAACACCCCAGTCACCCCAATGATCCCGGCGAGTTGTGACGACGTCGCTGCTTGTGCGCAGTCATCGCGGGGACGACGCCGCCGCTGGGGGATAAGAAGTGAGGCTGTCGGTGACGCTGTAGGACCAGCTGACGGCCCTGCCGTGGGCGAAGGGCATCACACCGTGAAAGACGCGAGGCTGGTTGCTAAACACCAGCGGTAGGAAGTGTCGGTCACTTTCCCACATCGGCACGCGCCCAGCGAGCACGTCTGCGATCTTGGCCCAGACCAGGGTGCCCTCAGGGCACTCCGGCCGTAGCTGTCCTGTCCAGTCGGGGATACGGAACAGGAATCCGAACCAGTTCTCCCCACCGCGGCCGAAGCCGGGCCAGGAGATCGTTCCTGAAAGCTGCACCTCGCGGCACTCCAGACCGCTCTCTTCCCGGATCTCCCGGCGCATCCCAGCCACCACGTCCTCGTCCGGCTCGAGCTTCCCGCCCAACCCGTTGTGGTAACCGAAGTGCACGTCGTCGGGTCGCTTGTCCCGCCGGATCAGCAACACCTGCTCGCCGTCGGGGTGCAGGACGTAGCCGAGCGTCGCGAGGATGGTCAGCATCCCCTCACCCTATGTGCCTGTACCAACCACGACAGTGCGGCGGATTGGGTGTGTCGGCCGCTCCCGAGCCAGTGCCGCTCGGATGAATCTGCATCTTGCGGGTCCAGCCGGGCAGGCGTACCGGCGCCTCAGCCCGAGCCAGCCCTCCCACACGCCACCGTGACCAGCACCCTTATCAGGGAAAGGGTCGAACACTGTGCGGCGACTTGGTCACCACCACCACCATCATCTGCTCGAAGCGAAGCCGACAGCTTGTCCTCCACACGCCCATGTCCTTCGTCTCGAAGACGTACGAGGCCATAATCTCGCCCGTCCATCGGAGAACGAGCTCGATTCGTTCCGCCTTGCTCAGCCCGACGCGCACCGACTTGCACCTGTACCTGGTTGCATAAGCCGTGGTGTCAGCGGAGGCGCGCTGGTAGATGAGGTCGTGGGGCTCACCGTTGACTAGGAGTTGCGGTCGGTTCATGCCGATCTGTTCGGGCACGACGAACTCGATCGCGCAGACCAGATCGTCAGCCTCGACCGAGAGCCGTAGCCCGATCCTCGGATCGACCCACGGCGCTTCGCCCACCAGTAGCGGGGCAAGCTTGGCTATGCCCGCGTCGCTCCAGCGTCGCACCGTGCGTCCGTCGACGAAGTTGGCTTCGCCGTAGTCGGTCAACCGGTCAAGCACGGTGTCGCCGTCCGCGCCCAGCCCGATCGAGGCGAACGCGGCCGTGATCTCAGCGTCGTTCTTGTGCCGGGCGTGAACGAGTAGGAGTCGGTTCATGGCGGCTCCCACGTCGCCACCACCAAGCCCCTTGCAGATGAAGGGTGCCCGGGCGAGCTTGACGTCCGTGAATTGGCCCGGCAGCCGACGCAGCAGGCGAAGCTCGGCCGCCATCGCCCGGATGAGCCCTGGATTACCCTCGGCCACCGCCGTCACCTTCTGCCATCTGGTACCGGCTGGAGGTGCCACCACGTCCGCGAGGCCACCCGGAAGCCATGTCACTTTCCTGTCACGACGTCGCCGGCTCGATCCTCTTCAATCGTAGGAGCACCGCGACAACCGCACGCCGCCAAGCGGACGGCCCCCGGGAGG
This sequence comes from Micromonospora sp. NPDC048898, assembly GCF_043198035.1. Lineage (NCBI taxonomy): Bacteria > Bacillati > Actinomycetota > Actinomycetes > Micromonosporales > Micromonosporaceae > Micromonospora > Micromonospora sp. NPDC048898. The sequence goes on from NZ_JBICUF010000001.1 coordinate 1,006,998, forward strand.
CACCCCGGAGGCCGCGGTGCGGACCAACCCGTGTCTTCGAGGAAGGAGAGCTCCGCATGCCCAGACTACGTCCAACCCACCGGCGGAACCGCCCACCGATGCAGGCCAAGGAGCCGCAGCGGCTGCCCCAACGGTGGGCCATCATCGCGATGGTCACAGCTGCGGCAGCCATCGTCGCCTACCTCGCTGGCGGCCCGATCGCGGCCATCACTGTCGGGGCCGGCGTGCTCGTCGCTGCGCACCGAGTCCTCGACTAGTGCTCTGACCAGAAACGTCGATGGTGTTGGTCAGGCCGCCGCCCATGCGGGGTCTGACCCCATCGGTGTTCGCATTCAGAGCGGATCCGGACGCGTTCGCGTCGGTGACGAGGCGACTCGGGAACTGTCGGTGCGGCCGGACGCGATGGCCGGTGAGCCCCACATCTCCGACGAGGTGGTGGAGAAGATCGCGGTGGCCGCCACCCGCTCGGCTGCGCCACCCGCCAGCCCACCCAAATCGAGACAGGTTGTCACACAACGCAATGATAAATTTACTCCGAGTAGTTTTGCCTGCCGATTGCCCGTGAGCAACAACCAATCAGATGATCGGGTAGGCGGGTCCACAAAGGCCGATCCCTATTGGTTGATCGAAATGCGTAAGCCCACAGGCCAGCATTTGGCCAGCATGACACCCGAAACGAGCCATGATCAGCCGAAGCCAACCGAAAGATCAACTCAGCCGCTGCGGCCCTGAGCTGGGAAACAGCCTAAGCGATGCCGTTGAGCATCTGCCTTGCCATGACGATCCGCTGCACTTGATTTGTGCCCTCGTAGATCTGGGTGATCTTGGCGTCGCGCATCATCCGCTCGACGGGGTAGTCCCGCGTGTAGCCGTAGCCGCCCAGCAGCTGCACCGCGTCCGTGGTGATCTCCATGGCGGCGTCGGAGGCGAAGCACTTGGCCGCCGCGCCGAAGTAGGTCAGGTCGGCGTCGCCGCGCTCGGACTTGCCGGCCGCCGCGTACGTGAGCTGCCGGGCGGCTTCCAGCTTCATGCCCATGTCGGCGAGCATGAACTGGACGCCCTGGAACTCGGCGACCGCCTTGCCGAACTGTCGACGCTCGGCCACGTACCCCTTGGCGTAGTCGAGCGCGCCCTGCGCGATCCCGACGGCCTGCGCGGCGATGGTGACCCGGGTGTGGTCCAGGGTCTTCATCGCGGTGGCGAAGCCGGTGCCCTCCGCGCCGATCATCCGGTCGGCGGGGATCCGCACGTTGTCGAGGTAGACCTCGCGGGTGGGCGAGCCCTTGATGCCGAGCTTCTTCTCGGGTGCGCCGAAGCTCACACCGGGATCGGACTTCTCGACCACAAAGGCCGAGATGCCGCGGGAGCGGGCAGTGGGGTCGGTGACGGCGAAGACGGTGTAGAACTCGGACACGCCCGCATTGGTGATCCACCGCTTCACGCCGTTGAGCACCCAGTGATCCCCGTCACGAACCGCGCGGGTCGTCATCGACGCGGCGTCGCTGCCCGCCTCGGGCTCCGAGAGGCAGTACGAGAACATCGCCGCACCGGAGGCGACAGGCGTCAGGTAGCGGCGCTTGAGCTCCGCGGAACCGGACAACAACAGCGGCATCGTGCCGAGTTTGTTCACCGCGGGGATCAGCGAGGAGGACGCGCAGGCGCGGGCCACCTCCTCGATCACGATGGCGGTGGCCAGCGCGTCGGCGCCGGCGCCGCCGTACTCCTCGGGGATGTGCGGGGCGTGGAAGTCGGCTGCCCGCAGCGCCTCGTAGGACGCCTTGGGGAACTCCCCGGTCTCGTCCGCCTCGGTGGCGTGCGGGGCGACCTTCGCCGTGCAGACGGCACGCGCGGCCTCCCGGATCGCCTGGTGCTCCTCGGGCAACTGGTAGACGTCGAACGACTCGCCTGCGACCATGTTGGCCCCTCCCCTTCACCGCTATCATGCGCAGTCTCTGACGACTCCTGACCGCCGACCGCGCAGACTGAAGACTAGCGACTGCAGTTCGAGTGATGTTACCGGCGCGTAGGTGTGGGCATGAGGGTGCACCCACGCCGCTGGGCAATGATGGAGGACAACAGTGAGCCACCCCTCCGGTGCCCCGCCAGGCGCCGCAGCAGAATGCGACGCGACGACGCGACGCCAGTGCGAGCGGAGAAGACAGGCGTGACGATCCCCTACCCCACCATCCAGCCGACCCCCGCCATCGCCGCGGTGACACCGCCCTCGGGCGCGCCTCGGCCGCGGGTGACGTTCCTGGGGACTGGTTACCTCGGTGCGACGTACGCCATCTGCTACGCCGAACTGGGCTACGACGTGCTCGGGTTCGACGTCGACGCCGACAAGATCGCGATGCTGAACGCCGGGCAGGTGCCGATCCACGAGCCCGGCCTGGACGAGCTGCTGCGGCGCAACCTCGCCGCCGGCCGCCTCCGCTTCAGCACCGACATCGCCGAGACCGCCGACTTCGGTGACGTGCACTTCATCTGCGTCGGCACCCCGCAGCGGGCCGACGGGATGGGCGCCGACCTGTCGTACGTCGAAGCGTCGATCACCAGCCTGGCGCAGCACCTGACCCGCAAGGCGCTGATCGTCGGCAAGTCCACGGTGCCGGTCGGCACCGCCGAGTGGGTGGAGCAACTGGTCGGCAAGCACACCCGCCACGACCTGGGCGTCGAGGTGGCGTGGAGCCCCGAGTTCCTCCAGGAGGGCTTCGCCGTCGACGACGTCCTGCGCCCCAACCGGATCGTGGTCGGCGTCAAGAGCGAGTGGGCCAACGGCATGCTCTACGCCGCCCACAAGGGCGTGTTCGACCTGGCGGCCACCGAGGACCGCGAGGTGCCTCTGGTGGTCACCGACTTCGCCACCGCCGAGCTGGTCAAGGTCGCCGCGAACGCCTTCCTCGCCACCAAGATCTCGTTCATCAACGCGATGGCCGAGGTCTGCGAGGCCTCCGGTGGTGACGTCACCCAACTGGCCCGCGCGATCGGTTACGACCCGCGGATCGGCAACCGGTTCCTCCAGTCCGGCCTCGGCTTCGGTGGCGCCTGTCTGCCCAAGGACATCCGAGCCTTCCAGGCCCGCGCCCAGGAGCTGGGTGCCGGCGAGGCGCTGCGCTTCCTGCACGAGGTCGACCTGATCAACCTGCGCCGTCGTACCCGGGTGTTGCAACTCGCCGCGGATCTGCTCGGCCGCCGCTCCGGTCCGGCCGGTCCGGACTTCTCCGGCACCCGGATCGCCGTACTCGGTGCGACCTTCAAACCCAACACCGACGACGTCCGCGACGCTCCGGCGCTCGCCGTCGCCGCACTGCTGCACAAGGCCGGCGCCGAGGTGCACGTGTACGACCCGCAGGGCACCGAGAACGCCCGCCGTGCGGTGCCGGAGTTGACCTACGAGACCGGCATCAACGAGGCGGTCACCGGTGCCGACCTGGTGTGCGTCCTCACCGAGTGGGCCGACTTCCGCAACGCCGACCCGGTCGCGCTCGGTGAGTTGGTCAACGGCCGCAAGGTGGTCGACGGTCGAAACTGCCTCGACTCGGCGCTCTGGACGCAGGCCGGCTGGGAGTACCGGGGTATGGGCCGCCCCTGATCGACAGGCGTCCGCCGGCCGGCCATCGAGCATCTCGGTGGCCGGCCGGTGTCGTTGTTTGCCCCGGACCCGCCGACAAGAGTCGAAATCCGCGCCAGCTTTGGGCATGCTGCGACAGTGGGAGTCCACAGTGCGGGTGGAGGGGTGTCGTGGCGACCTTTCAGTGCTCCTCGTGCGGCCGGGAGATCAAGCCGGCCGTCCAGTGCCCGCATTGCGGGGCTGACCAGCCGCAGTGGGTCGAGCACCTCGCGGACATCGAGCGTTCGATCGCGGAGATGAAGGCGCGCGACGCCGCCATCGCCCGCGAGCAGCGGCAGATCGCCGCGAAGATGCAGGCCGCGCTCTTCCAGCGGGACATCCTCGCGCACGCCGGGGAGGAACGACTCAAGCAGGCCACCCGGCCGCGCCGAGTGCTCCGCCGCCGCCCCGGCCGTCGCCCGCCGACGGCCACCACCGGTGCGCCGCCCCGGGTGCCCCGCCAGGGCACTCCGCCCGCACCGGAGGACCCGCCGCCTCCGCCGCCGCGGGCAAGCTGGCTGGACGCGGACGATCCCGAGCATCCTCCGGAGGCCTCGTCACGCGAGGTACAGAACATCCCCCTCGGGCTGGGCGCGTTGCTGCTCGCGGTCTCCGCGGTGGTCTTCGCCGTGGTCGCCACCAGCTCGATGGACGCACTGGCCCGGCTCGGCATCCTGCTCCTGGCCACCGTGCTGATGCTGCTCGCCCCGCCGGCGCTGGCCCGCCGGGGGCTCACCTCCACCGCCGAGACCATCGCCGCGGTCGGCCTGCTGCTGGTGCCGCTTGCCGGCAACGCCCTCTGGGCCGTGGACCGGATCGGTGCCGGCGGCGCGTCCGGCACGGTCTTCGCCGGGGTGATCTTCGCGGTCACCGCCGCCGTCGCGTTCGGGTACGCCGGCTGGACGGGTCTGCGCGCACCCCGCTTCGCCACCGTGCTCGCCGCGCAGCCGGTGCTTCCGCTGCTGGCGTACGACCGGATCACCGGCCCGGGCGGCTGGGCGCTGGTGCTGGCCCTGGTCGCCCTCGTCGACCTCTGGCTGGCCCGCTCCGGCGTTGCCCTGGAACGCCCCGTCCCGCAGGACCTGCCGCCCTCGGACACCACCACGTCGGCACCCCGGCAGCGCGGCGCCGAGACCCGGCCGGAGGGCGACCCGGAGGAGGCCGCCGAGCTGATCGACGCCAGCGCGGGTTCCGCCGACACACGACCGACCCGTCCGGTTCCCGGCCTGCGCGAGCTGACCTGGCTGCTGCACGCGGTGGCGGTCGCGCTCGCCCTGGCGTACGCGACCACCGCCCTCCTCCGGGCGCAGACCGTGCCGACCGCGACCGGCGCCGGGGTGGTGCTGCTGCTGGCCGCCACGGTCGGGCTGGCCGGCGCGCTGGTGCTGCGCCGCCCGCCGCTGCCCGACGTCGCAGCGGGCATCGTCACCCTCGCCGTGATCGGCGCGCTCAGTCGGATCGCCTCGGTGGCCTTCCCGGGTCGTGCACTGCTGCTGATCGCGGCGGTCATCACGGTGACCGGGCTGGCCGTGCGTGCGGTGCCCGAGGCGGCCCGACGCGGCCCGCAGATCGCCTCGGCGGTGGCGCTGACCGTCAGCGGGCTGGTGGTCGCCGGAGGCGCGCTACGCGCCGGGTTGGCACCGGTCCGGGCGGCACTGCCCGCCTGGGATGCCGACCTCGACAGGTATCCGGCCGAGTTGGCCGCGGCGGTCGGGCCGACCTCCTGGCAGTTGGCCGCAGCGGCGTTCCTGCTCACCGTCGCGGCGGTGCTGGCCCTGCCCATGGAGATCCGCAGTGAGTTCGCGGTCGCCGGCGCGGCGCTGACCGCGCTGGCCGTGCCGGCGTCGCTCGGCCTCGGTTGGGCGATGGCACCCTGGCCGATGGTGATCACCGCGATCGGTATCGGGGTCATCGGCCTCTCCGCCCGCACCGACCGGGCCGCGGCGGCGCACGCCATCGGGGCGGCCGTGGTGGGCCTGCTCGGCGCCGGCGCCAGCCTGTCGCGCCCCGCCCTCACCGCCACGGTCCTGCTCACCCTGTTCGCGGCCGGCACGCTTGTCGCGCTGGCACCCCGGGTCCGGATCGCCTCGGCCGCGTCCGACACGGTCACCGCCTGGGCCGCCGGAGGCGCGGCGTTCGCGCTGCCCGGTGCGGTGGCCGCGTTCGTGGCCGCCAGCATGCCGACCGACCCGACCCCCACCCCGGCCAGCCTCCGGGAGGTGACAGTCCCGGTCCTGGCGGCCAGTTTCCTGGCGGTCTGCATGACCCTCGGCTACGCGGCCATCGTGCAGGTCTCCCAGCGCCGCATCCCCGCACCGCTGTCGGTCGGCACCGGGTTGGGCGCGTTGCTGGTCACCGCAGCCGCGTTCGGGGCGCCCGGTGCGACAGTCGCCGACGCCTGGGTGGGCGCGTTACTGCTGGTCGCGGCGGTGCTGCTCTTCCTGGCCCCGTCCATCGACGCCGGCCGTCGCGCCGACCTCACCCTCGACGGCTCGGACCTGGCCGCCGCGGCGGTCACCACCGCCCTGATCGCCACGCTGGTGCGGATCGGGGCGGTGTTCGCCCCGGGCGGGCAGTTGGCGGTGGCCGCCGCCCTGCTCCTGGTGGTCGCCGTGGGGGCACGCACCATGCCGGAGGAGTGGCGACGCGGGCCGATCCTCGGCCTCGCCGTCGGCGGTCTCCTCATCGGCGTCCTCGCCGGTTGGTCGGCGGCGCGCGGTGGGGTCGGCGTGCTGGCCACGCCCGGTCCGATCTGGCAGGGCGACCTGAGCGGCTGGCCGGCCTCGCCCGTGGGCGGCGCCACCTGGCAGGCACCTGTCGCGCTGGCGCTGTTGGCTCTCGCGGCCGGCATCCTGCTCCCCCGGCCCTGGCGGTGGGACGTGTCCGGCGGGGCGGTGGTGCTGGCCACGATCGGCGCGCCGGCCGCGTTCGATCTGGCCTGGTGGTCCCCGGTCCTGGTGGGCGGAATGGTCGCCACCGTCTACGGGATGGCCGCGGTGGCCACGGAGGAGGCGCGGGCCGGGCTGTCCCGGGCGACCGTGGCCGGGGTGGTCGCGCTGCACGCCGCCGGAGCCGGCCTGGTCCGGCCCTGGACCACGGCACTGGCCCTGGGCAGCATCGCGCTGATCGGCGTGGTGGTGGCGACGCTGGCACGTGTCCTGGCCGGCCCACAGGTGACCGACATCGACACCGAGGGGATGCCGCCGCACCTGGTGCTGATCGGTGGTGCGGCGATCGGTGGTGCGTTGCTCGCCCTCCCCGGTGCGGTGGCGGCACTGGCCGCCGAATTCGGCAACTCGACGCAGGTGGTGCTGACCGCCGCGCTGGCCGCGTCCAGCCTCGGCCTGGCCGCCGTGGCCGCGGTCCGGCGGCAGGTGCCGCAATATCTGCCCTGGGTCAGCGTCGCGGTGGTCGGCGGGGCCAGCATCAGCGCCCTCGCCGCCATCCCCACCGGCCTCCCCGCGGGTGTCTACGCGGCCGCCGCCGCCCTGCTCGGCGTGCTGGCCGAGCTGATCCGCGCGGCCACCGTGCCGCCCACCGGCTCCGCCCAGCCGGTCCGGCGCTGGGCGGTACGCCTCGACGGCGCGCTGCGGCGACTGCCGGACGACCCGGAGCGACGCCGTTGGCGGGTCGACCCGGCGGCGGGTGCGCTGGCCGCGGCAGCCCTGCCCACCGCCCTGGCCCTCGTCTCGATCGCACCCGCGCTGTTCACCGCACTTGTCGAGCCACACCGCACCCTGACCCGGATCTGGCAGGGCCCGCCGCCGGCGCTGCTCACCCCACCACCGGACGTGGTCAATCCGACCCACGTGCTGACGGCGCTGCTGCTCACCGCGACCGCGGCGCTCGCCGCCACCGGCTTCAGCGGTGGTCGACGTTCCCGTGCCGTCCCGGTGGTGCTGCCCGGAGCCGCCGTCACGCTGCTGATCGCACCGATCGCGCTGGGCTGGGGCTGGCCCGCCAGCACCGTTGCCGCGCTCTCCGTCTTCACCATCGCGATGCTCGGCCTCGCGCTGACCCCACCGCCGCCACTCGTCGAGCGGGCCCGCTCGCTGCGGCTGGCCCGGGTGCTGGTGTTCGTCATGGGCCTGGCCGGTGGCAGCGCCGGGCTCGCCGGCAGCCTGGCCGACCGGCAGTTGACCCTGTTCACCCTCGGCAGCGGTGTCGGCGTCGGCATGGTGGCGGCCCTGTTCGGCACCACCCAACGGGCGCGCATCCTCGGCTGGCTCTTCGCCTCACTCATGGCGCAGCTCTTCGTCCTCACCGTCGGCCTGGTCGCCGGGCTGGCCGCGGTCTGGTCCGCGTTCGGAGTGCTCGCCGTGGGGGCGGTCCTCCAGGTGCTCGCCGCGACCCTGCCTCGTTTGCGCCGTCCCGAGGCGCAGCGGGAGGCCTCCACCGTGGAATGGACCGGGTACGCTGCGGCGCTGATCGCGTTGGCCCTCGCCTTCGACTCGCCCCGACACATCGCCGCCCTGCTGGCCGCCTGGGGTGCGGTCCTCGGCGTGGCGGCGACCCGGCCCGGTCGCCGGCCGGTGGAACGCCGGATCCTGTTCTGGGCGGTGGTGGTCTGCGAGATCACCGCGTGGTGGATCCTGATGCGGGTCGCCGGGGTGGCGCTGCCCGAGGCGTACACGCTGCCGTTCGCCGCGCTGGCCCTCCTCGTCGGCTTCCTGGAGCTGCGGCACCGACCGGACCTGAGCAGTTGGGTGGCGTACGGGCCGGCACTGGTGGCCACCTTCGTGCCGACGTTGGCCATCGTGCTGGCCACCGAATCCAGCACGCTGCGGCAGATGCTCCTGCTACTCGGCGCGGTCGCAGTGTTGATCTTCGGCTCGTCCAGCCGTCAGCAGGCACCGGTGATCGTCGGCGCGTCGGTCACCGCGATCACCGCGATCCACGCCCTGTTCAGCCTCGGCCCGTGGCTGGTCCTCATCCCGGTGGGCATCCTGCTCCTCGTGCTCGGCGCGAGCAACGAACGCCGCCGCCGCGCCCAGGAACGCCTACAGACCGCCCTACGCGGCATGAGATGACAACCGGAGGGTCCCCGCGGCCCGGGTGAGTGGGCACGGCGCGTGGTCCGGGTTCCGGGACCAACGCCCTCGTGTGTCGATCATGGAGTTGTGGTGGGTGACAAAAGCCCCGTAGTGCCTTCTTGCCGGCACCACAACTCCATGATCGACGCGGCTGCGGCCTGACCGGGAGGGGCTACGGCAGGGTTGCCTGGAGGGTTGCTTCCTTCTCGGCCACCAGCTTCTCCAGGTTTTGCTGGTAGGTCGTCATCCTGGCGCGCAGGTCTTCGTCGTTCGCGCCGAGGATGCGAACGGCCAGCAGGCCCGCGTTGCGGGCGTTGCCGATCGACACGGTGGCGACCGGGATCCCGGCCGGCATCTGCACGATGGACAGCAGCGAGTCCATGCCGTCGAGGTGCTTCAGCGGCACCGGCACACCGATCACCGGCAGCGGCGTCACCGAGGCGACCATGCCCGGCAGGGCGGCGGCACCGCCAGCCCCGGCGATGATCACCTTCAGGCCCCGGTCGGCGGCGTCCCGGCCGTACTCGATCATCGCGACCGGGGTCCGGTGCGCCGAGATCACCCGCACCTCGTACGCCACGCCGAAGTCGTCCAGCACCTCGGCGGCGGCCCGCATGGTCGGCCAGTCCGAGTCGCTGCCCATGATCAGCCCGACCGTGGTCACCGGGGTCTCCTTCTCTCCCGAGGATGTCACTCGTGCCCCTCGCGCAGCCAGCGGGCGGCCCGTGCGGCCCGTGCCCGTACGTCGTCCAGGTCGTCGCCGAGCACTGTGACGTGCCCGACCTTCCGGCCGGGTCGCACCTGCTTGCCGTAGAGGTGCACCTTGGCACCCGGTTCGGCGGCGAAGAGGTGGTGCAACCGCTCGTCGATCGACATTCCGCCCGGCTCGCCGCCCAGCACGTTCGCCATCACCACCACCGGCGCGGTCAACGCGGTGTCGCCCATCGGGTAGTCCAACACCGCCCGCAGATGCTGCTCGAACTGCGAGGTCCGGGCACCCTCGATGGTCCAGTGCCCGGAGTTGTGCGGGCGCATCGCCAGCTCGTTGACCACGATCGCGGGCCGGCCGGCCCCGTCACGCACCTCGAACAGCTCCACGGCCAGCAGACCGATCACACCGAGCGCGGTGGCCAGGTCGATGGCGAGTTGCTGAGCGGCGACTGCCAGCTCCTCGTCCAGGTCGGGTGCCGGGGCCAGCACCTCCACGTTGATGCCGTCGGACTGCACCGTCTCGACCACCGGGTACGCGGCCACCTGGCCGAACGGCGAGCGGGCCACCTGCACGGCCAACTCCCGCCGCAGCGGCACCCGCTCCTCGACGATCAGCCGAGTGCCGCCGGCGAGCAGCGTGGCTGCCAGTTCGGCGGCCTGGTCGGCGTCGTCGACCATCCAGACGCCCCGACCGTCGTAGCCACCCCGAGCGGCCTTGAGCACCACCGGCCAGCCGACCCGCGCACCGAAGCCGACCAGGTCGGCGGGCTCGCCGACCGGGCGCCACGCCGGGTTGGGCGCACCCAACTCGGTCAGGCGTTCCCGCATGACCTGTTTGTCCTGGGCGTGCAGGAGCGCGTCCGCCGGCGGATAGAGGGTCACCCCTTCCGCCGCCAGCGTGCGGATGTGCTCGGAGGGCACGTGCTCGTGGTCGAAGGTGAGCACATCGCAGCCCTTGGCGAAGGTGCGCAGGGCGGCCAGGTCGGTGTGGTCGCCGTACTGGACGTCGGCGGCGACCAACGCCGCGCCGTCGTCGGGGGAGGTCGCGAGCACACGCAGTGACTGGCCGAGGGCGATCGCGGCCTGGTGGGTCATCCGGGCCAACTGGCCGCCACCCACCATGCCGACAACAGGCAGACCGGTACGGGAATCCATAGCGCGGCCAGCCTATCCGGGCCCTCGGCACGCCCACCCGGTGGGCCGGCGACCCGCCCCGGAAGCGCCGCGGGAGCCACCCGGCGGGCGGCGTAGGCGACTACTGTGCGCTCAGCCCAGCTCGGCGACCAGCTCCTCCACCGAGGTGACCGGCCGCTGGCAGACGAAACCCCGGCAGACGTACGCGGCGGACCGCCCTTCGACAAGCGGCCGGTCGGCGAGCAGCGGCACACCGGGCTGGTCCGGACGCCCGGCGACGACCACCGCCCCGGGCGGGGCATGCCGGTGGGCAGCGGCCACCAGCGGATCCCCGGTCGGGTCCTCGGTCGCCACGGCGATCTCGTACGGCCCGGACAGCAGCGCCTCGCCGACCATGGCCGCGTACCCGGCGAACCGGGGATGCTGCCCGACGATCGGCGCGACAGTGGCGAGCGCCGCCTCGGCGGCCTCCCGGTAACGCGTCTCCCCGGTCAGCGCCGCGTACGCCACCAGCCCGGCGATCAGGGCCGACCGGCCGGACGGGGTGGCATTGTCGGTCGGGTCGGCCGGGCGGGCGACCAGCCGCTCCGCGTCGTCGGCGGTGTCGTAGAAGGCGCCACCGGGCGCGGCGAAGTGTGCCAGGGCGGCGTCCAGCAGCTCGCCGGCCAGCGTGAGCCAACGGCCCTCGCCGGTGAGCTGGTGCAGCGCGCAGAAGGCCTCGGCCACACAGCCGTAGTCCTCCAGAACACCTGCCGGATCGCCGACCTTGCCGTTGCGGGAGACCCGCCGCAGCCGGCCGTCCACCAGGTGTACGGCGGCCAGGTGCTCGGCGGCGTCGCGCAGCGCGCCGTCGGCGACGATGGTGACGCCCTCCATCAGGTTCGCGTCCTCGTCCTGCGGGGAGGCGGACAACGCAGCGACCTGGAGGAACTCGACGATCGCGGTGATCGCCAACCCGTTCCAGGCGGCCACCACCTTGTCGTCGCGCGCCGGCTGCGGGCGGGTGTCCCGGGCGCTGAGCAGCCGCCCGACCATCTGCTGCCAGCGGGCCCGCACCTCGGGTGCGGCGTCGTCGACGTCCCGGGCCAGCCTGAGCACGCTCATGCCGTGCTCAAAGGTGCCCTCGTCGGTCACTCTGAACAGGTCGGCGGCAAAGCGGCCGTCCTCCTCGCCCAACGCCTCGACGAGCTGCGCGGGCGTCCACGCATAGGTAAGCCCCTCGACGCCCTCGGTGTCGGCGTCCAGCGCGGACGCGAAACCCTCCCCCGGCCGGTGCAGCTCATCGGCGAGGAACCGGGCGGTGTCCCGGGCCACCCGGCGGGCCAACGGGTCACCGGTGAGCCGCCACAGCTGGGTGTAGACCCGCAGCAGCAGCGCGTTGTCGTAGAGCATCTTCTCGAAGTGCGGCACCGTCCAGTGCGCGTCCACCGAATAGCGGGCGAACCCACCGGCGAGCTGGTCGTAGATGCCGCCACGGGCCATCGCCTCGGCGGTGTGTCGGGTGATCTCCAGGCTGCGCGGGTCGCCGGTGCGCTGGTGGTGGCGCAGCAGGAAGAGCATGTTCATGTGCGGTGGAAACTTCGGGGCGCCACCGAAGCCGCCGTTCGTCGCGTCGTACTCACTGGCCAACCTGCCCGCCGCGGCGTCGAGCAGCGGCGCGTCCAGCGGGGCGGTGGGGCCACCCACGGCCTGCGCGCCACCGATCGCCTCGACCACCGCGGCGCCCTGGCCCAGCACCGCCTCGCGCTGCTCCCGCCAGGCGGTGGTGACCGACTGGAGCAACTGGACGAAGTTGGGCCTCGGGAAGTAGGTGCCGCAGAAGAACGGCGTGCCGTCCGGGGTGGCGAAGACTGTCATCGGCCAGCCACCCTGGCCGGTCATCGCCTGGGTCGCGGTCATGTAGACGGCGTCCACGTCCGGGCGTTCCTCACGGTCCACCTTGATCGACACGAAGTTGTCGTTCATCAGGGCGCCGACCTGCTCGTTCTCGAACGACTCGTGCGCCATGACGTGACACCAGTGGCAGGCGGCATAACCGACCGAGATGAGCACCGGCACGTCGCGCCGTTTCGCCTCGGCGAACGCCTCGTCCGACCAGGGCCACCAGTCGACCGGGTTGTCGGCGTGCTGGAGCAGGTACGGGCTGGTGGCGTCGACGAGTCGGTTCACCCGACGACCATAACCAGCCCCGCCGCGACGGGCACGACAAGTTACCCAGGAAACACGAGCCGCCCGGGGCTCTCGCCACGCATCAGCATCCCGGCCAACCGATCCCGGGTCCTACCTGCCAACCGGCTCAGTGCGTCGTGGACTTCGACCTGCTCGTCCAGCAGAGCGAGGGCAGCAGCGATCTCCCGCTGATGATGGACGGGCGGAAGCATGACCGGCAGCCCGGCGAGGACTGCGGCGCTGATCGAAGGCACAGCCGTACCCCGGGCTCGCCGCCGCACCCACTCCTGCGCCTCGGGCAGCGCCAGATAGTAGGTGAGGTACCGCGACACCACCTGGTACGGGCGCACCCTCATCAGGCCGGTCGAGTAGAGCCACCCGTCACAGCTTGCCGGAACCCAAGCGAGTCGACCGACCGTGCCGGTTCGGGTAACGAGGATGTCGTCCGCGGCGACGGTATAGGACGCGAGAGTGGCAGCCACGTCGGCACGGACCCGACTGACGGCATCCGTGTGGACCCGCCCGTCCCGGACGTCCTTGGGCGCGATCATGCCCACGCCGTCTGCGCTCCGATCTTGCTGCCGCACCGACGCGCCCGAAGGCCCGGACCGAATATCGGCAACATCTCCCAGAATCGACTCTGCCCAGCCTCGGGGAACGACGTCCAGCAGGCTCATCGTTCGCCAGACCCCCTGAGCATCTCGTTCACGTCGGCGTCTATCCCTCTCGCAACGTTCGTCAACCGGATCAACTCGCTCGTCAGCGCCGAGAAGTCCGCGTCGGAATCGTGGTCTGTCGCGACTGCCTCAGGTTGGACGTAGCTTGGCGGAAACAACGAATAGTTTTGATCGGCGATGGCAGCAGCCGTTGCGGTGGCGCTGAACCCCACGCGCGGGACGAACTTCCGGTCGGCCCGGCTGGCCGACAGCCATCGTCGATACTCCTGCGACACATCCTCGATATCGTGCGGCGCCAACTGCCGGCGGGTTCGGGTGGACATGCCGCCCAACGTCTGCGCATCGATGAACAGCACCTCCCCGCGCCGCCTCGACGGGCTTCGAACCAGCCACAGGGCCACCCCGATCGATGTCCCGCCGAAGAGTTGCGTTGGCAGAGCCACGACGGCGGCAAGTGCGCCGCTCTCGACAAGCCCTCGCCGAATCTCGCGCTCCCGGGGAGCGAGGGTGGAGGCGGCGCCATTGGGCATGATCACGGCGCCCCGCCCGTTCTCGTCAAGCGACTCGATCACCAGTTGGAGCCAGTTGAACTCCTGCCGGCGGGAGGATCCGTATCGACGGCGCAGCCCGTCGTCCACTTCAGCGTCGGACAGAAAACCGAAGGGCGGATTCGATACGACGATGTCGAATCGAACCCTTGCTTCCATGGCGAGCGACCCCAACTCCGACTTCGACACCGTTGCCCGCACACCGTGCATGGCGAGGTTCATCTCGGCCAGTTCCACAAGAGTCGACTCGGGGTGCGATGCCTGCACGACGAGTGGTGGTGAGTCACCGCCTGCCACAGCGACCTCGACGAGAAGTTCCCCCGCGCGAGAGAACGGATCGAGACAACGCGACCTGGCCGTGATCGGGCCGACCAACTCCGCAATCAGCCGGGCGACCGATCGAGGTGTGAAGAACTGACCGCTCATACCGTCGCCGAGCTGGTCAAGCGCGCGATCGAAGATGTCGGTGAGATCGGACTCCACGCCCACGCCGTCAATGATGTAAATCGCGCGACGTACGGCGTGCCAGGTGGCCGGCTGCCCGTCTGCCAGCCGTCTGACGGCCCCCGCTGACTCGAAGAGACCGGCGTCGGCGAAGGTGTCAGCAAGCCGATCAGCCGGCTGGGATGACTTGTTGAGCCAGACTGTGAGATCCCGCCATGCCGTCGGACGTTCACGGCGCAGGAATACGAGCGCCAGGACGACGTGCCAGTAAATACCGTCGCGCGTCGCCGATCGGTGCAGGCCCGCCCTCAGCTCGGCGACCTCACCTCGATGTTCCACCAATACAGCCCCACCGCTTCTTCGGCGTCCTGCCCGCTCTCCGTCAGGTACGGCTCCAGCCGCGGGACGGAGAATGCCCGGCGGATCCAGTCCGGCAGGTCGTCGGCGCTCATGCTCGATCACTCCGTCCGAACGCGGTTACCTGCGAGGGGTGGCGTGGTACGGTGGGACGCGTAAGCCCCGGGTCCGCCTCTGCTCTGCATGCCGCCCGGGGCACGGCTTTATCTGGGACAGGCCGCGCCCACCCCACTGGCCTCAGCCAGCATCTCTCGCCGCACCAGGAACACCGCCGTGGAGTCCGATTCGCAAGCGCGCTCCACTACGCAGGACCTGTTAACCCCGACAGCCAGCCGTCAGGAGGCGCCGTCGGCGCGCAGCCGGAACACGTTCGACTCGGCCGAGTCCCGTAGCGACCCCAGCACGGCACCGATCTTGTCCGCCGGCATCGGCTTGAAGAAGTGGTAGCCCTGCGCGGAGGTGCAACCCAGCTCGGCCAGGGCCATCCGCTGCTCGGCGGTCTCCACCCCTTCGGCGACCACCCGCAGCCCCAACTCGTGGGCGAGGCCCACTGTCGTCCGGACGATCGCGGCGGCCTCCGGTGAGTCGGCCATCCGGATCACGAACGAGCGGTCCACCTTCAGCTCGTCGACCGCGATGCGGGTGAGGAAGGTCAGCGACGAGAAGCCGGTGCCGAAGTCGTCGACCGCGAGCTGCACGCCCATCGACCGGAGCGTGGCCAGCACCTCGTCGATGACCTCCAGCTCGCTCATCACCACCGTCTCGGTGATCTCCAGGACGAGCCGGCGCGGTGGCACCTGATGGCGGCGCAGCGCCTCGGCGATCTCCGCCGGCAGGCGGGGGTCGAGCAGGCTGCGCGCCGACAGGTTGACCGAGATCGGGACGTCGAGGCCCTCCCGGGCCCAGCCGGCGGCCACACCGAGGGCCTTGTCCAGCACGTAGCGGGTGAAGGTGCCGAGCTGCTCGCTGTTTTCCACCGGCCGGATGAAGTCGGCCGGGCTCAGCCACCCGCGCCGGGGATGCTGCCAGCGGATCAGCGCCTCCACCCCGGTGGGCGCGCCGGTGGCCAGGTCGACAGCCGGTTGCAACGCCAACACCAGCTGGTCGTCGACCTTCAGCGCCTCGCGTAGCTCCGCCAGCAGGGCAAGCTGATCGGTGCTGGCGGCGTCGCGGGTGCCGTCGTACGTGGCGACGTTGCCGCCGCCCTCCTTGGCCTGGTACATCGCGATGTCGGCCCGGCGCAGCAGCTCGGTCAGGTCGGCGGTGCCGGCGTCGGCCACCACCACCCCCACGGAGACCTCGATCGACATTCGGACGCCGGCCACCTCCGTCGGCGCGGCCAGTCGCTCGGCGATCTCGCGGGCCTGACGCAGTGCGTACGCCATCGGGGCGGCCCGGTCGCCGAGCACCGGCACCGCGGTGAGCAGCAGCGCGAACTCGTCGCCGCCGAGACGGCCGAGCAGATCGCCGGGGCGGGCCAGCACGTTGAGCCGGTTCGCGGTCAGCCGCAGCAGTTGGTCGCCCGCGGCGTGACCGAGGGTGTCGTTGACCTCTTTGAACTGGTTGATGTCCAACAGCAGCAGTGCCACCGGATGATCGTGCGCGAGCTGCCGCAGCGACTGATCGCCCTTACCGAGCATCGCCGCCCGGTTCGCCAGCCCGGTGAGCGGGTCGTGCACCGCCTCGTACGACGAACGGGCGGTGACCAGTCGCAGCTCTTGGTGAGTCGCGGCGTCGTGCAGCGCGGCGGCGAGCGCGTCGCCGAACGCGGCCACCGCGTCGCGTTCCCGGGCGTTGGGTGGGGCAGAGCGGGGGAACCGGACCCGCAGCCGTCCGACCGGCGCGGCACCGACGGACAGCGCCCGGCTCAGCTCGTGCTCGTCCGGCTCGGGCCGGTCCGGTGGGCCCGTCTCCCGGTCGACGAACTGGCCGGTGGCGTCTCCCCGGTACCGGTGCCACCGGCCTTCGGTACGAGCCACCTCGACGTCCACCAGTTCGGCGTTGAACAGCGTCAGCGCCCCGGTGACCGCCGCGGTGGCCACGCCCCGCTCGTCGAGCTGGTTGAGGGCCGCCGTGGCCTCGGCGAAGGCCCGCCAGGTGCGACGCTCGTGATCGGAGCGCAGCCGGTAGTGGTAGGTCTGCTGGAGCAACCACAGCAGCGGCGGGAGCAGCAGCAACCAGCGCGCGTCGAGCTCCAGCAGGGCGACGACCACGAGACCGACCGCGACGTTGCCGACGAACATCAGCAGCTTGCCGCGCAGCGCGGCGAGCAGCGGCGGCCCGATCGGCAGCCCGTGCCGCAGGCCCAGCGTCACCCCGCCCAGCCAGGCGGTCACCAGGAGGTAGGTCACCGACCCGGCGATCACGGCCAACGCCAGCATCGGGGTGGGCGGGGCGAGCAACGGCTGCCCCAGCGCGGTGGCCACGGAGACGGCAAGTGCCGACGCGGCGGCCAGCGACGCGGCGATCCGGACGATCTCCAGGGCCGGACGGCGGTCGGTGTGCAGGGAGAGCATCGTCCAGGCCAGGCCGGTGCCGAGCAGCGTGGCGGACGGCAACCAGCCGGCCGGTGTCAGGTAGAGGCAGACGATCAACGCGGCCTCGCCCCAGGTGATGCTGACCATGCCCGCGGCCGACCGGAACCGCAGCCGAGCGAGCTGGGCGAGAGCGAGGACGCCGACCGCGATGCCGAATCGGGCCGGCCCACCGAGGAAGTCGTCGGCCGGCAGCCGGGCGGGAAGCGTCAACCCGACCGCGGAGGCGACCAGGGCGGTCACGGTGACGGCGGCGGTGAGCACGAGCAGGCGGCCTGGCGTGCCCCGCACCCCGAGCCGGTCGAACGGAGCGCCGGCCGGACCGGAGGTCATCGACCTCCCCCGTCAGCCGACCGACCGACGAGACGGCGGGCGGCCGGTGCTGTGCTGGTCATCGGCGCCCCCTTCCGCACACGACTCGGAGACTTTTGGTCCCCCGGCGGAAGGCTAAGCCAAACCGGGTGGTCGCAACAGGGGGCGACCACCCGGTTCGGCGTGATTCACGTGCGGGCTACCCGTTCCGGTGCTGCTGGTGCCCGTTGGGACCAGGGGCGGATGAATCACGCCCTCCGGTCCTGTCTGTCGGATCGCCGACTGCCGCATCGACCCTGGTCGACTCGACCGGCCCCGTCTGCTGCGGAAACCGGTCCGGTAGGCGGCGCAGCCGAGAATTCATGTTGCGGATCAGCAGGATGGTCGCGGCGGCCAGCAGCAGGATGAGGAAAAGGCCCATCGGCCCGGCCAGACCACCCGTGCGGGTGTCTCCGAAGTTGTTCTCCGCGAGCACCTGGGCAGCGGTCAGCATGGCGTTCCTCCGATGTGCGGTTGGTTACCAGGGTAGCTCCGCCCGGAATCAGCGTGCGTGCGCCGTCTCCCGCACCCCCGCGAAGAGATCAGACTCGGGCAGCGGACTGTCGACCACCGAGCGGGCGAGCTGGAAATCCTCGGTTGGCCAGGCGTGGCGCTGCAACTCCATCGGAACGTGGAACCAGAAGCCGTCCGGATCGACCTGGGTGGCGTGGGCACGCAGCGCGTCGTCGCGGACCGGGAAGAACTCGGAGCACTCCACCCGGGTGGTGATCCGCGGGCCCTTGTCCGGCCGGTCCTCCCAGCGCTCGAGCCACTCCTGGTAGGGCGACTCCTTGCCCGCGGCCAGCATGCCCTCGTGCAGCGCCATGATCTTGGCCTTGGAGAAGCCGATGTCGTAGTAGAGCTTCAGCGGCTGCCAGGGCGCGCCCAGCTCCGGGTAGCGCTCCGGGTCACCGGCAGCCTCGAACGCGGCCACGCTCACCTTGTGGCACATGATGTGGTCCGGGTGTGGGTAGCCGCCCTCCTCGTCGTACGTGGTCACCACGTGCGGACGGAACTCGCGCATCAGCCGCACCAGTGGGCCGGCGGCCACCTCGACGTCCTGCAGGGCGAAACAGCCCTCCGGCAGCGGCGGCAGCGGGTCACCCTCGGGCAGCCCGGAGTCGACGAAGCCGAGCCATGCCTGCTCGACACCGAGGATCGCCCGGGCGGCGTCCATCTCGGCGCGGCGGATCTCGCCGATGTTGGCCCAGACGTCGGGGCGGTCGAGCTTGGGATTGAGCACGCTGCCGCGCTCCCCGCCGGTGCACGTCACGACCAGGACATCCACGCCCTCGGCGACATATTTGGCCATGGTCGCCGCGCCCTTGCTCGACTCGTCGTCCGGGTGCGCGTGCACGGCCATGAGTCGCAGCTGCTCTGCCAACTTTGGCACTCCTCGTCTGTGCCGGCCGGTGGACCCGACCGGGCTCGACCGGCTGACCTGCCGGGATCGTTGCCCACCGCACCCCGTCGCCGGCCAGCACCGCAGGGCACGACCTGCCATTTGTGCCTCTGGACCGGGTGGGAGGATGGACTCTGCCATTCTTGCCGATGCCGCCGACAACAACGCCAGGAGATACCCGCCGGTGACCGAGACGCACGCCACAATTTCAGCCGGCGCTCCGGTTTTCCCGGCCGGGCGCTACGGCCGTCGCCGGGCACCCGGTGGAGAACGCCGTCGTAGCCTGCTGGCCGCGTTGGTGCTGCTGGCACTCGTGGGAACGCTTACCGTGATCTCGGTGCGGCTCTACCGCCAGTACGGCGACCCGGTCTACGACGCCCAGGTGATCACCTACACCGACATCACGGACACGCAGGTGGTGGTCGACTTTCGGGTGACAGTTCCGGCGGGCGGATCGGCGGTCTGCGTGCTGCGCGCCCGCGACCGCGCGGGTGCCGAGGTGGCCCGCGACCAGATCACCGTGACCGCGCAGCCCGGCAACCGGCACGTGACGACCCGACACCGCCTCACCACCACCGCGCGGCCGTTCATCGGCGAGGTTCTGCGCTGTCGACCCCCGTCCTGAGCTGCCCAAACAGCCTTCGCCACCCGGCTCGGAGGGCGCCTACCCGCGGTGTCGGATCCGGACACCCGCGGTGATGGCCGACACGCTGTGTCGTACCGCACTGGTAACTTGGTAGTTCACCTGTCAGCCAGCCACGCACAACTGAGGAGAACGCCTGTGTCCACTGGCAACGAGGCGCCCGCCACCTGGCTGTCCCAGGACGCGCACGACCGTCTCCAGGCCGAGCTCGACGAGCACATCGCCAACCGTCCGGTGATCGCCGCCGAGATCAACGCTCGGCGTGAAGAGGGCGACCTGCGGGAAAATGGCGGCTACCACGCCGCCCGCGAGGAGCAGGGCAAGGCCGAGGGTCGCATCCGCTACCTGCAGGAGCTGCTGCGCACCGCGAAGGTCGGTGGGGCGCCGGCAGCGGACGCGGTGTCACCCGGCATGGTCGTGACGATCTACTTCGACGACGACGCCGACGACACCGAGACCTTCCTGCTCGGCTCGCGGGAGATCGCAGCCACCACCGACCTGACCGTCTACAGCCCCGAGTCCGCGCTCGGCAAGGCGATCCTGGGCGGCCGGCCGGGGCAGACCTGCACCTACACGGCCCCGAGCGGCGCCGACATCAAGGTGACAGTGGTCAGCTTCGAGCCGTTCTCCGGCTGACCGGCACCGCCCGCGCGAGCCGCCGACCCCTCAACGCCCACGTACGGCGCTGACCCCGGCACCGCCCGCGCGACGCGCTGAGCGGCACCCGCGCGACGCGCTGAGCGGCACCCGCGCGACGCGCTGAGCGGCACCCGCGCGACGCGCTCACCGACACCGCCCGCGCGCCAAGCACCGCTTCCGAGGCGTGGCACCCACCGGTGTCACGCCTCGGCGGCGAAGACCACCTGGTAGCCGCTGGCCCGCAACGCGCTGATCAGCGTGTCCGAGTGCTCCACGCCCCGGGTCTCCACCGACAGCGCCACCTCGACCTCGCCGAGGCTGAGGTGCGGGTTGGCCCGCTGGTGCTCCACGTCCACCACGTTGGCCCGGTGCTCGGCGATCTGACTCAGCAGCGACGCGAGTTGTCCCGGCCGGTCCGAGCAGCGCACGGTCACCCGAAGGTAGCGGCCCGCAGCGGCCAGACCGTGCTCGATCACCCGGAGCATCAGCAGCGGGTCGATGTTGCCGCCGGAGAGCACCGCGACCACCGGCGTCTGCACCTCGACCACGCCGGCCAGCAGCGCGGCGACGCCGACCGACCCGGCCGGCTCGACCACCTGCTTACCCCGCTCCAACAGCATCAGCAGAGCCCTGGAGATGTCCTCCTCGGAGACCGTGACGATCTCGTCGACGAGCTTGCGCACGTGGTTGAAGGTGATCTCTCCGGGCCGACCGACCGCGATGCCGTCGGCGATGGTGAAGAAGGCGGGCAGCCGGACCGGCTCCCCGGCCACCAGCGAGGGAGGGAACGCCGCCGCGCCGGCCGCCTGGACGCCGATGATCCGGACGTCCGGCCGCAACGCCTTCACGGCGACCGCCATGCCCGAGATGAGACCGCCACCACCGACCCCGGTGATGATCGTCTTGACGTCCGGACACTGTTCGAGGATCTCCAGCGCCACCGTGCCCTGGCCGGCGATCACGTCCGGGTGGTCGAACGGGTGGATCAGCACCGCACCGGTGCGCTCGGCGTACGTGTAGGCGGCGACAAGTGACTCGTCGACGGTGTTGCCGGCCAACTCCACCTGTGCGCCGTACCCCTTGGTGGCGGCCACCTTCGGCAGCGGCGCGTTGACCGGCATGAAGACTGTGGCGTGCGTGCCGACCAGGCCCGCGGCGAGGGCCACACCCTGCGCGTGGTTGCCCGCGCTCGCCGCGACCACACCGCGCGCCCGCTCCGCCGCCGACAACCGGGAGATCCGCACGTACGCGCCGCGCACCTTGTACGAGCCGGCGCGCTGCACGTTCTCGCACTTGAGCCAGGTCGGCCCGCCCAGTGCCGCGCTGAGCGGACGGGAGGGCTCCAGCGGGGTGGTCCGGATGACACCGGCGAGCAACTCCCGTGCGGCCCGCACGTCGTCGAGACCGACCAGTTCCGTCATGCCCCGATCGTGCCACCCGGCTGGGGAGCCCTCTGCGGCGACACCGGCCTCGACTGGTGCGCCGCCCGGCCCGGCGCGTTGACCCACTCGACATCCCTGCTCTCGCGGTATCAACCGGGCGGTGACGGCGCGATATCCGCAGGCCCGAGTGGATCACGTCCGGGACTGGCCCTCCGGCCCCGGCGGGGTCACGGTCGGCGCGGGAGCGTCCGACAGCGGCACACCCGGGAACGGCCCACCCGGGACTGGCCCGTTCGGCCACGCTGGCGCCGCGCGGGCGATGCGGGCCTCCTGGGCTGCGGAGATCCGCTGGATCAGCAGGTACAGCGCCACCGCGGCGATCACGCAGGCCACCGCGGGCACGG
Source organism: Micromonospora sp. NPDC048898 (assembly GCF_043198035.1). Classification (NCBI taxonomy): domain Bacteria; kingdom Bacillati; phylum Actinomycetota; class Actinomycetes; order Micromonosporales; family Micromonosporaceae; genus Micromonospora; species Micromonospora sp. NPDC048898. The sequence continues at coordinate 1,029,036 of NZ_JBICUF010000001.1, forward strand.
CGTTGCGCAGGAGCGAGTCGCGGTAGTAGTCGCCGTACGCCTGATAGTCGCCGCTTGTGGATGGTGTCTCCGGCAGCCTGTCGTACGCCCGGCTGTCGAGGCGGCTGACCACCCGCTCGCCGATGCTGAAGACCAGCCAGCCACTCCACCAGACGGTCACCAGGGTCGGGGTGAACCGCCGCCAGAGGCTGTCCCGCGCCACGTTGGCGATCACCCGGACCGGCATCACGAAGTTCGCGAATGGCACCAGCCAACCGGCGATCGCCCACCCTGCGCCGAGCGTCGGCAGCGCACCTGGGAACACCTCGATGTTCTTCCGCGCCCGCCAGGTCCAGATGATCACCAGCACGGCGGCGGTGAGGTACGCGGCCACCATGGGCAACGACAGCACCACCTCCACGATCAACGCGGCGAGCAGCAGCTCACGCTCGTTGTCGATCCGGGCCTGCCGAGCCAGGGCCATCCCCAGCAGTGGGGAGAGCGCCACCGCCAGGTACAGAACGGCGGTCGCGCCGACCGCGGTGCGGGCGGCCAGACCGATCCCCCGTACCCGATAGGTCGGCAGCCCGGGTGTGACTGCGGGCTGACCCAACGGCGTGTAGCACCGCTGGCACTCGTTGTGCTCGGGGGACGTGGGGCCCCCACAGGTCTGGCAGTGCATGACAGCCCCCCGGGTCCGCGCGACGATGCGCGCACACCGTAGACGATCATGCGACCGCCGGCGACCCCGTTCCGACCCGGGGGTAACCAGGGGCGTGGCGTGCCCACGGGGCGGCCATCTCGAACTGGCCGGCCACACCGAGCAGCAGCAGCTCCGAGCCGGGCGGACCGACGATCTGCACGGCGACCGGCAGGCCGTCCGGGCGGCGGCCGACCGGCACCACGATCGCCGGCAGGCCGGCGATGTTCCACGGTGCGCCGTACGGGGCGTACCGGATGCTGGCTGTCATGTTCGCCCGCCAGGACCGCTCCGACCAGCGTGCCGCCTCCGGAGGCGCGGTCGCCAGCGCCGGGGTGAGCAGCAGGTCGACCGAGTGGTCGGTGAAGAAGTCGACCGACCGCTGCCGCCACGCGGCCCGGTCCGCCTCCCGCACGTAGCCGCGACGCTGTGCCCACTCCCCCAACGCGACGTGCCGCCGGGTACGCCGTTGCAGGCCACGGCGGTCCAACCCGGCGGCCCGCACGTCGGTGGCGGCGGCGGCGAGCCAGGTGGCGATGCCCTGTAGACCCAGCGCGGTGGGATAGACCGGATCGGCGGGCACCGTGTCGTGCCCGGCGGCGGCGAGCAGCCGACCGGCGGCGGCGACCGCGTCCCGGTTGGGCGCGTCCGGTGCGACACCCCGCACCGGGGAACGCAGTGAGACACCCACCCGCAGCCGCTGCGGCGGGACCAGCTTCTCGGGACGCCGACCGGCGAGCACCGAGAAACCCACCGCGGCGTCGGCGACCGTGCTGGTCAGCACGCCGTGCTCGGTCAGGCCGAACCAGTCGTCCGCGCCGAGCTGGCAGGGCACCACGCCCCGGCCGGGCTTGAGCCCGACCAACCCGCAACAGGCGGCCGGGGTCCGGATCGAGCCGAGACCGTCGTTGGCGTGCGCGATCGGCACCAGCCCGGCGGCCACCGCGGCGGCCGCGCCGCCGGAGGAACCGCCGGGGGTACGCGTGCTGTCCCACGGATTGCGGGTCACCGCGTTGTCGTCGTCGGTGACCGCCCACAGCCCCAGCTCCGGCATCCGGGTCACACCGAGGATCACCGCGCCGGCGCCGCGTAGCCGGCGTACCACCTCGTGGTCGGCCTCCGCGACGTCGCTGCGTGCCGCCGCCGACCCGTTCCAGGTGGGCAGACCGGCGACCGGAGTGTTCTCCTTGACCGCCACCGGCACCCCGGCCAGTGGCAGGTTGGCCAGGTCTTCCTGCTCGTCGACCTTCTCCGCCTCGGTGATCGCCTCGCCGCCGCGTACGGCGCGGAACGCCGCCAGCTCACCGTCGGCACGGGAGATGTATTCCAGGTGGTCGGCGACGACCTGCGTGGCCGACACGTCACCCCGGCGTACGCCTCGGGCGATCTGCTTGGCGGTCGCTCCGACCCAGGTCGCCATGATGTCCTGCACGGCCATCCTTCCCAGCGGTCAGCCCAGCGCCTGCTCCAGATCGGCGAGTAGGTCGTCGACCGTCTCGATGCCGACAGACAGTCGCACGAGATCGCCGGGAACTTCAAGCGGCGAGCCGGCAGCACTTGCGTGTGTCATCCGACCCGGGTGCTCGATCAGGGATTCCACACCGCCCAGCGACTCGGCGAGCACGAAGAGCTTGGTGCGGTTGCAGATGTCCACCGCGTGGTCCTCCCCACCGGCGGCGCGGAACGAGATCATGCCCCCGAACCGGCGCATCTGCTTGGCGGCCACCTCGTGACCGGGGTGCGACGGCAGCCCGGGGTAGAGCACCTGGGCCACCTCGGCGTGCCCGTCGAGGTACGCGGCGAGCCGCTCGGCGTTGTCGCAGTGCCGGTCCATGCGTACCCCGAGGGTCTTGATGCCGCGCAGGGTGAGCCAGGCGTCGAAGGGGCCGTTGATCGCGCCCATCGCGTTCTGGTGGTAGCGCAGTTCCTCGCCGAGCGCGGCGTCCGCGACGACCAGCGCACCGCCGACCACGTCCGAGTGCCCGCCGATGTACTTGGTGGTGGAGTGCACCACCACGTCCGCGCCGAACGCGATCGGCTGTTGCAGGTACGGCGAGGCGAAGGTGTTGTCCACCACCAGCAGTGCGCCCGCGTCGTGTGCCACGGCGGCCAGGGCGGCGATGTCGGCGATGCCGAGCAGCGGGTTGGTCGGCGTCTCCAGCCAGACGATCTTCGTGCGGCCGGGTTGCACGGCGGCCCGGATCGCGGCCGCGTCGGAGACCTTGGCCGGGGTGAACTCCAGGCCCCAGCGCTGGGCGACCCGGGCGAAGAGCCGGTACGTGCCGCCGTACGCGTCGTCCGGGATCACCACGTGGTCGCCCGGTTGGCACACGGCCCGCAGCAGGGCGTCCTCCGCCGCCAGGCCGCTGGCGAAGGCGAGCCCCACCGACCCGCCCTCCAGCGCCGCCAGGCACTCCTGGAGGGCGTCCCGGGTCGGGTTGCCGGAGCGGCTGTACTCGTAGCCGAGCCGGGGCACGCCGACGGCGTCCTGGGCGTACGTGCTGGTCTGGTAGATCGGTGGGATCACCGCACCGGTCCGCGCCTCGGGGTCCTGACCGGCGTGGATGGCGAGCGTCTCGAAGCCGTGGTTCATTCTGGTGAGGCTAGTGCCCGTCCGAGATGGCCGGAACGGAACCCGCTCTCCCCGGCGGGGCCGGACCGTCCGGCCCGGCCCCGCGCTGGCCGACCAGGGGTCGGCGGGCCGGTCAGCCGGCCGGAACGGGCAGGACGTGCAGGGTGACCGGGTGGGCCCCGGTCCAGTCGTAGGAGACCGCGTAGAGCCGGGCTCCGTTCGGCGCCCAGGCCAGCGCGCCCGGGCTGAGGTCGTCGTTCAGCTCGAAGTGGGCCAGCTCGGTGCCGTCGACCCGGAAGACGAACACGTCCGGGTCATAGGTGGCGTCCGCCCCGCCGGCGATCCTGGTGCCGTCGCGGGACACCTCGACCGCATTCGGGTACGCACCGGTGGGATAGGTCGCGGACGGGGTGCTGATGTCGGCGAACGGGAACGCCTGCACCACGTACGGCGCACCGGAGGCGGTGAAGACGGTGGTGCCGGTGGGGTCGAGCGCGACATCGCGCAGGTTGCTGCCGACCGCCATGAAGTCGTTCTCCCTGGGCGCGCTCAGTGCGCCCCCGGTGCCGATGGTGTACGCGTACACCGACGCGGGGCTCAACCCGGGCTGCCCGGCCAGCAGCACCGAACGGTTCTGGCTGGCGGCGGTCAGCAGCGGGGCGTCGTAGAAGTCCTGACCGGTGGCCACCCCGGTGGTCACCACGGCCGGTTGCCGGCCCAGGTCGATCCGGCCGATGTTGCCGCCCCACTGGTCACAGCCGTAGCCGAACCACAGGTACCGCCCGGTCAACGCGAGCGACGACGGGCACTCCCCCGCGCCGGTGTCGTACCGGGCCGACTCGGTCAGCGACCCGGTGTTGAAGGCGGCGATGGCGTTGGCGCTGGGCAGCGCCACGTAGAGCGTCTGCCGGTCGGCGCTGAGCAGCAGGTCGCTGGGGCCGGGCAGCCCGGACAGGGTGCCGACCACCGCCCCTGTCGCGCTGGTCACCACGACCTCGGTCGAGGAGTAGCCGCCACTGACGAAGACCCGGTCGCCGGCCGACACCACGTCGGCAACGCCCGGCAGCGACAGCGGGGTGGCCGTCTGCGCGGGAGCCGCCTGGGCGGGGGTCGAGATCGCGGCGGTCAGCAGCCCGACGGTCAGGGCGGCCAGCGCCAGGGTCGGACCTCTTCTGATCTGCAAGGTGCGTCCTTTCGGAGTGTCGACGAACCGAACCCACGACGGACCGGGGTCCTGAGGCCGCAGCAAGGAACAGATCGTCGCCGTGAGGGCGCCGTCCAGGCGACAGCCCGCCTCGGCCGATTGGCCGGGCGTCGCTGTCGCGACAGCACGTTGCCCCCGTGTGCTTATCCAGACCGGTCAATGACTATCACAGTCGATGCCGGCGTGGGGGGCACCGTGATCCGTCGGACCGTCGGCATAGCCTGAGCCGATGAGCGGTTGCGTGTTCTGCGGGATCGTGGCGGGTGAGGTGCCGGCGTTCCGGGTCGCCGACACCCCGGACGGCGTGGCGTTGCTGGACACCCGGCCGGTGTTCAAGGGGCACGTGCTGGTGGTGCCGCGAGTCCACCTGGTGACCCTTGCCGAGTTGCCGGCGGACCTGCTGCCCGGCTACTTCGCGCTGGTCCGGCGACTGGCGGCGGCCGTGGAGACCGGTCTCGGGGCCGGTGGGACGTTCGTGGCGATGAACAACAAGGTGTCCCAATCAGTGCCCCACCTGCACACACACGTCGTTCCGCGGACGAAGGGCGACGGGTTGCGGGGCTTCTTCTGGCCACGCACCCGGTACGCCGACGACACCGAGGCCCAAACGTACGCGGACCGGATCTCGGCGGCGCTCCCCGGTGGGGCCTGACTCACTGTCACGCGGGTAAGGAAGCTGGACCCTCCGGTGTTACACGCTGGGAGAGGTACGAGAGGAGATCCCCACCGTGTTTTTGCGTCGCATGAACGCCGAGATGGTTTCGCCCGACCAGGCCCTGCCTGGCCGCTCGATCGCCATGCCGATCGCCGATCGCCACGAGGTGCTGGGCACCCCGCTGAAGGGCCCGTTCCCGGAGGGCCTACAGGTCGCGGTCTTCGGCATGGGCTGTTTCTGGGGGGCCGAGCGGCTGTTCTGGACGCTGCCCGGCGTCTACACCACCTCCGCCGGCTACGCGGGCGGCAGCACCAAGAACCCGACGTACGAGGAGACGTGTTCCGGCCGCACCGGGCACGCCGAGGTCGTCCAGGTGGTGTACGACCCCAGCAAGATCAGCTATGAGGATCTACTGAAGGTCTTCTGGGAGAACCACGACCCGACCCAGGGCATGCGCCAGGGCAACGACGTGGGCACCCAGTACCGGTCGGCGATCTACACGACCACCGACGAGCAGCGGGCCGTCGCCGAGTCGTCCCGGGACGCCTTCCAGCCGATCGTCACGCGGGCTGGCAAGGGTGAGATCACGACCGAGATCGCCCCGCTCGGCAGCTACTACTTCGCCGAGGACTACCACCAGCAGTACCTGGCCCCGACGAAGAACCCGAACGGCTACTGCAACCACGGCCCGAACGGGCTGAGCTGCCCGGTCGGCGTGGCCCGTACCGCCGGCTGAATCCAGGCGTTAGCCTGATTCGGACGCATGGGAGGGCACGATGAGCGGCGACAGTGCTAGCCGTCCGCACGGTTACGCCAAGCCGGTCGTTGTGCCCGAAACCCTTGATCAGCTTCGCGGGCCCACGTCCGGGGTGGTAGTTCTACCACGCCACTTGAAGTGGTCCGGCAACTCCCGTTACGACCTTGCGCAGCCCGGGCGCATCGGCGACCTGTACCGGACGGTTCTCAACGAGGCCGCTAGTTCGACCGACCTCTACGCCTACGTCAGTCGCGACTCCCTGATCCAGCTCTGGCCGTCGATGTGGTTGCCCCAAGCCGTGCGCCGCGCTTGGGAAGAGCGCTTCCCCGAACTCCGCAGCGCCCCTCGACGCGCGGCCTGAACGATGCTGCCGAGCCATATCAAGATCACCAGAGTCGCACTCGCGGCGGCCGGCAGATTTGGCTTTGCCCTGGCCGGTGGCTACGCGGTGAGCACGCACGGCATGGGCAATCGACTCAGCGGTGATGTGGATCTCTTCACGGCCTGGCACCTTCGCGCCTCGTTCCCGGAAGCGGTCGACAACGTCATCGCGGCTCTAGAAGACCACCGATACGCGGTCACCGCCCTGATTCGGAATGACACGTTCGCCCGTCTGCTCGTCGCGGATCTTAATGAGCCAGAAAGGGAGCCGGACAAGCTGGAGATGTCGGCGGACTGGCGCGCGAACGACCCCGTGATGTCCGCCGTCGGCCCTGTTCTCCATCCCGACGACGCCGTCGCCAACAAGATGTGCGCGCTCTTCGGTCGCGCCGAAGCCCGAGATTTCCTCGACGTGGACGCCGCCCTCCTCAGCGGCCGATACACGAGGAAACGCCTGCTCGAACTGGCCGCGGCCGCAGACCCCGGCTTCGAGCCGCGCGCCTTCGCAGACGCACTGGGCGCGTTGACCCAGATCACCGACGCTGACTTCGACTGCTACGGGGTACCAGCCGCCGAGCTACCCGCTGTTCGCGAGCGTTTCGCGCACTGGCGACGCGAGCTCACCGACGCTCCGTAGGCACAGTTGCTGAGGCCGCGTCTGCCCGGCTCGGCAGCTACTACTTCGCTGAGGACTACCACCAGCAGTACCTGGCCCCGACGAAGAACCCGAACGGCTACTGCAACCACGACCCGAACGGGGTGAGCTGCCGGTCAGCGTGGCCCGAATCGGCGGTGGGCCGGAGGCGGCGCCTGCTACGTCTCGGCGACGTACACGCCCGACCCCCGGACGCCGACCACGATTCCCCGCGCTTTCAACCCCTCAACAGCCCGCGCCACGGTGCGTCGGGCCGAGCCGTATTCATCGGCCAGCGCGTCGTACGTCGGGAGGCGCCGCCCGCGCGGAAACTCGCCAGCGCTGATGCGCCGCAACAGATCAGCCTCGATCTCATGCGCGGTGTGAGGTATCGGCACGCACACAGGCTGCGCCTACCCACAGCTGGGACTACTGACACCCATTGCCCTACTGGCACTACTGGCACTAATATCGATTCTGCGTAATGGGTAGTGGATCCGGGATCGGTGCCCGTCGCTGCACTCAAGGGGCGTCCGCTGGTCTCGCCGATCACGCGGGCGCCCCTCCCATGGGAGGAAGTAGCGATGTTCAGTGCGCGGGCGGGGGGCGATCAGCCGGTACGGGTGCCAGTTGATCTAGGGGTGTCGACATGGAACCTCGTCATCACCGGCCGGGTTACGTGCGGCAAATGCTGGCGGGCGCTACGGATAGACACAGCCACGACACCCGGCGAGATTGCCGAAGTTGTCGGCGATCACCAGAAACGCTGCGCGCGGACGCAGCTACGGCCGGCACGCTAGCCCGCCTTCGCTGCGGCCGGCCGCAGTGACTTCGCCCTGGCTGGCGGGTACGCGGCGAGCGCTCACGGCGCGGGCAGCCAACTCCGCGACGTGACGCGTCCTGACGACCACCCCTGAGCCGGTTGACACCTGGCTGGGCATTCCCGTTTGGCCCTGTGATCGAAATCCGTTGCAGACCCCGCCGGAGACTCGATAACGTGGCCGTACACGTGAAAGGAGGTGGTCCAGACTTGTATAGCAATCGGACTCGTGAGGTGGCTGTCAGCTAGCCGCTGTCCTCGACAGTGATCGGTCCGCCGCAAGGCGGGCACCAGCACCATCGTCGAGACCGTGTGGCAGCGGTGCGGCGAATCCACGACAGCCACCCGACCCCCGGGGTGCCGGCCAAGTCCAGCCGGCCCGCGCACCAGCGCGGAGCGCCCCGGGGGTCGCTCCATATCCGGGGGAGCGGCGATGTCCATGCGCGAGCTGGTGATCCTCGGAACGGCCAGCCAGGCGCCAACCCGTCAGCGCAACCACAACGGGTACGTGCTGCGCTGGGACGACGAGGTGATCCTCTTCGACCCGGGCGAGGGCAGCCAACGCCAGTTCCTCTACACCACCGTCACGGCCACCGACCTGACCCGGATCTGTGTCACCCACTTCCACGGGGACCACTGCCTCGGCCTGCCCGGCACCATCCAGCGCCTCTCCCTGGACCGGGTTCCGCACCCGGTCGCCGTGCACTTTCCGGCCGGCGGCGCCGAGTACTTCGCCCGTCTCCGGCACGCGACCTCCTTCCACGAGACCGCCGAGCTTCAGGTCACCCCGATCGAGGAGGACGGGCAGCGGATCGCCCTGCGCTGCGGCACGCTGGAGGCACGCCGGCTGCGGCACCCCATCGAGACGTACGGTTATCGGCTTGTCGAGCCGGACGGGCACCGGATGCTGCCGGAGCGGCTGTCCGCGTACGGCATCAGTGGGCCGGCCGTCGGCGAGCTGATCCGCGTCGGGCACCTCGACCTCGACGGGCGTCGCGTCACCCGCGACGAGGTGAGCGTGCCCCGGCCGGGGCAGCGGTTCGCGTTCGTGATGGACACCGGCCTGTGCGACGGGGTCTACGCCCTCGCCGAGCACGCCGACCTGCTGGTCATCGAGTCGACGTTCCTGGAGTCGGAGGCCGCGCTGGCCGCCGAGGTCGGCCACCTGACCGCGGCGCAGGCCGCGCGGGTGGCCACCGAGTCCGGGGTACGCCGGCTCGTGCTCACCCACTTCTCCCAGCGCTACCCCGACCCGCGCCGGTTTCACGACGAGGCGCGCGCACACTTCGACGGTGATCTGATCATCGCCGAGGATCTGACCACGGTGCAGCTCCCACCTCGCCGGGTAGCCTCGGCCGGGTGACCGTCACGCTCCGCCCCGCGACTGCTGCCGACATGATGGCGGTGGGGGCCCTACACCAGCGCTCCCGGGTCGCCGCCTACTCCGCCTTCCTCCCCGCCGACGCGTTGGCCGACCCGACACCTGAGGCGATGGGGCGGTACTGGGCGGAGCGGTGGCAGTGGGAGCGGGACACCCACCGGATGATTGTGGCCGAGCGGGCCGGGGCGCTGGCCGGGTTCAGCCACCTGGGCCCGGACGACGAGGGCGACCCGGCCACCGGGCTGCTCAACGCGATCCATCTCGACCCGGCCGAGCAGGGCCGGGGCACCGGCCGCGCGCTCATGGTGGACGCCCTGGACGCCATGCGGGCCCGTTGTTGGCGTCGCGCGGCGCTCTGGGTGCTGGCCCAGAACGCGCACGCCCGCGCCTTCTACGAGCGCGGTGGCTGGACCCCGACCGGCGACGAGCGGGACGAGGCGATCGGATCAGCACAAACCCGCCAGCTCCGCTACACCCGCCCCCTCTAACCAACCCCACCCCACCCACCCCCAGCCCTGCCCCACCCCAGCCCAGCCCCAGCCCTGTCGATCATGGAGTTGTGGTGGGCGCTTTGGGCACGGGTGCCCGTATTGCACACCACCACAACTCCTTGATCGACCAGGCGTGGGGTGGGGGTGCGGGGTGGGGGCGGGAGTGGGGGTCTAGCGGGCGCCCAGGTGGGCCAGGAGGTCCTGGCGGGTGAGGACTCCCTTGGGCTTGCCGTCGACCAGGACCAGGGCGGCGTCGGACTTCTCCAGCATGCCCACCGCCTCGCTCACCGGCTGACCACCGCCGATCATCGGCAGCGGGTCGCCCATGTGCCGCTCGATGGTGTCGTGCAGGTGCGCCTGGCCGGTGAAGAGCGCGTCGAGCAGGTCCCGCTCGGCGATCGAGCCGGCCACCTCACCGGTCACCACCGGCGGCTCGGCCTTGAGCACCGGCAGCTGCGAGACGCCGTACTCGCGCATGTAGTCGATCGCGTCGCGGACGGTCTCGGTCGGGTGCACGTGCACCAGCTCCGGCAGCCCGCCCGGCTTGCTGGCCAGCGCGTCGGCCACCGTCGGCTCGGCGCCGGAGTTGTCGAGGAAGCCGTACCGGGCCATCCACGAGTCGTTGAAGATCTTGGAAAGGTAGCCCCGGCCGCCGTCGGGCAGCAGCACCACCACCACGTCGTCCGGGCCGGCCTTGCGGGCGACCTCCAGCGCGGCGACCACCGCCATCCCGCAGGAGCCGCCGACCAGCAGCCCCTCCTCGCGGGCCAACCGCCGGGTCATCTCGAAGGACGCCTTGTCGGAGACCTCGACGATCTCGTCGGCGACACCCTGGTCGTACGTCTCCGGCCAGAAGTCCTCGCCGACGCCCTCCACCAGGTACGGACGGCCGGTGCCGCCGGAGTAGACCGAACCCTCCGGGTCGGCGCCGATGATGCGCACCCGACCCTCGGACGCCTCCTTGAGGTACCGCCCGATGCCGGAGATGGTGCCGCCGGTGCCGACGCCCGTCACGAAGTGGGTGAGCCCGCCCTCGGTCTGCTTCCACAGCTCCGGTCCCGTGGTCTCGTAGTGCGAGCGCGGGTTGGCCGGGTTGCTGTACTGGTCGGGCTTCCAGGCGCCGGGGATCTCCCGGGTCAACCGGTCGGAGACGTTGTAGTACGAGCGCGGGTCCTCCGGGGCGACGGCGGTCGGGCAGACCACCACCTCGGCGCCGTACGCCCGGAGCACGTCCTGCTTGTCCTGGCTGACCTTGTCGGGGCAGACGAAGACGCACTTGTAGCCCTTGAGCTGGGCCACCAGGGCCAGCCCGACGCCGGTGTTGCCGCTTGTCGGCTCGACGATGGTGCCGCCGGGCTTGAGCAGGCCGGCGGCCTCGGCGTCCTCCACCATCCGCAACGCGATCCGGTCCTTGACCGAGCCGCCCGGGTTGACGTACTCCACCTTGGCCAGCACGGTGGCCCGGATGCCCTCGGTGACGTTACGCAGACGCACCAGCGGAGTGTTGCCGATCATGTCGACGACGTTGTCGTAGTACTGCACGGTGTGCCCTTCGTTGCGGCACCGGCAACGGCGGCCGGGCAGACGTTTCCTCGTCGCCCAGCGTACGTGTCGTCAGGGCACCAGGCCCCCGGGGATGACCGAGCTGCGCGCCGCCTCCCACTCCAGGAACCTGTCGGTCTCGGCGAGCACACTGCCCGCCAACCACGTGATCATGACCGCGTCGTCGGCCAGCCCGAAGATCGCCAGCGGGATCTCCGGGAGCAGGTCGATGGGCGAGACGATGTACGCCGTCGCCGCCGTCATCAGGGCCAACCGGAGGCCGCCGTCGTACTCGCCCCTGGTGGTGGCCCGGATCATCCGGGGCAGGGCGGCCAGCCGGGTGCCCAGCGACGGCCCCCCGCGTGCCCCGGCCATCAGTGCCCGCGCCAGGGCCGTGAACGCCGCGCTGCGCTTCAGTGTCTTACCCATCGTCGCGCTCCTCTCCGCCGGATCAGCGTGGCGGGTCGGCGCAAATCGGCCGGCCTCTGCCGCAGAGATACCCCGCCGCGTCGGTTTCCAGGCACCCGGGTGCCGTCACGACGACAGCGGCGTGTCGGGGCGGCGCGATAATGTCGCGGTATGGGGGTGGCTGATTCCGTCGTACCCGGTGAGCGCTGGCGGCAGACCTGGCGCTTCGCCCGCCTGGCCGCGATCGGGACGGGCGCCACCGCGGCGGCCGTGGTGGCGACCGGCGGGGTGCTGCTCGGTCAGGCCCGACAGGCCCGGCGCACCATCCCGATGGCCGAGGCGCCGCCACCGCGCTGCGACGGGATCTACGGCGCGAAGTTCCCCGGCCCGGCGCTCACCATGGTCGTCCTTGGTGACTCGTCGGCTGCCGGCTACGGGGTGCACCGCCGTCGGGAGACGCCCGGGGCGCTGCTCGCCACCGGCCTGTCCCGTCGACTGCACCGGCCGGTGCAACTGCACCGCTTCGCGGTGGTCGGTGCCATCTCCGCGGCGCTGCGCCACCAGGTCGAGGCGGCGCTGGAGTGCCGACCCGACATCGCGGTGATCCTCATCGGCGGCAACGACATCACCAACCGAACCCCGCGCGGGCTGGCGGTGCGCTATCTCGTCGAGGCGGTGCGCAGGCTGCGCGACGCCGGGTGCGAGGTGGTCGTCGGCACCTGCCCCGACCTGGGTGCGATCCGCCCGATCCAGCCTCCGCTGCGGTGGTTGGCGCACCGGTGGAGCCGCCAACTCGCGGCCGCCCAGACGGTCGCGGTGGTCGAGGCGGGCGGCTGGACGGTCTCCCTCGGTGATCTCCTTGGCCCCCGGTTCGTGGCGGAACCGACCCGGATGTTCGCCTGGGACCGCTTCCATCCCTCCGCCGAGGGGTACGCGATGGCCGCCGCCGCACTCCTGCCGACGATGCTGTCCGCGCTCGGCGCAGGGCAGGAACGACGGGCCACGCCGACGTGGGCAGAGGGCGTACGGTCGCTGCCGGAGGCCGCGCAGGAGGCGGCCCGGCACGCCGGCACCGAGGTCAGCGGCACCCAGGTCCGGGGCCGTGACCGGGGGCCGGCCGGCCGGTGGGCGCAGTTGCGCCGCCGGGCGTTCTTCGGTGTCGGCGCGGTGCCGCAGCACGGGTCCGCCCCGGACACCTCGACAGTGGAGGGACTGGCATGAACGAGCGCAGCGAGCGGGGCGTGATCACCGGCCTCGCCGGCCGGCTGGGTCGGGCGGCGGCGTTCTCGCTGCTCGCCGGCACCGTCGGTGGGGCCGCCGTCCTGGCCGGTGAGGCGTTCGTCGCCCGGCACCGGCGCTACGCCCAACCGGAGCTGGGGTTGGCCCTGCGGGCCACGATCGGCCGGGCGGGTGCCCCGCCGCTGCGGCTGGTGCTGCTCGGCGACTCGTCCGCGCTGGGGGTGGGTGTCGACCGTCTCGAGGACACCATCGGTGGGCAGTTGGCCCACCTGCTCGCCGAGGGTCCGAGCGGCCGGCGCGTGCACCTGTCCAGCGTCGGCGTCTCCGGTTCCCGCTCGACCGACCTGGCCACCCAGGTGGCTCGGGCTCTGCTCGGTGAGCGGCCCGACGTGGCGTTGATTCTGATCGGCGCGAACGACGCCACCGGGTTGCGCCGACCCGCGGACGCCTCGGCCTATCTCGCCGCGGCGGTGCACCGGCTGCGTGAGGCGCGGGTCGAGGTGGTGGTGGGCACCTGCCCCGACCTCGGCGCGGTGCGTGCCATCGCGCCGCCGCTGCGCCAGGTGGTCGGCTGGTCGGGGCGTCGGATGGCCCGCGCGCAGACCGCAGCCGTGCTGGACGCCGGTGGCTCGGTGGTGGACCTCGCCGCCGAGACCGGGCCGGTGTTCCGGGCCGACGCGGGGACGCTCTGCCACGACGGCTTCCACCCGTCGGCCGACGGCTACCGGGTGTGGGCGCACGCGTTGCTGCCCGCCATCGTCGCCGCGGCGGCGGTCGCGACCCGACGCTAGTCAGGGGTGACATTTCCCGCCGTGCCGGCTTCTTCCGCGCAATGTTACTGGCGGGTTAACGTTGGCTCATGCCGATTGAGTCGTCCCGCGACGCCGTCATCGTCGCCACCGCCCGCTCCCCCATCGGCCGGGCGCACAAGGGGTCCCTGCGCGACGTCCGCTCCGACGACCTCGCCGCGACAATCGTCCAGGCGGCCCTGGACAAGATCCCCCAGCTCGACCCGACCACGATCGACGACCTCTACCTCGGGTGCGGCCTGCCCGGGGGCGAGCAGGGCTTCAACATGGCCCGGGTGGTGTCCACCCTGCTCGGTCTGGACACGGTGCCCGGTGCGACGCTGACCCGCTACTGCGCGTCGTCGTTGCAGACCACCCGGATGGCGATGCACGCGATCCGGGCCGGCGAGGGTGACGTGTTCGTCTCCGCCGGTGTGGAGATGGTCTCCCGTTACGCCCGGGGCAACTCCGACGGGTTGCCTCCCGAGGCGCAGGCCCTGGTCGGCGGCAGCTGGGAAAATCCGCGCTTCGGCTCAGCCGGCGAGCGCTCGAAGCGCCGCGCCCAGGGCGGCGCCGAGGTGTGGACCGACCCGCGCGAGGCCGGTGAGCTGCCGGACATCTACCTGACCATGGGGCAGACCGCGGAAAACCTGGCCCAGGTGTACGACGTGACCCGCGCCGACATGGACGAGTTCGGCGTACGCAGCCAGAACCTCGCCGAGAAGGCCATCGCCGACGGCTTCTGGGCCCGGGAGATCACCCCGGTCACCACGCCCGACGGCACCGTGGTGAGCACCGACGACGGCCCCCGCGCCGGTGTGACGCTCGACGCGGTCTCCGGCCTGAAGCCGGTGTTCCGCCCGGATGGTCGGATCACCGCGGGCAACTGCTGCCCGCTCAACGACGGCGCGGCCGCCGTGGTGGTGATGAGCGCCCAGCGGGCCGAGGAGTTGGGGCTGACCCCCCTCGCCCGGATCGTCTCGACAGGTGTGACCGCGCTGTCGCCGGAGATCATGGGCCTCGGGCCGGTCGAGGCGTCCCGGCAGGCGCTGCGCCGCGCCGGCATGACCATCGACGACGTCGACCTCGTCGAGATCAACGAGGCGTTCGCCGCGCAGGTCATCCCGTCCTACCGCCAGTTGGGCATCCCAGAGGAGAAGCTGAACGTGATGGGCGGCGCGATCGCGGTCGGCCACCCGTTCGGCATGACCGGCGCCCGGATCACCGGCACCCTGCTCAACGCCCTGGAGTGGCACGACAAGACCATCGGCCTGGAGACCATGTGCGTGGGCGGCGGCCAGGGCATGGCCATGGTGCTCGAACGGCTGAGCTGAGCTGACGCCGGGCCCGCCCCGCGGCTCGCCCGGGTGGACCTTCGAGCGCATCGCAGCTCGCGGGGTGGGCCGCAGAGCACGCCGCGGGTCGCGGGATGGGCCTTCGAGCACCGCGGGTCGCGGGGTGGGCCGCAGAGCACGCCGTGGGTCGCGGGGTGGGCCTTCGAGCACCGCGGGTCGCGGGGTGGGCCGCAGAGCACGCCGTGGGTCGCGGGGTGGGCCGCAGAGCACGCCGTGGGTCGCGGGTGAGGCTCAGAGCACGCCGCGGGTCGCCGTCACCTCGGCGGCGGCCCGCGCCAGCACCTCGTCGTCGGCTCCGACGGCCATCAGGTCGGCGGCCACCACCCGTAGCTGATCGGGCAGGGCCAGGTCGTTGTCGAGCCGGGGCACCACCCGGCGTGGCTGCCCCTCGGCGTCGGCGGCCAGGTTGGCGACCTCCTGCACCAGACGGTGCACCAGGTCGGCGCGGGGCACGTTGCCGGTGGTCGCGACCGCCGCCCACCGTGGCTGCTGCCAGTGCCCGACCTGACCGACCAGCAACCGCACGGCCTGGTCCAACTCTGCTGCGCTCATCGGCACCGAGTCTACGGCCGGCCGACGCGTCGCCCGAGATCGACTCGACTTCCTGAAAACCGTGGCATCACCGCGACCGGGACACCCCGACTTCATGAAAACCGAGTCGATCATCCGGCCGAGCGGGGGCGGGCCGGGACCGGGCCAGGCCGGGACCGGGCCAGGCGGGGCAGGCCGCGCCGGGGCGGTCAGCGGCGTAGGTAGCTGAGCAGCCGTAGCAGCTGCCAGTACAGGAAGACCAGCCCGGTGAGCAGGCCGAACGCGCTCAGCCACGCGTACCGGCGGGGTCGACCGTCGCGCACCGACCGCTCGACGAGGTCGAAGTCCAGGATGAAGCTGAATGCCCCGGCGATGATGGCCACCACCGAGAAGGCGTACGGGAGCCAGCCCACCTGCCCACTGACGCTGTAGACCTCCAGACCCGGCCGGCCGGAGATCAGGTACGACACCAGGTTGACCACGCTGAGCACGGCGATCCCGAGCAGCGTCCCGATCACCAGGCGGGCCAGCCGGGGCGTCGCCCGGATCACCCGGGCACGGTAGAGCGCCGCCATGCCGAGGAAGACGCCGAACGTGCCGGCCACCGCCTGCACCACGATGCCCGGGTAGACCTGCTCGAAGGTGCGGCTCGCCACCCCCAGCAGCAGGCCCTGGAGCACGGCGTAACCGACGATCGGCACCGGGTTGGTGATGCCTCGCAACGAGATGACCAGGACCAGCGCGATCGAGGCGAGCGCGCTGCCGGCCAGCGCGGCGCCAAGCCAGGCCGCGTCGGGGATCACCGCCCAGGACACCGCCGCGGCCACGCCGGTGACCAACAGCAGTCCGACGGTACGGGTCACCACGTCGTCGACGGTCATGGGCTCGACGTCGCGGGCACCGAGCACCCGAGCCTCCACCCGGCCGGTCTCGTCCAGCCGGTTGAGCACCGGGTTGTTGCTGCGCACCGCCGCCTCCTTCGCCCGCGTACCCCGCAGGGCGGGTGCCCTCGCAGTCACTCTGCCCCGGACGGACCGGCGGCGGCGGGGAAACGGCGCCGACGACGGCGCCCGCCCCCACCGAAGCGGGAGCGGGCGCCGGTCGGCAGTGCGGACGAGGTCAGTCGTCGCCCTGGAAGTAGCTCAGCAGGCGCAGGATCTCGATGTAGAGCCAGACCAGGCTGACCAGGATGCCGAACGCGGCAGTCCAGGAGTAGCGCTGCGGCAGGCCCATCCGGACGCCGTCCTCGATCTCCTTGAAGCTGAGCACGAAGCTCAGCGAGGCGACCACGATGCAGACCAGGCTGAAGCCGATGGCCAGCGGGCTGCCGTCGCGCAGACCCGTGTTGACGCCGAACAGCGCCAGCACCAGGTTGATCAGCATGACCGCGAAGAGGCCGACCATCACCGCGATCATGCCCTTGACGAACGCCGGGGTGGCCCGGATGACCTTCGCCCGGTAGAGCATCGCCATCAGGAAGAAGATGCCGAAGCTGGCGGCGGCGGCTTGGAGCACGATGCCGTCGTACGCCGTCTCGAACGCCTTGCTGACCATGCCGACGAAGACGCCCTCGACCACCGCGTACACGATGACGAGCGCCGGGTTGGCCATCCGGGAGAACGAGATGATCAGGCCGAGGACGAGGCCGACCACTGCCGCGCCGATCCAGGCGGTGCCGACCAACGAGTCGGGCACGAGCACCCAGGCTGCCGCGGCGGTGATGCCGAGGATGCCGAGGAGAGCGACGGTCTTGACGACGACGTCGTCGACAGTCATCGGCGCCACGGTGGGCGGCGCGGCCGGGTAACCGGCCTGGGACGGGTACTGCTGGGGAATGCCGGGCTGTCCGTACGGCCCGGCCGGGGCGTACCCGGCGGAGCGCTCCCGCTCGGCCGCCTGGCCGAGCCGGGCGAGCACCGGGTTCGAGGTCTTCACTGTCTGGCCTCCCTCAGGGGGTCGTTAGCACGTGAACGTGCCCTTCAAGAGTAAACGGCACAGCCAAGTACTGGTGATCGCGAATGAGAATGGGTCGAGCTGGTTGGGTGCCCGGGGCGGGGGTCGAACCCGCACGCCTTGCGGCAGCCGCTTTTAAGGCGGCCGTGTCTGCCTTTCCACCACCCGGGCAGGTGGCACCGGCGCGCCGACACGCACGGTGCAGTGTCACCGTAGCGGGTTGGCGGCGTCCCGACGTACCCAGCAGGGCTTGCCACATTAGGGTCGAGGCCGTGAGCAGCGCAGCCCCCACGGCCCCCGACGCCGCCCCTGAGCGGGCCCTCCGCCTCGCTGGTCGGGTCGACCGTCGGGACCGCGTCGCCCGGCTGCTGGCCGCCGTCAACCGGCACCGTGCCGATCTGCTCGTCGCTCTGGTCTGGGTGGTGCTCGCCGGCTGGCTCACCCACGGGCTGTGGCCCGATCCGGCCGGCCGCACCCTGGCGCTCAACCCGGAGGACCAGACCCTCTACGAGTGGTTCCTGACGGTCGACGCCCGCGCGCTGCTCGGCGATTTCCACCTGCTCACCGACCGACTCAACGCGCCCGACGGCGTCAACCTGATGGCCAACACCACGGTGATCGCGCTCGGCATCGCCGTCGCGCCGGTCACCCTGCTGCTGGGCGCACCGGTCAGCTTCGCGCTGCTCGCCGCCGCCAACCTCGCCGGCACCGCTCTCGCCTGGTACCTGCTGTTCCACCGGACGCTGCGCGCCCGCCGGCTCGCTGCCGCGCTCGGCGGCGGGCTGTGCGGGTTCGGCCCCGGCATGGTCTCGCAGACCAACAGCCACCTGCACATGACCGCCCAGTGGCTGGTGCCGGTGATCGTCTGGCTGGTGGTCCGCCTGCTGCGGGCAGCCGACCCGGGTCCGGCGGCACCCGACGGAACCGATCGGGCCCAGCCCGTCGGGCCGGACCGCCGGCGGATGTTCACCTCGGCGGCGGGGCTGGCCGGCGCGGTCAGCGCGCAGGTCTTCATCGGCGAGGAGGTGCTGTTCCTCACCGCGCTCACGCTGCTGCTGATGGCGATCGGCTACGCCGTTGCGGACCGGGAGTTGGCTCGGCGCGTACTACCCGGCTTCGCCGGTGGGCTGGCGGTCGCCGCCGGGCTCGCCCTGCTGGTGCTCGCCTATCCGCTGTGGTTCCAGTTCGCCGGGCCACAGGGTGTTGCCGACGGACTGTTCAGGCCGGCGAACTTCTCCGCCGACCTGGGCAGCTGGTGGGCGGTTTCCCCACTGTCGGTGGCCGGCAGCGCCGAGTCCGCCCGGCTGACCACCGGTCCGGCCGAGTACAACACCTTTCTCGGCTGGCCTCTCCTGCTGGCCGCCGTGGCCTGCGCGGTCTGGGTCGGGCGACGCCGGCTGGTCTTCGCCTGCGTGGTGGCGGGCCTGGTGATGGGCACGCTCTCGCTCGGCCCCGAGGTGGTGCTCGGCGGCACCCGGACGGCACTTCCCGGCCCGTACGCCCTGATCGGCGGGTTACCGGTGGTGGACGGCGCGTTGCCGATGCGGTTCGCGCTGGCGGTGCTGCCGATCGTCGCGACGCTGCTGGTGCTGGCGGTCGACCGGGCCCTGCGCGGCACCGGTCGGGCGCGGCGGCTGGTGCCACTGGCCGTCGGCGCGGCGCTGCTGCCGATCTTCCCGACTCCCCTGCCGACGATCGAACGGCCCGCCGTGCCGGAGTTCGTCACCGGCGGGCACTGGCGGCAGTGCGTACGCCCCGGCGGGGTGTTGGTGCCGGTGCCGCTGCCCACGCCCAGGGAACCCGGGCCGATGCGCTGGTCGACCGCCGCCAACGCCGCCTTCGGCCTGCCCGAGGGGTTCTTCATCGGCCCGTACGGGCGGGGTGGCACCGCGGCGATGGGCACGTTCAAGCAGCCCACCTCGGCTCTGCTGGCGGACGTGGCCCGGCGCGGTGACCAGCCGGCCATCGGCGACGAGCAACGCCGCCAGGCCGCCCGGGACGCGGACTTCTGGGGTGCCTCCTGCGTGGCGCTCGCCGACGACGCCCCGCACGTGGAGAGCCTGCGAAACACCCTGGAGCAGCTCTACGGCCCCGCGACCCGAGTAGCCGACGTGTGGGTCTGGCGCGTCTGACCCCCGTCAGGGCGGGGCGGGTCAGACGCGGGGGGCGCCGGCTGGCTGGGACGCCTCGACGAACTCCTCGCGCGGGTCGTGCAGCTGCCCCAGGGCGACCACCTCACGCTTGAGGAAGAACGCCAGCGACCAGTCCACCACGACCCGGACCTTGCGGTTGAACGACGGGATCCGGCTCATGTGGTACGTCCGGTGCATGACCCAGGCCGGCCATCCGGTCATCTTGATCCCGTACACCTGGGCGACGCCCTTGTGCAGGCCGAGGCTCGCGACGCTGCCCACGTGCTTGTGCTTGTAGTTGACCGGCTCGCGGCCACGGATCACGGCCACGATGTTGTCGGCCATCCGGGCGGCCTGACGCACCGCGTGCTGCGCGCTCGGCGAGCAGAAGTTACCCGGCTCCTTGGTGAGGTCCGGTACGGCGGCGCAGTCGCCGGCGCTCCAGGCGCCCTCGACCAACCGGTCGCCGTCGACCACCTGGAGAGTGGGCAGGCAGGTGATCCGCCGACGGTCGTCGCGCGGGAAGTCCGTCGCGTCCAGCATCGGCGACGGCTTCACGCCGGCCGTCCAGACGATCGTGTCGGACCGGAAGCTGTCACCGTCGGAGAGCTTGACCAGCCCGTCGACGCAGGACTCGAGCCGGGTGTCCAGCCGGATGTCCATGTTGCGCTTCAGCAGCTGCTGGACGGTGTAGGCGCCCATGTCCCGGTCGACCTCGGGCAGCACCCGCTGGGTCGCCTCGACCAGCACCCAGCGCACCTCGTCCTGCTTCAGCTCCGGGTAGTAGCGCAGGGCGTCGCGCGCCATGTCCTCCATCTCGGCGAGCGCCTCGATGCCGGCGTACCCACCGCCGACGAAGGTGAAGGTCAGCGCGGAACGGCGGACGTCCGGATCCGGTGTGGCGGCCGCCACGTCGAGCCGGTCCAGTACGTGGTTGCGCAGGTAGATCGCCTCGCCGATGGTCTTGAACCCGATGCCCTGCTCGTGCAGGCCGGGGATCGGCAGGGTGCGGGAGACCGACCCCGGGGCGACGACCACGTGGTCGTACGGGATCTCCCGGGCCGGGCCGCTGATCGGCTGGACGGTGGCCACCTTGCGGTCGTGCTCGATCCGCGTGACCGTGCCGGCCACCATCTTGCACCGGCGCAACTCGCGGCGCAGCGGCACCACGGAGTGCCGTGGGGAGATGTTGCCCGCCGCGGCCTCGGGCAGGAACGGCTGATAGGTCATGTGTGGCTGGGGGTCCACCACCATGACCTCAGCCTCACGGGAGCTGAGCTTCTTCGACAGGCGCAGCGCCGCGTAGAGACCGACGTGCCCGGCACCAACCACAAGGATCCGCTTCGGATTCACGTTGTCTATCTTTCCCCGGCCGGCTCGGGTAATGCCGCTCGCGCCCCCCATCTGTGACGGAGCACAACCCATGTGACCTGCGTAACCCTCCTGTCGCAGGGGTCACCGGCGCCGCAGGAGCCAGCCCAGTAGCCCTGCGGTCCCCACGGCCACCACCAGCCCCAGCAGTGTCACCCACTGGTAGCCGCTGTCCCCACCCATGCCCGCGGCCTGCAACAACACCACCCCCAGCACCGCGCTGCCCAGCAGCACGGCAGCCGCCCGCAGCAACCAGCGGGTGATCAGCTCGGGGTCCACCACCGCGTCGTAGGGCAGGAGTGCGGCGAGCGCGCAGAGGGTGTGCCCCAGGTAGAGCAGGGCGGCGACGGCGAGCAGCCGCCAGAGGGCGACCGGGCGACCGTACCCGTCGGTGGCCAGCAGCCAGCCACCGACGGTGACCAGGGCCGTGAAGGTCGCCCAGATCCGGCGCGGACCGAAGGCGGGCAACAGCGCGGCGACCGCCAGCAAGAGGAGCGGCCGGCCGGACAGCACCTCGGCGGGAAAGGCCAGGGCGAACCCGGCAAACACGATGACGAAGATCCCGGCCCGAACCAGCAGCGGGGCGACGCTGACGCGGGCCACCGCGTTCTTGGCGGCCCGCGCCCGCCCGGTCACCACGTCGATCATCTGCCACCAACCCTCGGAGCCGTCGCCAACCGGGCCACGTCCCGCAGCACCAGGTCCAGGCTGCCGGCACCGGCCCAACGCACCACCGGTACGCCGTGCTCCCGGAGCTGCCCGATCATGACGTCACGATCCAGGCGCCACAGCCGGTACGCCACCTCGGCCCAGCCCCGGTCCTTCGGCGACGGCAGATCGGTCGGCAGTGTGTCGACGGCCACCACGAACCGCCCGGCGCGGGCCAGCCGGGCGAGCATCTGCGCCGACCGTTCGTCCAGCAGCGGAGTCAGCACCACCACCAGCGCGTCCGAGGAGAGCAGTTGTGGGCCGAAGACCTGGTCGTACGGCTCGTGCGAGGACGGGTGGACCCGGACGTCGAGCAGCCACTCCAGCACGGTCAGGTACTGCCGACGCCCGGCGGCCGGACGCAGCCGGCGAGCGGCCGGCCCGTACTCCAGCAGCGACACCCGGTCGCCGCGGTGCAGGTAGTGCTCGGCGATCGCGGCCGTGGCCCGGACTGTGGTGTCCAGCACCGAGGCGGCGCCACTCACCCCGCCGGAGCGGCCAGCCTCGGCGAGCACGTCGAGCAGCACCACCACCTCGGCGTCGCGGTCGGAGAGCGTGGCGGCCACGTGCAACTGCCGGGCCCGCAACGACACCCGCCAGTCGATGCGACGCAGCCGGTCCCCGGGGCCGAAGCGCCGTACGCCGGCCAACTCGCCGCCCTCGCCGGGCCGCCGGGAGTGGTGCGCCCCGACCAGACCGGCGGCGCGGGGCATCGCCTCGACCGCCTCGAACGGCTCGGTACGCGGATAGACCCGCACCCGGACCGGCTCGGTGATCACCGCCCGGGAGACCAGCAGGCCGCCCGCCGTGGCGACCCGGGCACCGGCCGGACCCACCGGATGCCGGCCCCAGCGCAGGGCGTTGCCGGCCAGTTCGAGGTCCACCACGGCGCCGGTGGGCACCGACGTCACGAACGGCCGGTCGGCCACGGAACGGCCCGTGTGGGCCGGAGCCGTCGCATCGGTCGCCGCAGTGGTGCTCGGCGGCACATCCTCGACGCCATCGTTGCGGGCGAAGCCGGCCCGGACGATGCGCAGCCACGGCGACACGCGGGAACGCACCACCACCAGGTCGTAGTCGACCGTGTCCGGGTTGCCGACGCTCACCGCCGCCGTCACGTCGCCGCCCTCGACGAGCGGCCCGCCCGCGTCCTGGGTGACCCACACCTGCGGCAGCGCGGTGGGCCGCCGGCGCAGCGCGTACGCGGTGCCCAGCGCCAACGGGGCGGCCAGCACGATCAGGTCGACCCGGCCCAGCAGCACGCCCGCCACCAGCAGCAGGCCGGCGAGCAGCACCGCCCGGCCGAGCGCCCGGGTGGGTGCCCAGCCGGCAGCCGGTTCCGGCTCGGTGGCCATCGGCACGGTCGGTCCGGTCATCAGTGCCGAGGCCCGCCCGCGGCGTAGCTGGGCAGCGCGCCACTCGCCGGGGCGGGAGTGGACTCCAGCACCTCACCGACCACGAACGCCG
Source organism: Micromonospora sp. NPDC048898 (assembly GCF_043198035.1). Taxonomy (NCBI): domain Bacteria; kingdom Bacillati; phylum Actinomycetota; class Actinomycetes; order Micromonosporales; family Micromonosporaceae; genus Micromonospora; species Micromonospora sp. NPDC048898. The sequence goes on from NZ_JBICUF010000001.1 coordinate 1,052,104, forward strand.
GGTCGACCCGGCGCAACCACATCTCCGGGCGCAGGGTGATCCGGTGGGCCAGCGCGGGAGCCGCCACCTCCTTGACGTCCTCCGGCACCACGTAGTCCCGTCCGCCGAACACCGCGCGGACCCGGGCCAGCAGCAGGAGCGCCAGCGAGCCGCGAGGCGAGGCACCGACCAGCACCGACGGGTGCTCACGGGTGGCCGCGGTGAGGGACACGATGTAGCGGCCGATGGAGTCCTCCACCACCACGTCCTCCAGGGCGGCCTGCATGGCCCGCAGCGTGGCCGCGTCGACCACCGCCTTGATGTCCGCCTCCTCGCGGCGACGGCTCATCCGGCGGCGGAGCACCTCCCACTCCTCCTCGTGCTGCGGATAACCGAAGGAGACCCGCAGCAGGAACCGGTCCAGCTGCGCCTCGGGCAGCGGGTACGTGCCCTCGTACTCGATGGGGTTGGCGGTGGCCAGCACGTGGAACGGTTCGTCCAGCTTGTAGGTCACGCCCTCCACCGAGACCTGCTTCTCCTGCATCGCCTCCAGCAGCGCGGACTGGGTCTTCGGCGGCGTCCGGTTGATCTCGTCGGCGAGCAGCAGGTTGGTGAAGACCGGCCCGGCCCGGAAGGTGAAGTCGCCGTTGCGCTGGTCGTAGAGGAACGAGCCGGTGACGTCGGCGGGGAGCAGGTCGGGGGTGAACTGCAACCGGCGGAAGTCCAGACCCAGCGCCTGGGCGAACGAGCGTGCGGTGAGCGTCTTGCCCAGCCCCGGCAGATCTTCGAGCAACACGTGACCGCCCGCCAGGATGCCGGCGAGGACCAGCTCCAACGCGTCCCGTTTGCCGACCACGACGGTGCCGACCGCGTCCAGGACCGCCCGAGCCAGGTGACCAACCTCGGCGGGGGCAATGCTCCGGTCCACGTCGTTCATCAGATTTTCTCCAGTTCGGCGACGATCACCGCGAGGTCGCGCGGCGACGGGGTGCGGTGAGGCGGGGTCTCCAGGAACGTCCACAGCCGGTCACCCAGCAGGACACGGGCACGGGCCGGATCCGACTCACGGGTGACGCCGTGCTTCAGGCGCATCCGCTCGTCGGCCAGTTCGCCGATCCGGGGCAGGACCACCCCGGTGAAACGTTCGGGTCGGGTCATGGACCAGTCCAGTGGCCATTCCCAGCGGTTGATCGCGGTGCGCAACGCGTCCCGGGCGCCCCAGTTGTAGCTGCCGTCGTCGTCACCCGTCCCGGCCCGGCCACCCGCCGGCGGCGGAGGTGGCGGCGCGAGCAGGGCGGTGACCCTGCGGATCGCCAGCACGGCGAGCACCCCGGCGATGAGCACCGGCAGCGAGACCTGGAGGCCGACCGCGCGCAGGCCGACGAGCAGCACCGCGACCACCGCGGCGGCCCACGCGATCGCGCGCACCACCGGACCGGTCCGGGAACGGGGCTCCTGCGGGCCTCTGGGCGCCGCTTCCTCCTCGAACGCGAGCAGGTCGTCGATGCTGGTGCTGCTCATGGGATCACCACCGTGAGCTCTCCGCGCAGCCGGCGAAGTGCGGAGCGGGCCTGGTCGCGGGTGCGTTCGTCGACCGGTCGGGTCGCGTAGCGGGCCTCCCGGTAGACGTGCGCGAACTCGGCCAGCACGTCGGCGCTGACGATCGCCGGAACACCGGCTGCCGGGTCGCCGCGCAGCAGCCGGCTGACCAGGTCGGTGGGGGTGTCCCCGGTGAGCCGTGGCACACCGGCCGCGGCGGCGGCCTCCTCCAGGCGCACCCAGCAGGCGATCACCGCCACCCGGGGATCGGTGTCCCGGTCGTCGAGTTCCACCAGGCCGGCGTCGAGGGCGGCGGCCACCTCGCGGGCGGTGCCCTCGGCGGTACGCCGGGCCCGCTGCGCCGGCAGCGCCCGGGTGGTGCGGCGCAGCGCGCCCCGGATCAGCACCCAGGTCAGGTAACCGAGGGCGGCGAGGATGGCCAGCCCGAGCAGGACCATCGCCACCTTGGCGATCCACTCCGGTATGTGTGCCTGGGTGGCCTGACCGGCATCACGCGGCTCGACCCGAATGGACGGTGACGGCTCGGCGGTCGGATACTCGGGCACCCACGGAACGTTGTCCGCGGCCGGCGGGATCCGGCTGGCCCCGATCGACGAGTGGGCGGACGCCAACGCGGCACCGGCGAGCAGTGCGGCGATCGCGGCGACCGGCCACCACCGGCGAAGCAGGCCGAGCGCCGGGCGCAACACCCCCGGCTCGGTGGCCGCGAACGGCGTGGGGGGCTGTGTCCGGTCTGTCATCGCCACCGCCCCACGCGTGTCTCAGTCCACCCCGGCCAGCTGCTTAGCCTGGCCGAAGACGTCGTCCAGCATCTCTGGTGTCAGCCGCCCGGTGAAGGTGTTCTGCTGGCTGACGTGGTAGCAGCCCAGCAAGTCCGGAGCGTCCGTGCCGGACCAGTGTGCCCCATGACCGAACGCCGGTCGCGGGCTGGGCGGGCGCTGCCCGTACACCTGGCGAAGCACCGGCCACCACGCTGCCCAGGCGAACGCGCCAAGCGCGACGACGACGCGCAGCGTGGGCCGGATGAGCGTGACCTCGCGGTGCAGCCAGGGTGCGCAGGTGTCCCGTTCCGGCGGGGTCGGCTTGTTGTCCGGAGGCGCACACCGCACGGCCGAGAAGATCCGCAGGTCCCGCAGGGCGAGCCCGTCGTCGGCGGCGACACTCGTCGGCTGGTTGGCCAGCCCGGCCCGGTGCAACGCGGCGAACAACACGTCACCGGACCGGTCACCGGTGAAGATCCGGCCCGTGCGGTTGCCGCCGTGCGCGGCGGGCGCCAGCCCGAGAATGGCGATCCGGGCGTCGCCGGTGCCGAAGCCCGGCACCGGTCGACCCCAGTACTCCTGGTCACGGAAGGCGGCCCGGCGGGTGCGGGCCACCTCCTCCCGCCACTGGACCAACCGGGGGCAGGCGAAACAGTCGCTCACCGCCGCGTCCAGGTCGGCCAGGCCGGTCGCCCGCGCCGCGCGGGCGACCACCTGCTCGGGGGTACGCGACTCAGCCAAGCTTGGCCCGGAAGAGTTCCAGGGTGCGGGCCCAGGCGCTGGACGCGGCGCGCTGGTCGAACGCCTCCGGACGGTCGTCGTTGAAGAAGGCGTGCGAGGTGCCCGGGTAGTCGTAGAGGTGGCAGTCGCCGCCGGCCTCCTCGATGGCCCGGCGGGCGGTCTGCACGCCCTCGGTGGCCGAGGTGCCGTCCTCTTCGGAGCAGTGGATGACCGCGGCCTTACCGGCGTAGTCGGCCCAGTCGGGGCGCATCGACTCCCACGGCAGCACGGGATAGAAGCCGACGGTGGCGACGATCCGCTCGGAGATCGTGGCCGACCAGAGGGCGAGGCTGCCGCCGGCGCAGAAGCCCACTGCGCCGACCTTGCCGGTGACCTCCGGCCGCCCGGCGAGATAGTCGGCCGCGCCGGCGATGTCCTTCGCCGCCTCGTCCATCCGCATCGCCATCAGCAACCGCTGCGCCTCGTCCGGCTCGCTCGTCGTCTCACCGTGGTAGAAGTCCGGGGCGAGGGCGACGAACCCGGCCTCGGCGAACCGCTCCGCGACCGACCGGATGTGCGGAACCAGGCCCCACCACTCCTGGATGACGATGACGGCGGGGCTGGCCATGCCACTCGCGGGTATCGCGAGATACCCCTCGCTCGTCCCCCCGTTGCTGCGGTAGGTCACCATTTCGCCCATGGGCCGTCCTCCTAGCGGTCAGTCATCGTTGGCTGGTCGCCCAGTGGTCCTAGTGCCGGTAGCCTGCCATGCCGCGCCGCCCCCGGGAAGACGCCGGAACAGTGGCATTCACCTCCCGTTCGCCCACCGATGACTCTGGGTACGCCGACGGCGGCGGGTAGGCTCCCGCCGCCGTCAATGCTGGTCTACCGCCCCGGTCAGGCCTTCTTGGTCAGGCAGAGCACGTAGCCCGTCTTGCCCGGCTTGATGCTGGAGTAGATGTACCCCTCTTCGCCCGGCTTGAAGAACTGCTCGCAGGCGGTGGGGGCCTTGGCCTGGGCCTCGGTCTGGTCGTCGACCCGGCCGACCACGTTGTACGCCGCCTCGGTGGAGGTGCACTCGACGATCCTGGCGTTGGTGACCTTCTCCTGCTTGGTGCCGGTGACCTCGGGCAGCTTGGCGATGCAGTCACCGGCCTTGGCGGCCGCCGTCTCGTCCCTGTTGACCAGGTTGCCGACCGCCGAGACGACGCCGAACTTCAGGCCGGCGACGACGACCACCGCGAGGATCGCGCCCACGATGCCGAGGGCCTTCACCGCACCGAACTTCTTCGCCTCCGGCTCAGCCGCCTCCGGCTCGCCAGACTCGGGCTCAGCCGACTCGGGCCCGGTCGACTCGGGCCCGGTCGACTCGGGCCCGGTCGCACGCGGCTCGCCCGACTCCGGCTCGGCCGACTCCGACTCCGACTCGGCCGGACGCGACTCGCCCGACTCCGGCTCGCCAGACTTCGGCTCGGCCGCTTGCGACTCGGGTGACTGCGACTCGGGTGACTCCGGCTCGGTTGGACGCGACTTGGTCAGTTCCGGCCCGGTCGACTTCGGCTCGGCGGGACGCGACACCCCCGCCGGCGGCTCGGCCGACCGGGGCGTCTCGACGGCCGGCTCCGGCGTCGCGTTGGCCGGCTCGGCTGGTGCACCATCGGAGGCGGGGGGCGTTGCGACCTGCTCTGGCACGGGGGTTCCTTCCGAGGGGTGGATGAGCAGACGACACCGTAACGATCATTGATTTCCGGTGTCGTCCCGCCCGCCTCGTCCGTTCAGTTATTTCCCACCCTCGCCCGCATGATCCAGTTCACACCGTTACTCAGCTCGTCGGAGTGGGGTTCGGCGTGCCGGCCGGTGTCGCGGTCGGGTCCGCCGAGGGCTCGTCGGTCGCCGTCGGCGTGCTGGTCGGCGTGGCCGGCGGCGTGCTTGTCGGATTTGCCGTCGGCGTGCTTGTCGGCTCCGCCGGCGGCGAGCTGAACGCGGGCGGCGACAGGTTGGGGTTGGACCCGGCCGGAGCGCGAGGGCCGAAGGGCGCCCGACCCACGCAGTACGGGTACGGACGCAGCAAGGGGGCGCCGTAGTCGTTGACCGAACTCGCACAGTCCGGGTAGCCGAGGCGGATCGGGTTGCCGTCCTGGTCGAAGAGCCGGGCGTTCTCCACCAACCGGCCCTCACTGTCGTAGACGAAGACGTCCCGGACCCGGCTGTACTGGCTGTCGACCGAGGTCTGGTCGTAGTAGTAGTCGTTGGCGTGCCGACCCTCGGCGTCGACAAGCCCGACGAGTGCGAAGACCACCAGCACCGCGCCGCCCACCTGCACGGCCGAGCGTGGCCAGCGGGTCAGCCGGGCGGACCGGCGACCGAGCCAGATCGAGGCGAGGACGAAGCCGACCAGCATGATCAGGCCGGCCAGCAACTCGCCACCGAAGCGGGGCAGCAGACCAACGCCGCCGCCGCTGCTGATCACGCTGACCAGCATCGCCGCCAGGTAGCCGCGCAGCACCCACCAGCCGGGGCGCAGCAGTCGGAGGAAGTCGCTGGCGTGCGCGTACCCCAGGGGTGGACCGAGCCGGGTGTCGATCGCGCCCAGCCGGCCGCGGACCCGGACCAGCGCGGCGGCGACCCGTTGGTCGAGGTTGCGCCCACCGCCGCCCGGGGCGGCGCCGGCCGCGGCGCGTAGCTCGGCCGCGTACGTCTCGGGCTCGCCCAGCCGCTCGACGAGGGTGCCCTCGGCCTCGGCGGCGACCTCGGTGAGGTGGTCGGCGAGGTCCTCGGTCAGCTCGTCGCGTTGGGTGGGCGGCAGGTCGGCGAGGGCGGCCCGGACCCGCGCCACGTAGTCGGTGATCTCCTGCTCCGTGACGGTCATGCCGCCAACCCCCGATCGTCGAGCAGAGTGTCCATTGTGGTGGCGAACGAGCGCCAGAGCTTGCCGGAGCGGGTCAACTGGTCACGCCCCGCGGCGTTGAGTGAGTAGTACTTGCGGTGCGGCCCGGATTCGCTCGGCACCACGTAGGTGGTGAGCAGACCGGCGGCGAAGAGGCGGCGCAGCGTCCCGTAGACCGAGGCGTCTCCGACCTCCTCCAGGCCGGCCTCGCGCAACCGGCGCAGGATGTCGTAACCGTAGCCGTCCTCCTCTCGGAGCACGGCCAGGACGGCCATGTCGAGCACGCCCTTCAGCAACTGTGTGGTGTCCACGCAATGCACACTACTGTGCAATGCGAAGTAGCGTCAACGATCTCGGCCCCGACACGCACACGAGCAGGCGCACGCGTGATCAACTCGGTTTTCAGGAAGTCGGGGCGTCCCGGCGACCCGGACACCGCGACTTTCAGGAAGACGAGTCGATCAGGCGGCAGGCTGGAGACTCCAGGCGATGCCGTCGAGGATGTCGTGCTCGGAGGCGACCACCGACGGCATCCCGGCCCGCTCCATGATCACGCGGAGCACGAGGGCACCCGCGCCGATCACGTCGGCCCGGCCCGGGTGCATCACCGGAATCGCCAACCGCTGCGCACGGGTCTGGCCCAGCAGGTCCGCGGTCACCTGGGCGACCGCCTCGTACGACACCCGGGCGTGGTGGATGCGCTCCGGGTCGTACTCCCGCAGGCCCTGGGCGATGGCGACCACGGTGGTGACCGACCCGGCGAGGCCGACCAGGGTGGCCGCCTCGCGGCCGGGCACCACGGCGAGCGCCCGGTCCACCGCGGCCGCGATGTCGGCCTGCGCCGCCGCGACCTGCTCGGCCGTCGGCGGGTCGCCGGGCAGGTGCCGCTCGGTCATCCGGACACAGCCGATGTCCACGGAGATCGCCGCGCGCACACCGTCGGCCCGGTCACCGACCACGAACTCGGTCGAGCCACCACCGATGTCGACGACCAGGAACGGCTCCTTAGCGTCGGCCGGCAGGCCGCGCACCGCGCCGGTGAACGACAGCCGGGCCTCCTCGTCGCCGGTGACGACATCGGGCGCGACGCCGAGGGTGCTCCGCACCATCTCGGTGAAGTCGTCCGCGTTGGCGGCGTCCCGGGAGGCCGAGGTGGCACACATGCGAACCCGCTGTGCGCCCAGCTTCTCGATGTCCGCCGCGTACGACGACAGCGCCACCCGGGTCCGTTCGATCGCCTCGGGCGCCAACCGGCCGGTGCGGTCCACACCCTGGCCAAGCCGGACGATCTCCATCCGCCGGGTCAGGTCGACAAGCGGCGCCGGGGCCCCGGTGGACTCCTCGGGCAGGTCGGCGACCAGCAGTCGGATCGAGTTGGTCCCGCAGTCGATGGCCGCCACGCGCGTCGTCACGGCAGTAACCCTACGGCAGGACGGGCCGGCACCCCGCCGCCTAGCCGGCGGCCGAGCCGCTCGACAACAGGGCGCCGAGCGCGGTCAGGTGATGCCGAACCGCCCCGCCCTCCCGCTCGCTGGCCACCAGACCGGCCGAGCGCAGCGCGGTGGCGTGCTCCGAGGCCGAGGAGAGACTGATCCCGACGGCCTGGGACAGCACGGTGGTGGTCAACCCGCCCTCGGCCGCCAGCCGACGCAGCACCAGCGCCCGGGTGGCGCCGAGCAGCCGGCCGAGGGAATCACCGCCGGTGGTGGCCCCGAGCGCGGGCAGCACCGTCGGATAGACGAGCAGGATCGGTTGACCGGGCTGCACCAGCACCCGGGGGCGGGGTCCGGCCAACGGGGAGGGCAGCAGGATCAGCCCGTGGCCGGTGCCGGGCAACTCCCCACTCCACCACGTCCGCACCTCCAGCACCGGCTCCCGCCACCGGATCGCCGGGTGCAACCCCGCGAAGAGGCCGTCCAGGCCATGCTGCGCCAGCCGTTGGCTGGCACAGGTCACCTGCTGGCGGTACGCGGACGTCAGATCCGGCCAGAGTGGTGCCAGGACCGCGTCGAACCAGGTGCGGACGGCCCCGCCGAACAGGTCCAACACCTCCGGATCGGCAGCCGCGAACCGCCGCCGCAGCGGGGAACTGGCCGAGTGCGCGTACGCCTCGGTGGTCTCGACGCGGATCCGCTCCGCGGGAGTGGCCCGGATCGCGTCCAGGCCGGCCTCGACCGACTCCATGCCGGACAGTGGGGTGACGAAATCCGGCAGCCGCCCCCGGGCGGGCAGCAGGTGCCGCAGCGTCGCGGTGGCAGCCTGTGCGTCGCCGGTGCCCTCGACCGCCGCCGCCCGCTCGGCCAACGTCGGTGCCATCGCCGCGACCGTCGGGTCCCGCAGCCACTGACCGGCCAGCAGTGCGGTGCCGACCGGGTGCAGCCGGTCGGCGAACCGTACCCGGCAGAGGTCGGCCGGCCCGAGTTGGAGACGAAGCATGAGGGACAGCCTGCCTCCCTTCGCCCAGGGCCGAAAGGGTTGATCCGTGCGCGTGCCACCTCCAGAGTGGACCGCAGGTCTACGGGGGGTGGCCGAAGTGCGGCGAATGATGGCAGCGTTAACGGGGCTCTGCCTCATTGTCCTGGTTGCGGCTTGCGGTGAGCGGGGGCGGCCCGCGCCGGCCCCGCCCTCCGCATCCAGCGAACCCCTGACCGCAGGTGACCACGACCTCACCCTGAGCCACAACGGCCAGGACCGCACCTACCTGCTGCACGCACCCGCCGGGTACGACCCGAACCGGTCGCCCGCGCTTGTCATCGCGCTGCACTTCTATCCCGGCAGCGCCACCGGCATCCAGGAGCTGGCCGGCCTGGACGCGAAGGCCGACAAGGACAACGTGCTGGTGGCCTACCCCGACGGGGTGAGCGGCGGCTTCAACGCGCTGGTCTGCTGCGGCAGCGCGGACGACGTCGGCTTCCTCACCGCCCTCACCGACCACCTGGTGCGGACCTGGCACGCCGACCCGAACCGGGTCTTCCTCACCGGCATCTCGAACGGCGGCGACATGAGCTTCCGGGCTGCGGTGGAGAGCACCGGCACGTTCGCCGCGATCGGGGTGGTCAGCGGTGGGTACAGCGGAAAACTGACCACGGCCGAGAGTTACGTGCCGAAGAGCCCGGTCTCCGTGATCACCTTCATCGGCGGCCAGGACCGGTACGCCTCGACGTTCCAGACCGGCATGAAGACCTGGCAGCAGCGGCTCTCCTGCCGGCCGGGCCCGAAGGCGTCCGGGGTGCCGGGCGTGACGCACACGGTGGCGAGCTGCGCGGACGGCAGCGAGGTCAGCGTCTACACCCTGCCCGAGATGGGCCACAGTTGGCCGGGGGCGACGATCGGGTCGCTCGCCGCGTCCTCCGCGGGGCTGTCGGCCACCGATCTGATGTGGGAGTTCTTCGCCGCGCACCCCCGCAAGGCCTGACCTACAGGCGCAGCAGCATCCGGGTGTTGCCCAGCGTGTTCGGCTTGACCCGCTCCAGGTCCAGGAACTCCGCGACACCCTCGTCGTACGAGCGCAGCAGCTGCTCGTACACCGGTTGCGGCACCGGTGCGCCGTCGATCTCCTGAAAACCGAACGCGCCGAAGAACCGCGTCTCGAAGGTGAGCACGAAGATCCGGGCCACCCCCAGCTCCCGGGCCGCGTCGATCAGCTCACCGACCAACCGGTGCCCGATCCGCCGGCCCCGACAGACCGGATCCACCGCGACCGTGCGGATCTCGGCCAGGTCCTCCCACATGACGTGCAGCGCGCCGCAGCCCACCACCGTGCCGTCGGAGGGGTGCACCGCCACCCGGAACTCCTGCACCTGCTCGTAGAGGGTGACTGTCGCCTTGCTCAGCAGCCGCCGGTCGTTGGTGTAGGTGTCGACGAGCCGCCGGATGCCCCGCACGTCCCCGGTGCGGGCCCGCCGCACCGTGATCTGATCCGCAGCCTGCGCGCTCATTCGCCCGCCGGGACGTCCACGCACGGACCGGCCGCCCACCAGGGCTCGACCAGCTCCAACGTCTCGTCACCGAACGGGTTGACCCCGGGGCCGGCACCCAGCGCGTGCCCCAGGTGCACGTGCAGGCACTTCACCCGACCCGGCATCCCGCCGGCCGAGATACCGGCGATCTCCGACACCTCGCCGATGGCCTCGCGGCGGGCGAGGTAGTCCTCGTGCGCGGCACGGTAGTGGGCGGCCAACTCGGGATCCGTCGTCAGCCGGTCCGCCATCTCCTTCATCAGCCCCGCCGACTCCAGCCGGCTGCACGCCGCCGTGGCCCGGGGGCAGGTCAGGTAGTAGAGCGTCGGGAACGGCGTGCCGTCGGAGAGACGGGGAGTCGTCTCCACCACGTCCGGGAGCCCGCACGGGCACCGGTGGGCCACCGCCCGGGTGCCCCGGGGCGTGCGGCCGAGCTGCGCGGCCACCGCGGCCAGGTCGGCCTCGGTGGCCGGCTCGCGCTGCGGCGGAGGTACGGAATCCGCCGCCGGCTTCGACGGTGGTACGACAGTCACGGTGCCCATCTCTCCTGGTGCGCTGGTCGGTGGATCACTTACCCGGCTGCTGGCTGTCCGCCGCCCGCACGCTCGACCAGAGCGTGTCATACCAGGTCACCGGCCCGCTCGGGGCAGCCGCTCCGGCCGACTTTCCGGCGTCCCGGGCGGCACCCTCCGCGTCGTGCAGCACCACCATCATCTTTTCGCCCGGCGGACCCATGAAGAACCGCTCCCGGGCCTGCGTCTTGATGTACTCCTCGTCGTTCCAGTTGGCGGCCTCGGCGGCGAGCTTGGCGATCTCCGCCTCCTGTGCCTCCTGGGCCGCCTCCATCCGCTCGATGTCGGCCTGCTGGTCCAGGTAGACCCGGACCGGGTACGTGTAGGCCAGCGCGAGCGCGATCAGGACCGCGAAGAGCACGGTGGCCCGACCGGTGAAGCGACGGGGGTGGGGTGCGGCGAGCCGCTTGACGGAACCACCGGCGGCGGTACGCCGAGCGGCGGCCGGACGATTCGCGGAGCGCACGCCGTCGGCGCCCCGGGACGCGCCCGGAGCCCGACCAGCGGTGCCGCGCGGCTCGGCACGTACGCCGGCCTCGCGGACCGACCCCCGCGTGGCCCGGCCACCACCCGGCCGACCGGACTGACCCGGCCGGCGGATGGGACGCTGACCACCCGGTGTGCGGCGCTGCTGCATCGTCACACCCCTCCCCCGAGGCTTCCCGTGCTCAGGCCGAACGGTAGCGCGGGAACGCGCCGGCGCCGGCGTAGCGCGCCGCGTCGGCCAGCTCCTCCTCGATCCGGAGCAACTGGTTGTACTTCGCGACCCGGTCCGAGCGGGCCGGTGCGCCGGTCTTGATCTGGCCGCAGCCGGTGGCCACCGCCAGGTCGGCGATGGTGGTGTCCTCGGTCTCGCCGGAGCGGTGGCTCATCATGCACTTGAAGCCGGCCCGGTGGGCCAGGTCCACCGCGTCCAGGGTCTCGGTCAGCGAACCGATCTGGTTGACCTTCACCAGGACCGCGTTGGCCGACTTCTCCGCGATGCCACGGGCGATGCGCTGCGGGTTGGTCACGAACAGGTCGTCACCGACGATCTGCACCCGGTCGCCGATCGAGGCGGTCAGCGTCTGCCAGCCACTCCAGTCGTCCTCCGCCAGCGGGTCCTCGATCGACACGATCGGGTAGTCACCGGCCAGCTTGGTGTAGTAGTTGCTCATCTCCTCGGCGGACTTCGCAGCACCCTCGAACGTGTAGGTGCCGTTGTCGAAGAACTCCGTGGCCGCCACGTCGAGCGCGAACACGATGTCGGTGCCGAGCCGGTAACCGGCCTTCTCGACCGCCTCGGCGATCAGGTCCAGGGCTGCCGCGTTGGTCGGCAGATTCGGCGCGAAGCCACCCTCGTCGCCGAGCCCGGTCGACAGGCCCTTCTTCTTCAGCACCGACTTCAGCGCGTGGTAGACCTCGGCGCCCGAGCGCAGCGCCTCCCGGAAGGTGGGCGCACCGATCGGCGCGACCATGAACTCCTGGATGTCGACGTTCGAGTCGGCGTGCGCGCCACCGTTGAGGATGTTCATCATCGGCACCGGCAGGAGGTGGGCGTTCGGGCCGCCCAGGTAACGGAAGAGGCTCAGCTCGGCGCTGCCGGCAGCGGCCTTCGCCACCGCCAGGGAGACCCCGAGGATGGCGTTCGCGCCCAGCTCCGACTTGCTGTCGGTGCCGTCGATGTCGAGCATCTTCTGGTCGATCAGCCGCTGCTCGCTGGCCTCGTACCCGATGATCTGGTCGACGATCTTGTCTTCGACGTTGGAGACCGCCTTCTCCACGCCCTTGCCCTGGTAGCGGTCGGCGTCACCGTCGCGCAGTTCGATCGCCTCGAAGGCGCCGGTGGAGGCGCCGGAGGGCACGGCGGCGCGGGCGACCGTGCCGTCGTCCAGGCCGACCTCGACCTCGACCGTGGGGTTGCCCCGCGAGTCGAGAATCTCCCGGGCGACGATTCCCTCGATGGTTGCCACTAAGTCGCTCCTCGTTGTTGTGATCCGGTCCGTGGGTGGGCCGCGACGGTGCGGCTGAGGCAGGTGTTGAACGCAGCGTATCGGGCCGCGCGAACGGGCACGGCGTCGCCCGCGCACCCGAGTCGCCCCGCGTTGACGGACATTCCCGGATTTCCGGGCGTCAACCGGCAACGGGTTTGCGCTGCGCGGACCAGATCCACCAGGCTGGTCGCCATGCCCGCCGCCTCGACCACTCTCCGCATGCTCGCCGTGTCGGTCATCGCGTCGCTCACGGTCACCGGCTGTCAGACATTCGAGGACGCCGGTGTCGCCATGGGTCGCTCGGAACTCGTCAACGACCTCGCCGCCCGGCTCGACCGGGCGCTGGAGTTGACCTACTCGGCCGACTACCAACTCCCGGGCGGCCAGAGCGCCGCCATCGTGCAGGCGCAGGACCCGGCCAGGTCCGCGTACACCTACCCGGGTGGGCGACTCACCGTCACCCCGGAGGCCATCACCCGGTGTACGACCACCGGCACCCGCCCCGCGTGCACGGTGCTCGCCCCGCCCACCCCGGGCAGCAAACCCACGGTGACGCTCTTCGGCGAGGCCAACCGCCAGGGCCTCGTCACCCCGCCGGTGGTGGTCGGGCTGCTGACCGCCGCCGCGCTCGACCCGCAGGCCGTCATCAGGCAGAGCGACACCACAGTCGCCGGGCACCACGCCGCCTGCGTCGAGGTGCAGAGCTCGTCCGGCGACTTCACCGCCTGCGTGACGACCGAGGGCGTGCTCGGCAGCTTCGTCGGGCCGGTCGACGGCAAGCCGGTGGACCTGGCGCTGAGCCGTTACTCCGCGACTGTCGACACGGGTGCGTTCGACCCGCCCACCGGCGCCGGTGTCGTGGACCGTCGCCCCGGCGGCTCGTGACCGACCGGACGGCTGGGCCCACACCAGGGCGCGGTGGGTTTCGGCCGGGAGCCGACCGGAGCCGCCCGCCGGCACCCGGTGACCTGGCCCTGCCGGTCACCGGGACGAAGCTGCTGACCGGCACCGACGGCCGACCGCTGCGGGTGGTCGACCTGCCCGCCGACACCGACTGGGTGCCGCTGGGCACCCTCGACGGAACACCCGCGTGGGCCACCGAGCTGTCCACCGCCGACGGCCTGCCCGGCCGGGCGCGCGGCTGGGCCTCGCTCGCCGCCGAGGTGCCAGAGCCACACGCCACGCTCGCCGGCCGGGCGTTGGCGGTGCTGACGTGGCGGCGTACCCACCGGTGGTGCGGTGCCTGCCGTGCCGAGCTGACCGACCTGCCCGGCGAGACCGCCCGACGATGCCCCGACTGCGACCTGTACGTGCCGATGCAGCTCTCCGCCGCGGTGCTGGTGGCGATCACCCGGCCGGGCCCGGCCGGTCACGCAGACGAGCTGCTGCTGGTCCGGCACGCGACCGGGCCGACCGGGCTGTGGGCACTGGTGGCTGGCTTCGTCGAGGCCGGCGAGACACTGGAGGCGGCGGTGCACCGGGAGGTTGGCGAGGAGGTCCGGCTGCCCGTGGACGGACTGGCCTACTTCGGCAGTCAGCCGTGGGCGATCTCCGGCCCCGGTGTGCTGCTCGCCGGGTTCACCGCCCGTGCCGCGGACCCGCACGCCGAACCGGTGGTCGATGGCGAGGAACTGACCCAGGCTCGGTGGTTCGGCCTGGACGCGCTGCCGGCGGAACTGCCGCCCGCGTACTCCATCTCGCGCTGGCTGATCGACGCGACGGTGACCGCCCGGCGGCGCTGACCCGCGCGCTCCGCGCCGTGTCTAGACCTCCAGGAGGGTTCTCAGGTGGCGCGGGGGCGGGCAGTCGTGGGCGAGCATGGCGTCGTGCCAGTCGCGGACCGACACGCCGTCCGGACGGGCGGCGGCGATCTCGGCGACCTCGCTGTAGCCGACGAAGTAGGTGGAGAGCTGGGTGGAGGTGAGCAACGCCCGGCGCCACTTACCGGCCGCCTCGCCCTCCTCCTGGAAGCCGCGCCCGGTCATCAACGCCATCGCCTCGGCCTCGGACAGGTCCTCGGCGTGCACCAACTGGTCGAGCAGCGCGTTGATGGTCATCCGCAGCTGCATCTTGAGTTGCTGCAACCGCACCGGCAGGCCGCCGAAGCCGAGCCCCGCCATCAGCTCCTCCGCGTACACCGCCCAGCCCTCGATGAACGGGCCGGACTCGGCCAGTGCCCGGACCCGGGTGCCACCGACGTAGCGGCGGGCGTGCGCGAGCTGGAGGAAGTGCCCCGGCATCGCCTCGTGCACCGTCAGATTGCGGATCATGTGGTCGTTGTACTCGCGGTAGAACGACTCGACCCGGTGCGCCGGCCAGTCCGACGGGGTGGGCGCGATGCAGTAGAAGGTGGGCACGTCCGCGGTCTCCAGCGGGCCGGGCGAGTCGCAGTAGGCCACCGCGACACCACGCGCGAACTCCGGCATCTCCTGGATCACGCACTTGTCGCCGACGAGCGTGACCAGGTCGTGCGCGCGGACGAAGTCGGTGGCGTCATCCAGGGTCACGCCGGCCAGCTCGACGATTGTCGCGTCGTTCGGGTGCTCGGCGGCGAGCAGGTCCAGCGCCTGGCGTACCGCCGCGTCGTCGGCCCGACCACCGACCAGCTCGACGGCCGCCTCGCGGATCTCGGCGGTGACCCGGTCCAGGTTGGCCCAGGCGCGGCGCTGGATCTCGGCGGCGCCCAGCTCGGTGTCCAGGGTGTGCCAGAGGCGGGCCTCCCAGCGACGGCGGCCCAGTCGCGGATCACGGCCGGGGCCGGTGTCGGCGGCCAGGCCGGCCCGCAGCCAGGCGACGAACTCCTCAAGCGCGGCGATCGCCGCGGTCGCCGCCGGCTCGACCCGGTCGAGCTGGCTCGGCGCCTGGGCGAGCAGCGCCGGCAGCTCGTCGCGGATCAGCGCCGCCGTGCCGGTGAACTGCCCGACCGCCGTCTCCGCGTGGATCCGCGGCATGTCCCGCAGCGTCGCGCGGGCGGTGGCGAGAGCATCCGGTACGGCGGAGAGCCGGCCGGCCAGTTGGGTCAGCCGCACCTCCGCCGGGGCGTACGGGCGGGCGAGCAGGGCGTGCAGCAGTGGGCCGGGGTTGTGGCGCAACGGATCCCACTCGTGCGACCGGATCTCGGTCAGCTCGAACAGCTCCCGATCCACGAATGAGGTGAGCAGCGCGTGGTCGACCTGCTCGTCGACGTCGAGCGAGTCCGGATCCAGTTCGGACAGCGCGTTGGCCGCGTCGGAGAGCATCGCCCGATCGGCCGTGAGCGCGTCGGCGGAGAGATCCGGCAGCCGGTCGTCGAACCGGTGATCCCCCGCCGAGGTGGCAACCCCCGGCCGCGACTCCAGCAGAGCCTCGACAACCCGCTCAGCCAGTACCCCAAACGCTTCCACCGGCCCACCCTACCGACCGTGCCCGTCACCCTCGGTTGATCATGAAGTTATTGCCATCCACCTCGGCGTGTCGCGGCAATAACTTCATGATCAACGCGGGTCTGCGGGTGGGGGTGGGGGTTCGGCTTTGCGGATGACCTCGGCGTGGGCGAGGGTGGTGCGGCGCAGGGCTGCTTCGGGGTCGATTCCTGCCTCGCGGGCCGCCGCGACCGCGGCCAGCAGGCTGGCGCCGAGTCTCGCTTCGGCGTCCACCTCGGCGTCGGCCACCGGGAGTGGGACCTCGATGCCTCGGCGACCGGCGCGGTCCAGGATCTGCGCGGCCAGGGCCAGCGCGGGCTGGCTCAGGGCCACACCGTCCAGCACCGAGTTGCGTGCCTTCTCCGCGCGCTTGATCCGCTCCCAGTTCTCGGTGATCTCCTCCAGCGTGCCCGCCTCCGCCCCGGCGAAGACGTGCGGGTTGCGCCGGATCATCTTGTCGACCAGGCCACCCGCCACGTCGTCGATGCTCCACCGCTCGTCCTCGGGCAACTCCTCGGCGAGCCGCGCGTGCAGGACCACCTGCAACAGGACGTCGCCCAACTCCTCGCGCAGCGCGTCGGTGTCGTCGGCGCTGATCGCGTCGTACGCCTCGTAGCTCTCCTCCAGCAGATAACCCGCGAGGCTGCGGTGCGTCTGGGCCCTCTTCCACGGGTCACCGCCCGGCGAGGCGAGTCGGTCCAACACGGCCACCGCGTCGAGCAGCCGGGCGCCCGGCGGGTCCCACGAGCCGTACATCAGCTCCATCTCGGCCAGCCCCGGCTGCCGGGCCAGCCGCAGACCCAACTCCCGGGCCAGCGCCTCGTCGCCGGCCGGGCCGGCCAGCCACACCACCGTGCCGTGCGTCGCCACCGCATCCAGCAGCGGCTGCGTCGCCGGACCGTCCACAACTGTCACGTCGGCGCCCGCCTGGCGCACGGCCGTGGTCATCTCGCTCTCCGCACCTGTCAACACCGGGTGCTGGCGTACGACGTCCCAGGCCGCGGAGGTCAGCAGGCCGGCCGGGAGCCGGGGTGAGGTGACCAGCAGGACGATCCGTGCCGTCATGCTCAGCTGGCCGTGCCCTCGGTGCCCGGGCCGGCGTCGGGGCCAGCGCCTGGGCCGGCGTCCGGGTCAGCGGTCGACGACACGGGCTCCGGGGTGGAGATGTCGGTGACCGGGCCGTCCTCGTTGATGAACGGCAGCGAATAGAAGATCAGCGACTGACCGTTACTCACCACCGACGGCACCCCGACCGCCCGGTAGCGCGGGTTGATCGACACGTCGACCCGATCCGCCTCCGCCTCCAGAGCGGCGCTGAGGGCGGTGGCGCTGCGCACGAAGCCACCGTCGCCGAACGCCTTGCGGACGTCGGCCACCGACATGCCGCCGTCGATCGCCCCGGCCTTCGCGAGGGCGTCGTAGACGGCCATCAGCGAGTCGTCGCTCAGCTCGGCCGGCGGGAGCTGCTGGTTGAGCACCTGAAGCATGTCGATCCACTCGCCCCAGAGCGTGGCGTACTCGGTGGTGGCCGGCACCCGCAGGTTCTGTTCGAGCTGCTGCGGGGTGATCTCGTCGGGCACCTGCACGTTCTTCGTCGCCACGAGCCGCTTGCCCAGATCCAGGCTGACCAGCAGGTCGACCACGTCCTGGCGAGTGATCTTGGAGCGCAACTGCTCCGGCGACGGCGTCGCACCCGCCTGGACCGCCTGCTGCCGGACCGTCTCGCCGTACTTCGCCTGCACGTCGTCGTAGATCGCGTCGACCCGATCCAGTGAATAGGTGGTGTCACCGACGTACGCGGCGACGTCCGGCGCGGACCTGCCGCAGGCAGCGAGGGAAAGGACACCCAGGGCCGCGACGCTGGCGGCGGCGATCACACGGCGAGCACGCATGCCCGTCACTCTCTCATGCCCACGTCCGTGCGGTGACGGCCCCCACCGCACACCGGTCTCCGCCACACCCCGCCGCACGCTGCCTCCCGCCCAACGCTGACTCCCGCCGCCGCTGGCTCCCGCCGCCGCTGGCTCCCGCCTCAGCCCGCCGCGACGGCGAGCGGGGCGGGGGCACCCAGCACATCGGAGAGCAACTGCGCGCACCACTGGAGCAACGCCTGATCACGCAACGGCTCGCCACCGACCCGACGGGTGCTCGGGCGGGGCACGCTGACCTGGTCGGTGGCCTGCTTGTAGACGGCGTCCGGGTGGTAGCGCTTGAGCCGCATCTGCTTGGAATCCGGCAGGGGCAGCGGGCCGAACCGCACGTGCTTGCCCTGCATGGACACGTCGGTCAGGCCGTACCGGCGGGCCAGCAGGCGGAACCGGGCCACCTCCACCAGGTTCTGTACCGGGGCCGGCGGCTCGCCGTACCGGTCGGTCATCTCGGCGATCACCTCGGTCAGGCGCTCCTCGTCGCGGGCCTCGGCGAGCTTGCGGTACATCTCCAGGCGCAGCCGTTCCACGCTCACGTAGTCGTGCGGCAGGTGCGCGTCGATCGGCAGGTCGATCTTGACGTCGGGCTCGTCCTCCACCCGCTCACCCTTGAACGCGGAGACCGCCTCGCCGACCATCCGCACGTACAGGTCGAAGCCGACCCCCTCGATGTGCCCGGACTGCTCGCCGCCGAGCAGGTTGCCGGCGCCCCGGATCTCCAGGTCCTTCATCGCCACGTACATGCCGGCGCCCAGCTCGGTGTGCTGGGCGATGGTCGCCAGCCGCTCGTGGGCGTGCTCGGTGAGCGGCTTCTCCGGCGGGTAGAGGAAGTACGCGTACGCCCGCTCGCGGCCCCGGCCGACCCGGCCACGGATCTGGTGCAACTGGGCCAGGCCGAGCAGGTCGGCACGCTCCACGATCAGCGTGTTGGCGTTCGGGATGTCGATGCCCGACTCGACGATCGTGGTGCAGACCAGAACGTCGAACTCCTTCTCCCAGAAGCCGACCATGACCTTCTCCAGGGCGTCCTCACCCATCTGGCCGTGCGCCACCGCGACCCGCGCCTCCGGCACCAACTCCCGCAGCCGCCGCGCCGCCCGGTCGATCGACTCGACCCGGTTGTGCAGGTAGAAGACCTGCCCGTCGCGCAGCAACTCGCGGTGGATGGACGCGGCCACCTGCCTGTCGTCCTGCGCGCCGACGAAGGTGAGCACCGGGTGCCGCTCCTCCGGCGGGGTGGCGATCGTGGACATCTCCCGGATGCCGGTGATCGCCATCTCCAGGGTCCGTGGAATCGGGGTGGCCGACATGCTCAGCACGTCGACAGACGCGCGCAGCGTCTTCAGGTGCTCCTTGTGCTCGACGCCGAAGCGCTGCTCCTCGTCGACGATCACCAGCCCGAGCTGCTTGAACCGGGTGGCCGTCTGCAACAGCCGGTGGGTGCCGATCACGATGTCGACGGTGCCGTCGGCGACCATCTCCAGCGTCCGCTCGGTCTCCTTCGGGGTCTGGAACCTCGACAGCTGCCGGATCTGCACCGGGAACTGGCTCATCCGCTCGGCGAACGTGTTGTAGTGCTGCTGCACCAGCAACGTCGTCGGCACCAGCACCGCCACCTGCTTGCCGTCCTGCACGGCCTTGAACGCCGCCCGTACCGCGATCTCGGTCTTGCCGTAGCCGACGTCGCCGCAGATCAGCCGGTCCATCGGGACGGTCTGCTCCATGTCCCGCTTGACCTCGTCGATCGCGGCGAGCTGGTCCGGCGTCTCCTGCCAGGGGAAGGCGTCCTCCAGCTCGCGTTGCCACGGGGTGTCCGGGCCGAACGAGTGGCCCTTGGACGCCTTGCGTGCGGCGTACAGCTGGATGAGCTGCGCGGCGATCTCCCGGACCGCCTTGCGGGCCCGCGCCTTGGACTTCTGCCAGTCCGAGCCGCCCATCTTGTGCAGGGTCGGCTGCTCGCCGCCCACGTAGCGGGAGAGCTGGTCGAGCTGGTCGGTCGGCACGAACAGGCGGTCGCCGGGCTGGCCCCGCTTGCTGGCCGCGTACTCGATGACCAGGTATTCGCGGCTGGCGCCGTTGACTGTGCGCTGCACCAGCTCCACGTAGCGGCCGATGCCGTGCTGCTCGTGCACCACGTGGTCGCCGGCCTTGAGCTCCAGCGGGTCGATGGTGTTGCGTCGCCGGCTCGGCATCTTGCGCATGTCCCGGGTCGAGGTGCCCCGACCACCTGTCACGTCGTTGCCGGTGAGCAGCACGAAACGGGACGCCTCGTCGACGAACCCACTGGTCAGCGCGCCACAGGTCACCACCAGCTCACCCGGGACGGGTGCGGTCGGCACCTCCTCGGTCAACCGCGCGCCCAGGCCGGCGTCGCGCAGCACCTCCACCGCACGCTGGGCCGGGCCGTGCCCCTCGAAGACCAACGCGATCGACCAGCCCTCGCCGGCCCAGCGCTTGAGGTCGTCGACCACCCGCGACGTTTCGCCGTGGTAGAGCGGGGCCGGCTGGGCGGACAGGGTCACCGCGATGGCGTCGTCCGGAGTGACGGCGGTCTCCTCCGGCGCGTCCTCCCAGGGCTGCCGCGCCTCGGCGGTGTCGGTCTCCACCAGTCCGAACGGGGACAGCGTCCACCACGGCTGGCCAAGCTTGCCGGCGGCGGCACGCACCTCGCCGAGGGTGCGGAAGGCGGCGGCGCCGACGTCCACCGGGGCCTGACCGCCGACCGCGGCGGCAGCCCAACTGGCCTGCAAGAACTCCTCCGAGGTACGCACCAGGTCGTGCGCCCTCGTGCGGATCCGCTCCGGATCACAGAGCAACACGTGGGTGCCGGCCGGCATGGCGTCCAGCAGCAACTCCAGCGAGTCGGGCCCGACCAGCACCGGCGCCAGCGACTCCATGCCCTCCACCGGGATGCCCTCGGCCAGCTTGTCCAGGATCTCGGCCAGCTCGGGGTGTTGCTCGGCGAGCGCGGCGGCCCGGTCCCGGACCGCCGGGGTGAGCAGCAGCTCACGGCAGGGCGGTGCCCAGAGCAGCGGAACCTGCTCGATGGTCCGCTGGTCGGCGACGGCGAAGGTGCGGATCTCCTCCACCTCGTCGCCCCAGAACTCGACCCGGGACGGGTGCTCGTCGGTGGGCGGGAAGACGTCCAGGATGCCGCCGCGCACCGCGAACTCGCCGCGCTTGGTGACCAGGTCGACCCGGGCGTACGCCATGTCGACCAGGCGGTGGGCGACCTCCTCCAGGTCCGCCTCCTCCCCTGCGGCGAGCTGCACCGGCTCCAGGTCGCCGAGCCCCTTGAGCTGCGGTTGGAGCAGTGAACGGACCGGGGCCACGACCACCCGCAGCGGCCCGGTGCCGCCGTGCGCGTCGGTCGCCTCCGGGTGTGCGAGCCGGCGCAGCACAGCCAGCCGACGACCCACCGTGTCCGAGCGTGGGGAGAGCCGCTCGTGCGGCAGCGTCTCCCACGATGGGAAGACCACCACCTGCTCCGCAGGCAGCAACCCACCCAACGCGGCGGCCAGGTCGTCGGCCTCGCGGGTGGTGGCGGTCACGGCGAGCACCGGCCGCCCGGCACCGTCGTTGTCCGCGGCGACAGCCGCGACGGCGAACGGGCGCAGCGCGGCGGGGGCGGTGATGTCGAGGCCGTCGACCTGGGCGGCACCGGAGCGCGCCAGGTCACGCGCGCGGGTCAGCCCCGGGTCGGCCAGGGCGGCGGAGAACAGACCGGTGAGCAAGGGAAACCTTCCAGGGGAGTCGACGCACACGACGGCGGCCCCGCGTCCAGCCGGACGAGGGGTGCACGACGACAAGCCTATCCCCGCGCACCGACACACGACCCCTTCCGTCGAGGTCCGCGTCGCGTCGCGCTCGACACCCCACCCGCGAACCCGTTCGCCCAGGCATGCGCCAGGCTGCCGCGCCCCGACACACACGCCCACGCCGCGGAACCCCGGTCCGGGCCACGCCCCCGCGTCGCGGAACCCCGGATCCGCGCCACGCCCCCACGCCCCGATGCCCCGCGCCCGCAGCCCTCGCGCCTCGCGCACCCGCGCCCAGCCCCCGCACCTCACACACCCGCGCCCAGCCTCACGCCTCACGCCTCACGCATTCGCGCCCAGCCCCCACACCTCACGCACCTGACACCTTCCCCAAGATCCGCGCAACTTCTCGGAAACTGCTTCCGGGACGCGGGAGGCAGCAGTTTCCCCGATGTTGTGCGGATCTTGGCGGCGAGCGCACACGTGGCCACCTGGGGAGGGGCCGCTCGCACTGCCGCTCTCGCTTGCCGCCTCAAGATCGTGCTCGATCCAGGATGTCAACGCCGTTGCGTTAGGTGGAACGGCTGTTCGTCGACCAGCACTGCCTCGCCGATCATGGAGTTGTGGTGGGTAACAGAACGCCCGTAAAACCCCCAAAGTCGGCACCACAACTCCATGATCGCCAAGCCGGGCCCAACCCGCTCCCCGATCGGGGCACTTCCTGTCCCGGCTTGACCCGCCGGCTACAGCCCTAACGCAACGGTGTTGTCCAGGATGTAGTGGCCTCCAGGCCGAGGGAACCCACTCTTTCCTGGATCGAGCGTGATCTTCTCCGATCGCGGTGCGAACCTCACCAGCGGAAGCGTGGATCTTGACCGGTGGGTGGTGTCTGTGGTCGGGTTTTGTGATGGGGCAGTGGCGGGCACAGTTCGACGCGCAGGTGAGCTTCGCCAACGGCGGCGGGCTGCGTACCGAGGAGTTCCGGCTGGACATTCCGGGTCCGGAGATCAGCGACGACGACCTGGCGGCGTTGTTCGTCCGGCACCTCGGGCTGCTGATGGTCGCCGAGGTCCGGATCAGCGCGAAGACGATCATCGAAGAGTCGCACAAGGGTGGCCGGGGCGTCGGCGTCGAGGAGTCCGGCTCCGATCGTCGACTTGTCGAGTTGAGCCATGTGATCAGCGACGGGATGAGCACCCTGCCCGGCTGGCCGGCACCGCGGATCAGTGACTGGCTGACCTTCGCGGCGTCCCGGGCGAACTACGCGCCGGGCACCGAGTTCCACGTGGCCCGGATCGACATGATCGCCAACACCGGCACGTACCTGGACACCCCCGCCCACCGCTGGGCCGGCGGCGACGACCTGGCCGGGGTGTCACTGAGCCGCCTCGCCGACCTGCCCGGTGTGGTCGTTCGCGTGCCGGCCGGCACGCGGGCCGTGGACCGGCTGATGTTGGCGCCGTACGAGGTGGCGGGGTGTGCGGTGCTGCTACACACGGGCTGGGACGTGCACTTCGGCACCGAACGGTACGGTGCGCCGGAGGCGCCCTACCTGACCGGGGACGCCGCCCAGGCGCTGGCCGACGCTGGCGCCGCCCTGGTCGGCATCGACTCGATCAACATCGACGACATGAGTCCGGCGGCCGACGGCGTACGCCCCGCACACAGCACCCTGCTCGCCGCCGGCATCCCGATCGTGGAGCACCTGACCGGCCTGGACGCGCTGCCGCCGAGCGGATTCCGGTTCACGGCGGCCCCACCGAGGGTGGCCGGCATGGGCACCTTCCCGGTCCGCGCCTTCGCCCTCGTAACCCCCTGAACTCCGCCCTCCACCCCCGCGATCTTGCACTTTCTGTCCCGACGCAAGTGGCATATCCGCCCAGGTCGACGACAGAAAGTGCAAGATCGGCGGAGGTTGTGTCGGAGCGGCGGGTCAGGACCCGGCCTGGAGGTGGCGCAGCACCGCGATGACCCGGCGGTGGTCGCTCTCGGACCGGGGCAGGCCGAGCTTGCCGAAGATGCTGGTTATGTGTTTCTCCACCGCCCCCACGCTGAGGAACAGCGCGGCGGCGATCGCCACGTTCGACCGCCCCTGGGCCATCAGGGCCAGGACGGTCCGTTCCCGCTCGGAGAGGCCGGCCAACTCCTCGCCACCGCGGGCCGCACCGAGCAGTTGCGTCACCACCTCCGGGTCGAGCACTGTCGCCCCGGCGGCGACCCGGGTGAGCGCGTCGACGAACTCGCCGACCTCGGCGACCCGGTCCTTGAGCAGGTAACCGACTCCCCCGGCACCGCCGGCGAGCAACTGTGCCGCGTACCGGGTCTCCACGTACTGGGAGAAGAGCAGCACCGGCGCTCCGGGATGGGCCGCGCGGACGGCGAGCGCCGCCCGCAGCCCCTCGTCGGTGTACGTGGGCGGCATCCGGATGTCGATCACCGCGATGTCCGGCCGGTGCTCGTCGACGGCGGCCCGTAGCGCCTCCGGATCGGCCACGGCGGCGAGCACCCGGTGCCCCCGGTCGCTGAGCAGGTAGGTGAGCCCGTCGCGCAGGATCCCGGAGTCCTCGGCGAGGACCACTCGCAGCCCGGTCACGGCCGTACCGGGAGGTCCACGGTGACAAGCGTCGGCCCGCCGGGTGGGCTGTCTATCCGCATCGTGCCGTCCACGGTACGGGTTCGGTCACGCAGGCCGGCCAGCCCGCCGCCGGGCAGGGCGTGGGCCGTCGACCCGATCCGGGCTCCTCCGTCGCCGTCGTCGGAGACCCGCACCCGCAGCAGGCCACCCTCCTGGCGTACCTCGACTGTCGCCCGCCGGGCGGTGGAGTGTTTGGCGACGTTGGTGAGCAACTCGGCGACGCAGTAGTAGACGATCGTCTCCACGGCCGGCGACGGCCGCTCACGCAACGCGACCCGCAACGTGACGGGTACGGCGCCCCGGGCCACCAGGGTGGCCAGTGCCGCCTCCAACCCGTTGTCGAGCATCGGCGGGTGGATGCCCCGGGCCAGGTCCCGTAGGTCGGTGATCGCGGTCTTGGCGTCCCGGTGCGCGGTCTCCACGAGTGCCCGGGCTTCCGGCCCGACTCCGTCGGCGAGCTTCTCCTTGACCATGCCCAACTTCATGGCCAGGGCCACCAGTTGCGCCTGGGTGCCGTCGTGCAGGTCGCGTTCGATGCGGCGCAGCAGCGCGGCGGCGTCGTCGACGGCCAGGGCGCGGGTCCGTTCGAGGGTGTCGACCCGGTCGTCGAGACCGCTCGGGCCGAGCAGGCCGCGGATCAGCAACTCGTCCAGGAACAGTACGCCGCGCAGCAGCCAGGGGCCGGCGAGAAGCAGCCCGGCACCGATCCCGGCCAGCAGGAACGACCGGGGCCAGGTGTCGAAGAAGAAGTCCCCGAGTTGCAGGGCGGCGCGGTGCGGCCGGCCCATGCTGTCGGTGTTGACCGGCTGGATGAACTTCCACCAGAGCGGATGGCTGAGCAGGAACACCGGGTAGCAGAGGAAGACCGCGACCACCGCGGCCGCGAGCACGGTCACCGGCAGCTTGACGATCAGATAGGCCATCGCCCGCCACCCCGTGGCATCGCCCAGGCCGGCACGGACGTACCCCACCGGGCCGGGCCGTCGGCGGACCGGGCGTGGCGCGTCGACCCGCAGCCCGAGCGCCGCGCGGGCGAGAGCGCGGTGCAGCTGGCCCCAACCGCGAGCGCCGAGGACGCCCGAGGACAACAGCGGCAGGCCGAGCAGCGTCAGCGAGAGCAGGCCGCCGACCACGACCGTGAGAGCGGCGTACGCGAAGCCGACGACCGCCAGCGGCAGGCCGACCAGCACGTACCCGATCTGGTGGCGGAGTTGCCGTAGACGCGTCATCTGATCCTCCCGACCTGCCGGACGACACCACGGCGGGCGAGACCGTGCCGGTCGACACGACGCCGGACGCCAACGCGCCGGCTGATCGCGCGCCGACCCGCGCCGACCCGCGCCGACCCGCGCCGAAGTGTCCGCTCAGCATGCCGGGGCACGAGCCACCCGCCCAGCCGGGCAACCCGTCGTGATCTGTCGGGTTAACCCCACCCGACCGGCGGGAGATCCGCATTCACCCGCGCTCGGCACTTCGACAGGGTCGACGGGGACAGACGTCGTCACGTCGATGGGAGCAAGATCATGAAGCGTCAGCTGTGGGCCGTGGTGGTGTCGGTCGGCTCGTTGGTCGCCACACTCGCCGTCGCACCCCTGCCGGCTCGTGCCGGCCGACCAGGGGCGGAACGCCAGGCGATGGTCGCCGCGCTCGACCAACTGGTCGCGGACGGCTTCCCCGCCGCGGTGGCGTACGGCCGGGTGGAGGGCCGACGGTGGCAGGTGGCGGCGGGGATGGCCGACCGGGCCACCGGGGCGCGGGCCCGGCCGGACGACCGGTTCCGGATCGCCAGCAACACCAAGGCGTTCGTGTCGACAGTGCTGCTGCAACTGGTGGGCGAGGGTCGGTTGACCCTCGACGATCCGATCGAGCGGTGGCTCCCCGGGGTCGTCCGGGGCAACGGTAACGACGGTTCGACGATCACCGTCCGGCAGTTGCTCAACCACACGAGTGGCATCTGGGACCCGACCGGCGAACGGAGCTTCTGGGCGCCGTACCTCGACGACCACGACTGGGACCGGGTCATCGCACCCCGCACGGTGATCGCCCTGGCGGTGGCTCATCGACCGGACTTCGCCCCGGGCACCTCGTGGGGCTACTCGAACACGAACTACCTACTGGCCGGTCTGATCATCGAGGCGGTCACCGGCCGGGACGCGGCGACCGAGGTACGCCGGCGGATCATCGGCCCGCTGGGTCTGCGGCACACCTCGTTCCCGGTCACCGACCCGGAGATCCACGGTCGCCACCTGCACGGCTATGACCTGGCCGGGCGAGATGTGACCACGTTCAGCCCGTCCTACGACTGGACCGCCGGGGCGATGATCTCGACGGCGGCGGACCTGGCGCGGTTCCACCAGGCGCTTTTCGGCGGGCGACTGCTCGCGCCGGCACAGCAGCGCGCGTTGGAGACGCTGGTGGCCACCGACGACGGGCCGGACGGGTACGGGCTGGGCGTGCAACGAATGACGGTCCCCTGCGCCGCGGGCCCGACGTCGGTGTGGACGACCGACGGCGGCGGGCCGGGCTTCACCAGCATCGCGGCGACCAGCCTGGACAACTCCCGGCAGCTTGTCCTCGCCGGCAACGTCTACGACATCGACGCCGACGTTCGGGGCCTGCCGCCGGTGCCGGCGAGCGCGGGCGCCCTGGCCGCGCTGCGGTCGGTCCTCTGCGCGGCCGGCTGACACCCGCGGATTCCGGTGCACGCACCTCCCCACCGGGTGCGTGCACCGCGTGCAGGTCCCGTCAGTAACGCACCGAGATCCGGCGGTCGACGGCGTCGACAAGGATCTCGCCGCCGTACGGGATGATCAACTGCGGGTCGGTGTGACCGAGGTCGACGTCGAAGACCACCACCACCTCCGGGTTGTACGGCGTGCAGGCGCGGATGATCGCCTCCCGCTGGGCCGCGCCCCACGCCGAGCGCTCCGGCACCGACAGCGGTTTGTCGAAGTCCCACGCCTTCGGACGACCGACGACGATCGCCGCGAACGCGGCGATCAGGCCCCGCTCCCCCATGTTGCGCACGATCCGGAACACCTCCTGCGCGCTGGGCATCTCCTGTGAGGTCTCGACGACCAGCACGGCCCCGGCCAACTCGTCGACGGTCGGCACCCGGTCGGTGGCCATCAGCCAGTGCAGGATCTCCAGACAGCCACCCCAGGTGCGCCCCCGCACCACCCGTTCCGGTCCCCGCCAACGCCAGCCCTCGCCGGGCAGCATCTCCGGCTCGTACGCCAGCGTCTCGGGCTCGGTCCACGGGTTCGGCCGGTCACCCCAGGCGGGCGCGGGCGTCAGCGCGTACCAGTCGGAGCCGAACAGCGCGGCGCGCAGCGAGTCGAAGGTCAGCGGGTGCGGCGCGCCCGGCCGGCCGAGGTGCACCAGCACCGACCCGCCGTGGTAGGCGACGATGCCCAGCCGGTACAGGTGGTTGAGCACGTTGGTGTTGTCGGAGTAGCCGAAGTAGGGCTTCGGGTTGGCCCGCAACACGTCGTCGTCGAGGTGCGGGGTGACCGTGATCAGGTCGCTCCCGCCGACCGTGGCGAGCACTGCGGTGACGCTCGGGTCGGCGAAGGCGGCGGTCAGATCGCGGGCCCGGTCGCGCGGGTCCGCCCCCATGACCCGGGTGGTCGGATACTCCACCGGCTCCAGTCCGAACTCCTCGCGCAGCCGGCGCAGCCCCAACTCGTACACGTGGGGGAAGATCGCCGGTAGGCCGGCGGACGGTGAGACGACCGCGACCCGGTCGCCCGGACGCGGCTTGGGCGGGTAGCGCAGCGACACCATGATCAGAAGCTAACCGACCAGCCAAGCGGTTTTCGCCCGGTGGATCGCGAACCGCCGCTGGTCAGCGCGAGCCCGGTTCGGGACCGCCGGGCCGTCGCGGCCGGGCCCGGATCGTCCCGCCCCGGCCCCGGTCAGCCTCCGGCGGCCCCGGATCAACCCGAAACGGTGGCTGAGATCACGCCCGAAAACACCGCCCCGGGGGCAGTGGATCACCCGGGGGTCTCCAGACATACGGTGGGCGCGGATACCATCCAGTGAGTCGGACAGCGCTGTCCTTCGCATCCACGTGAGGGAGCGCACCCGTGACTGACCAGCACGACCACGACGGCCCCGACGCCGCGCTGCGTGCCGACATCCGCCGACTCGGCACCCTGCTCGGTCAGACCCTGGCCCGCCAGGAGGGTCGCCCCCTGCTCGACCTCGTCGAGGAGATCCGCGCCCAGGTC
Source organism: Micromonospora sp. NPDC048898 (assembly GCF_043198035.1). Lineage (NCBI taxonomy): Bacteria > Bacillati > Actinomycetota > Actinomycetes > Micromonosporales > Micromonosporaceae > Micromonospora > Micromonospora sp. NPDC048898. The sequence continues at coordinate 1,080,469 of NZ_JBICUF010000001.1, forward strand.
CGCAGCGACGCCCCGGCGGCCGCCCAGCGCCTCGGCGGGCTCGACGTGACCACCGGCACCAAGCTGGCCCGCGCCTTCTCCACCTACTTCCACCTGGCCAACATCACCGAGCAGGTGCACCGCGCCCGGGACCTGCGCCGCCGTCGCGCGGTGCAGGGCGGCTGGCTGGACCAGGCGGCCAAGATGATCGCCGAACGTGGGGTGCCGGCCGAGGAGATCGCCAACGCGGCACGTCGGCTGGCGGTCCGCCCGGTCTTCACCGCCCACCCGACCGAGGCGGCCCGCCGCTCGATCCTGTCCAAGCTGCGGGCGATCGCCGACGAGTTGGACACCGAGACCGCCAACGCGATCCTCTACGGCGCCAGCGACGAGGGCCCGGCCAACCGCCGCCTGGCCGAGTTGCTGGACCTGATGTGGCAGACCGACGAGCTGCGCCTCGACCGACCGGACCCGACCGACGAGGCCCGCAACGCCATCTACTACCTGCGCGACCTCTACGCCGAGGCCGCCCCGCAGGTGCTCGACGATCTGGCCGACACGCTGCGCACCCTCGGCGTGGAGACCTCGCCGACGGCCCGGCCGCTGAGCTTCGGCACCTGGATCGGCGGCGACCGCGACGGCAACCCGTTCGTCACCCCGGCGGTCACCCGCGAGGTGCTGACCATCCAGCACGAGCACGGCATCGCGGCCACCGAGAAGGCGATGGACCACCTGATCAACGAGGTCTCGGTCTCCCGCCGACTGCGCGGGGTGTCACTGGACCTCTCCGCCAGCCTCGCCGCCGACCTGGACGCCCTGCCCGAGGTGGCGACGCGGTTCCGGCGGGTCAACGCCGAGGAGCCGTACCGGCTCAAGGCGCGCTGCGTGAAGGCGAAGCTCGCCAACACCCGGCAACGCCTGCGCCAGGGCACCCCGCACGTGCCGGGCCGGGACTACCGGGGCTCCGCCGAGCTGATCGCCGACCTGGACCTGCTGCGCGCCTCGCTGGCCCGCAACTCCGGGCAGCTCACCGCCGTCGGCCGGTTGGCCTCGACCATCCGTACCGTCTCCGCGTTCGGCCTGCACCTGGCCACCATGGACGTCCGCGAGCACGCCGAGGCGCACCACGCGGTGCTCGCCCAGCTCTACGAGGCCGTCGGCGAGGTCTCCGACTACCCGGCGCTGAGCCGACTGGAACGCACCAAGCTGCTCGCCGACGAGCTGACCGGGCGGCGACCGCTGTCCACCCTCGACACCCCGCTCACCAAACCCACCCAGAAGACGTTCGACGTGTTCAGCACGATCCGAGAGGCCCAGGACCGGTTCGGCACCGAGGTCATCGAGTCGTACATCATCTCGATGACCATGGGCATCGACGACGTGCTGGCCGCGGTGGTGCTGGCCCGCGAGGCCGGCCTGGTGGACGTGCACAGCGGGCGCGCCCGGATCGGGTTCGTGCCGCTGCTGGAGACCCCGGCCGAGCTCAACGCCGGCGGCGAACTCCTCGACGACCTGCTGTCGCTGCCCGCGTACCGGGCGCTGGTGCGGGCCCGGGGCGACGTGCAGGAAGTCATGCTCGGCTACTCCGACTCCAACAAGGAAGCCGGGATCACCACCAGCCAGTGGTCGATCCACCGGGCGCAGCGCGCGCTGCGCGACGTGGCCGCCCGGCACGGGGTGCACCTGCGGCTGTTCCACGGCCGGGGCGGCACGGTCGGGCGCGGCGGCGGGCCGACGCACGAGGCGATCCTGGCTCAGCCGTACGGCACGCTGGACGGCGCGATCAAGGTGACCGAGCAGGGTGAGGTGATCTCCGACAAGTACACCCTGCCGTCCCTGGCCCGGGAAAATCTGGAGCTCACCCTCGCCGCGGTGCTCCAGGCGACCCTGCTGCACACCGCGCCCCGGCAGCCGGCCGAGATGCTGGAACGCTGGGACGCCACGATGGACGTGGTCTCCGAATCGGCGTACCGGTCCTACCGGTCCCTCGTCGAGGACCCGGACCTGCCGGCGTACTTCTGGGCGTCCACCCCCACCGAGCTGCTCGGCGCACTGAACATCGGCTCCCGGCCGGCGAAGCGCCCGAACACCGGCGCGGGGCTGTCCGGTCTGCGGGCCATTCCGTGGGTGTTCGGCTGGACGCAGACCCGGCAGATCGTGCCGGGCTGGTTCGGCGTCGGCTCCGGGCTGGCCGCCGCCCGCGAGGCCGGTCTGGCGGACGTGCTCGCCGAGATGCACCGCAACTGGCACTTCTTCCGCACGTTCCTGTCGAACGTCGAGATGATGGTGACCAAGACCGACCTGAGCATCGCCCGCCGGTACGTCGAGACCCTGGTCCCGAAGAAACTGCACCCGATCTTCGAACAGATCGAGCAGGAGTACGAGCTGACCAAGCGGGAGGTGCTGGCGGTGACCGCCTCGCCCGCCCTGCTGGAAAACTCGCCGGTGCTCCAGCGCACCCTGGCCGTCCGCGACACCTACCTGGAGCCGCTGCACCACCTCCAGGTGGCGCTGCTGCGGCAGTACCGGGAGTCCGGCGCCGCCGGGCGGGCGATCGCCACCGCCCCGGGCGGCCGACGCGCACCGAGCGACGGCACCGCCCTGGAACGCGCGCTGCTCACCACGGTCAACGGCATCGCCGCCGGAATGCGCAACACCGGCTGACGAACCCGGGGACGGGGGGGGGGGGGGGGGGCGCCCCCCCCCCCCCCCCGCCCCCCCCCCGCGCCGGAACCCAGTGGTTGTGGCGCGGGGCACGCCAAAAAAA